>NZ_AYVY01000005.1 GCF_000503055.1 Mesorhizobium sp. LSHC420B00 | reverse complement strand
CAAGCGAACTGCGGCAATGCTGCACCCGACAGGATTCGAACCTGTAACTTCTGCCTTCGGAGGGCGCAGATCCTCCGCCAAAGTGGCACGTTTCTACGGTATTGCTATTGGCGAAATCGCGGCAGCTACTGGTGCTGCTGGCTTTGCTCTGTGGACCCAACGCAATGGATGAGCTGGCGGCTTCCAAGAAAAATCGACCGAGTTCATCTGTCTCTCCCGTGAAGAAGACGATCCTCCGCAGACTGGGGCCGGGCCTCATCACTGGCGCGTCGGACGATGATCCATCCGGGATCGGCACCTATAGCCAGGCGGGGGCCCAACTCGGGTTCGCAATCGGATGGACGATGCTGCTGACCTATCCTCTGATGGTCGCGATTCAGGAAATCAGTGCGCGCATCGGAAGGACCACCGGCCACGGCATCGCAGGCAATCTATGCCGCCACTATCCGAATTGGCTTCTACAGTCCATCGTAACTCTTCTGTTCATCGCAAATACCGTCAACATCGGCGCCGATCTCAGCGCCATGGCCGATGCGACGAAGCTTCTAATCGGCGGCCCGACCGTTCTCTATGTCGTCCTGTTCGCAGCCATTTGCGTAATTGGAATCGTTTTCGTGAACTACGATCGCTACGCGCTCATCTTGAAATGGATGACGTTGAGCCTGTTCTCGTATGTCGCTGTCGTGTTTGCTGTGCAAGTTCCCTGGGCCGAAGCACTGGGTGGCGTGCTGGTCCCGCGAATTGTCTGGAGCAACGAGTTCTTCACTACGCTTCTCGCTATCTTCGGCACGACGATTTCGCCCTATCTCTTCTTCTGGCAGGCGTCAGAGGAGGCCGAAGAGGTCCACGCAAATCATCGCAGAAAATCGTTGTTGAGGGCTCCACGTCAGGCGGTCGACGCGTTTTCGCGAATACGCGCCGACACTCTCATAGGCATGGCATTCTCCAACGTCATCGCGCTGGCGATCATCTTCGCGACCGCGGCGACCTTGAACAAAGCCGGCATCACCGACGTCGAGACATCCGCTCAGGCGGCCGAGGCGCTGCGGCCGATCGTCGGCGATTTTGCCTTTGCTATCTTCGCTTTCGGCATCGTCGGGACAGGGTTGCTGGCGGTACCGATCCTGGCCGGCGCGGCGGCTTACGCCATTGGCGAGGCGAGACGATGGCCCGTGGGGTTGTCGCGCAGACCTGGGGAGGCTGTGGCGTTTTACAGCACTCTTGCCGCGGCCACGGGGCTCGGAGCAGCGATCACGTTCGGTCCAATCGACCCGATCAAGGCGCTGTATTGGACAGCCGTCGTCAACGGTGTCGTCGCCGTTCCGGTCATGACGGTCATGATGATAATGACAGGCCAGCCAAAGGTCATGGGCGACTTCACCGTCAAGGGCTGGCTGCGCTGGCTGGGATGGGCCTCCACGATCGCTATGGCGATGTGCATGGTCGGAATGCTCATGAGCTGGTTCATGTGACAGCCAATTGATCACCCGCCGCAGTTCGTATGGCGGTGGAAACCAGGCCGGAAGCTATCTTCGACACTCTATCAAGGTCTCGACGCCCTAGACTATCGCGCTGCCGAAACCGCAGGCTCGAGGCCGAGCCGTCCCACAACAGCTTCAACCGGCATTGGTTGCGGGTTGTCGCCGATTGCTGGACGTTACCTCGAAACGCGCGGGTGCTCTTCAGATCGGGGCGGTCGAGGCGCCGAAGGCTCAGATGACCGATGCCGACGTCGGGATTGCGGCAGACCACACGGACGAGAAACTGGGCTCGAACTCGGTTAACCAGCCGCGACCGCGGCGAGGAGCGTCCGGCGGGCTTGGCGAGGACGCCGAACGCGGCGGAAGACCAGCGGGTCGGCGCAGTATTGAGGTCGCACACGTTCAGTTCCTTCTTGAGAAACATAATTCCAGCACCGAGGAACCCGATCCCGGACCCGCGCGGCAGGACGATGCCCAAATTAATTGGCAGCCTGTTCGATCGAAATCATGGAATGTTCCTGAGAAGACAGCCATGCGAACTCGCTCACGCCGGGTTCTCGAGGTCGAATTGCTTCGACGGCTCGTCGTAGCCGAACAACTCGGCGTAGCGCCCCAGGAGATGATCGCGCGCATCGTGTCGGCACGTTCTTCGGACATGTGGTCTTCGAGGTGGCGTGAATTGTGCCATGCATCGCCAACTCCCAAGCTGGCTCGGTCATTCACTCACTTGCCAGGGAGGCGTGCATTTTCTGGCGCGGTACCCAGTTCCGACCGTATCAGGCACCTTGGTCTCATCCATTCGCCGCGCGCTTTTTCGGACAGTACCAATCCATGGCCAGGTCGATCGGGCGCATAGACGTAGCCGTCCCGGATTTCGATGGGCTGTTCCACCAGATGATCGAAGTTCTGAAACGAATATTCCAGCCATTCGACTTCCGGAAGCGCGACCGCCATGTGCACGCCGATCTCCAGAAAGGTGTTGCCGATGCTGACCGGGATGCCGAGCTCGGCGGCCAGCCAACCAATGTGCATAACATCGGTGACTTGACCGTGGACATTCAGGATGTCGGCTGCGTGGGCTTCCAGAAGAAGCCGTTTGCCTTGAAGATCCAGATACTCGCCGCTGTTGATCTGAGTCCATGTCATTGCCTGCCTGAGCATTCTCAATCCTTCGTGGTCGTGACGCAGGATTGGATCCTCGACCCAGAGAAGATCGTGGCCGGCATCGCGGATCGCCACCAATTTCATTAGCGCTTCCTTCGAGGTCCACGCCTCGTTCGGGTCGATCATGATTTCCGAGCCTGCCGGCACGCAGGTTTTCAACAGCTCCAGGCGCCGCAGATCGCGATCGAAATCCGGGTGGCCGACCTTGATCTTGAAAGCGGAATAGCCAAGCGACGCCGCGTGGGAAAACAAGGAGACGAAAGCATCGTCGTCGAGGTGAAAATCGAGGCCACTGGCGTAGGCTTTCACACGGTTGCGACGACTGCCGAGCAGCACGTGAAGGGGTAGGCCAGCTTCCTTTGCCGCAAGATCCCAAAGCGCCACCTGGATCGCTTCATGGAAAGGCAGGGAGTACGCCCGCTGATTGCCACCGCGCGGGCGGTTCACACGATGAACCAGCGCGATCGCCTTATGTCCTTTCAGCCCCGGCCAAACCTCGTTTTCGAAAACGGTCTCAATCTCAGTCTGGTCGGGCAGGGGATTGAAGAGCGTCTGGATGAAGCCCAGTCCCACTTCACCACTTTTCGAAACGAGTTCCAGCGCAGCGACGTTTACATCGTCGGCTCGAACCTGACTGTCCCCGATTACCCGGTCGCGGGCGAACTGAAATCGGGTTATACGAAAATGCGAAAGGCTCATCACAGGGGCTTTCTGATCGTTTAGTATAACGCACTGATCTATCAGCTAAGATGACTCAGTACCGAATCGATGGAGGTGCCGCAAGTGGCGGGCAAAGCAAAAGCCATCTCTCATACCCTGGTGGCGGCCACCCGTATGAGCGATGTTGCCTACGAACGAATTCTGGAACGCTTGTTCGACAGGCGCGTTCCGGTCGGGGCATTCGTTTCGCAGAGCGAACTGTCCGCGATCGTTGACGTGCCCGTCGCTCCGCTTCGTGACGCTCTGCGCAAGCTCGAGGCGGAAGGAATTCTCACCATCCATCCACGCTCCGGAATCCAGTTCATAAAACCTGGCATGGAGCTCACGCGTGCCACCTACCAATTCCGCGCCATCATAGAGCGATCGGCAATTCGCGTCTTTGCCGAGCAGGGCGATGAAGCCGTCATGAATGCCTTGGAAATGCGGCACTCCCGGCTGGTCCGGCGCATCGAACGGGAGGGTGTGGGAAAGGAGCAACTGGAGGAGATGGATGCGCTGGAGGGAGAGCTGCATGGCGCAATCATCGGCGCGCTGCGCAATCCCTTGATCGATAGCACCTATCGGCGCATGCACAATTATCTACGTCTGTTGCGGCTGGACAGCAAACTCACCTCGCCAATCATGATCCGGACACTGAAGGAACACCTCGACATCCTTGAGGCTTGCAGCACCAGGAATGCCGACGCTGCCGAAGCAAAGCTGCAGTCCCATTTCCAGGCGGCCATGCAGCGGAACCTTGGTCTGGTCTGACACGTCGTTGCTTGCCTCTCCGGCGCGGTTGCACGGCTTGGGAAATGATGTTACCCAACACTCCAACTGATCGATCAGTCTGCTGATCTGATATCTTGGAGGAGGTCGCATGCGGTTGAACAAAAGGCAGTTTCTCGTGGGTTCGGCGGCCCTCGCGATGGCAGGGCGCATTGGTGGTGCCCGTGCCGCGAGTGCCATCAGTTACTGGCACCACTTCACCAGTCAGTCGGAAATGGCCAGCTTACTCAAGATCATCGGATTGTTTCAGGCGGCCAATGCAGATGTGGCGGTGACCCAGGAAAACATCCCGAACTCGGAATATATGGCCAAGGTTTCATCGGCCGTGCTGGCCGGCGGGCGTCCCGATACCGCCATGGTGATCGCCGAGCGCTTCGCCGATCTTACCGCGATGGAGGGATTGATCGATCTTACCGAGCGCGTGAATGGGTGGGAGGGCAAGGCGAACTTTCCCGACAACCGCTGGACCGGGCTTTCAAGCAATGGCGTCATTTATGCGGTTCCCGCCTTCGCCTTCGTTGACTGGATGTACTACCGCGCAGACTATTTCGAGGAAGCTGGACTGGCGGGGCCACCCCGAAATTTCGACGAATTCCTTCAGGCATCCCGCAAACTGACCAATCCTTCGAAGGGCAGGTATGCCTTCGGCATGCGCGCCGGCGCCGGCGGTTTCAAATATGTCATCGATGTCATGGAGGCGTTCGGCTCGCCGATCGTCAAGGATGGGCAGCCGGCCATCGAGAGGGCCGCGGCGATTGAGGCGATAACGTTCTATTCCGATCTCTTCCTGAAGGAAAAGGTCGTGCCGCCGAGCGCGCCCCACGACAGCTACCGTCAGATCATGGAAGCCTTCCGCACCGGGCAGACTGCGATGGTGTGGCATCATACCGGTTCGCTGAACGAAATCTCGAGTGCGATGAAGCAGGGCGAACAATTCTCGACCGCGCCGATGCCGGCCGGTCCGAAGGCGCATGTCGCTCGCGTCGCGTACGCCGGCAACGGCGTCATGAAGGAAGACAATATCGAGGCTGCCTGGCGGTGGGTGAGCTTCTGGGGCCAAACGGACGCTGCCCTGGCCCTGCTCGAGGGGACCGGCTATTTTCCGGCCTCCGCCGCTGCGCTGCAGGATCAGCGGATCACCGGCAATCCGATCTATAATGCGGCGACGGAAACGCTCAAGTTCGGACGCCTGCCGAACAATTTCGTCGGCGCCGCGGGCTGGTCCGAAAATGTCGTCAATCCCGCTTTCCAGTCGGTGCTGACGGGTCAGTCGACGCCGGAACAGGCAGTAGACCGCATGATCCAGGGCCTGGAGGCGGCGCTCCGCTGATCCCCGGACGTGCAGCCGTGCTCAGAACGCAACGGGACGGTGCTTTCGCATCGCAGATTCATGATAATAAGCTCGAGCAGATATCTGCCTATGCGGGCTCTCGGCGAACTATCCGAGACCCGATACTGGATGTATTTGCTGCTCCTTCCCAGCCTCGCCCTTATCCTTCTCGTGATCGCCTATCCGACGCTTTACGGGATGGCCATCAGCTTTCGCGAGATGCGTCTGACGCGTCCCGGGTTGGATGGCTGGGTCGGCTTCAAACATTATCTAGCGATGTGGTCAGACCCGGTATTCTGGATCGCATTGAAGAACACCGTCGTGTGGGTTGCTGCCGCGGTCGTGCTGGAACTATCGCTTGGTCTTCTCGCCGCGACAGCTCTCAACAGGGATTTGCCGGGCACGAAAATCTTCGCCGTGCTCATCCTGCTTCCCTACTTCCTACCCAATGTCGTAGCGGGTCATATGTGGGCCTTGCTGCTCGATCCGCGGCTCGGAGTCATCAACGATCTTCTTGTCCGGCTAGGCGTCCTGCAGGCCTACAAGGCATGGTTTGCTGATCCCAATACTGCGCTTGCGGCGACCATTCTCGTCGAGGCCTGGCATGGGTTTCCATTCTTCGCGCTGCTACTGCTCGCGGGCCTGAAGGGTATTCCCGAGGATCTCTACAGGGCAGCGGCGGTCGACGGCGCAGGCCTGGCGGCACAACTCAGGCTGATCACCTTGCCCATGCTCAAGACCGTCATCGCGGCGGCAGTGATCCTGCGCGTCATCGGTCTGGTCAATTCGCCCGATCTGCTCCTCATTCTCACCGGTGGCGGACCGGGAGATGCCACGCAAGTGCTGTCGTTGTACGCCTTTCAGACTGCCTACAAGGAGTTCAATTTCGGCTACGCATCCGCCCTGTCGGTGGTGATGTTCGTGACCCTGATGATCTTCGCGGCCGGGTATATCCGCATCTCCAGGATTACCAAAGGACAGGGCGATGATTGAAAGCAAGCGTCACCGGCGGATGATCGCGAACATCGCCACCTACATCGTGCTCGCAAGCCTGACGGTGTTCTGTTCGGTCCGATGATCTGGATGTTCCTGACATCCCTCAAATATGAGGCCGACATTGTCACCCAGACGATGCAGTACCTCCCGAGCCGCGTTACCTTCGACAATTATGTCGCCATCTGGACGCAGTCAGGTTTCCCACGGCTTATAGGCAACAGCCTCGTCGTTACCTTGCTGACGGTGACGATCTGCGTCGTCACGGGCACGCTTGCCGCCTATGCATTTTCTCGCTTCGCGTTTCGAGGCCGAGATCAGCTCATGCTCGGCTATCTTGTCGTTCGCATGTTTCCCGCAGTCATGATGATCATTCCCCTTTATGTTGTTATGCGCGGTGTGGGGCTCGTCGACAGCCGTTTCGGCCTAGCGCTTGCCTATACGAGTTTCCTGCTGCCGCTGTTCGTGTGGATGCTCAAGGGGTTCTTCGATTCGGCACCTAAGGAACTCGAGAGCGCGGCTCGCATCGACGGCTCGACAAGGCTTGGCGCCATGGTCCGTATCGTCATGCCCCTTGCGCGGAACGGCCTGGTCGCAAGTTCGGTGTTCATTGCCATCGCGGCCTGGAATGAGTTCCTGTTCGCCCTGATGCTCACGACCGGGCAGGGGTCTCGCACCTGGCCCGTGGGCCTGCAACTGATGGTCGGAGAGTTCCAGCTTCCTTGGGGCGTTCTGGCGGCAGGCGGCATTCTCAGCATCATCCCGGTCATCGTGCTCTTCGCGATTGTCCAGCGAACCATGGTTCAGGGGCTGACCGCAGGCGCCATCAAAGGCTAGGAGTACTCGCATGGCGACACTTTCCATCAGGGACGTGCGCAAGTCCTATGGCTCCGTACAGGTTCTTCACGGGGTCGACATCGAGCTCGAGGACGGAGGCTTTCTGGTTCTGCTCGGGCCGTCCGGATGCGGCAAGTCGACCTTGCTCAACATGATTGCCGGCCTCGACGACACGTCCGGCGGTGACATCCTGATCGGTGGACGCTCGGTCCTCGACCTTGCGCCCAAGGACCGCAATATCGCGATGGTGTTCCAATCCTACGCGCTTTATCCCACCATGTCGGTCGCGAGGAATATCGGCTTCGGATTGGAAATGCGTGGCGTGGGCGCCGACCAGCGCACGCGTGCCGTGGAAGATGCCGCGCGAATGTTGCAAATCTCCCATCTGCTCGATCGACGCCCCGCCAACCTTTCGGGCGGACAGCGGCAGCGCGTTGCGATGGGCCGCGCGATCGTGCGCGACCCGGAGCTGTTCCTCTTCGACGAGCCATTGTCCAATCTCGATGCCAAGCTTCGCGTGGAAATGCGCACGGAGATCAAGCGCCTGCACGAGCGTCTCGGCACGAGCATCGTCTATGTCACGCATGATCAGATCGAGGCGATGACGCTGGGCACCAAGGTGGCCGTCATGAAAAGCGGCTACATCCAGCAATTGGGCGATCCGCGCACCATCTATGAACGGCCCGCCAATATGTTCGTGGCAAGTTTCATCGGATCTCCGGCAATGAACTTCCTTGCCGGACGACTGGTCCCGGATTCGGAGGGTGTCCTGTTTCAAGCGAGCGGTGTATCGATCGTGTTGCCGACGCGGAACCGGCAGGTGGGCTCTGAGCGACCGGTGATGTTGGGCATACGGCCTGAAGAGCTGAGAACCGTTGCGGAGAATCGAGCTTCGATCATTGGGGAGATCGACGTGGTAGAGCCCACCGGGCCTGAAACCATGGTGACTGTGCAGGTCGGCGAGAACGCGATCATCGCGCGCCTGCCGCCGAGGTTTGCCGGCCGGCGCAAAGAGCCAATATTTCTTGCCGTCGATCCGGCGAGCGTCAACCTGTTCGATCCGGATAGCGAGCAGCGCATCGACATTTAGGACGTGGATACCAGCGGCTGGACGCAGTGGCGCAGGGATCCGCGATGTCGCCTCGAACTCATCCGGAGCGAATGCGGACCGCTTGCGGTCAAGCTGCGCTGGGTGAGCGGTATCTCGGCAGGGTAGTCAGCGGGCCTTGGCGATCAGTTCTGTCAGGCAATCAGCAGCCTCGGTCCCTGGCACGCCAAGATCTCTGACACTGTCCATGTGGTTGCGGTTCGGGAGCACATGCGACGTTACCAACGATCCCTGCCGCACCAAGCTTGCTTTGAATCGATCGGCTTGCTGATGGAAGGGTGGCGTCTCATTGGCTCCGACCAGAACCGCCGCCCTGGTTTGAGGATCATGCCGACAGGCGAGCGGCGTAAACATGGCGACTTCCTCGTCGGTTATTCCAATCTCGTCGGCGAGAAAGGAATCCTGGAGCGGTTTCAAATCGTAGAGCCCGCTCAGCAGAAGGGCTGCCCTCACATTCGAGGGGGTATGCTCGCCGTCGAACAGAAACGTTGCAAGATGGGCTCCTGCCGAATGACCACTGACAGTCAGGGCCGCCGGGTTTCCGCCATGATCGGCGATGTTGGCGAGGACCCACTGCTTGGCGCGGCGCACCTGGTCGACGATCGTCGCCATTCTGACCTTGGGCATCAGAGCATAATCAAGGATGACGGCAATGGCCCCGGCCTGGCTAATCGTCGTCGCGACATATGAATAGTCGCGCTTGGAGAACATTCTCCAGTAGCCGCCATGGACAAAGATGTGCACCGGCAGCGCCGTTCTTTTCCCCGCGGGAAAGAACAGATCCATGGTTTCGGTCGGATCCGGTCCGTAGGCCACGTCCGCAGTCATCGCAATGGTGGCGCGGGCGGCCTCGCTGCGGCCAACGAACTCCTGCACGATTTCGTCAAAATCCGCGACGTGGTCGCGGATGCGAAAGGGATCGCCTTGCATTCTTCTGCTCACATGCTGATGGCGAGGTATTTCGCCTCCATGAACTCGGCAATGCCATGATGCTGCCCTCCCTCGCGGCCGAGCCCACTCTGCTTGACGCCGCCGAAGGGGGCTGCCGGATCGGACATCAGCCCCCGGTTGACAGCGATCATCCCGGCCTCGATCCGGGAGGCCACCCGCATGCCGCGTGCCAGATCGCGCGTGTAGATGTAGGCAGCAAGCCCATATTCGGTGTCATTGGCGCGTGCGATGACCTCAGCCTCGGTGTCGAAGCTCGAGATCGGCGCCACGGGCCCGAATATCTCCTCATGCGCCATCTTTGCGTCACCTGGCACGTTGCGAAGCACTGTAGGAGGGTAGAAGAAACCAGTTCCGGACAGGACTGAGCCGCCGCACATGACCCGCGCGCCGCGTGCGACTGCGTCGATGACAAGGCGATCTATTTTCTCGACCGCCTTTTTCGTGATCATGGGTCCGCATTCCGTGTCCGGGTCGGTGCCAGGGCCGACCTTGAGCGACGACATCCGCTTCTCGAGGCCATCCGAGAAGGCTTCGTAAATGCCAGATTGCACGTAGAGGCGGTTGGCGGCCGTACAGGCCTCACCGGCGTTACGCATCTTGGCCACCATTGCGCCATCGAGCGCCGCTTCGAGATCGGCGTCGTCGAACACAATGAACGGTGCGTTGCCGCCGAGTTCCATCGAACACGNCATCGAGCGCCGCTTCGAGATCGGCGTCGTCGAACACAATGAACGGTGCGTTGCCGCCGAGTTCCATCGAACACGAAACCACATGCCTGGCAGCCTCTGCCAGCAGAGCGCGACCCACACCCGTCGAACCGGTGAAGGAGAGCTTGCGCACTCGCGGGTCGGCCAGCATGGCGGCTGTCAAAGGGCCGGGACTGGAGGTCGTCAGGACGTTGACCACCCCCGGTGGCACGCCTGCGTCCTGATAGAGCGCGGCCAGCGCGTAGGCGGTAAGCGGGGTCTCGCTGGCTGGCTTCAAGATCACCGTGCATCCAGCGGCAAGTGCTGGCGCGATCTTGCGGGTCGCCATCGCGGCAGGAAAATTCCACGGCGTGATCAGGACGCAGATGCCGATCGGTTCGTAGTCGACCACGATGCGGTTGGTGCCGGAAGGCGCAATACCGAATTCGCCAGTAATGCGAACGGCCTCCTCGGCATTCCAGCGGAAAAATTCCGCGGCATAAGCGATCTCGCCGCGGGCATCCCGCAGAGCCTTGCCGTTCTCCAGCGCAATGAGAGTCGCCAGCGCCTCGGATCGTTCCGTCATCAGTTCAAAGCAGCGTCTGAGGATCTCGGAACGCCTTCGCGGCGACGTTGTCCGCCAGCCGTGGGCTGCCTTGGCAGCGGCGTCAACGGCAGCGGCCGCGTCGTTCACGGTCGCATCGGGCACAGCGGCGATGACAGCCTCGGTCGAAGGATCGACGACCGGAATCACCCTGCCATCCGCGGACTGGCGCCATTGGCCGCCAATATACAGCCCGTGCGAGATTGTGTGGAAGTCGCTGATGCCCTGATCATCCGACAGAACCTGTGAAAACGTGTTCATCTCGATATTCCCGATTGTTACATGATGCTGGCGAGGTCGCCATCAAAGGCGGCCTGGACCAGGCGTCGCATGGACCCCAAGTCGAATGGACGCGGATTGTTCTTGATGAGGCGCTCGATACCAATCGCTTGTTCCGCCGTCCAATCGAGCTTATCGGCGGGCAGCCCCAGTTCGGCCAACGAGGGGGTGATCCCGATTGCCCCAAACAGCCGACTGACCTCGCCAATGGTCGCGTCGGCCAACTCTTCGGGCGTACAGCCCTTTGCATCGAGGCAGAGCGCGTTGGCGATCTCGGCCATCTCGGTCGCTGCGGCTGTTTTGTTGTACTTCATGACGTATGGCAGCATGGTGGCGACACCCAATCCGTGAGGGGTGTGGGTTATCGCGCCAACCGGGTATTGCACGGCGTGCGCTGCCGCTGTGCCGGCCGTTCCGAACGCACAGCCGGCGGCCAATGCACCCATCATCACGTCGGCCCGGGCGTCCTCGTCAGAGGGCTGGCGGTATGCCGTTTCAAGGCTTCGGCCAAGCAGCTTGATCGCCAGCACGGCGAAATGATCGGTCAAAGCGGTTTTGCCGATAAAGACATGTTTTTGCGGAAGGCCGGGATCGGTCCCCCGCCTGACGGCGGTGAAGGCCTCGATTGCATGCGTCAGCGCATCGGCGCCTGCGATCGCCGTCAATGCCGGCGGGCATGTCATCGTCAGTTCAGGATCGCAGATGGCCGCGGCCGCGATCAGATACGGGCTGGAGATGCCGACTTTCAGGGTGCGATCCGGATCGGAGATTACGGCGACCGGGGTCACTTCAGAGCCCGTGCCGGCTGTCGTCGGTACCGCGATCAGCGGCAGCGTCGGGCCGGGCACCTTGAACTCGCCGTAGTAATCCTGGAGCTGACCGCCGTGAGTGATGAGCAACGCGGCGCATTTGGCCATATCGAGACAACTGCCGCCGCCAATGCCGATCACCATGTCGGGCGCGAACCTCCGTGCTTCCTCGACGCAGACGGCAACGGTGTCCCGGGGAACGTCGGGTAGCACGCGGTCATGCACCAGTACGTCTATCGAGCTGGCTCGCAGCGCCGCGACGATCTCTCCAAACGGGCCCGTTGCGGCAAAACGTTCATCGGTGCAGACGAGCACGCGACGCCCCAGCCTGGCCGCGACAACCGGAATGACGTGGCGTTGGCCCTTCCCGAAGAGGATTTCGCGCGGCAGCCTTATGGCAGCGAAAAGGCTCATTATCTGCATCCTGTGATGATGTCTGGATTGGAATGCGAAAGGCCGTTCAACTCGGCCCAAAGGCTGGGTTTGACGTCAAACCCCACTTGCAGCACGCTTGCGTTCCGACGCGTTGAACCATCGCCCGGAGCGCTGACGGTCCGTTCAGGCTCGGACGGTGAGGAAGCCCGGACCGCGGGGGCGGCCCACTGCTCCAGCAGGGCCACCGCAAGTACGATTGCTTTGTCTTGAAACAGCCTCAAATTATATCCTCTATAAAATCGTATAGGATATAGGATTGCATTAGCCGGAGCATCATGTTAGCAACTCAATGTGTCAAGAGGCAAAACATGCAGGCCATGAACTTACCCAGTCTAGACGAAGCGAACCTCGCCGGCGGGCGTATCCAGCGCTCCAGCAGCCTGGTTGAGGATGTCTACGAAGCGATTTTTGCGCAACTCATGTCGCTGAAGATTGCGCCGGGCTCGCGCATCACGGTCGACAGTCTGGTCAAGGAATTCAACGTCTCCCACACGCCGATCCGCGAGGCGCTCGGCCGGCTCGAAGGCGAAGGCCTGGTGCTGAAGACGCATCTGATCGGTTACCGCGCTGCGCCGCAGATCACGAAACGACGGTTTGACGAGCTCTACGAGCTTCGCCTGCTGCTCGAGCCTCATGGCGCGGCCAAGGCAGCCGCGCTCATGGACGAGGTAAAGCTCGCACAGCTTCAGGAATCGGCGGGCGTCATGGCGCGCCGTGAAGGCAAGGACGAGCGTCTGAGGTATTCCAACTTCGCCCGCCAGGATGCCATTTTCCATGACAAGGTCATGGAATTCGCCAACAACGAACTCGTGCGCGAGACGCTGGCGCACCAGCATACCCACTTCCACATATTTCGCCTGATGTTCCATTCGCGCGTCACCGAGGAGGCGCTCGACGAGCATGAGGCCATTCTGGCCGCTTTCGCTGCGGCCGATCCTGCCGCTGCCGAGCAGGCGATGCGTCGCCATATCGAGCATTCCCGCGACCGTTTGTTGCTGGCGTTCGACTGAGACTGTCCCGATGTCTTTGATCACAGGCCAGTGCCAAGGATACTTCCCCGATTCACCCTTCTAGAAAGTCAAACCCACCGGGCGAGTACAGGTCTCGCCCGGCCGTTGTCACAGGAAAGGTACGACCATGCCAGGCAAAAAGATCCTGATGCTGACCGGTGAATTCACCGAGGAATACGAAATCTTCGTCTACCAGCAGGCGATGGAAGCGGTGGGCCACACGGTTCACGTTGTGTGCCCAGACAAAAGCGCCGGAGACCTGATCAAAACATCGCTGCACGATTTCGAGGGCGATCAGACCTACACCGAAAAGCTCGGCCACTATGCGCTGATCAACAAGACCTTTTCCGACGCTGAGAAGCAGCTGGAGCAATACCACGCTGTGTACTGCGCCGGCGGTCGTGGGCCCGAATACATCCGCACCGACAAGCGCGTGCAGGCGATGGTGCGCCACTTCCACGAAACCAAAAAGCCGATTTTCACGATCTGCCACGGCGTGCAGATCCTGATTGCGGTAGACGGCGTCGTGCGTGGCAAGAAGGTCGGCGCACTGGCGGCATGCGAGCCCGAAGTGACGCTTGCGGGCGGCACCTATATCGACCTGTCTCCAACGGAGGCATATGTCGACGGCACGATGGTTTCAGCCAAGGGCTGGACGGCGCTTGCAGCGTTTATCCGCGAGTGCCTGAACGTGCTTGGGACAGAAATCCGCCACGCGTAGACCTTTGTTCCGACGCATCCAAAAGGGTGCGTCGGTTCCCCTGTTCTGGAAGGGTACTGTCACCGCAATTCGGCTTCGGATCATAAACGCCCGCATCGCGCTGTTTGCCCCCCAGGTTCAAAGCTCTTTCGTTATGCATTGATGCTCGTTTCATCAAATCCCGTAAGCGAACGCATCAGTGTTTCCCTTGCTGAAGCCAGATGCGCTCGGCAGGCTGCCTCAATCCGAGTGGAGTTGCGGCTCTCAAGCGCATCGATATAGGCAATGTGTTCGTGGATTGCGGCAAGGTTGCGCTGCTTTTCGTCCTGCTTGTTCCACTGATAGTGGTAGTGAAAAATGAACGTGATGATGTCGTAGAAGTCATCGATGAAGCGGTTCGGTGATGCCTCGTTTATGAGCCGGTGGAACCGATTATCCAGGCCGGAGAAGTCGTGAAAGCGGCTCTCAATTCGCTCCAGCAGGTCGGCATGCGCCATCTTGAGCGCGGCGAGTTTCGACCATAGCGGAGAGCTATTCGGCTGCAGTGAAAACAGTTGTGCCGAACGCAGTTCAAACATCACCCGGATCTCGAAGAGCTCAAGTGCAAAGTCTTCAGTGAAACCCTTGAAAAGCCAGCCTGTATTCGGCCTTTTCTCGATCAGTCCAAACCGGCTGAAGCGGATCAGGAATTCGCGAATTCCATTGGTCGCAACACCGAATTGCCGTGCAAGCTCAAGCTCATTGATGCTGGTTCCGGGCCTGGTGTCACCCCGCAGCATCCACTCCATGAACTGCTGTTCGACATGCTTGGCGCGAGGCGTAGTTTCGGCGTCCGGATAGTAGTCGTTGTCGCCGACCGCGCGGCCCGTCGCTCTGAGGCCGTGGCGTTCGGTGACAAGTTCGCGGTTAAGAAGTTCTCGCAGGACCTTTCGGACGGTTGTGCGGCTGACGCACATTCGCCGTCTAAGCTCATTTTCGGAAGGAAGTTCGCCGGCCAATTGTCCGTCGCGCAGCATATTTGCAGCTCGATTGAAGGCCTTCTTGTAGACGGTGTCCGTTCTCATCGGATTTCCTTGGAACAATACCTTGTCCTTTTTAGCATGAACTTTATCCATAAAAAACAACTTGACCCGACTACACCAGTTGTTTTTTATCGATAAGAAGAGGACCTGAACACGAACTGAGTTTTTGACGACGCGGCTCGCACAAGCTGCGGCGGGGAGGGGAAATTTGCCTGAAACGGGAAACACCGGCACGACTGTCGGCGAGGCCGCGTTGCCGGCATCCAGGAAGTCAGAAGCCGTCCCCGGCCTTGCGCTTGGCCTGATGCTGCTGAGCGCTGGTCCGGTCGTCATCCTGGTGCTGCTGGTCGCCGTCCTCAGCTTTCTGTCACCCTATTTCCTGACAGGACGCAATCTCAGCAACATCCTCGCCCAGACGGCCGTCATCTCGGTTGTGGCGATGGGCCAGCATCTGGTCATCCTGACACGCGGCATCGATCTCTCCGTCGGCTCGAACCTTGCGCTGGCTTCCGTCGTTGGCGCGCTGAGCTTTCATGCTGGCGCCCCCGCCATCGTTGTGATCGCGGTGATGGTTGGCTGCGGTGCCGCGGTCGGCGCGATCAACGGGCTCTTCTATGTCTTCGGCCGACTGCCGCATCCTTTCATCATCACGCTGGCAACATTGAGCATCGCCAAGGGGTTGGCGCTGCAACTGGCCGATGGCCGCGCCATCCCTGGCATGCCGGATTCGATCGATGCGCTTGGCCGCGACGCGGTCTGGGGTCTGCCTGGATCGATTTTCGTTGTTGCCGGCGTTGCCGCGGTGCTTTTCGTCATGGCTAAAACCATGGTCTGGGGGCGCTGGATTTATGCGGTTGGCGGCCGGCCCGACGCTGCGTTGCGCATGGGTATTCCCGTGTCCTGGGTCCTGGTTTCCGTCTATGTCATCTCAGGGCTGTGCGCCGGCATCGGTTCAGTCATCCTTGCCGGCCGCACCGACGCCGGTTCGCCGCTCTTCGGCAATCTGCTGGAACTGGATACGATCGCGGCGGTGATCATTGGCGGCGCCAGCTTTCTTGGTGGTCGCGGCCACCTCGGCCATGCCTTGATCGGCGCCATAATGATCGGCGTTATCCGCAACGCGCTCAACCTGCTCAACGTCAACGTCTTTTTCCAGCTCATCGTCATCGGCGTGGTCATCGTCATAGCGGTCGAGTCCGACGTGCTGCGCAATTACCTCGAAGGGCGTGTACGTGTCATGCAAGCCGGGAGGCAGTCATGAGCGCTGCTGCGGCCAACGTCGATCATGCGGTCACCGCGGACAATCCCGTGCTGGCGGTACGCGGTGCGACCAAGCGTTTCGGTTCGGTTCTGGCCCTGGACGATGTCAGCATCGAGGTGCGGCGAGGCGAGATCGTCGGCCTGCTCGGCGACAATGGCGCGGGTAAATCGACGCTAACCAAATGCATCAGCGGGGTGCACCAACTCGATGCCGGCGCGATCTTTTTGGATGGTGCGCCAACGCAGATACGCTCCCCTGCGGATGCGCGCTTCGCCGGCATCGAGACCGTCTATCAGGACCTGGCGCTGTTCGACAATCTGACACCGGGACAGAACTTCTTTGCCGGCCGCGAGCTGGCTGGCCCGCAATGGCTTCCGCGCGGCCTGCGATTTCTGCAGCAGCGCCGAATGGACGCCGAGACCCGCGCTCTGTTGGTGAATCTCAAGGTCACGTTGCCGCGGCTGGATGCCGTCGTCGCCATGATGTCGGGTGGACAAAGACAAGCCATTGCCGTGGCCCGCTCGACCGTATTCGCCCGCAAGGTTGTCATTCTGGATGAGCCGACCGCCGCACTCGGCCTGCGTGAATCACGGCAGGTGCTCAATCTGGTTGCTGCGCTCCGCGACCAGGGCAATGCCGTCATCCTGATCACTCACAACATGGAACACGTCGTCGAACTCGCCGATCGCGCGGTGGTGCTTCGCCAGGGCCGCAGGGTCGGCGAACTGGTGCCGACCAAGGACAACAAACAGGAGCTGGTTTCCATGATCGTTGGAGCCTGACCCGTTCGAGATTTGGGGACCGTTCCGGTCCGCAAATGCCTGAAGCGTCTCCCGCAGGGAGGCGTCTCAATCCAAGGGAGGAAAACAATGCCAATGAACCGAAAACTGTTCGCAGGGCTGGCGATCGCCGTTGCGTTTTCTATGCCGGCTTCGGCCGCAGACAAGATCAAGATCGGCCTGATCACGAAATTCCCGGTGCCGTTCTACTCGACCATGGAGGACGCCGCCAAAAAATACGCGGCCGCTCATCCGGAGATCGAACTGGTCACCGGCCAGGGCCAGGCGGCCACCGACATTGAAGGCCAGATCGCTCTGATCGAATCCATGATCACGCAAGGCGTCAAAGGGCTTGCAATCACTCCGGTCGACCCGACGGTCGCGCCGGCGCTCGACAAGGCGGTGGCCGCCGGCATCAAGGTGGTTCTCGTCGACAACAGCATCCCCAACTGGAAAGGCCAGACGGCGTTGGTATCGACCAATAACCTCAATGGCGGCAAGATCGCCGGAGAATACCTGAAGACGGTGCTCAAGAGCGGTGACAAGATCGGTATTCTGCAAGGCGTTCCCGGGGTGCCGGCTCTGGATGACCGGGTCACGGGCATGATGGAGGGACTGGGTGAGGTAAAGGTCGAGGTCGTCGGCAAAGGTGCAACCAACTGCACGCTGGAACTTGGCACGTCAGTGACCGAAGACATTCTGACGGCCAATCCTGATCTCAAGGCAATCTACGCGGCCTGCGGCCCGCCGATCCCTGGAGCCGTCAAGTCGATCAGCAATGCAGGCATTGCCAACGACAACCTCATAGTGGTCGGCTTTGACGCCTGCTGCGGTGAGATCGAAGCGATCAAGTCGGGGGCGGAGGACGCCAGCGTAGCTCAATTTCCCGCGAAAATGGGCGAGCTTGGCATCGACACCGTCGTCAGGGCCATCCGTGGGGAACCCGTCGAGGCCAATGTGGATACCGGCGCCGGACTGGTGACGCTGCAGAACGTCAAGGACTTCGAGTGATCCACCAGCGGTCCGGCGGATTGCACCGCCGGACCACTTCCTGTTGCCGGACTCCAGCTTAGCAAGGGGGGAATTGCCGTCATGGATCCCACCATCAAAGTCGTGCGATGCTCCGAGCCCGGCAGACTGGTGTTTGAGGAGCAGCAGGCACCAGACGCTCCGCCCGAAGGCTGGGCACTGGTCAATGTCGCCTTTGTCGGGATATGCGAAACCGACTACCACATCTTCGAGGGCAGGCATCCTTATCTCGCCTATCCGCGCATCATGGGCCATGAGGTTTCGGGAACAATCGCGGCAATCAACGCGCCCGTGGACCTGTCGGTCGGAGAGCAAATCCTCGTCAATCCCTATCTTGCCTGCGGACATTGTGCCGCCTGCCGCCAGGGCAAGCCTAACTGCTGCATGTCGATCGAGGTGCTTGGCGTGCACCGTGACGGTGCCATGAGTGAGCAGATTCTCGTGCCGGCGCAAAACTTGATTCCAGCGGCCGGCCTGTCACTGGTGGAGGCGGCCACGGTCGAGTTTCTGGCCATCGGTGCCCACCCAGTCCGCAGATGCATGGCGGGGCCGGGCATTCGCACCTTCGTTATCGGCGCCGGGCCGATCGGCCTCGGCACCGCGCTTTTTGCGCGAATCGCGCAACAGAACGTGACCGTCATGGACGTCGATACCGAGCGGCTGACCTTCGATCATCGAAACGATAGCGGCGCGAACTGCGGGAGCAGGTTTCGACGTCGTCTTCGACGCAACGGGAAACAGCCGTTCGATGCAGTCTGCCTTGCCTATGTTGCTCATGGCGGCGTCATGGTGATGGTCAGCGTCGTGCCGGACGACATAACTTTCTCCGATCCAGAGTTCCACAAACGGGAAATGATGCTGATCGGCAGTCGCAACGCGACTCGTAGCGATTTCCAGCACGTCATTGCCTCGATTCGCGCTGGAAAAATACCAATCGACCAGCTTGTCACCCACCGCACCACCCTGCGCGACAACCCACGCGACATCGCAATCTGGGCGCAGCAGAAGTCCGGTCTGATCAAGGCCGTTATCGACGTAGGATCTGGCTGACTTCAGCAACACGATCAAGACATGTCATCGCAGCCCTGGTGCTGCATTGTGGGAGGGCGAGTTGCTCGGTGACGCCACGCTAAGCGTCGCGCTTGACACGGTATTCCGTGCGGTTTTCCTCAGATAACAATTGTCCCTGCCGAACTGGCTTGGCGTTTCGCTGATTACCGCGGGCGCAGTTTTCGTCGCATAAAGGTTGAAGCCGCGGAGCGACGATCTTTCCGGCAAAACGTGTTCCACGCAAATCCGCCGGGTATTCGCACCGCTTGAGTGTCCGACGTAGCTAGTCCACATCATGCGTGATGTTTGATGCGCGTCAGGAGAGTGATATGAGAACCACACTGGCGATTGATGACGACGTCCTGGTCGCGGCCAGGGCCATGGCCCGGCAGCAGGGTCGTAGCCTCGGCGAGGTCATTAGCGATCTCGCCCGGCGCTCGCTGCGCCGGCCTCAAGCTGGCGGCGAGCGCAACGGGATTCCTCTTCTGTCGCCTCGGCCGCATGCACCTCCTGTCACGCTTGAGACGGTCAACGCCTTGCGAAACGAACTGCCTTGACCTTCCTGCTCGGTGTCAATGTGCTGATCGCACTGATCGATCCTGGTCACGTCGCCTATGGCGACGCGCATGGCTGGTTCGAAGAGACGGGCAACGCGGCATGGGCTACTTGTCCGATCACCGAAAACGGCGTCCTGCGCATCGTCGGGAACCAAAGATATCCTAATTCTCCCGGCTCGCCCGCCATCGTTGCGCAAATCGTTACCAAGTTGCGGGCTCTGCACGGGCACAGCTTCTGGCCCGACGATGTGAGCCTGGTTGGCTCCGGCGACATCGATGCAGCGAAAATCCTGACTTCGGCACAGGTCACGGATACGTACCTTCTCGCGCTCGCCAAGGCGCGAGGCGGCCAACTTGCCAGCTTTGACCGCAAGCTGTCAGCGGCGCCCGTGAAGGGCGGGAAGTCTGCACTGCACCTAATTCCCACAAGGTAGACCGCCGGGCTCTTCGGTGCAGTCTGCCTTTCGATCTTCTTGGCTTTGAATTGAGGCTTGCGCAACTTGTCGCGCTCAGCGCACTCCAGTGGATCGCGAGCGGCTATCTGGCCATAGTTTGCGGGGCATTCATCTTCTCCCTTGAGCGTCCGCGCTTGGACAGTTCGGCCTTGCCGCAATTGCCCTTTCAGCTGAATCGACTAGCGCGAAACGTTGCAAGCATGGGATGCGGATTGCCTGAGGCGATTTCTTTGGCAAGCAATTCGCCGACGATCAATCCAAGCGTGGCGCCGCTGTGGCTAAAGGCGACGTGAAGCCCGGCGACGGTCTCGACGGAGCCAAGCACTGGCTCGCCGTCGCCCGGCATGGGCTTCGGGCCAACTGCATAGGTAGCGAGTTGGAGCCGCCGATTGCCCTCGAGCACCGCACTAGCCTCGTCGAGCAGTCCTTTGACGGTCTTGTCGTGCACGGTGTAAGTTCCATCAGAGTTGACCACGACTTCTTCCTCCGACCACGCCGAATCCAAAACAAGTTCGCCATCCGGCGTCGGGCGCACCGCCACGCGCGGCGTATTCAGCACGGCACGGAGCTCGGTCTTGATCGGCTTGGTTTTCAAGAGGAGTGAAATCGGCGTGGCGTCGGGGACACGAACTCCGATCTCCGCAAGCATGGCAGGCGTCGCTGGCCCAACGGCAAGGACCACTGCATCCGCCTTTAACGGCACACCGTCGGCAGTGACGACGCCACGCGCGCGACCACCTGTGGCATCTATCCGCACGCGTCCGGCGTTCTGGACGAGCTTGCCGCCGCGGGAGCGGAACTCATTGAGCAGCAGATCGATCAGGCAGGGCAGGTCAACCCATCCTTCGCCAGGATTGAAGATGGCACCCTGCGGGGTGATTGCGCTGGCGTTGACACCGGGCGTCACTGCGCCGACTTCGGCAGGGCCGAGCAGAAGCGCGTCATAACCAATATCCTGCTCCAGCTGGCAGATGGAGGCGATCTGGTTCGTCCCATCATCCGCATCCCAGGTGAGGCCGCCGTCAAAGCGAAGCCACGACGCCGTTTCCGGCCTTGTGGCCGCCAGGGTCCGATAACGGTCGATGCCCGCAAGCCTCAAGCGGTGGTAAGCAGTGTCAGCACGTCGCGCTGAGTTCAGCCAGGAAAGTGAACGGCCGGATGCACCGTTGGCCGGCGCGCCGTCGTTGACAATGGTTACATCAAAGCCAAGACGAGCGAGGTGCAGCGCGGAAGAGATGCCGAAGATGCCAGCGCCGATGACGACGACTTGGCGCGGTTTTGGGGATGCAGTCATAGAAAAATCCTTCTACGCAGAAGCCGGGCTGGGAGTTGTTGGATGGCTGCAGAGCGCGGCGGAACTAGTAGTCCGTGAGCTTCTTCATGTAGCGCCGGCCCTCGAGCATCGGCTGGCCGCGCAGACCAGCCAGCGTATAGGCAAAACGCCATAGAGTGTCGAAGAAGACCAAGGGCACGAGATAGGGTTTGATGTGTTCGGACATACCGCTGAGGTCGAGTTCCGCTCCATCGAGCACCAGGATGTTTTCCCGGCTGCCGTGCTTGAAAAGGAAATCGCGAGCGCGTTCCGTAAGGTGCCTCGTCTCGTCCAAACCCATCAAGACCACGAAGCAAGTATCCCGGTCCACCACCTCGAACGGGCCGTGAAAGAACTCGTTGGCGTGTATGGCTTGCGAGTCGTACCACTGCATCTCCATCAACACGCAGATGGCGTAGGAATACGCCGCACCGTAGCTTGCACCGCTGGCCAGTGTGTAGATCGCTTTGCGCGGCGCGAAACGGGGTACGAAGGCCTTAAACCGGTCGGCATAGGTCCGGTGCGCACGTTCGATCGCCGGCTGAAGATGGCTCAGGCTCATCAGCAGATCGGCGGTCAGCCCGGCATCCTCCCGAGCATCGATTAGGCCGGCGAGCAACATGTAGAGCACGCCGTAGTTGCTGCGGGCTGCATCGATCGGTTTGCCCGTCGTGTAGGAGGCCTGGTAGGCGACTGCGTGGTCGACCGCCTGCGCGAGGGGCGATATCTGGTCGAGCGTCATGCCGATTGTCGTCGCGCCTTGATCCTTTGCATGATTGGCCGCTCGCACGGTCTCCTGGGTGGTGCCTGTCTGCGAGCAAAGGACGACGAGCGCGTCAGGTCCCAACCGTCGCGGATCTCGGCAGACGAACTCATCCGCGTTGTAGATATCGCAGGCGAATGTGCCGCTGTGACGGTCGACAAAGTATTTGCCTGCCATCATGATCGAGAGCGAGCCGCCGCACGCCACGAGGAATAGATGCGAAAACTGCCTGCCCGCCGTAGCGGCCAGGGCGCGTTCAACGTCGGCGGGGAGGGCGAAAATCATTAGGTTCCTCTTCTCGTTGACAGAGCTTGGGCCGGCGCACAATTGACAATGGCGGGCCATTGTGCGAACGTTATCACACCCTTTAAACTGAAAGTCCTGCGATGGTCAAGATTGCCGCGATGGGCGACAACGTGGTCGATTGTTATCTCGCTCGCGGCGAGATGTATCCTGGCGGAAATTGCCTCAATGTCTCGGTGTATGTCAGCCGCTTCGGCGGGCAGTCGGCCTATGTTGGGGCGATCGGCAAAGACCGGGCAGGGGACTTGATCCACGCCGCACTCAAGTCCGACCGCGTGGACATCACCCGATTGCGGCGCCTTGAAGGGCCGACCGCCTACTGCCTCATAGGTCACCGCAACGCCGATCGGATTTTCCTGGACTTCGATCTCGGAGTTTCGGTGTTCACGCCGACGCAAGAAGATCTGGATTTTCTCTCGGGTTTTCAGGCCGTCCACATCGGCCAGTCCAGCGGTTTGGACCCGTGGGTTGCCGCTGTATCAAGTAAGTCACTGTTGTCTTATGATTTTTCCACCCGCCGGGAACCGGGACACCGACGCGAGATTGGGCCCTATTGCTATCTGGCTTGTGTCTCGGGTGACGGTCTCGACGACAAGGAATTGGCCGCAATCGCAGCCGAATTGCTCGCATTTGGTTCAAGGTGGGTTCTTGTGACTCGCGGTCGGGCCGGCGCGGTGCTTCACGGCGACACCGTCTCTTACCGAACCCCGGCGCGGTTGGTCGAACCCGTCGACACCCTGGGCGCGGGCGACACCTTCATCGCAAGAACGCTATTCGGCCTGCTTAAGAAAGAGGCGCCTCAGGACATTCTTAGCCAAGCCGCGGAGGCGGCGGCTGCTACCTGCCGGTACTACGGGGCGATCGGCTATGCGGCAGCAATTGATCTAGGAAAGATCACGCCGGAGGTCCTCCGCGGAGCTCGGCGCATTCAAGACGAGAGAACCGTCTAGTTGGGGAATTCAACTGAGCAATTGACGCGAGAAATGGACAATGCTAGTCAAAGTGATAACGTTCTCATTCATCTAACCAACGCCATGAAAGAGCGTTTTGATGGATGGGTCGTCGAGTGGGACCGCAGGCCGACTTCGGCCAATCGTAAGAGGAGAAGACATGCAAACGAATTCGAGCAGGCGCCAATTTGTGAAATCCGGTCTGGCGCTGACGATCGCGCTGGTGACAGGACTTGGCACGTTGGCCGCATCAACGCAGGCAAAAGCGGCCGACAACCCCTACAACCTCATCGACCCGACGGTGATCAGCGTCGGAACCATGGGCGATGCGAAACCCTATGTCTTCACCGACGCCAACGGCAACTTCACCGGTTTCGACGCTGAACTCTTCCGCGACGTAGCGCGCCGGCTCGGGTTCAAGGAGGAGCAGGTCGTTTTCACCGGTCAGGAATTCTCGGCCCTGCTGCCCTCTGTCGCCAACGGTCGCTTCGACGTCGCTGTCGCCGCCATTGGCACGACCGCGGAGCGCAAGAAGACCGTGGATTTTGGCGACGGCTATCTCGCTGGCTACCTGTCGATCATTTCGCCTGATCCGGTTCTGACGAGCAATGAGAGCACCGCCGGAAAGCGCATTGGCGTGATCCAGGGGACGTTGCAGGAAATCTATGCCGAGAAGAATCTGAAGGGCGACATCGTCAAATTCCCGGACAACAACACTGCCGTGGCGGCGCTGAACAACGGGACGATCGATGGGCATTTCACTGACTATGAGTCGGCCAAGCAGTATGTGGAGCGCTATAAGAACCTGAAGATAACAATGAACGTGCCGTCCTTCGATGCGCCAGCCGGTTTCGTGGTCAAGAAGGGCAACGACGCCTTCCGAGAAGCGCTCAACAAGGCATTGCGAGAGGCCATGGACGATGGCACCTGGAAACGGCTTCACGAGAAATGGTTCCCGGGTACCCCGATGCCGGATCAATATCTGCCAAAGAAGTAAATTCGCGCGTATTCGTTAGCGTTTCCGGCCGGGCCCGTGAGCAACGGTGCCCGGCCGAGTTATAGATGGACTTGATATGAGCTGGTTCGACAACTTCGCCCGCAGCTTTCTTGATTTCCAGGCGATGGCAGAAGTTCTGCCGAACATGGTGATGGTCGGCCTCAAGAACACCCTGATCCTGGCCCTTGCCTCGACGTTTTTCGGGACGCTGATCGGTATCGTACTCGCCGTGATGGGGATTTCCGAGAACCGGCCGCTGAAACTCCTTGCCCGAGTCTACACCGATATCTTCCGCGGGCTTCCTGCCATCGTCACAATCCTAATCATTGGCCAAGGCTTCGCGCGATTGGGCCGAGATCTGTTCGGTCCATCGCCTTATCCGCTGGGCATTCTGGCGCTCAGCCTGATCGCCGGCGCCTATATCGGGGAGATTTTCCGCGCCGGCATTCAGAGCGTCGAGCGTGGTCAGATCGACGCCACCCGCACTCTCGGCATGACCTATGGCCAAGGCATGCGCTTGGTGGTGATCCCGCAAGGCATCCGCCGCGTCCTGCCCGCACTGGTCAACCAGTTCATCGGCAACGTAAAGGACTCCAGCCTGGTCTATTTCCTTGGTCTGCTCGCCTCCGAACGCGAACTGTTCCGCGTCGGCCAGGACCAAGCCGTGCTGACCGGCAACTTGTCGCCGCTGTTGCTGGCCGGCGTGTTCTATCTCGTGATCACGGTGCCGCTAACCCACCTCGTCAATTACATCGACGCGCGCATGCGCGTCGGCAAACGTATCACCGCTGTGCAAAGTGGCCTCAAGGAAGTCGCCGAGCTTGCCGAAGCGGGCGTGCCGGGCACAGCGACGTTGCCTGCAGCAGAGCCCACACGCTTCAAGGGTGGCGGTATTGAGGTCAAGAATATCGACATGGCCTATGGCGCCGTCCAGGTCCTCCATGACGTCAGTCTGAAAGTGGAGCCGGGGACCGTCACCTGCCTCATCGGTCCATCCGGCTCGGGCAAGTCGACCTTGCTGCGTTGCCTCAACCGCCTCGTAGAGTGTCGAGCCGGTGACATTCTGCTCGATGGCGAAAGCATCTACAAACAGACCCCTGACCAACTCCGGCGGCGCGTCGGCATGGTTTTCCAGCAGTTCAATCTGTTCCCCGACCGCAGCGCGCTCGCCAACATCACCTTGGCGCTTCGCAAAGTTAAACGCATGTCGCGCGAGGAGGCTGAGGGCGCGGCCTTGGCGAGGCTGAATGAAGTCGGACTGCTGGAGCGTAAGGACCATCGGCCGGCCAATCTCTCGGGCGGGCAACAGCAGCGGGTGGCCATCGCGCGCGCCCTGGCCCTCGAACCCGAGATTATGCTGTTCGACGAAGTCACCAGCGCGCTCGATCCGGAATTGGTCAAAGGCGTCCTGAACTTGATGGCCGATCTCGGTCGGGGCGGGATGACGATGGTGGTCGTAACACACGAGATGAATTTCGCCCGCAAGGTCGCGAACCAGGTCGTATTCATGGACGAGGGGCGAATTGTCGAGGCAGGCCGACCAGAGGACCTATTTGATAACCCGCAAAGCCCGCGTCTTGGGCGCTTTTTGTCCGAGGTGCTGTGATTGCAATGGTGTGCGCAACGGCGGCTGTTCCGGTGTTCGGCCTTGCGGGGCGGGCTTACACTGCCGCTAGGTCGCCGGCACAACGCGCGCATGGGCGGTAGGTTTGCCGAGTGACTCAAAGATTACCCAAAAACGCAACTATCATAGAGGTCGCTCGCCGGGCCGGGGTGAGTTCCGCCACGGCCGGGCGTGTTCTTGGTGACTACGGCTACAGCAGCCCCGAGGTTCAGGAGAAGGTGCGGGCCGCAGCAGCTGAGCTGGGCTACCGCCCCAATCGCCTTGCCAAAGGTCTGATCACCGGTAAAACGCAGACTATCGGCGTTGTGGTTGGCGACATCGAAAGCCCATTCTACGCCAGCGTGCTGCGCGGAATAGGGGATGTCGCGCGCCGTGGCGGCTTCGGGGTTATCGTTACGAACAGTGATGAAAATGCCGAACTCGAGCAAGAGGCGGTGCAACTGCTGCTGGAAAAGCAGGTCGACGGTTTAATTGTCTCATCGACCTTCGTGGACGAGCCGGATCATCTTCGTGAAGCAGTCGCGGCTCGCTGTCCCGTCGTGCAGTTCGACCGCATGGTGGCGGGCCTGGAAACCGATTCAGTCGTGGTCGACAACGTTTCTGTAACGCATAGCAGCATCGCGGCGATGATAGCGGCCGGACACAGCCGCATCGGAATATTGGCGGAACTCGGGCCGGGCCAACGCGACGATGTTGGCTCGTTTGTGGCAAACGTTGATCTCTCCAGCGCTGATCTTCGCTACCATCATCCAAGCTGGCAGAGACTATTGGGTTATCTCGAAGCCCATCGCGCCGCGGGCATTACGCCGGATCCGCAGTTGATCCGTCGCGTGGCGGTCTATTCTAGCGAGGCAGCCCGCAAGGAGGCGCTCGATCTGCTGACAATGCGCAATGCACCGTCCGCTCTGTTTACGGCCGATGGTGTGATGTCGACAGGGGTTCTGGAGGCCATTTCCGCATTGAAGCTTGCGATTCCAGGAGACGTTTCGCTGCTCTGCTTCGACGATCTCGACTGGATGCAGTTCGTGACCCAGGGTATCACAGCCATCGCGCAGCCGGCACATTTGATTGGAGCGGCGGCAGCGGAGCTTCTCTTGAAGAGGTTGGCGGAGGCCACGTTACCTTTCGAGCACCGTGTCCTTGCGGCCCGCTTGGTGGAGCGCAATTCAATTGCAGTTCATCTCAACCGCGAGGCCGTCTGACCCGGCCGCAACGGTCTATGGCTGGGGCAGTCTCTAAGGGGCTCTGAGAAACGCACCGCGGCCGAGACGCGAGACTACAACCGTCATCACCGGCCCCGCTGCATCAGCGTTGCCACGACGGCTTTAGCCAAGCGGCTCGCATCACCGCAATGATTATCTCTGAGTTGGCAATGCATCCTAAAATAGATGTCTACGCTGCGTCCCTACCCCGATATGGCCAGCCAGAAGGGGCTGCGCGGGGCTGGGCCATAGCCGGTTTTCCGATCCTTGGCTCGAACCGGGGCGTGGCTGACGGAACTCTTAGTTTAGATAAGGCTTATGTACAAATGTCGCTCCATTGGTTTTCACCGTCGATTCCCGTAAAGACCGGCCGTCCCGGCGTCATCTACCAATGCAGCAACGTCGAAGGGCCGCTGAGCAGCTCCTGAAGTGGAGCAAGCGCGGCCCTAAGTGGCATAGCGCGGTGCAACTCTGCATGGATGCAATGATCGATCAGGTGAAGCCCGATGTGGTTCGCAGAGCGTTCCTTGAGGCCGCCAAAGAGGAGGGAAAGCTACTGCCGCCGTAGCTCTTGTCTCCGAAGGAAGCTCATTCCATATCAGGCACGTCGCGGCTGACGAACAATGTCGTCGGCTCGCCGTATTCGCCTAATGCAGGGTTAGCATCGCGCGACCACGGCAATGACGCCAGCGTGTTTCGCCGCCAAGCCTCTCGCAGCCCATACCGCCCGGTCCTCGGTCTGGGAGGCTTCGGCCTGTGAATCGGCGTGCAAAATCGGCGTCGAATTTTGCACGCCGATTCACAAGTGTTGCCGTCGGGTCATGATGATCTCCCTTCGCACACTTTGCTTTGCTCGGCACGAGCTGGGTTGCGTTCCGCTCAGCCCAACCGTCGACCGCCTCGAGCCGCATACCGCTGTCGTCGAGACGTCAGGCGTCCCGCGCACGACCAGCCCTCCGTAAATGTCGTCTCGAACTGTTCCGGCGACGGAACGACCGTCTTCATTTTGGTGTCCATGCGCTGGCGTTCAAAGAGATATAGCCGCTACCTGAGATACTCGCTGTAGAATCCGGCTGTTTCGACCAGCTTCTTGCGGTTGATCACCTCTACATGGCCTGACTTGAAAGAGACGAGATCGGCCTTGCGCAGCTCCCTTAACGTTCGGTTGACGTGAACCGTGGTCATTCCGAGGATGTCGGCCAGTTCATGCTGGGCAAGAGGACACTCATATCTTCCATCAACCGACAGCTCAACCATGGAGAGCCTCTCTTCCAACTCCAGCAGGAAATGGGCGGTACGCCTCATCGCGTTCCGTCGCCCGGTATTTGTCAGATGTTCGGCAAGGATGGCGTTCAGGCGCGCCAGCGAACAGGCGATCTTCTTCCCGATTCGGCCGTCCGACAGGATGGCCTCGACCAGTTCCTTACTGGAAATTTCATAAACAGCTAGTTCGGTTATGGACGCCAGCGACGCAAGACGGGGTCCGTCCAAGCCACGGAAACCGACGACATCCCCTTTGAGGGGAGTGTCTATGATCTGCCGCTCTCCGTCCGGCAGTGCCTGATAAAGTATGCCCCAGCCCGATTTTACAATGAATATCTCACTGTTGTCGTCCTCCTGCCGGCATATCACCGAATGGGGTTTATAGATTTTTGCGGTAACACCGAGAAAATTGTTGTTCCCCCACTCATTCTTCGACAACGTCCCCCTATGGGATGAGAGCACATGAACTGCAATAGTGTCTGCATGGAGAATCGCAAGTTTGCTTCTGTTTCCACACGACTGACAATAGTATCTCCCGGATAAATCGACAGAACGACCTCTTACCCTAGGGGCGGGTTTGCCTACTGTCCTCGTCTGTTTGGTAAACTGCGTTTAACTTAGGGTGTACAAGGGCGGTTAAGTCTCCGGGTTAAGGTCCGGCAACAGGCTCCGAACCGCCAATCACCTTGCCGCGCAGTAGTACGGCTTGGTTGTGGGATCGGGGGATCGGCGAACGCATGCACATGGTCGAGATGAGCGAAACTTACCTGGATCGTCAGCCGGCCGAACTGTCGGGGGGGTCAGAAGCAGCGCGTTTGCATCGCCCGGGCGTTGGCCGCCGATCCGGAACTCATCATCTGCGACGAAATCACGTCCGCGCTCGACCAGATTGTGCAAGAGGAAATCCTCAAGCTCTTAATGCGGCTTCAGCGCGAACTCGGCATGAGCTGCATTTTCATCACCCATGACATTGCCACCGTGCGGGCGATCGCCGACGAAATTGGGGTGCACCAAGGTAAAGTCGTTGAGCGGGCATTAAAGAGCGAAATTCTCACGCCGCCGCACGGCCCCTATACCGAGCGGCTTTTATCCTCCGTGCCGGAAATGGATCCGAACTGGCTCACAAGGCTGCTGGCCAGCCGGAGGATGTGATCGTCGGGCGGAGCGTTGCGTGTCTTCCATATCGCCACGCCTTACAGCCTCGCGGTCGGCCTTCGGAACAATGCCAGAAATTTTGATGGTTCTCGCCCACGAAAAAGCCATCACGGCAGCAGGGACGAACTTGCGCTTTTGCGCATATTGATCTCTATCAGCAGCGATACCCAGCGCGCTCCTGCATCGGCTCGACGGCCGCAACCACCAGCTCAATGACGACTTGGCCGAGGTTGCCGCCGGTGTCCGCGCTTTGCTATAAAATCCCCCTATGTCACGAGAATGAGTATCAATCCGCCGCGCGAGTTGATGTCCTGGCGTCGTTCCGGGCACCCGTGCGCCAAATTCGGTCAGACGCCAGGCGCCGAAACGGGCGGGTCCACAGGCAAAGAGGGCAGGGCACTCGGCAAAGCTGCGCTCTATGGCAAACGGATAGCGGGCATTGCCCTTCAATGCGGGGATAGCGCCCCTTTGCCGTCGTTCGGTTTTCTGAGAGCATGATTGAGTACGTGCGATCCGGAGCCGATATTCCATGCCGACAAGAATCGATGCTAGTGAAGCGCGCCGGTGGTTTGCCGAAGATCTGCGTGTCTCATCACCTGTCTTGCACAACCCTGCGGTCATCGAGGCCTTCGCAAAGGTTCCGCGCGAACACTACCTTGGCAACGGGCCTTGGCGTATCCATTCGAGATTGCAAATCGGGGCGGTCCATACCAGCCCTTCAGCCGCACTTCATGAGATTTACCACGACGTTCTGGTCTTGCTTGACGAAAAACGCGGACTGAACAGCGGCTTGCCGTCGCTTTGGGCATTGGTTTTCGACCATCTGAACATCACTCCCGGCCAGACTGTCCTTCAGGTGGGCGCCGGTGTCGGCTATTTCACCGCCATCCTCGCTGAACTAACGGGTTCTGAAGGACGCGTGATTGCATATGAGATCGACGAAGAACTGGCTCGGCGTGCGCAAAGCAATCTTGCTCATTGTGCCCATGTAGAAGTGATATCAGGTGATGCAACGCAGGCAGTTGATCTGCCAAACCTCGATGTCGTGGTCGCTTTTGCCGGCGTGACGCACGTGCCGGAACGGTGGCTTTCAAATTTGTCCGACGCTGGCCGGATGGCACTGCCGTTCACAGGTGAGGACCGACGAGGTTTCATGATGCTTCTGGAAAGGGTCGGCGATACGTTTCCCGTACGGTCACTTGTGCCATGCGGGTTTCCCCTGCAGCGGAGCTAGGCGCAGTGACGAAGAAAAGGCCTTGATGGCCGCCCTCAAGGCTGCCCGAGGCAAGGTCACCCGTCTCGCGCAATATCATCCAGGCCGACCAGCAAATGGCCTCGAGAACGCTTGGCTGGTGACCGACACATACTGGATTTCGAAAGCCTAGCGATCGATATCAATCACGCGTGTCGCCGTCGTAGGGTGTGGCACGCATTGAAGGGCGTTCCACGAAGGATCTATACCATCGTGTCAGTCGTGGCCTTCCCTGCAAGAAGTCGGGCAGTCCCCGGAATTCCAGCCAGCTTAGACAAGTGGCGAGCGCGATGTGGCCGACATGGAGCGGTGCGTCGAATTCGACCTCGCGTTCCACGAAGTTATAGGATTCGATGAGCTTCATCGTCATGCCTGCGCCCAAGGCAGGATAACGCAGATGTTCAGGGCGGCGCTCGTTTTCCCAGCGGATGGAAATGCCTGCGTCGCACATGCCGCCGGCGAGCGCCTGGAGGCGCAAGGCGGACCATTTTGCTCGCCCTGTTTCGGGGATGAGCCGAGGACTGCTTTCGAGATTGTCGAGATAGCTGCAGATTACGCTCGAATCGAAGATCGCATAGCCGTCGTCGAGAACGAGAGCGGGCACCTTGCCAAGCGGATTGATCGCAAACACATCATCGTTGCGATTGATGGGGCTCGTCTCGTGATGAATGACGCGCAGACGTCCGGCAAGCCCGGCCTCGTGGGCAAAGACCAGAACCTTGCGCGCGTAGGGGGAGTGGGTCTGGTAGATGAGCTTCATGGACCCGTTCTGCGTTGAGTCTGAAGCGTGGGCATCTCGAGCAGTCCGCGGCCCAGCCGCTCTTTTGTTCAATGGTCCGGGGTTTGGCGCCATCGTCATGCGTCCTTCTCCAGTTCGGCCTCGGTCACGATGATCAGCACCCGGCTCGATTCGTCGAGCGCAAGCTCCCGCGACGGGCCGGAAGTCGCGACGGCGGTGGCGAGGCCGGCGAGGCCGGCCGCACCCGACGGGGTTGTGCCTGGACCGTTTGCCTCGCGAAGTCGGCTCTTCGCGTCGGCAAGCGCCGCTTCGGACACGGTTATGACCCGAGCGTTGCCTTGGCGGAGTACGTCGAGCGCCGATGCGGCTGCTTCGCCACAGGCGAGCATGTCTGCCGACGTCTTGAGATCGCCGGATATCCGCACGGACCGTGCTTGCGACAGCCCGGCCGCGACGCAGGCTGCGGCCTCTGGTTCTACTACGACGATCATGGCTGGAGGCATCAACCAGTCCTTCAGCCCAGTCGTCAGGGCGGCGGCAAGTCCGCCGACACCGGCCTGCACGAAGAGGTGGGTTGGCCTCAGATGGCCGATCTCGTTGACCTGGCGACGAATTTCCGCAGCAAGCACGCCATAGCCAGCGACGACATCTGCTACAGCTAGGTCGTCCGGGTCGCTAGAGGTGTCGGCCACCAGAATGCCTTCTCCGGCCCGGGCCGCCGCGGAGGCCCGATCGACGGCATCGTCGTAGGTGCCGTCGACCCACACGATTTCGGCGCCTTGTGATTCGATACGCCTGACCCGCGCCGCAGGAACGCCCGTGTGGAGGTATATTTTTGCCGTCCCACCGGCAAACTTCGCCGCCGCGGCAACGGCAAGTCCGTGATTGCCGGCGCTGGCCGTGATTAACGCCGGCAACGGCGTCCTGGCCCGCTCTGGATCGAGCAATTCGTCGATATCCATCCCGGTAGCCCGGGCCAGAGCACACAGACCAGCATAAGTGCCGCCGAGGGACTTGAAGCTGCCCAGGGCACGGTGTCCCTCGTTCTTGGCAAGCACCTGGGCCACATCCAGGCTCGCAGCGAGGTTTGGCAGGTCGAGCAACGGTGTCGGTGCATAAAATGGCGACAGGCGCTGTAACAGCGCCGCGATCTGATCAGGGTCAAGGCCCGGCTGTGTGTCTATGGCCATGAGGCGAAGTTCTATCCCGGAAACCACGCCGGTTCGCGCCTATTATCGTTGCTCGCCTGCCTGATTTCGTCATACATGCCTGTCCTCATGACGAAAACTGCCGTCCTCGATCGCTTCGACTATGTGCTGCTGTCGCTGGTTCAGCGCGACAACCAGATCCCGGCGCGGCGTCTCGCCGAGCAGGTCGGGCTTTCCCAGAGCGCGGTTCTGCGCCGCCTGCGCCGGCTGCGGAAGGATGGCGTGATCGCAGCAGACATTGCCGTCGTTCGCCCGGGGGCCGTGGGCCTGCCGCTAACCATCCATGTGCTCGTTTCCCTGGAACGGGAGAGCGCTGTCGAGTTGGACGCCTTCATCGGCAAGCTTCGCGGGCGCTCGGAGGTTCGTCAGGCTTGGTATGTCACCGGTGAAACCGATTTCGTGCTCCTCCTGCAATTGCCAGGGATGGAGGCGTACGATGTCTTCACGCGGGAAGTCTTCCACGCCGATTCGAACGTGAAGGCGTTTCGCACCATCGTGACGATGAGAGAAGTGATCGGCGCAGCCGATGCGCAGCCGCTATCCACTGCCTGAGTTTGTGGCGTGGCCCCAGCAAGGTCATTGCCCTTTTGACCCGTAATATCAGTCAAGGGCGCGAACCAGGTTGAAGGTCGATATACGCGTTCCCGTATCTACTCACCCGCCCCACCGCGAATGTCTGCACCTGGCCCAAATTAGTTCCGCCAGTGCGTAGAAAGAGACTCTAGTACGACGGGTACATCGCATGGCAATTTGTGATAGCAACGCTGATCGCGTCTGGTGCCGGTCGGTGGGCGGTTGCGGCTCGTTCCGGCATAGTGATCGTCGCGGCAGCGAGCGGCATGAATTTCGGAAGGCATATGAGAGCCAACATTTCAGGATCTCCCGGTGACGAGGCGCACTCTACGCGGACCAGAATCAAAGAGGTCGCGGCCGAGTTCTATGTCCTACGCGGCCACGATGGTTTCAGCTTCGGCGATATAGCGACGGCAATCGGCACGACGCGCGCCAACATCCATCATCACTTCGGCAACAAGCGTCAGCTGATGGAGGAATTGATCGCAGACTTCGCCGCCAACGCCGAGGCCCGCATCAAGCGCTTCTGGACGACCCCCGATATCCGGTTCTTCGACCGTCTCGATATGCAGCTCGAGGATCTGCGCCGTTTCTACGAACGTTTCAATGCTGAGAAGGGAGCCCGCAATATGTGGAGCCCGCTTTCGCGCCTTCGCCACGACCTCCCGGTTCTCGGCGAACCAGCGGAACGTGCCCTGGAGCGCGTCAACCGGGTCTATGATCAGAGCCTGCGTCATGCGGTAGACCAGGCGGTGAAGGACGGAGAGCTTTCCTCCCACACACTCAGCGACGAGCTCGTGCACATGCTGCGCATTACCCTTCTGTCCTGTCCACCAATGACGCAGGACACCGGAAGCTTCGACGAGGTCGCCAGGACCTTCGCAGCGCTCGCCGCGATCATCCGCGCCGCTTGGCATGATGCGGGGAAGGGCTCGGGTCGAGGCTAGACATCCAGTGGATCAAAGCGAGGGTGAGTTGACAGCCTTTGGCTTTCAAGTTACTTACTTGCAGGTAAGTCAGCCCATGATGGCGACGAGGCGCGTATTAGGGAGGATCACGTGCTGCGCGATGACGCATTCACTCGTTTCGAGGTCAGCCCCTTCACTGGAGCGCTCGGTGCAGAAATTCGTGGGATCGATCTGGCGAGCGCGAGCGAGGATGCCTTCCAGGACGTTCGCCGCGCGCTCTACAAGTATCATGCGCTCGCCGTGCGCGATCAGGAGCTTGACGCCGCCGGCGTCCACAAGGTCGCCCGCCGGTTCGGACCATTTAGCGGCAATCCGGTGCACACGCCGATCGACGGCTTTAACGATATCGTGCGCTTCGTGCGCGAGCCGGACGACACGGGCAAGGTGATCGGCGAGGACTGGCACATGGACCTCGCCTGGCTACCGAAGCCGCCGGGCATTACGATCCTCTACGGTGAGGAGGTGCCGCCGGTTGGCGGCGACACCTGCTTCTCCAGCCTCGAGAAGGCATATGACTCGCTTTCGCCGCGGCTGGTCGAGATCCTGCAAGGCCTGACGGGCGTCCATAGCGGCCGCGGGGTCTTCGCCATCAACGCGGCCCACAGCCGGCTCGGCGTCAAGGCCGATGTCGAGGCGATCGAGAATGCCGTCGTCGAGCATCCTGTGATCTGTCGCCACCCCGAGACTGGCCGGCGCTATGTCTTCGTCAGCAGCGTGATGACCAATTTCAAGGGGATGACGGAGGAAGAAAGCAAGCCGATGATCGACTTCCTGATGGCGCGGGCTGTCCGGCCCGAGTTCAACTGCAGGCTGCGTTGGGAACCGAAGACGCTCGGTATGTGGAACAATCCCCATGTCCTGCACACCGCCATCAACGATTATCCCGGATATCGCCGGGTGATGTACAGGACAACGGTGGAGGGCACCGTTCCACTTGCCGCCAGGGACGGCTGACGCGCAACCGCTCAGGGAGGAGCAATGGCATTTGGTTCCGAGGCATCCGTCGGCCACAGGGGGGAGGGGACGGCGGAAGCGGCTGGCGAGACCAAGAGGCGGCGCTTCGCGTTTTCGCCTGCCTACCTCTATGCGACGCCCGTACACCTCCTGGTGCTTGGGATCATCGTGCTCCCCGCCATCTTCGTCCTGTGGCTGAGTTTCGAAGCCTCGTCATTCGGCCAATCGGCAACCTTCGTTGGGTTCGATAACTACATCCGCGTCCTCACCGATCCCTATTTTTGGTGTTCGGTCTGGAACACCGTCCTCGTCGTCGCCGTGGCGGTTCACATCGAACTGCTGCTCGGCCTTGGCCTGGCCCTGCTTTTCGCTTCCGGGCTTCCCCTCCAGCGCGTCATGCTCGTCGTGGTGCTCGCTCCCTACGCCATCAGCGAGGTGACGGCGGTCGCAATGTGGCGCTTCCTGTTCGATCCGGACGTCGGCCCAATCACGCTAATGCTGCGATACACCGGTCTGCCGACGCTCGACTGGACGTTCATCCCTTCCCACGGCCTCGTCCTCGTCGGCCTGCTCACGATCTGGCTGCACCTGCCATTCACATTCATCATCCTCTATGCGGCACGACTCGCGGTTCCGAAGGAGCTCTACGAGGCTGGGCGCACCGACGGGGCCAATGCGTTCCAGCTCTTCCGCAACATCACGCTGCCGCTCCTGGCGCCAGCGATGCTCATCGCGCTGCTCTTCCGCTACATCTTCGCCTTCCGCCTCTTTTCCGAGGTCTGGCTCCTGACCCAGGGCGGCCCGGCACGCACGACCGAGGTCGTTTCCGTTTATCTTTATCAGGAAGGCTTCCGCTACAACTCGTTCGGCACGGCGGCCGCGACGGCGTGGATGATGGTCGTCATCTCGCTGCTGCTTGCGACTGGCTATGTATGGCGGCTGCGCAAGGAATCCCTGGCCAATGCGTTCTAGGCGTCTCGCCATCGGTGCCGGAAAGATGCTCGCTGTTGCGGCAATCGTCGTCTGGTCACTGTTTCCGATCGGCTTCATCGTGCTCTCGTCGTTCAAACCCGGTCGCGAGATTTTCGCGGTTCCACCGGAGCTCTTCTTCGAACCGACCTTGGAGCACTACGCCTCGCTGTGGCAGCGCTGGCCGGCCTTTTTCGACGGGCTCGTCAACAGCCTGATCATCACCACCGGGGCGACGGCGCTTGCCGTCATGGCAAGTATGCTCGCCGGTTTTGCCTACTCACGCTATCGGGGCGTCCGTTTCCTGGAAGGATCGGTGATGTTTCTGATCGGATCGCGGCTGATCCCGCCGATCGTCGTGACGCTGCCACTGTTCCCGGTCGTCAATCGGCTCGGGCTCAACGACACCCATCTGGTGCTGATCCTGCTCTACGCGACGTTCTTTGTCTCGCTCGGCACGCTCTTGATGCGCACGTTCATCGATCAGGTACCGCGCGAACTCGACGAGGCGGCTGTCCTCGATGGCGCGCGGCCGCTGACGATCCTTGTCAAGATCATCTTGCCGCTCGTAGCGCCCGGCATGCTCGCCGTCGCCGTCTTCGTAGTCGTCTTCGCGTGGAACGAGTTTCTGTTCGCCTATATCTTCACCGCCAACCACGCCAAGACCGCGCCTCTGGTCCTTTCGGAGATGATCAGTTCGATCGACGGCGTCGACTGGGGCGTGCTCTTTGCGGCCTCTACCGTCCAATTGCTGCCGGTTCTCGTCTTCGTGGTCCTGATGAACCGGTTTCTGGTCGCCGGATTGACCGCCGGCGCGACCAAGGGGTGACGACGTCACCGAGAAAGGGAGGAAGACAATGCCTTTGCACATGACACGCAGAGCCCTGCTGACGACCGCGATGGCCGCCGGCGCGACGGGCGCATTGGGTCGGTTGGCCCATGCCCAGGTAAAGACGCTGAACGTGCTTTGCCATCGCGTCCACCAAGCCAACCTGACGACCGGCGCCGCCGGCAATGTCATCAAGCCCTGGGAGGACAAGAACAACGCCCAGATCTCCTGGACTACGCTTGACAGCAATCCGCTCCAGGACCGGTTATTCCGGGAGGCGAGCCTGAGCGAGACCGATTTCAACGTCGGCTATGTCATCGACAACCGCATGACGTCGCAGATCGCCTCGCTGTTCGAGCCGCTCGACGACCTCAAGAAAGCCGAGCCGATCGACGATTTCGACGATATCGCCGAGGGCCTGCGCCAATCGATGACCGTCGGCGGCAAGCTCGTCGGCATCCCCGTGCGCCATGCCACGCAGGGGCTTTTCTACAACGAGGAGCTGCTTCAGGAGGCCGGCATTTCGGCGCCACCGAACACATTGGAGGAGCTGGTCGAGCAGGCGAAGAAGCTGACCTTCACCTCCAAGTCTGGTACGCCGGCCGTCGGCATGATCCTTGCGAGCGACCTCGCCGTCTTCCCGGTCATGTTCGCCCGCGCGTTCGGCGGTGATTTCATCGACAAGCAGTTCAAGGTGGTTCCCGATCCGGAGGCGATGGAAAAGGGCCTGTCCGTGCTCGCCGACCTCTTCAAGGCCGGGGCGCTTCCCCGCAGCTACGCCACAACGCGCAACGACGACATGGCGACGTGGATGCAGCAGGGACGCGCTGCCTTCGCGGTGCTGCCTTTCGCCCGCTACGCGCAGCTCAACAGCAAGGAACAGTCGACTGCGCCGGGAAAGATCAAGCCGATCGAGTTTCCCGGCTCCAAGACCCTCGGCACCGGTCAGGAAATGCACCCAGTCGTCGAATCCTGGGCAATGGCCATTCCCGCCAATTCGGCGGACAAGAGGCTCTCCTGGAGCTACATCCGCTTCGTAGCGAGCAAGGCCGCCACACTCGACATGGCGCGCAACGGCAATGGCCCCGTCCGCGCTTCGACCTATGCCGAGCCGTCGTTCGCCGGGGCGCTGCCACAGGCGACGGTCGAGGCAGCCGCCCTTGCCAAGGCGCGACCGGCCTTTCCGGCTTTTCCCGAAGCCGCTCGCGCTCAGTCGACGTTTCTCGAGGAGGTTCAGCTCGCCGTCCTCGGTCGCAAGAGCCCGAAGGAAGCGGTCGCCGCCATTGTCGATCGCGTCAAGCCGCTAATGCCAGCTTGATCGTATGGACTGACGTGGCCATGTCGCCTGCTACTTGCCAGGCGACCAACCGGCGAGGATCAGCGCGGTCGTAAAGTCGTCGTCGGGTGAGGCGGTGTTCCATGGACCTGAGTTCGATCGCGCGAGCTCAGGACTGCTTAGCAGTGCGCTGGCGGCAGACAGCAGGTTCAGCGCGCCGCCACCGATATCCCACCACGCGGCCTAGGCGCCTGGGCGATCGCGTGATGCAGGCCTTACGGCGAGGCCACGCCTTGGCGCACGAGGATCATCAGCGACTCCAGCCGCGCGACGTCCTCTGGGCGAAAAAAGCTTGACGACATCATATTCGGATGCGTTTACTTCGTCCGTAACTAGGATATAAATTCCATTACTATGGAGCAGAGCGAAGGGAACCAAGATGAAGCGTTTCTTGCAAATCGTCGCTTCACTCGCCGCGCTTATGCTGCCGGCGACAGGCGCTGCCTGGGCCGAGCCCGCTAGAGGTGGAGTGATTGATGTGGCGACCATTGGGGAGCCGCCGACACTGGATCCGATGGCCTCGACCGCCGATCTGGTTGGCATTGTCACGCAGCACATCTACGAGACGCTCTATACCTTCGACAAGGACTGGGGCATCACGCCGCTGTTGGCCGCCGAAATGCCACAGATTTCACCGGATGGCCGTACCTACACCATCGCGCTCAGAACCGGCGTTAAGTTCCACGACGGCAGCGATATGAATTCGGCCGACGTGGTCGCTTCGCTGCAGCGTTGGATGAAGATTGCCACGCGCGGCAAGCAGGCAGCCGAAGTCATCGCCACGGTCGACGCCGTTGACGACCACACCGTCAAGCTCACCCTGAAAAAGCCGTTCGCGCCACTTCTGTCGCTGCTCTCACTCAACAATGCGGCCGCAATCATCATCCCGTCCGAAAACGTGGGACAGGAGCCGCTGACCAGCTTCGTCGGTACCGGCCCCTATATGTTGAAGGAACGCAAGCCGGACCAGTACATCCAGCTTGCCCGGTTCGACGGCTACAAGTCGCGCGACGGCGAACCCAACGGCTATGGTGGCGCCAGAAAACAGTATCTCGACGAAATCCGTTTCGTGCCGGTTCCCGATGCGAACACGCGCGTCGAAGGCGCTGTCTCCGGCCAGTTCGCCTATGTTGACTCGCTGCCGGTCGAGTCCTTTGACAAGATCTCGGGTGGCAAGACCCAGCCGGTCATCTTGAAGCCGTTCGGTTGGCCGGTATTCGTCCTCAATACCAAGCAGGGGCTGAATTCCGACATTCGCATCCGCAAGGCGATACAAGCAGCGCTGGCGCCGAACGACATGCTGCTCGCCGCATTCGGATCGAAGGAGTTCTTCGCAGCCGACGGCGACATGTATCCCGAAGGCTTTGCCTGGCACACGGACGCCGGCACCGAGCCCTACAAGCCCGATGGCGACACTGAGGCGGCTGCGGCGCTGCTGAAGGAAGCCGGCTATGACGGCAAGCCTTTGCGCATCCTCACCAGCCGCCAATACGAGTTCCACTACAAGCTGGCGCAGGTCGCGGCCGAGTATCTGAAAGCCGCCGGCTTCCAGGTCCAGCTCGACGTGGTCGAATGGGCGACGCTGACCAAGAACCGCACCGACCCGGCGCTGTGGGACATCTACATTAGCCACAGTCCGTTCCTGCCCGAGCCGTCGCTGACCGGCATAATGTCGGACTCCTCTCCGGGTTGGTGGGTTTCGGATCGCAAGCACCAGGTGCTTGAGGCGTTCAACGCCGAAGCCGATCCGGCCAAGCGCGTCGCGCTGTTCGCAGATGTCCAGAAGGCGATCTACGACGAGGTTCCAGCGTTCAAGGTCGGCGACTTCAACGCCTTGGCCGCCCAGGCCCCCAAGCTGAAAGCCGTGACGCCGGCGCCATGGCCCTATTTCTGGAACGCTTATCTGGAAGGCAACTGAGACGGTCCTGCTTTCCGCCTCCACTCAACGACAGGCGACCGGGTGCCGGCCGACAAAGCCGGCGCCCAGCAAACCGTTCGATGGTTGCTCAGGGATGCTATAACGCCGATGCTGCACTCAATCCTCAACAGACTTCTCGGCATGATCGTCGTCATGGCGCTGGTCGTCACCATCGTGTTCGTCATCGTACGGGTGACGCCCGGCGATCCGGCGGCAGTTATGCTGGGTCCAGACGCCACCGCCGCCGATATAACCGCGCTGCGGTCCAAGCTCGGGCTCGACGGTTCCATCCTCGAACAGTTCGGGCGCTACGTTCTCGATGTCGTCCAAGGCGACTTCGGCCAGTCGATCTTCCTCGGCGAGCCGGTCACGACCGCGCTCGCCCAACGCGCCGAACCGACGTTTTTTCTCACCGTCTTCTCCCTGGTAATCGCAACGCTCATCGCGCTGCCGGTCGGAATCCTGTCGGCCTATAAGCGCGGCTCTATCTTCGACCAGGCAGCAACCACCATTGCCATGTTCGCAGCCAGCGTGCCGAGCTTCTGGCTCGGCCTTGTGTTCATTCAGTTCTTCGCCGTGAAGCTCGGCTGGTTCGACACATCTGGCTATGGCGGGCCGGGAGCTTCGTTTGCCGACCGGCTTGACCATCTGGTGCTGCCGGCGCTGGCGCTCGGTCTCATAAGCTCGGCACTGATCACCCGCTTCACGCGTGCCTCGATGCTCGACGTGCTCAATGACGACTATGTGCGGACCGCCCGATCCAAAGGCATGAGCGAATGGCGTGTGGTGCTGAAGCATGCCTTCAGAAATGCCTTGATCCCCATCCTCACCGTCATCGGCCTGACCGCGGCACTGCTCATTTCCGGTGCGGTGGTGACCGAGACGGTGTTCGGCCTGCCCGGCGTCGGCAGCTTGGTCGTCTCGGCGGTGTTACGGCGCGACTATCCGGTTATCCAAGGCGCGCTGCTGGTCATTGCCGGGCTGTACGTCCTGGTCAATTTCGCCATCGACATGCTCTATCTGGCTGTCGATCCGAGGGTTCGCTACTGATGGCCGCTATCTCGGTGCCGCTCCAGGCGGAGCCAAATATGCTTTCGCGGCTGATGACGCGGCCGACGGCGGCGGTGGGCATCGCCGTACTGATCGCCATCGTGCTCGCCGCGATCCTCGCGCCGGTCATCGCCCCCTACGCACCGACTAAGCTCTCCATTGCCAGTCGGCTGCATCCGCCGAGCCTCGACCACCTGTTCGGCACCGACGATCTCGGGCGCGATATCTTTACCCGCACGCTCTACGCCGCGCGCACTTCGCTGGCGGTCGGCTTTGCTGTCGTGATCTTCGCCTCGATCATCGGTGTCGTTTTGGGACTGACTTCCGGCTTCTTCAGAAGGCTCGACGCGCCGGTGTCGCGGTTGATCGACGCCATGATGGCTTTTCCCGACATATTGCTCGCAATTGCACTCGTGGCGGCACTTGGCGCCACCGCCGTCAATGTCGTGGTCGCCCTCGGCGTGGTTTATGCGCCGCGGCTCGCACGCGTCGTGCGCGCCTCGACGCTGGTCATTCGCGAACTGCCCTATGTCGAGGCGGCCCGCGCACTCGGCGTGCCGACGCCGATTATCCTGGTGCGGCACGTACTGCGCAACGTCACCTCTCCATTGCTGGTGCAGGCAACCTTCATCTTCGCCAACGCCATCCTGGCCGAGGCCGGTCTGTCCTTCCTCGGCGTTGGCATATCGCCCGACATCCCGACCTGGGGCACAATGATCGCCACCGGCCGTCAATACATGGATCAGGCCGGCTGGATCATGATGTTTCCGGGCGGCGCCATCGTCATCACCGTGCTGTCGCTGCAGCTCGTCGGCGACGGCTTGCGCGATCTTCTCGACCCTCGTCTCGCAAAGGACATCTGATGTTCAGCAATCGCTCTTCCCAAACCGAAAGGCCGCTGTTGATCCGGGGCGCAAAACCAGTCGGCTTCGGCGGCGAGTTTGGCCAGACGATCGACGTGCTGATCGGCAAGGATGGCCGTATCGCCGAAACCGGTTCGACCATTGCCGCCGGCGAGGATGTGACGATGCTTGACGCCAATGGCGCGTTCCTGTCGCCCGGCTGGACCGATCTTCACGTGCATGTCTGGTACGGCGGCACCGACATTTCGCTGCGGCCGCAGCAATGTGGCGCCGCCCGAGGCGTCACCACGATGGTCGATGCCGGCTCAGCCGGCGAAGCCAATTTCCACGGCTTTCGCGAGTTCATTATAGAGCCGGCGCGAGAGAATATATACGCGTTCCTGAACATAGGTTCGATCGGTCTCGTCGCCTGCAACCGTGTCAGCGAGCTGACCGACATGCGCTCGATCGACATCGACCGCACCATTGCAACCGTCGAGGCCAACCGCGACGTCATCGTCGGACTGAAGGTGCGTGCCAGCCACGTCATTACCGGCGGCTGGGACCTGACGCCGGTCCGGCTGGCGAAGAAGCTCAGCCGCATCCTCAAGCTGCCGCTGATGGTGCACGTTGGTGAGCCGCCGCCACTCTATGACGATGTTCTCGGCCTGCTGAGCGAAGGCGACATCGTCACTCATTGCTTCAATGGCAAGGCCGGCGGCTCGATCATCGAGGACGACGATCTTTATCGGCTCGCCGAGGATGCGGCGCAGCGCGGCATTGTGCTTGATGTCGGCCACGGCGGCGCCTCGTTCTCCTTCGATGTCGCCAAGGCGGCGCTCGAGCGCGGTCTGCCGCCGAAGACGATCTCGACCGATCTGCACAACCGCTCGCTCGACGGCGCGGTGTGGGATATGGCAACCACCATGTCGAAGCTGTTGTCGCTCGGCATGGCATTCGACGATGTGGTGACGGCCTCGACGACGGCGCCGCGCCGCGCCATCCGGTTGCCCGCCGACGGACTGCTGGAAAAGGGCAGGCCGGCAGAATTCACTTTGTTCGACCTCGCCGACGCCGAGCTCACCGTGAAGGATTCGCAAGGGGCGACAAGTACGCTGCACCGGCTGTTCGAGCCTCGCCACGCTATCCTCGGTGCCGAGGCGATCATTGCCCACCGCCACCTGCCGCCGGAAGGTTCTGCGGGCAGTGTGCACGTCTGTCCGCATTGCGGGTGGAAATCATGAGCGGCGCGATCGCCAGCGACGTCATCCTGTCGGTTCGGGACTTGCGGACCTGGTTTCAGACCCGCCGTCTTACCGCCAAGGCGGTCGATGGCGTCACCTTCGACCTGAAGCACGGCAAGACTCTGGCCGTGGTCGGAGAATCCGGTTCCGGCAAGTCGGTGACCAGCCTGTCGATCATGGGCCTGCTGTCACGGCCCGGAAGGATCGCCGGCGGCCAGATATTGTTCCGCGATCGGCAGGAGCGTGTCCACGACCTCGCCGGATTTACCCAGAAGGAATTCCGCAAGGTCCGCGGTCGGGAAATCGCGATGATTTTCCAAGAGCCGATGACCAGCCTCAACCCGCTCTTAACGGTCGGCGATCAGATCGGCGAAATGATCGCGCTGCACGAGCCGGTGACCCGGGAGCAAGCGCGCAGCCGTGCGCTCGCCATGCTGAAGCATGTCGAGATTCCGGACGCCGTCTCGCGGCTCGACGACTATCCGCACCAGATGTCCGGCGGCATGCGCCAGCGCGTCATGATCGCCATGGCACTCGCCTGCAGTCCGTCGCTGCTGATCGCCGACGAGCCGACTACGGCCCTCGACGTCACCATCCAGGCGCAGATCCTCGATCTCTTGCGTCGCCTGCAGGTCGAGATGGGCATGTCGATCCTTTTCATCACCCACAATCTCGGTGTCGTCGCCGAGATCGCCCATGATGTCGTCGTCATGTACGGCGGCCGTGTCGTCGAGCAGGCACCGGTCAACCACCTGTTTGCGCACCAGCGCCATCCCTACACGAGAGGGCTGCTGGCCTGCACGCCCAATGCCGCGCGCGACATCGGTGACGACGGCAAGCGCCGGGCGCTCTATTCCATTCCCGGCAGCGTGCCGCCGATCACCGCATTGCCGCCGGGTTGCGCCTTCGAGCCGCGCTGTGACTTCGCCATTGCGCCCTGTCGCGCGGCACCGCCGCCATTGATGCCGGCAGGACTGCACGGCGCTTCCCGTTGCATCAGGAGTGCAGAGCTGTGAGCGCCGGGGTGATACCAAGTCGTGCGGCGACTGCGCCATTGCTCAGCGTGCAGGGTCTGACAAAGCACTTTCCCGCCCGCAATGGCCGCATCGTTCATGCTGTCGAGGATGTCAGCTTCGATGTCGGACGCGGCTCGACGGTCGGGCTGGTCGGCGAGTCCGGCTCCGGCAAGACCACCGCCGGGCGCGCCATCCTCAGGCTGGTGGAGCCGACCAGAGGCAAAGCGCTGTTCGACGGCGTCGATCTGTTTTCGCTGTCCGCACGTGAAATGCGCGGCTATCGGCAAAAGCTGCAGATCGTGTTCCAGGATCCATTCTCCAGCCTCAACCCGCGCATGCGCATCGCCGCCATCATCGGCGAGGCACTCGACGCGCGCGGCTTTCCGCGAGGCAAGCGACGTGCCGACAGGGTCGCCGAACTGCTGACCCTGGTCGGCCTGTCGCCTGATCACGCCACGCGCTACCCGCACGAATTCTCCGGCGGCCAGCGCCAGCGCATCGGCATTGCACGCGCGCTCGCCGTCGAGCCGGAATTCGTCGTCGCCGACGAGCCGGTCTCGGCGCTTGACGTGTCGGTGCAGGCGCAGGTGCTCAACTTGCTCGGTGAGTTGCAAAAGCGGCTCGGCCTGACGCTGCTGTTCATCGCGCATGACCTCTCGGTGGTCGAATACCTTTGCGACGAAGTGGTGGTGATGTATCTCGGCCGCGTCATGGAGCGTGGTCCGAGCCGTCTTCTCTACGCCGCGCCGCGGCACCCATACACCAAGGCATTGCTGGCGACAGCACCCGTGCCCGACCCGACCCGCCGACGCACTCACGTCGCCTTGCGTGGTGACATTCCAAGCCCGATTGACCCGCCTTCCGGCTGCGTCTTCCGCACCCGCTGTCCGAACGCAATTGCTGCCTGCGCCGGGATCATTCCGCCCGTCGACGATATCGGCGGCGGGCATCACGTGGCCTGCATCCGGCACAACCAAAAAACGATCTGATTGGAGTTTGTGTATGACTTTTTCCGAGCTCATGAAGCGACCGGAAAGCACGCCCTACGACCGGCTTTTGGCGCTTGGAATAACGCTGCCCGAGGCGCCGCCGCCGATCGCCAATTTTGTCACACACGTGCAGGAGGGCAAGCTGCTGTTCCTGTCCGGCCAGGGGCCGAGTGAGGCCGACGGCCGGGTCTATACGGGCAAGGTCGGTGCCGACGTGACCGTGGATCAGGCCTATGCCCATGCGCGGCTGACCGGTGTCAACCTCATTGCCGTCATGCACGCAGCGCTCGGCGATCTGTGCCGCGTGCGACGTGTGGTAAAGCTGTTCGGCATGGTAAACGCCACGCCGGATTTCGCCGATCACCCCGCAGTGATCAACGGCTGCTCGGACCTGCTCATTGACGTTTTCGGCGAGCGCGGCACCCATGCCCGCTCTGCGGTCGGTCACGGATCACTGCCGGGAGGGATCAGCGTCGAAATTGAAGCCGTCATCGCCGTTGATTAGTCGCATCGAATAGTCGGAGCACAAGACCATGCCTGTCGAAGATATCCGCAGCCAGTTGGGCCTCAGGCCCGTCATCAACGTCTCAGGCACGATGACCTCGCTCGGCGCCTCCATTGTCGTTCCCACGGCTGTCGAGGCTGTGTCCGGCATTCTCACCGAGTTTGTCGAAATGGCCGATCTGCATCGCAAGGCCAGCGCCGTGATCGCCGAATTGACGGGCGCGGAGGCCGGTTTCATCACCGCCTCCTGTTCCGCGGCAATCAGCCTGGCCGTGGCGGCCAGCATGACGGGCCCGGACCTTGCCGCGATCGAACGGCTGCCGGATACCGCTGGACTGAAAGACGAGATCGTCATCCAGTCCGGCCACATGGTCAGCTACGGCGCACCGATCGAACAGGCGATCCGTCTCGCCGGCGCCAAGGTCGTGCCGGTCGGTCAGGCGACCAGCGCCTCGGCGTATCAGCTCTCAGGCGCTATCACCGAGCGCACTGCTGCAGCAATCTACGTCGTGTCGCACCATGTCGTCGAGTATGGGCAAATCCCGCTGAAGATGTTCGTCGAAACCGCCCGTGCACGCGGGGTCCCGGTCATCGTCGACGCAGCGTCCGAATACGATCTGGCGGGCTTTCTCGCCAGCGGAGCCGATCTGGTGCTGTATTCGGGTCACAAATTCCTGGGCGGCCCGACATCCGGTATCGTCGCAGGCACGAAGGCGCGGGTGCGCGACGTCTACTTGCAGAACCGGGGCATCGGGCGCGGCATGAAGGTCGGCAAGGAAGGCATCGTCGGTGCGCTCGCTGCTCTCCAGGCCTGGAAAACGCGTGACCATGAGGGTATTCGCGCTCGCGAACGCCGAGCGCTCGACTGCTGGGCGCAAGCACTCGAGGGGCGGCCTGGCGTCACCGCCGCTATCGTACCCGACCCGACCAGCAATCCGCTCGATCGCTTGAAGGTGTGGGTGAATGCCGCCGAATCGCGCATTACAGCCTGGGATCTGGCCGACCGGCTGGCAGCTGGCAATCCGCCGGTGGTCGTCCGCGATCATGAAGTCGAGCACGGCTATTTCTTCCTCGATCCATGCAATTTGCATCCCGACGAAGAATTCATTGTGGCGGCACGGCTTGCCGAGGAGCTTGATGGCGCGCGCAAGTCGAATGCGATCATCGCCACACCATGGAACGAGCGTCTCATGGCCCGCGAGGCTGCGATCCTCAACTGGCCGGATTGAGGCTGGCTGTGGTAAATGCCCCGGCTGCCTTACAGTGCCCGCAAAACCGAGAATGCCATGCCCACGATAGCGCCCGACCTGCACCTGAACCCCGCCGAAGACCCGCGGGAACCCCGCCGCTCGCGCACCAGCGGTATCGACCGTGCGCTGCAGATACTCGACTATCTGCAAAAGCAGGGGCGGCCAGCAACTGCATATGAGATTGCGCACGACATCGGCGCCCCCCTGTCGACGATCTACGTCATCGTCGACGATCTGGTCGAAAAGGAACTGCTGGACCGCAAGGACGGCGGCCTGCTCTGGCTGGGTCCGCGGCTCTATCAGTACGGCCTGACCTACGCTCGCACATTGGACCTGCTCAACGTGGCAACGCAGGAGATGCACGAACTGGCTCAGAGTTCGAAAGAGACGATCCAGCTATGCGGCCGTGACGGTGACCATATGGTCGTGCTTGCGATGGAAGAGGGCAAAGATCATTTCCAGGTTACATCTCGCGTCGGGACCCGGACGCCGCTGAACTGGACCGCGTCGGGTCGGCTGCTCGTCGGCCATTTGCCGGAAGCCGAACGCCGCGCCATTTTCGCTCGATCCGCGATCGCATCTCCGACCGGACGCGCCGAGACGGACGAGGATGTGCTCGCTCGGGCGGCCGCCACAGCACTGGAGCAGGGCCTGTCGATCCAGGCTGGTGAATCTGACTTTTCAGTTGCCTGCATTGCGGCTCCCATCCGTGACAACCAAGGAGCCTGCCGTGCCACGATCTCGATCGTCGTCCCGGATGTGAAGCTGAAGCAAAAGAACCCGGATTTGATTACGATGGTCAAGATCAGTGCGCGCCGCATCGAGTCGCGGCTCGGTTGGCGAACCGACCGGCCATAACGAACGCCCGGCGCGAGTTGGCAAAATCACGGGATGGTGCGTTTCTGCACATCCCGCTCACCGAACCAGAAATGATCCCATTGGGCTCAGCAGCCCGTCCAGACGAAAATTTGACGCATTGAACCGACGGGCGCCGAGTCTCCAGCCGTTCCAATCAAGCCTGCGCTCGCATCTTCAAGCTGGCCGATCTGGTGGTTTTCGGTGCCTGACAGGCTTGAGCAGTGAAACGAGAATGTGCTCTCTGGCCTGTTGATCAGACGCTCCCGTCGTCAGGCAACCGAGTACAGCGTCATCGCTGCATCAAAGCCGCGCTGACCTCTCGGGTCGAGGGCTGCCCTGATCCCCAGGGATCCGGGGCCCCGTGCGGTGTGGCCGCGCGCGCCGAGCCTCGCGTCGCCGAAGAGGCCCGAGGCGATGTCGAAGCCCAGAGTGTACATGCCGGGCGGCTCTGCAGTGCGGGCAGCCTTAAAGGCATCCGTCGAGGTCTTCTCCGCGATCTTCGCGCCGACGGTCGCGAGGCCGAGTTGCGCATTCCGGGCGACAATGAAGAACGCTGAATCCTCGCAGCCAACGCGCTCGTCAGCATCAAGGCCATCCATGAAAAGCTGCTTTCCCGGGCCCCATAGCGTGTCTGCTCCGGGCATCGCGACGCCAATATCAAACCCGGTCTTGGCGGGGCCGTCTGGCTCTAGTTCTCGCATCCCGCTCAACAACGCGTCGCGGCTGACCATCATTTTTCCCTTGTCTGCATAAACGCTTTTCAGCCCCTTCGCGCCTTCCGGAAATGGATCGGGCGTCAGCCCTTGCGGGAAACGCCGGGCCGGCGTCTGCTTCGCGGCGAAATCAACCGGCAGGCACGCTGTTTTAGGATCGTTGATCGCCGCGGCGGCGGCTTGCGCGATGATGTCTATATCGACTTGGAAACCACGGAATGCCTCCTGAACCATCTGCAGGGTTGTCGGTGCCGTGAAGGTGAACTTGCCTGGATTGAGCGTAATGAAGTCCATCAGGTTCATCTGGTCTAGCCGGCTGCTGCGCTCCTTCGCGCACTCAACCAGAACATCCTGGGCTTGCCGGACCTGCGCTGCGTTCGGCGGGATCGGTCCATCTGCGATGGAGATTGGAGCTAGGGTGACGAAATAAGGAACGGCATTGGCGTTCGGATCGGTCTGGAATGCGTTCAGCCATTGCTGGAGAAGCCCATACATCTGGCTGGGATCCGTTACGTCCCCCATGATCAGATTGATCGGGCCGCCTTCGTGGTAGACGGTCGTGCGCACGTCTTCATGGAAATGCCTCTGCCATTTTCATCTTGGCGTCGGCAGAAAACAGCCCGTAGGACCCCGACAACTCCATCGAAACGGCTTGGGCCTCCTCGGAACTGGCTGTATCCATCTGCAGGACGGCCAGGAACATCCCGCCGCGTCCTACCCCGTTCACGAACATGTTCCCGTAGCGTGATTGGAAGAGCTCGGGATTGCTCGATATCGCCGCCGCCGAGCCGCTCAGCTTTGGTTCGTCGATGCCGTGAAAGGGCAGCGTTACTTTGGCGGAGATGAGCAGGAACAGGGAACTGCTCTGGATCTTGGAACTTTGGGCGAAGTCAAACCTTCCGGACGCGGAGAAGCACCCGCACCCGCCGCTCGCTTCGACATTGATGCTCAGCGACTTTTCGAGTTCGGCGGTGGTGTGAATACGGCGTATGTCGAATGAAGATATGGACCCCATTGCATCGTCGACGCCGGAAAATGCGCCATCGACGACATGACCCATCGGACTACCCGTCGCAAGATCGACACCTTTTCCATAGTCGTAGCCGGGAGAGTAAGGTACGGTTACTTGAGTAAGCATTTCAATCTCCTGATGGGCCTATTGGCATTACTCTTAAATAAGCCAGTTCAGCAGAGTATAATCTGCATGATTCTATCTGGCCGCCAGAGTGCAGTCTAAGGGGCTAGTTGGCGGCGTCCTCCCCACATTCCTAGCAGGAAGGCTCAAGCGTCGTCGGGAGGCGCTACCCCAAGCCATCTGTCGAGTTCCCGTTTCGGAACCAAAATTACAGGGCCGGGCGCTCCGCCCCGGGAACAGCTCCCAGACGTCTTTGATGTCCATGACCTTCTCTGCAAGGTCTTCAAAGAACGGTCCGACCGGAACCGATCCATGCATGTCAAGAAGCTCGATCGGAACCGGATCGCTCGCCGAGCTTGAGTTCGGAGCAGTTCCTGGCGCGGAGAGGCCACCCTCGCCGGAGGCACCAGACATCCAAGGCGGAGCAGGCGCGATCCTGCTTCGAGTGCGGATCGCGCATGCTAGAGCTAGTCTGATACGGATTGGACGAGGATGGTGATGTCGTAACTGGCATCCGCGCCCTGCACGTTTTTCACGGTTTGGAAATCCATGATCGCGGACAGGTCGATCATCCCTATCTCGTCATCGCCTGAAAGGTCGGTCTCGATAATATTAAGGTAGAATTCACCGGCTGGAACGATCTGTTTGATGTCGAGATTGTAGTCGTTTCCCGGAGTGAAGGATCCAATCGGGAAGCGAACAGGACCCATCACTCCAACAAGGTCGTCAGAACCTGTATAATCGTTCGTCGAATGACATTTGATGCGGCTTATGTTCAGTGAGTAGGGACGCATGGTCATTGCTCCATCAACTTGTTGCGAGACGGAATGCTCACCTGCCCGAGCTTACGAATGGCTTACGGGGTGGTCACGGCCCGCTGCTTTCTGCTCGCTGAGGTGTTGTCGGCGACCGTGGACATCACCCGATGCCTGTCGCGCGGTCAGTCAATCCGGTAAATGACGTAGTAGGCCGAACCCTCAATCGCTGAGCGGGCGATCTTGGCGATTGGACCCATGCCTTGTTCTTCCTTGTCCATGGTGACGGAGCCGAGTGGATCGTTGCCATTAAGAGGGCCGTCTTCATCCCAAAGAGAGAGATTCTGGCTATACTCGAACGGCAGCACGAGGCCAGGTTCGAACGACTGGTCCGCATTGACTTCCCTGGTGGCTCCGGGAGAGGGCCAGACAGCGTCATCGACATTGCCTTCAGTCCCGGTGGTGATGAACAGGTTGTCCGGATCGGCCCGTATGGCGTCGATCGCTCCAAGAACGCTTGGCAGTGACTTGATCCCTTGCAGCAGGCTGCCGGCGAAGTCGTTCTGGATGAATTGCGGCGTCAGGCCCATGATGGCGTCGACTAGCGCCTGGTTGGCCGCGAAGTCGGTTCCGGTGGCGGGCTGGACACAATAGATGGTTTGAACGGTTGCGGTCGGCATGGTTTCCTCCATGAGTTGGAACGATGCCGACAGTGACCGAGCCGCGCTTACGTTTGGCTTACATGCTGAAATGACGCGCACCCGGCCCATCATCTGCTATAAGAGTGCAGCCTGGTGGATCTGGATGCGGCGGTGCACGGCGGCACGATAGCAAAACTTTCAATGCCAAGACCCGCGGGAATCTCGCGGCGGCCGCGCATTGCTGCACTGGTCGACAGGTGCCTGGAATCCGGCATGTGCTGGATTGCTGCCCCTGGCGGATACGGGAAGACCACCGCAGTCATCGATTACCTCCAGGAAAAGCGGGCTCCGCATGTCTGGTATCGCGTCGATGACGAGGACCAGGATATCGCCCGGCTGTTCTACTATCTGGCGATGTCGCCTGGGGCGCGGGAACTCAGCCTTCCTGTTTTCGGAACCGAATATGCGGAGGATGCTGCTGCATTCGCGCGTCTGTTCTTCCGCGCTTACTTGGCGCAGATGGTGCCGGACACGGTCATCGTCCTCGACGATATTCACCGTGCCGATACACCAGAATTCCGCGAAATTCTGGCTGTCCTGCTGCGGGAATTGCCCAACACGGTCCGGTGCATCTGCATATCGCGTACACTGCCTGGTGGGGGCGTGGCCGAACTCGCGCTCGCAGGCAAGCTGCCGGTCATCGGCCAGACGGCACTGGAATTCTCGGAGGACGAAGCACGCTGCCTCGTCGGTCTCAGGGAACCAGGCCATGAGAAGGGGATCGAGGTCGCCGCCGCCAAGGGGTGGGCGGTCGGCCTGGTCATGATCGCCAACCAGAAATCAAGTACCCCACAGTTGATGAGCGCCATGCCTCTGGGGCAGGGAAATTTCCAGGAGGTGGTCGGCAGACTGTTCCTGCAGAACGTTCCAGGCGACGACCAGAACACCCTGTTGAAGCTTAATCTGCTTCCCGAAATCAATTCCGGTCTTGCCGACGCCTTGCTCGGACCCAGAGTCGGCGGCCCGGTGCTGGAGCGGCTCTTTCAAATGCAGCTGTTGGTCACCCGAACAGGCCTCAGAGGCGGAGGATTCCAGTTCCACGACCTCCTGCGCGACTACCTGTCCAGGCTCTTCGAAGCGCGGCTGCCGCCGGAAGAGCAGGCAAGTTTGCGCGAAAGGGCAGCTCGGGTCCTGCGCGACGCAGGATTGGTCGACGCTGCCGTATCGATGGCTCTCCAAGCAGAAGCCTGGCCGCTTGCCCGCGAGTTGGTCATCGAGCACGCCGAGGCGATGCTGTCCCAAGGCCGCAGGGCTACCTTGATCGAATGGGGCACCAGATTTCCTGCTGAAGAACTGGAAGGCTGGCTTCTCCACTGGATCGGGGCCGCTCACGTTCCTGACGACGCCGCAGCCGAGCGATGGTTCTCACGGGCTTGGGAGGCGTTCGAGAAGGACGGCGATTTGCGGGGGCAGTGGCTGACCGTAATCCGCGCCGTGCTCGTAAAGACAAGCAGCTGGCGGACGCACGGGGGCCTGGACGGGTGGACGCGAAGGGCAGCCGCCATCCTTCGCGGGAGGCAACCCGATCTTGTCCCGAGAGAGCGGATGCTGGTTGGTGTCGGCATGTTGCGCGCGGTTGACTACGGCGAGGCCGACGAAGAGACCGCACAGGCAGGAGTGAAGATCGCCGACGAGCTCCTGCAACAGCTGTCGAATCCGACTGGTGAAGTTCCGGTTGACCTGAGATTGCTTGCCAGTGAAGCCCTTGTTGATCATGCGGTCTGGTCAGGGCGGCAGGACATCTTCGAACAGGCGGTCGACAGCGTCGCTTCCGAATTGAACGACCCGAAGGTGACGCCTTGGGTGCTTGGCATGTGGTTGGTCTCTTTCGGCGCCGCCAGCGGCAGGTATTTTTCATTCTCGAGGCGCGGGTTTCCATATGCCTCGGCCGAAGACGCCCTTCGCAAGGCAATCGAGATGGGCGAGAGGGAAGCCCTGAAAAGCGTCGAGTTCAGCGGTCTCTACCATCTCCAGCTGCTGCTCAAGCTGCGCAATGATTTCGCCGGCTTCGCAGATCTCGTGACAAGGCTCGGCGAAATCGCGGACAGCCGCTTCACAACTCAGGTGGCCGTAGTCGCAGATTGCCGAGCCGCCATGCATGCGCGGCAAGGCAGCTTCGTCGAAGCCTACAGGGATTGCGACACGTTCATGACCGCGATCGAAGAGGCGAACGAGCCGATGGTCGAGCGCTGGCCGCATTATGTCACCAAATTCCAGGTTCTTCTCGCCGACAGAAGACCGGCTGAGGCCGCCTCGCTGTTGGCAGATGTCGTCGATCGGCTGGACGGCGGCCCGCGGGAACGGGTGAAGATTTGCATTCTTGCCGCTGCCGCTTTTGAAGAGAAATGGAGGGGCGGAGCCGCTTATGAAGAGAAACTGACGGAGTTCATGGCAGCCCTGAGGGCCGTCAACCCGTCTGCAATCCTACTCAACCTGCCCGATCTCCTCGCCGAACTGCTGGCGGATGCACTTGACCGCGGAATTGAAGCGGATCTCTGCCATTCGGTCATTCAGACGCGGCGTCTCGTCCCGCCAATGAGACGGCCTGCTAAATGGCCATGGCCACTGAAGATCTTTGTACTGGGCGGCTTCAGGATCGAGCTCGACGGAACTCAATTCGATCTCGGATCGAAATCGCCGACGCGTGCCCTCGATATCCTGCGGGTTCTCGCCCTGGCGCGCGACCAGACCTGTCCCCTCGAAAGCATTCATGACTGGCTTTGGCCCGATCTCGACGGGGATCAAGCCAAACCGGCGTGCGAGCAAGCCCTTCACCGCCTGCGCAAGACGCTCGGCAAGGGCGACTTCATCGTCCAGAGGGAGGGGCGGATCAGTCTGCCCCCGGATAAGGTGTGGGTCGACCTTGCTGATTGGGAAGCCCGTCTCAACCGCGGTCTTTCCAGGAAAGGGGATACGACAGCCCCCGAAAAGGAACAGCTTCTGGCGAGATTCCCCGGCCCGCCACTGTCACCGGGTTCTCTTCCGTCTTGGGCGATACCGGTGGCCGACAAGGTTCGGGACGGCTATATCGACCTGGCGATCAACGTCGGAAGACATTGGGAGAATGCCGGAGAAGGTTTCCGGGCGCGAGAAGCCTATCTGAGAGCACTCGAGTACTACCCAGATTCGGAAAGAGTGTACCAAGCCCTCATCAGGGAACGTCTGTCCAGCAGTGATCCTGCCGCAGCTGTAGACGACTTCTCGCGCTACGAAAGGGCGGTTGGAGCGAACGGGGAATACAAATCCTCACACGTGATCCGCACGCTGGTGCGTCCGTATCTGAGATCTTGAACGCCCAAACCCGTAAGCCATCCGTGAGCTGCGTCTTGCCAGCGTGCTCCGAACCTCTTCTTTGCACGGCCCGATAACTTCACGGGCAATCCCAGGTCGATCGTGTGCGGGGCGGTTTTGTCTAACCAGCAATCCGGGATCGGAAACACTGAGAGACCGGAGCGATAGACTCTGCGCTTGGGCAGCGTACCTGCGTGTCCCCAGCGGCGTTCAAGACTACTCGCGCTGCGAGCGGGTGATAGACCGGCGGAACCGGGCTTTCGATGCAATCCACTTGCGTGTGGTTTCTTCCAGAGCGAATGAATCCAAAAAATTTCGATCTGTAAGCCATCCGTAAGCTGCGGTCAGAGAAACTCAATCCGTCGAAAACAAACAACCGCTTCGTCCGGCCCCTCGAGGGGCTACCCCGCTCGCGAAACCGCGCATGCAAGCAGCCCGATGAGGATCAAAACATGTCTACATGGCAGGATAGAGCATACCGGATATTAAATCTTTTCGAGGGTTCGGCCGACGAAGCTGGCGACCGGACCTGGCAGATTATGAACCACGTTCTCGACGAGAACAATCAGGACGACTACATCAGCAGAGACTTCTACAACGTCCAGCAGACCGCAGGCGGGCTGCCGGAAGGCGTCAGCTTCGAAGTCTTCCTGTCAGCGGTGTCCGGTCATGTCAGGGACGAGCTGCAAGGCGGAAGCTTCGACGAGGGGCTTGGCGATGATGACATTCGCACGGCAGGCCTCTCTTTCGACGACAACATTCGCCGGCATATCCGGTTCCTCAACGGAGTGGTCCACCAAGGCGCTCCCGGCGAGGTTCATCTCGGACTATGGGAGAGAATTCTGCAGGCCCGCGACAATGGCCGGAGTATCCACTCGCTGTATCACGATTACCTTGTCGATGCCTAGCCGGCTCAGACACTCACGGGTTTTGTCACAGGCACAGGTCCGCGGGAAGCCATCGCCCTAGTGACGCGTGCCCGGAAGGCACAGCCGCAGACTTCGGCTGGGAGATGCTCGGCAGCCAAGGAGGCGGCTGGGCCCGGCAAGGGCATTCCTGACCTGGTGATTGTCTGCTCGGCCGATGTCTGAACGAGACGTAACTTGCTCTTGGGCCAGGGCTCCCGGATCGACGGAGCGCGGGCCTTGCACATCCGCAATCTGACGTTGGTCTTTCCCCGTCCGCGTGACGATCCATGGTCCAACGCCGCAACAAACAAGGAGAGTTCTCATGCCTGGTAACGATCTTCAGGTCACCGGCGGCATCACGCAAGCACTGCTTGACGCGCTGAACCAGATACACACCGCCGTTGCGGCCCAGCTTGTGAATCCCGACGGCACGCCGTCTGGCTCGGCAGTCTACATGCACCTTCCAGTCGGCCAGCCGATCGACCCGAAGATGTATGCCAATCCCTGGACGCCCGCCGGCGGCAGCGCCTACGGCGCGGTTTCCACCACGGGCGCTTTCTCAGCACCACCCGCTCCCCCTTCTGCCGGAACGCCCGCGACGCCGGCCGGTCAGCTGGCGGCAATGCCGGCACCAGATCCCAGGCTGCAATTGGCGATCAGCAGCGCCTTCAACACGGCTCAACGGGTTGACGACATGTTGATGGTCACCAACAAGGGGGTTGCGGTGTCGTGGCCCCAGCGAACCGTCAGTATCGAGTATTTCACAGCCCTGGCCGGCATGCAGGCGGAACCGATCCCTGAGCCCTCGACCGATATCAAGAAACGCATCGCCGATGCCCAGAAGACATTGTATCTGATGGATGCCGACGGCAATTTTACCGGCTATACGCCGCGCCACACCGCCTACAGACACAACCAGAAGGTGCTGGCAGATGCACGCAGCGAGTTCGCGCTCGCTTACTCCCAAGCCATGTCCGATCCTATCCAGGGACAGGCATGGCCGGTCACCAGCGCCAGATACCAGAACGCCGTCGACCAAGCCTATAACGACTTCAAGGATATGGGCGGGCAACAGATCGACGACGCGATTGCAACCCTTCAGTCCGTCGGCGGCAGCGCCGCGGCCGCCCTGATTGCCAAGGCCCGCAAGATGTACGACGAGTATAGCGTTGGTCTCGGTGGCGCCGTGGCAATCAAGGTGCCGTGGTCGTATATCGATCCGGTCTCCTGGTGGGATCACACCAACCATGACTTCGGGGTGATGAAAATCACCGCCACATCGAAACAGTACCAGGCGAGCGGTGGCGGCGGCCAACACAGCTTCGGACACAGTTTCTACAACAACGAGTCGTCATCAACATCGGGCAGCGTCGGCTACAGCGTTCTGGGTTTCGGCGCCTCAGCCAATGCATCGCACAGCGAGACCAGCCACAACGACGGTTGGAATGCCGACCAGTCCTCCTGGCAGTCGCATCAGGACAGCAGTTCTTCGGCAACTGTCACATTCGAGTGGTTCATGGCCAGCATCGAACGGCCATGGCTGCTTGGCGACCTTTTCCACATGGACGGCTGGTATCTCGCCGGTCAGAAGAAGAATGCGATCAGCGACGGGACCATCGAAGGTCAGATCGGCGACGTGCCCAAGCTGCTCCCGATGATCCCGAAGGGTTTTCTGATTGTTCGAAACGTGAAGATTACCGCTAATTCCTGGGGCAGCATGGGCAGCGCATTCCAGAGCGCCGTCGACAGCGCTAGCGGACACACGGAAAGCAGCTCCACCTCCTATGGCGGCAAGGTTGGTTGGTGCGGTATCGGCGGATCGGTCCAACATTCCAATTCGGACAGCAGCGGCGCATTCAGCAACCAGCACGATGCATCTCAGGGTTTTTCCTTCAGCAGCAATGAACACGGTGGAACGCTTGAACTTTTCGGTTCGCAGATCGTCGGCTGGGTAGGCCAGATACAGCCGGCCGCACCGCGCAAGGACGACCCTGCACTCAGCGCCGAAGTCGTGGCCAACCCTGCGACAGCCGCCAATGCCGGAGCGCCTGCGATACCGGCTGACGCGCCCGCTGCTCCGCAAGGCTGAGGTGTCCCTGTGAGCACGAACAGCGATCAGCTCGCGATCCTTGGCCAGCAAGTGGTGGACACGTTAATCGCGACCTACAACCCCAACAATGACCCGTCGTTGGCGCTTGCCATTCATCCGGGGCAGGCGCTAGCCGATGGCATCGTGCAAAATGGCGTGACCAATCCGCTGCGGCTGTCGGAGTGGCTGGAAGACCAGTACGACTACCCGCTATGGCTGAAACGGTCCGATGCCTCCTCCGTTTCCGCCTCGTCTGTCGGCAGTCTTACCGCCAAGTCTGCCTATTTGGCGATGATCCCATGGGCGCAACCGGGGGTTCCGGTTGATGCTCCTTCCTATGCGCGCATCGCCGCGATGGTTGCCGAGGCACGAAAAGATATCGGGGACAATCCCGATGCGCTGCCATTCAGCTGCGAGCCGACAGATTTCGCCGAGCCCAGCTGCACGGCCTGGCATGTCTTCGATCAAAGGATATCCCGCACTACCGCAACCACGACCGAGACACCCGGCGCCATTAAGGCAAATCCCCACTTATGGAAGATGCGAGTGTTGACAAAAGAGGTGGTGTCGAACCTCACCGCAGTTTCCGAGGCGGTCGAACGGCGCAAGGCATTTGCCGCCGAATTAGCTGTTGTGCCAAGGGTTGAAGCGGTCAGAAAGCTGCGCATGCAGCCACATCTCACGGACTACGCTACCCAGCCAGTCGAGTTTCTCGGTATCCAGGATGCAGCAAGCACCGCGGTCAATCTGAGCCAGTTCAGCGCGAACCATCTGGGTGGCCTCACCGCTTCGCCGCTCCACGCCCGGGCGCTGGCCGCTACCCTGCCAACATTCAGTCGAATTCGCGCTGCCCGGCGACACTTCACAGCCGAGGCAGATCACGTCTCGCCGCCCAGAGAGCAGCCAAATGCTTCCAGCACGCAAATGCAGTTGGACACCTCGCTCGTGAACCGATTGGCCACAATCCAGCTTCACGATCTCATTAAAAACCCGGTCGTAACGGAGGTAACTACCTCGGACAGTGAACTGCATGTGCATTTCGAGTATTGCATGCTCACCATCACCCGGCGGATCGCCGGCACGAGATGGTGGCATCCCGACCTCGTCGACGAGGAGGATTGGTACGTACCGGGAATGAAGCGCGGCGACATGATCAAGGCTTCGACCGACGAGACCTATGCGCATTGCCTGCCTCAGGGCCTGCTTCTGGTTCGTAACGTGGAATTCAGCGGCTCGTGGACCGCCGAAGCCCGCACGACGATGCAAAACGCCGTCTCGTTTCTGGGTCCCTTCCTGATGCAGGCGCCAACCGGCTCTACATCCAGCACGTCCGACCTCGAACAGATAAGTGTGCTTGGCGTGGGCGTTCAGGTAATAGGCGAGCTTTGCTTTCCATTGCCGCCGCTCCCGCCGATGGATGATCCGGCGGAATTGGAACGTCCCGTTGTCTAAGCAATCAACGACGCTCAATGAAGACGGTAAGTGCGTTGTGGCCGGGCCGGACGAGGTGTCCCAGGAGTTGTGTGCGTCAAGTTCTGCAAAAATGGCGTGGCAGTAGCTGTGACGTCGGCGTGTCCGCCGCGCAGCCCCCGTGTTTAGCGGAGCGGCGGACACACGGCGGTGCTCAGGCGGCCAATGCTCTCAGGCTCTCCTTCTTGTGCTCGCGCAGATGATCCATGTTGAGATAGCGGGTCGCCTCGAGCCAGTTCTCGTGGATCTCGACCGCCAATGCCCGAACCAGCCGCAGGCAGCTCCGCGGGTTGGGGAAGATGCGAACGACCAGNGTGCGCCGCTTGATCTCCTGGTTCAGCCGCTCCAGCATGTTCGTCGACTTCATGTGCTTGTGGTGGGCAAGCGGCAGCCGATAGAAGCTCAGCGTCTCCTCGATGTTGTCTTCCACCCAGTTGACCAGCTTCGGGTATTTGGCCTGCCATTTGGCGATCCACTGCGCCAGGTCGCGTTTGACCTCGGCAAGGTCGCGCCGGTCGTAGAACCATCTGAGCTCCATCAGGCAATCGTCGTCGACCTTGCGCGGCACGTAGTCGAGCGCGTTTCTGAGGAAGTGCACGTAGCAGCGCTGCCAGACCGCTTCGGGCAGCACTTCGCGGATTGCCGCCCTGAGCCCCGGATGGTCGTCGGAGACGACGAACTCGACGCCGGCGAGCCCGCGATTCTTGAGCCCCGTCACGAACTCGCGCCAGCTCGAATGGCTCTCCCGGTTGGCCAGCTCCACGCCCAGGACCTGGCGCCGGCCCTCCCAATCCACGCCGATCGCCACCAGCACCGCCTGGCTGGCGATCACGCCCGCCTCGCGAGCCCGTTCATAGCGCGCGTCCAAGATGAGATACGGATAGCTTTCCTCGAGCCGCTGCGTGAAGAACGCCTTGAGCGCCTCATCCAGCCGCATCGTCGCCTCGCTCACCGTCGAGGCCGAGAAAGAGTGGCCGCACAATTCCTCCGTCACCGCCTTCACCTTGCGGGTCGAAACGCCTTGTACGTACATCTCGACCAGCGCCGACACCAAGGCCTTCTCCGAACGCTGATAGCGCTCAAACAACTCCGTCGAGAACCGGCCCGTCCGATCCTGCGGAACGCGAAGTTCCAGCACCCCAACCCGCGTCACCAGCTTGCGCTCGTAATACCCGGACCGGTAACTCACCCGCTCCGCCGTCCGCTCGCCTTTCTCGGCCCCGATCGCCTCCGTCATCTCGGCTTCCAGAGCCTCCTGCACGACAGTCTGCAATACCTGGCGAAAGCCGTCCTCATCCGACAGCAGCAACGCTTTCAACTCGCCCCTGCTCAGTTTAACTTCTCGATTGGTCATGGCACTTCCCCTTCCACGGGAATCGGTGATTGCAACGTCACCACCGTGCCATGGCCGCTCGCCCTTCAGAGCAAGCGCCGTTCTCTCTCCAAAACTTTTTGCAGAACCTTCAGGACACTATCGGCCCAGGCACCGGTATCATCGNGCCATGGCCGCTCGCCCTTCAGAGCAAGCGCCGTTCTCTCTCCAAAACTTTTTGCAGAACCTTCAGGACACTATCGTCCCAGGCACCGGTATCATCGCGTGCACTCTGCGGTGCTGGCACGCTGCGGACTGTGGGCAAAGGTGGTCGCGGGAGCGCGCTGCCGCCTTTGCCATACCCACCGGAATACCGGTTCCGGCCTCGCTGCTGCGGCTGAACGAGCGGAGCCTATCCCGAACCTTCGCGCGCCGATTTTTACTAGCTTCCCGCCAGCGACAATCCACGGGCGCGCTCGCATAGCAGGGCAAGCAATTCGCTGCGCCTGGCTTCCGGCGTGTCGACGGGCAACACGAAACAAAGCGTCTTGTTGATGGCCCCGTCGCCATCGCGGATGGGCGCGGCCATGCACCAGGTGAAGCGGTCAGCCAGAGCGGCGGTCTCGCTGAAACCTTGCTGGCGCGCCAGAGCCACATCGCCGAAGAACTCGGCTGGCGCAATGACGCGGCCGTCGGGAAGCTTGTAGTCGCCAGGCGGAATGAAGTCCTGTATTTCCTGCGCGCTCATATGGCCGAGCAGCAGCCTTCCGGACGCCGTCCACGGGATCGGCACCTCGACTCCGACATCGCTTGAAATCCGGAACGGGCCGGGCGAGTCCCGGCAATCAAGGACGACGTATTTGTTCCCGCGCAGGCCACACAGTTGGACGGTCTCGCCCGTCTCCGCGCCTAGTCTGTCCAGGGTTTCGATGATGCGTCGATAATGGGCATTATGATGTGAGTAGGCCCAGCCGAACAGATGCATCGCCTTTCCGAAATAGACATAGCCTTCCGTCCCGACGTTCTCGAGCATTTCGGCTTCCAGCAGGCTGTTGACGATCTCATAAGTGGTCGAACGCGGCGCGCCGATCATCTTGGCGATATCGCCGACGCGCATCGGCGCGCGCTGCCGCAGAAGCGCTTCAAGCAGCGTGATGGCGCGGTCAATCCCGCGGCGCCGTTCGCCATTGCGCGGCTCGGCGCGGACTTCCCTTTCGATCAAACCAGTGACGCCATCGCTCATGTGGGCCGCACCCCGCGCAAAATCATTTCGGCCCTCGTCTCAAGACGCTTGAAAGATGTCAAGGCTCAGTCTAGCATCCCATCTGTCCGATATACAGGCCTCTTGTCTGGAATATCGGACAATAAAGAGCCAGGCGCAGAGAGTCCTGACGAGAAAAAGGGCGGTTTCCGAGATGCGGCAACCGGCGGGTTTTCTCGTCTCGACCCCGCACGTCCAGGCATAACCTCAGAAGGGAACAATCATGACCAAATCATCGTTTTTCGCATCCGCCAGCGCCCTTTGCCTCGGTCTTCTCCTCAGCGTTGGCGCCGGTTCGCAGGCCAACGCCGCCGCTAAATGCATCAAGGGCGACCGCAAGGCGCCGTATACGATCGGCTGGGCCAACATCTATTCAGTTCCGACCTGGATGAAGCAGACACAGGGCACGATCGAAGCCGAAGTCGAAACTTTGAAGAAGCAAGGCTTGGTCGACAAGCTCGTCGTGACCGACGCCCAAGGCGACGCCAACGTCCAGATTCAGCAGATCCAGTCGATGATCGATTCCGATGTCGATGCCATCATCCTGATCGCTGGCTCGTCGACCGCGCCGGCGCGCGTGCTGGCGGACGCCTGCGCCAAAGGCATCGCGATCATCAATTTCGACAGCCTCGTCGACACCGACCAGGTGACCGCCAAGGTCAACACCGATTCCTCACAGTGGGGCGATCAGGCGGCCAAGTTCCTGATCGACGCCATCGGAGGCAAGGGCAAAATTCTGATCCTCAATGGCCCAGCCGGCGTTTCGGTCAGTGACGACCGGCGCAAAGGCGCCGATGCCGAGCTTAAGGCTCATCCCGATGTGAAAGTGCTTGCCGAAACGAACACGCCCTACAATGTCGCGCCCGCCCAGGAAGCGGTCACCAGTCTGCTTTTCGCCAATCCCGAAATCGACGGCATCCTGTCGCTCGGCGGCGCTCTGTCGGCGGGTGCCGTGCTCGCGCTCGACAAGCAGGGTCGCGACCAGGTGCCGATCACCGGCGAGAATGCGCGCCAGTTCCTCGAACTGTGGAAGGAAAAGGGCTTGAAGAGCTGGGCGACGATGCAGCCGAACTGGCTCGGCGCTTTCGCCACCTACACCGCCGTACAGGCGCTGGACGGCAAGGATGTGCCGGCTTTCGTCAAGATCCCGCTGCCGGTGATCGACAATTCCAACGTCGACGAATATCTCGCCCGGGCTAAGGATTTCCCGGCTGACGGTTACATCTATTCGCCGTTCGATGAGGATCTGTTCAAGAAGCTGCTGGCCCAGAAATAAGCCTGAAGGGTTGCAACATTGACAACCACGGCTACGCTTCTCGCCGCGCGGGGGGTGTCGAAGTCCTTCTTCGGCAACCCCGTCCTGCGCAACGTTTCCATCGCTCTGCAGCCGGGCCGCGTGCATGCGCTGCTCGGCGAGAACGGCGCGGGGAAGTCGACGCTGATCAACCTTTTGTCCGGCGCCCTGCGCCCGGACGGCGGGGCGATCGAGGTTGATGGACGCCCGGTATCGCGCATGAGCCCCGCTCATGCGCGGCATGCCGGGATCGCCGTTGTCCAACAGGAACTCAGCCTGACGGCCAGCCTCTCGATCGCCGAAAATATCGGGCTCGGCGCCTATCCCAAGAGATTCGGCTTGGTCGATTACACGGAACTTGCCGCACGGGCCAGGGCCGCATGTGATCTTGTCGGCCTTCGCGAACCGCTGTCTACGCCGGTGGGGCATCTGTCACTCGGCCGGCGTCAGATGGTGGAGATCGCCAAGGCGCTCTACCGGCGGCCGCGCGTGCTCATTCTCGACGAACCCACCTCATCGCTATCGGCAACCGAGACAAAAACCCTCACGGACTTGCTGGAAAGGCTTCGGGCCGAGGGCATCGCCATTCTCTACATCTCGCACCGGCTGAACGAAGTGATGACACTGTGCCAGCATGTCACCGTACTGAAGGACGGCGCCTGCACGGCGGACCGCTCGCTGGAAGAAACTGATGCCGCCGGGCTGGTGCGGCTGATGGTCGGCCGCGACCCCGGCGATCTCTTTCCACGATGGCAGCCTTCGCCATCGCCAGCCAACGCCATCTCGGTTCGTAATTTTTCGGCCGGCCTGATGCGCGACGTCGATCTCGACATCAGGACAGGCGAGGTGCTTGGGATCGGCGGCCTGGTCGGGCAGGGGCAGGAAGATCTGCTGCTTGGCCTCTACGGCGCGATCCCGGCTAGGTCGGCATCCGCGACCGTAAACGCTGCTTCGGGTCTGCCGGGCGGCGTGCCGAAAGCCAATGCGCTCGGCCTCGCCTATGTCCCGGCCGACCGCAAGCGCGAAGGCCTGCACTTGATCCATCCCATCATCACCAACATGATGCTACCAGCCTTCGCAAGGCTGCCGGCGTTGAAGCTGCGCAGCCGGCGTGCCGAGCGCGATTTGGCGAGGGGACTCGCCGCCCAGCTTGCCATCAAGGGCGACCTCGATCGCCCGGCGCAGGCACTCTCAGGTGGCAACCAGCAGAAAGTCGCGCTGGCGAAATGGATGCCACACGATCCGCTTGTGCTTCTCCTCAACGATCCGACGCGCGGCGTCGATGTCGAGACCAAGCGTGAGATCTACATGATGCTTCGCAATCTCGCTGCCGCCGGCAAGGCGATCGTCCTGCTCAGTTCCGACACACCCGAACTGGTGCACCTTTGCGACCGCGTCGCCGTGGTCCGAGAAGGTCGCATCAAGGCCATGCTCGAGCGCGAGGCACTGAGCGAGGAAGTCATCGTCTCCGCCGCAATGGGCGCCGAACAGCAGAAAGTTGCGGCATGAGCACGGTTGTATCCTCAAGCCAAGCCGGCGCCCTCTACTGGCGAGTTCAGCTGCGCCGAAATGTTGGCGTGCGCAGCCTGTTTGCCGTGGTTCTGGCGTTCCTCGTTGCCTACGGCGTGTTGTTCCCCGGCCTCTTGACGGCGTCCGGCTTCGCCAAATTCACCCAGAGCTGGTTTCCGCTGGCGCTGGTCGCGATGGCCCAGGCGATCCTCATGCTCACCGGCGGCATCAGCTTGGCAATCGGCGCAATGGTCAGTCTCGGCGCGGTAATCGCCGCGACGACGATGATCGGGCCGCTGGGCGTAGCCGGCGGCACCGCCGTGGTGGCGCTGACCGGTATCGGCATCGGTGCCGCGACGGGGTTCATCGTCGTGAAACTTCGGTTGCCGGCCATCGTGGTGACGCTCGCCGGCTCCTTCATCATCGGCGGTGCTGCGTTGCTCATCCTGCCGAGGCCGGGCGGCGCCATTCCGGAGTGGCTGTCGGACCTGCTTGCCGGCAACACGCCGGCGGCATTCGTGTTGCTGGTGCTCGTCGTGCTTTTGTGGAAACTCTATCTCGCCACCCCGCTTGGGTTGAGCCTCTATGCCGCCGGTGAGAATCCGGTCGGCGCCTATCGCTCCGGCGTGCCGGTCGACGGCGCGCGGATCGCGGCCTATGCGATCAGCGGTCTGCTTTGCACAGGCGCCGGCCTGTTCGTCGCCGCGCAAACGGGTTCGGGCGACCCGGTCATAGGCACAGCCTTCACGCTGAATTCCATTGCCGCCGCGGTGCTCGGCGGAATCGGCTTCCTCGGCGGCCAGGGCACGATGCGCGGCGCGCTTGCCGGCAGCCTGCTGCTCAGCCTGATGATCAGTGTCATGTTCTTCCTCGGCTTCACGCCAGTTGCTCAGTATGTCGCCCAAGGCCTCATCATCATCGGGGCGGTCGCCATCCCGCAATTCCGCAAGGTGCAGCAATGACAGCACGGAAAGAGAGCGCGCGCGGCGGGCGGGCGTTGACGATCCTGCGCAGCCGGCCCTTCCTCACGGTCGCTATCGTTGCCGCGGTGTGGATCGCGGCGAGCTTCGCTTCACGTGGCTTCGGCGCTTATGGTCATTTGCGCTATTTGGTCGAGTTGGGCGCGGTGATCGGCCTGGTCGCGGCGGGCCAGACCTTCGTGGTGATTGCCGGCGGCATTGACCTTTCCGTCGCGGCGATCGTCACGGTCAGTGCCGTCAGCCTCCCGCTGCTCTCATTGCAGGCGGATCCGACCGGGCTCACAGCCGTTCTTGCAGTACTTGCGTTGACGACCGCGATAGGTCTCGTAAACGGGCTGGGCGTGGCGCTGTTGCGCGTTCATCCAATGATCATGACACTGGCGATGGCGACATTCCTGCAGGGCCTCCTGATCATCATCGCCGGCGGCAGCGCCGTGACCGCCGAGAACCCGCTGGTCAGCTGGCTCGGCAATGCGCGGCCAGCCGGTATTCCGGCAGGCGTGCTTTTGTGGGTGGTCATTTCCGTGATCGTTCTGACCACGATGCATGCGACATCCCTCGGCGCCCGGATTTTCGCGATGGGCGCCAATCCGCTTGCCGCGGCGCTGTCCGGAGTTTCCGTCGCCTCGACCACGCTCGCCGTCTACGGCATCAGCGGCTTCTGTTCGGGACTTGCCGGTGTGTTGGTCCTCGGCATGAACGGCCAAGGCTATGTCGGGATCGGAGATCCCTATCTCCTCGCGTCGATTGCCGCCGTGGTGCTCGGCGGCACCTCGATACTGGGCGGGCTCGGCACCTATGCCGGTACTATCCCCGGCGCGATCCTGCTGGTCACGATCACGGCGCTGATCACCGTCGTCAACGCATCGCCCGGCTGGCGCAGTATCCTGTTCGGGTCGCTGATTCTGGGGCTGCTGCTTCTCTCAGGCAGGGAGCAGGCCCGCCGATGAAATATCGTGCAGCCGGTAGATACGCCTTGCGTTGCCGAAGAACAGCGCCGTTTGCTCGTCCGCGGAAAGCTCTCCTGCAATGGCTTTGAAGCTGTCATATACTGCATCGAATGACGCATGCAGGCCGGCGACTGGGAAGTCACTGCCGAACATCGCTCGCTGCGTACCGAAACAGTCGATGCAATGCATGACAACCGGCTTCAGGCTGTCGAGTGTCCAATCATGATCGTAGGCGACCAGATCCGATATCTTGATGGCAGCGTTGTCGCACTCCGACAAAAGCCGCAGCCCTTCGCGCCACACCCGCATGCCGTCTGCATCGCGATCGATCGGGCTGCCGCAGTGGTTGAGAACAAAGAGTTGGTCCGGAAAGGCCGCTGCGAGGCGCGCCGCACCGGGGAGCTGGCGCGGAAACACCATCAGGTCGAAAACCAGCCGGTGGCGCCCAAGCAGGGACAGGCCGGCACGCCAGGCCTGATCGTCCATGATGCCGTCACGGGCAGCAAAACGGCGGGCAGGATCCGGATCCCAGCTCAGTATGTCGCGCACACCGACGACACGGTCGAATGCCGCCTGCGCCTCGACCAGCGCCGGCGCTTGGCGGCTCGCCAGCGGTATGTGAACAACATAACGGGCGGCCACGCCGCGCGACTTGTCGAGCGTTTCAAGCCACCGCGTTTCGCCGACGCATTCATCCCCGGTCCAGCCGGCTTCGACATGGACGGTTGCGACGACATTGTGCCGGCCGGCGTCGCGCAAATAATCTTCAGGAAGGTAGTTTCGCCGCAAGCGGCCAAGCTCCCCCAGACCGCCGCGTTCGCCAGCCGTTGTGGCGAGCCAGGGGTGCCGGCTGAGGCCGAGATCCCAAAGGTGATGGTGGGCATCGATGATCGGTCCGCGGTAAGGTGTTGGCACGCATCTCTCTCATGGTGTGGCCGGAATCGGAAATCGATCCGGACTTCATCCTGTAAAGGAAGGACTAGCATCGGATGACCGAAAGCTCACCCGTACTGTTGCTGGCGACCCGAGAAAATTTCCTGCTCGATGACCGTATCCGCGGCGTGCCGCCTGGCACCCTCGGCTTGGACAGCAGCCTTGTCGCATCTGAGCGCTGGCATCCAGCGGATGGGCGTATGTCGTTGCCGGTGTTGACCGTCGACGAGGGGGCCTTCATCGCCAATCGTGACCTGTTCCTGCGCTATGCGCGAGAGCAGGGCGCCGTGATCGCCCCGCATGCCAAGACCCCGATGGCGCCTGATCTTGCCCGGTCCCTGATCGAGGCCGGAGCATGGGGCACGACCGTCGCCGACATAAGGCAGGCCACGGTGATGCTCAGAGCCGGACTCTGTCGGCTGATCATCGCCAATGAGGTCGGCGGACCAGGTGGTGCGAACCGGCTTGCGGTTCTTGTCAGCGCCTGGCCAAGCGCTGAGTTCTACGTTTTCGCCGACTCGATCGCCGCCGTGAATGCGCTTGCCGAAGCCTGGCGGGCCAATGCGAGGCTGCCGCCATTGCGCGTGCTCGTCGAACTTGGTGCGGGCAGGGCAGGCGCCCGGACCACCGGCGAAGCCGAGGCGATTGCCGACGCGATTGTAGCAGCCGGCGGCCGGCTGCTGATCGCCGGCGTCGCAACCTATGAAGGTGCCGCGGCGCAGCCCGATCCTGACCGCACCGATGAGGCGATATCCGCCCTGCTGACAATGACAGCCGACATGTTCCTGCGGCTCCGCGCCCGCGTCGGCGGCGACACCCCGCTGATTGTCACGGCAGACGGCTCGGTCTACTTCGACAAAGTGGTCGCAGCGCTTTCGCCTCTCGTTTCTAGGGACAGCAGCGCGACGCTGGTGCTGCGCAGCGGCGCCATCTTCTTCCACGACCATGGCGTCTACGACCGCTCGCTCGGCACACTCGACGCCCGCGAGGGTTTTGCAGTCGGCGGCTTCAATGCGTCCGCACGAAATTCGTTCCGTCCGGCTTTGCGCCTATGGGCCGAGGTACTGTCGCGGCCGGAGCCCGGCCTTGCGATCTGCGGCATGGGCATGCGCGACGTGTCGTTCGACCAGGGCTTTCCAATGGTCCTGACCATCTTTCGTGCCGGCAAGCAGCTGCCGATAGCGCGTGCCGAGGTCTTCAAGCTCAACGACCAGCACGCCTTCCTGACAATTGCGTCGGGCGACGACATTGCCGTCGGCGACACCGTTGAATTCGGCATCTCCCATCCCTGCACCTGCCTTGATCGCTATCGCGTGATCTTTGGCGTCGACGCGGCCGGGTATGTCAGCCACGCCTTTCCCACCTATTTCGGCTGACCATCGTCGCGCTTTCCAAAAAAAGAACGAAAGGATCCGATATGATCAAGTACTTCCAATCCGGCTCCCGCATGTCGCAGGCGGTCGTCTATGGCGGCCTCGTGCACATAGCGGGCCAGGTCGCAGACGATCGCAAGGCCGGCATCGAGGGTCAGACGAGCGAGGTACTCTCCAAGATCGAGGCGCTCCTGGTCGAGGCCGGCAGCAGCAAGTCGAAGCTCGTGGCGGTCAACATCTTCCTGCCGCAGATTGGCGATTTCGACGCAATGAACAGTATCTACGATGCCTGGGTGGATTCCGCCCGTCTGCCGGCGCGTGCCTGCGTCGAGGCGCGTCTCGCTGATCCTGACCTCCGCATTGAGGTCACCGCCGTCGCGGCTGTGTGAACCGCCGCCATGCACACCGGCATCAGCCATTCGCTCGATTTCGATCGGGACGGCAAGACGCTCAGCCATCTGAGCATCCCGTTCTCGATAGACCGTTCGCCATATTTCCAAATCAAGGTCCCGATCTGCCTCATGCGCAATGGTGAGGGTCCGTCGCTGCTTCTTATGGCCGGTAATCACGGCGATGAATATGAAGGCGAGCTGTGCTTGGCAAAGCTGGTCCGCCGGCTCGATCCAGCGCGAGTCAGGGGCCGCGTCACCATCCTGCCGATGGCCAATGTGCCGGCGGTGATGGCCGCCAAACGCTGCTCGCCGCTCGATGGCGGCAATCTCAATCGCGCCTTTCCCGGAGATCCGTCGGGCACGCCGACAAGCCGGCTCGCCAACTTTCTCGAGACAGACCTGTTCCCCCGACACGACATCGTCTTCGACATCCATTCGGGGGGCACTTCGATGGAACATCTGCCGACTGCACTCGTCGAGCGCAATGCCGATCCCGAGCGCCACAGGCGCGGGGTGGAGCTGATGCGGGCGCTCTGCATGCCCTATGGGTTCGTGGCCGACAATGGCCAGGCCTCGCCGACCTCCATGGGTGCAGCGCGCCGTGCCGGCGCCATCGGCGTCAGCGGTGAGTTCGGGGGCGGCGGCACCGCCACGGTCGACACGATGGCGATCACCGCTCGCGCGATCGACAATCTGCTGATTGCACTAGGCCTGGTCGACGGGCCAGTTGTTGGCGCGGAGTCAATGCATTCGATGCCGACGCGACTGCTTTCGCTTTCGCGGCATAGCCAAGGCCTCTACGCCGCCCGCCGCGGCTGGTTTGAACCCGCCGTGAGGGTTGGCGACAGCGTGAACGCCGGACAATTGGCTGGCTGGTATCACGATCTCGAAAGGCTCGATCTTGCCGAGGAAGCCTTGCATTTTGCCGAAAACGGCATCGTGCTTTCGCGGCGGCTGCATACAATGTGCGAGGCAGGAGACTGCCTCATGCAAGTCGCCGAACCCGTAGAAACCTAAAGGGAAAACGCACGGCGTCTAGCTGCTGCGCCACTCTGGAGAACTGAGGATATCTTATGCAGCTTTCCATGTGGACCTACCCCTGGGATGTCCAGGATCTCGGTTTCGAGATGGTCGAACGCGATCTGGTCGAACGCGCGGGACTCAACATGATCAGCCTTGCTGCCTCGTATCATGCGGGACGCTTCCTTCAGCCGCGCAGCCCGCGCCGCAAAGCCTATTTCCCGGAGGACGGCACGATCTACTTCAAGCCAACCGCCGCGCGATGGGCCGACCTCGCAATTCAGCCCAAGGTGGCGGACGTGATCTCGCAGGGAGGCGACGTGCTTGGCGAGCTCGTCCGCAGACGAGACGCCAATGGGCTCGGTGTTTCGTGCTGGACGGTGTGCCTGCACAACACCCGCGCCGGCATGCTTTATCCGCAGGTGGTTACCCGAAATGCCTTCGGCGATCCCAATTATTACAACCTTTGTCCCTCGCATCCGGATGCGCGCGCCTATGTTCGCGCGCTGGTCGCCGACGTTACGCACACCTACAAGCCGGACAGAATCGAGCTCGAAAGCCCGTCATTCATGAGCTTCGCCCACGAATATCATCACGAGAAAGACGGTGTCGGGCTGACCGCGGAAGATGACTTCCTTCTGTCGCTGTGCTTTTGCCCGTCCTGCCTCGCCCGCGCCGCTTGTGCCGGCATTGACGGCGAGGCGGCGCGCAAACTGGTCAGAGGGTGGATCGTCGAGACCTGTGATCGTGCCGTTCCGGCACCGCGTTTTCCGGACTTTCCGAACGGTAGCTTCGATACCTTCCAGCCCTGGCCAGAATTATACGACTTTCTGCTGTGGCGGTTCGAGCCGGTGACCAGCTTGGTTGCCGAGCTGCGCGACGTTGCCGATCCGGGCACACGTGTCCTCATCATTGACCTGAAGGACGGCTGGTTGGGCGGCTGCGATCTGGCGGCTCTCGGCCAGGCTTGCGACGGCGCGATCCTGTGCGCCTACGATATGCAGGCCAGCGATGTCGCAGATCTGATGGCCACTGGCCGTGCCACGCTCGGAGCAGAGAAATTCCTTGGGACCGGTTACCGGCTGTTCCATCCGGAAATGGCAGGCCCGGACATTCTCGCCGCCAAAGTGAAACCGGCGCTGGCGGCGGGCGTCGATGGCATCAATTTCTACAATTACGGCCTTGTACCTGCCGCACGCCTCGATTGGGTGAGTGCCGCACGATCTGTGTGAACAATCGATCCACTGCCGACCCAATAGGCCTAATTTTGCCTCGAGCATTGCGCGTAATGGAGAGGCGTTCGGAGGACTTCCCGCATGGATTCTCGCATTGCTTTGGCCGGCGGCCAGCAGCCTAGCTGAAAATCGAGGCATGGCTGTGAGGGCCACGCGGGAGGGAGGCGGGTTATACGGTGGAGCGCATCTTCCAATTTATTCGCTCTAGCGCATATTGAAATCTATCTTCTGAGCGTATATCTCATAGCTGGAGAGGTACGCTGTGGACCAAATCGCCCGAACGCCTAAGCAACTCGGAGATGCCATCCGCCGGCGGCGCCGCAAGCTCGGCCTGAACCAGGCCACTGTCGGGGAGCACACGATGCTACGCCAAGCGACCATCTCGGCCGTCGAGAATGGAGCGCCCGGGACACAGCTCGGAACGCTTTGCGACATTCTCGCAGCGCTCGACCTTGAATTGGTTGTCCGCTCTCGGACCAGAGCAAAGTCGACCGAGATCGAGGACGTCTTTTGATGGCTCGTCCGCGGCGGCACCTCCCGCTCAACGTCTTCTTGAACAGCCGTCTCGTCGGGCGGCTGAATAGACAATCCAGCGGCGCGATCGATTTTCAGTATGATCCGTCCTGGCTTGCCTGGGAGCATGCGCTACCAGTCTCGCTATCTCTGCCCCTACGTGAAGATCGCTATATCGGTGCACCCGTCATTGCCGTGTTCGACAATCTCCTGCCCGACAGCATCCCGATTCGCCGCCGTATGGCTGAGCGTGTTCATGCCCGAGGGATAGACGCCTACGACTTGCTTGCCGCTGTCGGACGGGATTGTGTCGGCGCACTGCAATTCCTGCCGGATGATGTCGAGCCGGGCCCCGCCGGTATTGTCGACGGCAAACCCGTTGACGATATCGAAATTGCTCGTCTCGTCCGCGATCTGGCATCGGCCCCCCTCGGGCTGGGCGAGGATGAAGATTTCCGGATCTCGATCGCTGGCGCTCAGGAAAAGACTGCGCTCTTGTTCTGGAAAGGACGTTGGTACAAGCCGCTGGCGACGACTGCTACAACGCACATCCTCAAGCCACAGATTGGACGCTTGCCAAATGGCATCGACCTTTCCTTCAGTGTTGAAAACGAATTTTTCTGCCTCAAGATGACAGCCGCCCTGGGACTCCCGTGCGCCGTCGCCGCAATCGAGGAATTCGAAGGCAATCGCGTGCTCGTAGTCGAACGTTTCGATCGCCGATGGACGAGTGACAACCGTCTCCTGCGCTTGCCCCAGGAAGACTGCTGCCAGGCTCTGTCTGTGCCTCCGTCGCTGAAATACGAATCCGATGGCGGGCCTGGGGTTCCGGCTATCCTTGGTCTGATGAAGGGAAGCGACCAACCGGAGCTAGATCAAGCTGCGGTTCTGAAGGCCGTGGTCGCCTTTTGGCTGCTCGGCGCCACAGATGGACATGCCAAGAATTTTAGCGTCTTTCTTTCTCCCGGCGGCCGGTTCCGCATGACGCCGTTATATGATGTGATCTCAGCGCAGACCAGCCTTGATGCGGGACAGATCAGGCGCAACAAAATGAAGTTGGCGATGGCTATAGGCGACGCACGCCACTACCTTATCGATAGCGTCATGCCGCGCCATTTCATCCAGACCGCCGCCAAGGCAGGAATTGGTCCAAAACCCGTCACAGCGATCTTTGACGAGCTGCGCCAACGGGCGCTAGCGGCAATCGAACTGGTTTGTGCATCGCTCCCAAAGGGTTTCCCTTCGCAAGTCGCAGATGCCATTGGCAATGGGGTCAAAGCTCGCGTGCGCAGACTGGAAGAGGTGTGATGCTTAAGATCGAGGCACAACCAGACTGATAGCCATTGGGACGTCCAAATGATCTTCTTTTAGCAGCAGCAACGCCGCGCGGGATGTAATCAACCCACGGACTTGCCAGCCTGTAACTTTCTGACCAGGCCGATCAGCTGATCCAGGTCCGCGCGTGTAAGCGCAAGCATCTCCGCAGGGGGTTTGTGATATTCCCTTGTCAATTCCTCAATGGTTGCAACACCCTTGGCCGTAAGCTTGACACGTTTGACACGGCGATCGCTTGGCGACGGAACCCGTTCGGCGAGCCCCGCCTGCTCCAACCGGTCGACCAGCCAGGTCGCCGTCGAAGGGTCGCAGTGCCATTGAGCGGCCAATGCGCCGATCGGCTTGCCCGCATCTTTGTCGAGGGTGAAGAGGGCGCGCGAGTCGTTGGGCGTCAGACCCAATTTCTGCTGGATCGCCAACCGGTCCGGCGCGGACCGCATCAGGAAATCAAACATCAGGCGCCAGGCCTCGGTGGCGTGCTGCAAGCGATCTTGGCCCGGTCCCATTCCACGCTCTTTCGTGTCTTGACACATATTTGGACCAATCATATGATTTGATCAATCAAAATGTTTGGTGATCAAAGCAATGAGAGGAGATCCGAGATGACCAACACCACGGTTCTCGTCGTCGGGGGCGGCCTGAACGGTCTGACGGCGGCCGCCCTTTGGCTCACAACGACATTCCGTGCGTCCTCGTCGAGCGCCATCCCGACACGTCAATCCAGTACAAATTTGCCGGCATTTCCCCGCGCAGCATGGAGATCTTTCGAAGCCTCGGCCTCGAGGAGGAGATTCGTGCAAATCGTACGGGGGACCAGCAGGCAGGCGCTATTGCGCGCGCCAGGAATCTCACCGATCCCGAGATTCAATGGGGCGGACCGGCGTGGCCGGATGCAAGTGCCCTCAGCCCCACGCAACCGGCGACGTGTGATCAGCACGTCCTGGAACCGATTCTGCGCCGCTACGCCGAGCGGAACGGTGCAGACATACGTTTCAGCACGGAACTGGTGGCTTTCGAACAGGATGAGAATGTCGTCCGCGCGGAAATTCGCGATATCGCGACCGGCGCAAAGGACGCCATCTCGGCCGACTATCTGATCGTCGCGGACGGTGCGAACGGCTCGATGCGAGAGAGGCTGGAGATCAGCCGCAGCGGGGCAGGCGGCCTTCAGCACTGGATAAATGTCGTCTTTGACACGGACATGCCTCCGACGATCGGCGGCAAGCGTTTCACGTCGTGCTTCGTGACGGACCTCAACGGGACCTTCACGCCCAGGGAGGGTGGACGATGGCTTCTGGCGCTCCAGTACTTTCCCGAAAAGGGCGAGAAACCCCAGGATTTTGATGAAGCCAGGTGCAGGGAACTGATCATACGAGGTGCGGGCCGGTCGGATATCACGACTAGGCTTGTCGATGCGCGCTCCTGGGAAGTGGCCGCGATGACAGCGCGCCAATTCCGCCGAGGCCGCGCGTTTCTTGTGGGGGATGCGGCACATTTGATGCCCCCAACAGGCGCTTTCGGTGGCAATTCAGGTATCCACGACGCCCATAACCTTGCCTGGAAGCTTGCGATGGTAACACGCGGGCATGCCGGTCCCTCTTTGCTGGATAGCTATGACATGGAGCGCCGGCCGGTCATCGAGGCTACGTTGGCGCAAGCGCTCGCCCGCCTTCAGAAATGGTTCGACGATCCGTCGAAGCGATTGCCTCCCCCAGTCGCGATGGTCGAGGATTACGACGTGGTATTTGGCCAACGCTACGCTGCAGGTGTCGTGGCTCAGGAAGCCACGCGGGACGATCACCCATTCCAAAAATCCACGGAGTTGTCGGGCCGCCCTGGCACGCGTTTACCGCATTTCGCGGTCGGGCGTGCCGGCCAGCGGATTTCGAGTCTCGATTTGTGCGATCGCGACCTTCTTCTCCTCTGCGCCGACGACGCATGGTGTCAGGCCGCTGACGCCGTAAGCCAGCGCCTCCGCATGCCGCTGACCTGCCACGCCTTTGCCAATGGGGGTCTGATTGATTTGGACCATCGGTGGCCTTCCGCGCTCGGGGTTGAAAGCGGCGGTGCCGCCTTGGTCAGGCCGGACGGGTTTGTCGCGTGGCGGTCAACGCACAGTGTGCCTGATCCTGTACAGATGCTGATCGAAATACTTGACGGCTTGGGTTTCCGCACGCAGGCGTGCGAACATCATCAGTGAGCGGCGGATGCCTCCGGTCTTCCGGCACGACTTCCTTGCCGATGTCGTCGCCGGGAATGCCGGCGATGTTCAGCCGTTTGCCCGTCTCGTCATGCCTCTTCCTACTCGTTGTCACCGAGTAGGGCCGCGCCAACCGCTTCGGTCCTCCCCTTGTGTCGCTAAACTCGCATGGACCATCGTGCTGGCCTTTGGCATTGGAGGCCGAATGTCGCCGTTACGGCAAATGATCAATCAACTCGTTCAGCAGGAGCAGCAACGCCCCAGCGACGACAGCCGCGGCAGCATCGTCCAGCATGATGCCGGCCCCACCCCTTACCTTGTCATGCATGATACGGATGGGCCAAGGCTTGACGACGTCGAAAAACCGGAAAGCAAGGAAGCCTGTTGCCCACCAGAGTGGGTCGAGTGGCAGCATGGAAAGTGTCACGGCGGCGCCGAAGGTCTCATCGATGACGACGATCTGCGGGTCCTCCGTCCCGGTATGGGAGATAACATGCGATGACGCCCATACGCCGACGGCGAACAGGGCCGCATAGGCAAGCACCGTCAGCCAAGGTGATGCGGGTATCAGAGCCGCGGCAACAGCCACTCCAACCATTGCGCCGGCCGTGCCCGGCCATGTTGGAGATAATCCCACGCCGACAGAGGTCGCGAGCAGGTAGGCGAACTTGGGTAGAAATTTATGCATCGAGTTTCGGCCGGCTTCCGACGGGTCGCAAGCAATCATAGTCACATCGTTCGGGTGTTGCCGCCAGACCGCCGCTCGATTTGCACACCCGTCAAAAGGCATCGCCCAAACCGTGAAATGCTGTCGGGCAGCTGTCGCTGCGACCGGAAGTTCTGTTTCGCCGTCAGCTTGGCGAGCATCTTAATCCGCCGGCCACATTCGCCAAACGAGATCGCTTTTGCGGCGAGTTGAGAACGTTCCTGAGCCCGGTCTCGGCCCGCATTGGCCAACTGAAACGGTGGCGATGGTGGAACAAACCCGCAAATTGCTGGTAAAGCTCCGTCAAACGACATCATCAGAGGAGCCGCCATGATCGCCGGTCTCATGAAAAGTCGCATCGACCCGCTATGGGAGCAGGCCGCCTCTCCGCTGATCGGGATCGGCATGACGCCGAACCAGGTTACGGCCAGCGGGCTCGTGCTCGTGGCTTTGTCTTCGGCCGCCTACGCGTATCACCATTCAAGTCTTGCCTTTGGCTTGTGCCTGGCGTTTGCCTTCAGCTTCGACGCGCTGGACGGTGCGGTCGCCCGCCGGACAAATATGAGCACCAAGGCCGGTGGCTATTTCGACGCTATCGTCGACCGTTATCAGGAATTGGCCGTCTTTGCGGCAATAGGCTGGGTCGCCGATCTGTGGGCGATCGCAATGTTCGCGTTCGCCGGCGGGATTCTCACCAGTTATGCCAAGGCGCGGACGGCGCTGGAAATCCCTGTGGAAAACCATGGTTGGCCGGATTTCTTCGAGCGGATGGAACGTCTGGTGTTCATTTGCGTGCTGCTCGCCGCCGACGGAGTCGCGACTGCCATGGGCGCGGCTTCGCCCTGGATTCTGGCAGGCGGGTTCGCGTTGTACGCAGTGCTGGCCAACGCGACGGCCCTGCAACGGATCAGTCGCGCATTTGCGATGCTGAAACGAGCCGACGGGAAGCAGCCGTGAGACCGCTAGAACGCGAGCATCGTATTGACCGCCGTGGCTTTTCCAACAAAGTCGCGTCAGCGCCAGCCCAAGCCTGGGGCGACGTGGGTCAGGATCGCCTCGATGGCATGGACATTATAGTCGACACCGAGCTGGTTGGGGACTGTAAGCAGCAGCGTATCGGCCTCAGCGATGGCTTCGTCGCCCTTTAGCTGCTCGATCAGGACGTCTGGCTCGGCGGCATAGGAGCGGCCGAACACGGCAAGCCTGTCTGCCTCGATGTAGCCGAACTGATCTCCGCCCTGGTTGCCGCCGAAATACGCGCGGTCGCGATCGTCGACCAGCGCAAAAATGCTGCGGCTCACCGACACCCGCGGCTCGCGCGTGTGGCCGGCCGCCTTCCAGGCTTCGCGAAAAGCCTTGATCTGTTCGGCTTGCTGGATGTGAAACGGCTTTCCGCCTTCATCGAATTTGAGCGTGGAGCTCTGCAGGTTCATCCCAAGTTTCGCCGCCCATTCTGCGGTGGCGTTTGTGGCGGCGCCCCACCAGATGCGCTCGCGCAGGCCCTCCGAGTGTGGCTCGACGCGAAGCAGGCCAGGCGGGTTGGGAAACATCGGCCGCGGGTTGGGCTGGGCAAAGCCTTTGCCCAGCAACACTTCGAGCAGCACTCCGGTGTGTCTGCGGGCCATGTCGGCATCGCTCTCGCCCTCTTGCGGGGCGTAGCCGAAGTAGCGCCATCCGTCGATCACCTGCTCCGGCGAGCCGCGGCTGATGCCTAGCTGCAGACGCCCTCCGGCGATCAGATCGGCGGCGCCGGCGTCCTCGGCCATGTAGAGCGGGTTCTCGTAACGCATGTCGATCACCGCCGTGCCGATCTCGATTCGGCTGGTCTTCGCCCCAACCGCTGCCAGCAGCGGGAAGGGCGAGGCGAGCTGGCGGGCGAAGTGATGCACGCGGAAATACGCGCCGTCCGCACCCAGCTCCTCGGCGGCGACGGCCAGCTCGACGGAATGCAAAAGCGCATCGGATGCCGTCCGCGTCTGCGATTGCGGCGAGGGCGTCCAGTGCCCGAACGAGAGGAAACCAATCTTCTTCATGAAATAGCCAGCCTAGAGGGAAGACAGGTGCAGACTATGCTTCGGCGCAGAGCAAAGCATCCCGAAATCGGTACCGACGGCCCAGTTTGAGGTGAACGGTCCGTTGTTGATCAGCGATGCCGTCAATGGCGAGCCTGTTGCTGGCGCGAGCGCATCTAGGAAGGTGCCGCGAACGCGAGCACTATCGCGATGAGGATCAACAGCGGCCCCATCCATTTAAAATGGGTTCCAAAGTTGGTCCACCATGCTTGCTGGCCGGGGCGAGCTTGGAACGGGTCCGCGAGAAATCCGAAGCCGATGCCAGCCATCCACAACCCGGCGCAGAACATGATGAACTCGTCGATGTAATCCGCGACCATGTTCCGCAACTTTCGAATTATGCCGCCGCCACGTGCGCCGAATTCGAGCCGATATAGTTACGGATCGTTTCGATGATCCGGTCCTGGTCGGCCTCGCTCAGATAGGGATGCATCGGCAGGCACAGGATGCGCTTCGGCAGCTCTTCCGAAACGGCAAGGCCGGTCGGCGTGCGCGGATAATCGCGATAGGCAATCTGGCTGTGCAGCGGTTTCACATAGTAGATGACCGACGGAATGCCCTTTTCACCGAGATGTGCCTTGAGCCCGTCGCGCTTCGGCGTTTCGATGGCGTATTGCGCCCAGGCCGAGCGGCCGCCGCCCAGATTGCGCGCCGTCTTGACTATATCGCCGAGACCTTCGGCATAGCGATTAGCGACCGCTTGCCGCGCCACCATCTCGTCCTCGAGGATGGCCAGCTTCTCGATTAGGATCGCCGCCTGCAGTGTATCGAGCCGTGAATTGATGCCGACGCGGACATTGTCGTATTGCGTTTCGCCCTTGCCGTGAAAGGCGAACGAGCGCAGCTGTTCGGCCAGCGCATCGTCATTGGTGAACATCGCACCGCCGTCGCCGTAGCAGCCGAGCGGTTTTGCCGGATAGAAGCTGGTCGAGCCGACGGTGCCGAACGAGCCGCACATCTTGCCGTCAGCCGAGCCGCCGGTCGCCTGCGCCGCATCCTCGATGACCATCAGGCCTTCGCGATTGGCGATGGCCATGATTGCTTCGTAATCGGCGGCGAGGCCGAACAGGTCGACGGGAATGATTGCCTTCGGCCTCAGCCGCCCCTCCGCCTTGATCATGGCGATTGCCGCCTCGAGGCTGGCGATGTCGATATTGTAGCTGTCAGCATCGACATCGACGAACACCGGCTCGGCCTTGGTCAGCGCCACCACTTCGGCCGTGGCGGCGAAGGTGAAGCTCGGCACGAATACCGCGTCGCCCGGGCCGATGCCGGCGGCAAACAGCGGCAACAGCAGCGCGTCGGTGCCGTTGGCGCAAGCGACCACGTGCTTGGTGCCGATATAGGCGGCGAGCTTGTTTTCGAATTCGGTGACCTGCGGTCCAAGAATATAACGACCTTCGTCGACGACGCGGTCGATTGCCGCCTTCAGCCTGTCGCGGATGCGTTCGCGCTGTGCGCCAAGATCGATGAACTGCATGTCGGCCTCAAACGGTTTTAGCCAGATAACCGGCCGCTGGTAGCAGACTTGGCACGGCCGAGAAAGCCGCAGGGCAAAGCCCTGAATTGCTCAAGTGTCGCAGCCTGTTACCTCTGGTTTCCGATCTGCCCTCTTAAACGCGGGAAAATCCGGACTTCGGCATGCTTGATATGGGCTGCGCATCCCGCCCGCCAGGTTAGGCGAAACATAAAGTGATCGCCGGCAGGCAGTCCGTGAGGCGGTTGCCAGCCGGTCAGGCGAGTTCATGCCGCCATGGCGGATTGGCGCCGGCCCGCGAGACCGTCACCGCCGCAGCCTTGGCGCCGAGCGTCAGCGCCTTATGGATGGCTTCTTTCGGCAGGCCGGCGATTGCCGTCTTCGACAGCAGGCCCTGCTCGTGCAAGGAGGCAAGGATGCCGGCATTGAACGTGTCGCCGGCGCCGACCGTATCGACCACCTCGACCTTGTCCGGCACGACCGTGACCCGGTGCTGGCTGCTGTAACCAACCGCGCCCGCGCTGCCGTGGGTGACGACGATCAGCTTCGGGCCGCGGTCCAGCCAGTTGCGGACGACGTCCTCATGCGAGCCGGCTTCGTCGAACCAGTTCAAATCCTCGTCCGACAGTTTCACGATGTCGGCCATCGCCATCATGTTGCGGATGCGCCTGAGATGCCTGGCCTTGTCGGGAATGAAGTTTGGCCGGATGTTGGGGTCGAGCATCATCACGCGGCGCTCATGCTCACGTCGCATGAACTCCTCATAGGCCGATCCGGCCGGTTCCGAGATCAGGCTGATGGCGCCGAACAGCATGGCCTCGATCTCGCTGCCGAGCTCCGGCAGGTCCTCGATGGTCAGCATGCGCCCGGCGGTGTTCTCGTCATAGAATGTATAGGTCGCCTGGCCGTTGGTGAGCCGCACGAAGGCGAGCGTGGTCGGCCGCGGTGAGGTGTGCGCATAGGTGGAACTGACCTTGCTGGCCCCCAGCGCCTCCCTGAACTGCCCGCCGAACAGATCCGACGACAGGCCGGAGAAGAAGCCGGCCGGCGCGCCGAGTCGGCCGAGCGCAATGGCCGAGTTGAAGACGGCACCGCCGACATAGGGGGCAAAGGCCGCTTCGCCCTCCGTCGTGGTGCGCGGCAGCATGTCGATCAGGGCTTCGCCGCAGCAGAGGATCATGAAGTCTTGCTTTCCGGCGGATAGATCACGCCCTTGCGAATGATGATGTTGGCGTAAAGCCGCGGCTCGCTCGTCGCGACGATCGCGTGCGCGGCCTTGACCCGTGCATAGAAGTCGGCGCCGGCAAGCGCAACCACCTTGCGGCCCGGCGCATGCCTGGCGCAGATCGCTTCAATCTCATGATGAACCGGATCGGCGAGCAGGGGATCGCCTTTAGCCGAGGCGCGAAACAGCGCCTGCGGCACGGCGTCGTCGACAGGCAACACGCTCAATACGGCATCCAGCACCGGGACGAGATGATGACCGTCGGCGCGGATCAGCCGCTGTGCCTGCTGTTCGGCCGGGTAGTTGCCGTCGACCAGCGCGATCTCGTCGCCATGGCCCATGGCGCGCAACATCGCTAGAAGCTCCGGGCCGAGCAGCGCCGGGATACCGATCAGCATGCTCAGAAGCTCCGGGAAATCGTGGTCGAGCCGATGAGGAAGCGCTCAGACAGCGGCAGGCTGGCGCCACCCAGCGCCCGCGCATGGATGCCGACTGTTCCCTCGCGGACGGCCGGCAGCCTCAGGCCTTCGCCGTCGATCCTGCCGATGGCCTGGATGACGGCATCGACAAGCCGCCTGCGCACGGCGAGCGGCATCCATCCGTCGATCACCGCGGCTTCGAAATCGATGACGGACGACGCCGCAACGATGGCATAGGCGAGCGCGTGCGAGGCGCTGGCGATCCAGTCGTCAAGCTCGGCGCCGATCTCGCCCCAGTCCCCCGGTGATGTCCACAGATGCGAGGCTTCGACGCCGCGCGCGTTGAGCGCCTTTTCCAGCATGGCGATCGACGCCACGTCGATCAACTGCGTCGGCTTGCCGTCCGGCCCAGGCACCGGCATCGAGCCCAGCGCGCCGGCATTGCCGGTTGGGCCGCCAAACAGCCGGCCGTTCAGCACGATGCCGCCGCCGGCAAAGGCGCCGATATAGAAATAGACGAAATCGCGTGCCGCACCCGCCGCCTGGCCGAACACGAGCTCGGCGCCGCAGGCCGAGGTGGCATCGTTTTGCAGGTAGACCGGAAATTCGCATTGTGCCTGGATGTCGGCGCGGATGTCGCGATGGCGCCATTCGTCCATGATTTCACGCGGCGCGCCGGCGGTATCGGCCCAGTTCCACAATTCGAACGGCATGGCGATGCCAAGTCCGGCGATGCGCTTGTCCTGCGCAGGAGTGAGCTCGCCGCGCATCTTCTTCATGCCGCTCGTAACGAATTCCACCGTCTCGCGCGGCGCCGGATAGCGGTACGAATGCTGCAGCATCGAGCGCACATTGCCGAGGAAATCGATCAGCACGAGCTCGGCGCTGCGCCGGCCGATCTTCAGGCCGATGAAATAGGCGCCGTCGGGATTGAGCGCCATGGGTATCGAGGGCTGGCCAATCTTGCCGCGCAACGGCGCCTGGCGAACGAGCAGATCGTCCTCCTCCAGCTCGCGCATGATGACTGATACTGTCTGCGCCGAGAGGCCAGTCATGCGTGCGATGTCGGATTTGGCCAGGCTGCCGTGCTGGCGCACCAGCGACAGCACCAGCCGCTCATTGTGGTCCCGCATGCCGCTTTGATTGGTGCCGCGGTGCAGGCGGCTTTCGGCCGCATCGGGCGAGCCGTGCCTTGTAATGCCGGTCTCCACCCCTGTTCCTCCCGTCGTTTCCCCTCAATGCTTTTGGTCTAGAGTGAGTGAACAATCCTGCGTTGTCAATAATAAATAAGAGTGATTTAATTATTGACAGTGCTGGCGGACTGGTGTCTCTTGAGATCGGCGTCGACACTGGGAGATTTCGTCGGACGCGCTGCAGATGCCGGTTGGCCGGCATCCTAAATGGTTCAATGGGAGGAAAATCGTGACCACGTCAAAACTGTTGAAATCCACCGTGTTTGCCGCGGCCGGACTGAGCCTGATGGCGTTTGCGTCGACGGCATCGGCCGCCGGGGTCGGCGCCTGCTTGATCACCAAGACCGACACCAATCCCTTCTTCGTGAAGATGAAGGAAGGTGCCGCCGCGAAAGCCAAGGAAATCGGTGTCGATCTGAAAGCCTATGCCGGCAAGGCGGAAGGTGACAATGAGGGCCAGGTTGCGGCGATCGAATCCTGCATCGCCGACGGCGCCAAGGGCATTTTGATCACCGCCACCGACACTGCGGCCATCGTGCCGGCGGTGAAGAAGGCGCGCGATGCAGGGGTGCTGGTGATCGCTCTCGACACGCAGCTCGAGCCTGCCGATGCCGCGGATGCGACGTTTGCGACCGACAATTTCAAGGCCGGCGAGCTTATCGGCTCCTGGGCAAAGGCTACCTTGGGCGACAAGGCCAAGGATGCGCACATTGCCTACATGGATCTGATCGCCAGCCAGCCCTCCGTCGACGTCCAGCGTGATCAAGGCTTCATGAAGGGCTTCGGCATCGACCTCGGCGATCCCAAGAAGATCGGCGACGAAACCGACGCACGCAACGTCTGTCACGATCTGTCGAGCGGCAATGAGGATGGCGGGCATACTGCCATGGAGAATTGCCTGCAGAAGGATCCGGATATCAACGTCGTCTACACCATCAACGAACCTGCGGCCGCGGGCGCCTACCAGGCGCTGAAAGCCGTCGGCAAGGAGAAGGACGTCCTGATTGTCTCGGTCGATGGCGGCTGCCCCGGTGTCAAGAACGTTGCCGAGGGCGTGATCGGCGCCACTTCACAGCAATACCCATTGCTCATGGCCTCGCTCGGCATCGAGGCGATCAAGACCTTTGCCGACACCGGCAAGAAGCCTGAGCCGTCGCCCGGTCTGAACTTCTACAACACCGGCGTCACGCTGATCACCGACAAGCCTGCCGCCGGCATCGAATCCATCGACACGAAGCAAGGCCTCAGCAAGTGCTGGGGTTGATTTGATCCCCTGATCGGCTCAACTTCAAAAGAACAATAGGGAATGTGGAGCGGTTTCGGCCGCTCCACATCACAGGCGGGGAGGCCGACTTGAGCGTCGAAACAACCAGGAGCAAGGGACCGCAGGAATTCGAGACGGTCCTGGCCGCTAGCGACGCCAGCGTCGCATCATTCGAGACGCATTCCCGCTCGACGTTGGAGAGCATCCAGCACCGCTTGCATAAAAGCCCGGCCATGGTGCCGCTGATCATCCTGCTCATCTCGGTGGTTCTGTTCGCAGTCGTCGTCGGCGGACGCTTCTTTTCTCCCTTCACCCTCACCCTGATCCTCCAGCAGGTGGCGATAACCGGCATGGTCGGCATCGCGCAGACACTGGTGGTGCTCACCGCCGGCATCGACCTGTCAGTCGGCGCCATCATGGTGCTGAGCTCGGTTGTTATGGGCCAGTTTGCCATGCATTACGGTGTTCCAGCGCCGGTCGCCGTTGCCATCGGGCTGCTTGTCGGCGCGATTTGCGGCTTGATCAACGGCATTCTCATCGCCTGGGTGAAACTGCCGCCCTTCATCGTGACGCTCGGCACCTGGTCGATCTACGCTGCCATCAACTTCATCTATTCCGGCAACGAGACCATCCGCAGCCAGGATCTCGAGGCGACGGCACCGCTGCTGCAGTTTTTCGGCGGCTCGTTCAGGATCGGCGGCGCAGTCTTCACCTATGGCGTGCTGTTGGTGCTGATCATGGGGGCAATTGCCTGGTACGTGCTCAATCACACCGCATGGGGCCGGCATGTCTACGCAGTCGGCGACGACCCGGAAGCCGCGGAACTGTCGGGGGTGCGCGTCAGCCGGATGCTGGTCACGGTCTATACCCTGACCGGCATCATTTGTGCCATCGCCGGCTGGGCCTTGATCGGACGCATCGGATCGGTCTCGCCGCAGGCCGGGCAGTTCGAGAACATCAATTCGATTACCGCCGTGGTGATTGGCGGCACATCACTGTTCGGCGGCCGAGGTTCCATCCTCGGGACCATCTTCGGTGCGCTGATCGTCGGGGTGTTCGCGCTCGGCCTCAGGCTTTGGGGGACAGATCCCCAATGGACGCAATTGTCTGTCGGCGCCCTTATCATCATCGCTGTTGGTATCGACCAGTGGATCAGGAAGATCTCGGCATGAACCAGACTCAGGAACCGATCCTTACCGCCCGCAGCCTGGTCAAACGCTACGGTCGCGTCACCGCCCTCGACAATGCCGATTTCGATCTCTATCCGGGCGAAATCCTTGCTGTCATCGGCGACAACGGCGCCGGCAAGTCGTCGCTTATCAAGGCGATTTCCGGCGCGGTCGTGCCCGACGAAGGCGAGATCCGGCTTGAAGGCAAGCCTATTGCATTCAAATCGCCGATGGAGGCCCGCGAAGCCGGCATCGAGACCGTCTACCAGAACCTGGCGCTGTCGCCGGCGCTGTCCATCGCCGACAACATGTTTCTCGGCCGCGAGATCCGCAAGCCGGGCTTTCTTGGCAGCTGGCTGCGCATGCTCGACCGTCCGGCGATGGAAAAGCGCGCCCGCGACAAGCTGACCGAACTTGGCCTGATGACCATCCAGAACATCAGCCAGGCGGTGGAAACTCTCTCCGGCGGTCAACGCCAGGGCGTGGCGGTGGCGCGCGCCGCGGCCTTCGGCTCGAAGATGGTCATCATGGATGAGCCGACGGCCGCGCTCGGCGTCAAGGAGAGCCGCCGCGTGCTCGAACTGATACTCGACGTCAAACGCCGAGGCCTGCCGATCGTGCTGATTTCACACAATATGCCGCATGTCTTCGAGGTGGCGGACCGCATTCACATTCATCGGCTCGGCCGTCGCCTGTGCGTCATCGATCCGAAGCAGTATACGATGTCCGACGCGGTCGCCTTCATGACCGGCGCCAAGGTGCCGCCGGAGGCGGCGCTGGCGGCCTGAACAAGAACTTGAGGCCCGCCGCTGAGGGCGCGGTGTTTCAATGCCAAATTGCCGCAGGGCAACCCGGCTTGCGGTCGCCTGAATCCATTGAACATCCGGTGGGATGCATTAGCATTGGCGGAGATGGTGAAAGCCGCATGATCCTGGCAACGTCACGAGAGGCAGCATGACGCGCGCGATGACAACCGAAGCTCCTCTGCCCACCCTCGAAAACCCGGATCCCAAGACGCTCGCCGACGAAGTCTTGCAGGCCCTCAAATACAGGGTCGGCAAGGGCACCAACGTTGCAACCCAGTACGATTGGCTCACCGCCTCGATCAAGGTTGTGCGCGACCGCATCGTCGATCATTGGATGCAGGCGACCCAAGAGGCCTACGCCCAGCAGGAAAAGCGCGTCTATTACCTGTCACTGGAATTCCTCATCGGCCGCTTGATGCGCGATGCCTTCTCCAATCTCGGCCTGATGGACAATATGCGCGAGGCGCTGTCGTCACTTGGCGTCGACCTCGACATCATTGCTGCGCTCGAACCGGACGCTGCCCTTGGCAATGGCGGCCTTGGCCGGCTCGCCGCCTGCTTCATGGAAAGCATGGCTACCGTCGATATCCCCGCGCATGGCTATGGCATTCGCTACGCCAACGGCATGTTTCGGCAGGAGATCCATGACGGCTGGCAAGTCGAACTGCCCGAGACATGGCTCGATCACGGCAATCCTTGGGAGTTCGAACGCCGCGAACGCTCCTTCGAGGTCGGCTTCGGCGGCTCGGTGGAATCGATCACCTCGAAGGATGGCAGGCTCGAGCGCCATGTCTGGAAGCCGACCGAACATGTTCTGGCCGTTGCTTACGATACCCCGGTGGTTGGCTGGCGGGCCAACCGCGTCAACACGCTGCGTCTGTGGTCCGGCATGCCGGTCGATCCGATCCTGCTCGACAAGTTCAACGCCGGCGATCACATCGGCGCGCTCGCCGAGAGCAACAAGGCCGATGCGCTGTCGCGCGTCCTTTACCCGGCCGATTCCCACAAGGCAGGCCAGGAGTTGCGGCTCAGGCAGGAGTATTTCTTCTCCACCGCCTCGCTGCAGGACATCCTTCAGCGTCATCTCAGCCAGTATGGCGACCTGCAATCGCTGCCCGACAAGGCGGCGATCCATCTCAACGACACCCATCCGGCCATCGCCGTCCCCGAGCTGATGCGCCTGTTGATGGATGTCCACGGCATGGATTTCGACCAGGCGTGGAGCATCACCAAGCGCACCTTCGGCTACACCAACCACACGCTGCTGCCCGAAGCGCTGGAAAGCTGGCCCGTGCCGCTATTCGAGCGGCTGTTGCCGCGCCACATGCAGATCGTCTACGCCATCAACGCCGAGGTGCTGCTCGAGGCGCGCGTCTCCGACCAGTTCTCGGACGAGCAGATCAGCCGCATCTCGCTGATCCAGGAAAATGGCGATCGCCGCGTGCGTATGGGCAATCTGGCCTTTGTCGGCTCGCACTCGATCAACGGTGTCTCGGCACTGCATACGGAATTGATGAAGGAGACGGTGTTTGCCGACCTCCACAGGCTCTACCCGGATCGCATCAACAACAAGACCAACGGGATCACACCGCGGCGCTGGCTGATACAGTGCAATCCCGGCCTCACGGCACTCACCCGAGAGGCGATCGGCGACGGCTTCCTCGACGACATCGACGAGATAAAGCTGCTCGATCCTTTCGCCGAGGACGCTGCCTTCCGCGACAAGTTCGCCGCTGTCAAACGGGCGAACAAGACGAGGCTTGCCAATCTCGTTGCCGACCGGCTCGGCATCAAGGTGGACCCCTCGGCGCTGTTCGACATCCAGGTCAAGCGCATCCACGAATACAAGCGCCAGCTCTTGAACATTCTCGAAGCGGTCGCGCTTTACGACCAGATCCGCTCGCATCCGGAGCGCGACTGGATGCCCCGCGTCAAGTTCTTCGGCGGCAAGGCGGCGCCCAGCTATCACAACGCCAAGCTGATCATCAAACTTGCCAACGACGTCGCCCGGGTCATCAACCGCGACCCGGCGGTGCGCGGCTTGCTGAAAGTGGTGTTCGTGCCGAACTACAATGTCAGCCTAGCCGAGATCATGATGCCGGCCGCCGATCTTTCGGAGCAGATATCGACCGCCGGCATGGAAGCGTCCGGCACCGGCAACATGAAGTTCGCGCTGAACGGCGCGCTGACCATCGGCACGCTCGACGGCGCCAATGTCGAGATCAAGGAATGCGTCGGCGACGACAACATCTTCATCTTCGGCCTGACCACCGATGAGGTCGCCGAGCGGCGCAACAATGGTTACGATCCGCGCGCCGTAATCGAGGGATCGCCTGAATTGGCGCAGGCGCTTGCCGCGGTTTCGTCCGGGGTCTTTTCGCCTGACGATCCGGACCGTTATCGCGACCTGATCAACGGCCTTTACCAGAGCGACTGGTTCATGGTCGCTGCGGATTTCGATGCCTACGCCGCCACCCAGCGCGACGTCGATGCCGTCTGGCGCAACAGCCCGGACTGGTACGCCAGAGCCATCCGCAATGTCGCCCGCGTCGGCTGGTTCTCGTCCGACCGCACGATCCGCCAATATGCGAAAGACATCTGGCACGTGCCCGCCTGATGTGATTGCATGAGACCAGGAACAATGTGGCCCTAGTGGAGTGATTTGACCTTCGCATCCCTTGGAAGGTCAGGCGGCCTGCGACTGTCGAATTCAAAACTTCACTAGAAACACGCACTTGGTGCCCGAGGAGGGACACTGCCTGATGAGCAAGCCGCGCGCGACCGTTGCGACAAGCGGGCCGGACGGACTGGCGCCAGCCGGCGATGTCGCGGCGATTGTCGCCGGCACGCATGGCGACCCGTTCTCCGTGCTTGGCGTGCATGAGGCGGGGAAGGGCTTTGTCGGCCGCTGCTTCGTCCCTCATGCCGAGTCCGTCACCGCCTATACGCTGACCGGCAAGAAGGCCGGCGAGCTGTCGAGACGCGACGATCGCGGCTTCTTCGAGGGCAAACTGTCGCTGCGCAAACGCCAGCCGCTGCGCTATCACGCCAGGAACGCCGGCGGTGACTGGTGGCTGACCGATCCATATTCCTTCGGCCCCGTGCTCGGCCCGCTGGACGATTATTACATCGCCGAAGGATCGCATCTCAGGCTGTTCGACAAGCTCGGCGCTCATCTCATCGACCATGAGGGTGCATCGGGCGTACATTTTGCGGTGTGGGCGCCCAATGCAAGGCGTGTCTCGGTGGTCGGCGACTTCAACGAGTGGGACGGCCGCAGGCACACCATGCGCGACCGCCGCGATACCGGTATCTGGGAGCTGTTCATTCCCGACATCGGCGCCGGCCGCCCTTACAAATACGAGATCATCGGGCCGGATGGCGTGAGATTGCCGCTCAAGGCAGATCCGTTCGCCTTCAAATCCGAACTGCGCCCGGCTACCGCCTCGGTGACGGCGCTGCCGCCGGTGCATGAATGGGGCGACGAGGCGCACCGGAACTACTGGCGCAATGCCGACCACAGGCGCGAGGCCGTATCGATCTACGAGGTCCATGCCGGCTCATGGCGGCTTCACGACGACGGCAGCTTCCTGTCATGGGACGAACTCGCCGACCGGCTGATCTCCTATGTGGTCGAGACGGGTTTCACCCACATCGAATTCATGCCGATCTCCGAACACCCCTATGACCCGTCCTGGGGCTACCAGACGACCGGTCTCTATGCGCCGAGCGCCCGCTTTGGCGATCCGGACGGTTTTGCCCGCTTCGTCGACGGTGCCCACCGCGCCGGCATCGGCGTCATCCTTGACTGGGTGCCGGCGCATTTCCCGGTTGACGAACACGGTCTGGCAAAGTTCGACGGCACCGCACTCTACGAACATGCCGATCCGCGCAAGGGCTTCCATCCCGACTGGAACACCGCGATCTACAATTTTGGTCGTCGCGAGGTGGTCTCGTTTCTTGTCAACAATGCGCTGTTCTGGGCAGAGAAATATCACGTCGACGGTCTGCGCGTCGATGCGGTCGCCTCGACGCTTTATCTCGATTATTCGCGCAAGGCTGGTGAATGGATTCCCAACGAGAGGGGCGGGCGCGAGAACCTGGAAGCGGTCAGCTTCCTGCAACGGATGAACAAGGAGGTCTACGGCCACCATCCGGGTGTGATGACCATCGCCGAGGAATCGACCTCGTGGCCGAAAGTCTCGCAGCCGGTGCACGAGGGCGGACTGGGCTTCGGTTTCAAGTGGAACATGGGCTTCATGCACGACACTCTGGAGTATTTCTCCAAGGAGCCGATCTTCCGCAAGCATCACCACAACGACATCACCTTCGGCCTGGTCTACGCCTTCAGCGAGAACTTCGTGCTGCCGCTGTCCCATGACGAGGTGGTGCACGGCAAGGGAACGCTGCTTAACAAGATGGCCGGCGACGACTGGCAGAAATTCGCGACGCTGCGCGCCTATTACGCCTTCATGTGGGGCTATCCCGGCAAGAAGCTGTTGTTCATGGGCCAGGAGTTCGCGCAACGCCGCGAGTGGAGCGAGGCGCGCGCGCTCGACTGGAACCTGCTCGATTTCCGGCTCCACCGTGGTGTCTGGCAGACGGTGCGCGATCTCAACTATCTCTACCGCTCGCGCCCGGCGCTGCATGCCCGCGACTGCGAGCCGGAGGGCTTTTCCTGGCTGATCGTCGATGACAGCGCGAATTCGGTGTTCGCTTGGCTGCGCAGCGCGCCGGGCGGCAACCCGGTCGCCGTCATTTCCAACTTCACGCCGGTGCCGCGCGACAATTACCGCGTGCCGTTGCCGCAGACCGGAAAATGGCGCGAGATCATCAACACCGACGCCACGGACTATGGCGGTTCCGGCAAGGGCAACAGCGGCCTCGTCGAGGCTCGGGCGGAAGGAGGAGGCATTTCGGCGACGATGCTTTTGCCGCCGCTGTCGACGATCATGCTCGAATTCGTCCCGGACTGAGCTATGTCTGGAGCATCTAACCTGGGAGGATAGGAATGGCTGAAACAAAACGAACACAGCCGCTGGCACGCGACGCCATGGCTTATGTGCTGGCCGGCGGCCGTGGCAGCCGGCTCAAGGAACTGACCGACCGCCGCGCCAAGCCGGCGGTCTATTTCGGCGGCAAGACCCGCATCATCGATTTCGCGCTGTCCAATGCGCTCAATTCCGGTATCCGCCGCCTCGGCGTCGCCACCCAGTACAAGGCGCATTCGCTGATCCGCCACCTGCAGCGCGGCTGGAACTTCCTGCGGCCCGAGCGCAACGAGAGTTTCGACATCTTGCCGGCCAGCCAGCGTGTGTCGGAAACACAGTGGTATGAGGGCACCGCCGACGCCGTGTACCAGAACATCGACATCATCGAGGCCTATGGGCCGGAATACATGGTCATCCTGGCCGGCGACCACGTCTACAAGATGGATTACGAATTGATGCTGCGCCAGCATGTAGAGGCCGGCGCCGATGTCACCGTCGGCTGCCTCGAAGTGCCGCGCATGGAAGCCACCGGCTTCGGCGTCATGCATGTCGACACCAAGGACACCATCATCTCCTTCATCGAAAAGCCCGCCGATCCGCCGGGCATTCCCGACAAGCCGGATTTTGCGCTGGCCTCGATGGGCATCTATGTGTTCAAGACCAAGTTCCTGATGGAGCAATTGCGTCGCGATGCGGCGGAGCCCGGCTCCAGCCGCGACTTCGGCAAGGACATCATCCCCTACATCGTCGAACACGGAAAGGCGATCGCGCATCGCTTCGCCAAATCATGCGTGCGCTCGACCGCCGAGAACGAGGCCTATTGGCGCGACGTCGGCACGGTCGATGCCTATTGGGAAGCCAATATCGACCTGACCGACATCACGCCGGAACTCGACCTCTACGACCGCGACTGGCCGATCTGGACCTACGCCGAGTTGAAGCCGCCGGCAAAGTTCGTGCATGACGAAGATGGCCGCCGCGGGTCGGCCGTGTCGTCTCTCGTGTCGGGCGATTGCATCGTTTCGGGCGCTTCGCTGAAGCGAAGCCTGATCTTCACCGGGGCGCGCATCAATTCCTATTCGACGCTGGAGGAGGTCGTCATGCTGCCCGACGTCCATGTCGGCCGCAACGCCAGGCTGAAGCGCGTGGTCATCGATCACGGCGTCAGGATCCCGGAGGGGCTGGTGGTCGGCGAGGATCCTGTCCTCGACGCCAAGCGTTTCCGCGTTTCGGAAAAAGGCATCTGCCTGGTCACGCAGGACATGGTCAACAGGCTGGGATCGTAGTGCATGCAGGTTCTGTCGGTGGCGCCCGAGATCTTTCCGCTGGTCAAAACCGGAGGGCTCGCCGACGTGACTGGCGCCTTGCCCGTGGCATTGGCCGGCAACGGCGTCACCATGCGCACGCTCGTCCCCGGCTATCCTCAGGTGATGGGCGCCTTCAGGAAAAAGAAGGCGGTTCAGCAATATCCATTGCTGCAGGGTGGCAAGGCTTCGGTGCATGCCGTCCAGATCGCCGGGCTCGACCTGTTCGTGCTTGACGCGCCGCATCTTTTCGACCGTCCCGGCGGCCCGTACGGCAACGCGACCGGCGCCGACTGGCCGGACAATTGGCGGCGGTTCGCGGCCTTGAGCCAGGTCGGCGGTGATATTGCTGCCGGCGCCATCTCCGGCTACCTGCCCGATATCGTCCATGCCCATGACTGGCAGTCGGCAATGACGCTCGCCTATATGCGCTACGGCAAGGCGGTCGGCACGCCGTCGATGATCACCGTCCATAACCTCGCCTTCCAGGGCCAGTTCGGCGCCGGCATCTTTGGCGAGCTTGGCCTGCCGGCGGCGGCGATGGCGCTCGACGGCGTCGAATATTATGGCGGCGTCGGCTTCCTCAAGGCCGGCCTGCAGGCCGCCTGGGCGATCACCACGGTCAGCCCGACCTATGCGCAGGAAATCCGCTTGCCCGAATTCGGCATGGGCCTCGACGGCCTGATCAACATGCGCTCCGTCGATCTCCATGGCATCGTCAACGGCATCGATACCGAGATCTGGAACCCGGAAACCGACACGCATCTGGTCTCCAACTACACGGCAAAGACGCTTAAGGCGCGAATGCCCAACAAGGCCGCGGTCGAGGACCGTTTCAGCCTCGATCGCGATGACAGCCCGATCGTCTGCGTTGTCAGCCGGCTGACCTGGCAAAAGGGCATGGACATATTGGCGGCCGCCGTCGACGGTATCGTCGCGGCAGGTGCACGGCTGGCAATCCTTGGGTCTGGCGACGCCGGGCTCGAAGGCGCGTTGCTTGCCGCCGCAGCCCGCCATCGTGGTCGCATTGGCGTCGTCGTCGGCTATGACGAGGGGCTCTCCCACACCATGCAGGGCGGCTGCGACGCCATCATTATCCCGTCGCGCTTCGAACCTTGCGGGCTGACGCAGCTTTACGGCCTGCGCTATGGCTGCGTGCCGGTCGTCGCGCGTACCGGCGGCCTTGCCGACACGGTTATCGATGCCAACGAAGCCGCCATCTCTGCCGGCGTGGCGACCGGCTTCCAGTTTGCGCCCCCCATTGCTGGCGCCCTGCTGCACGCCATCCGCCGCCTTGTCGAAGCGCATGCCAATCCCGCGGTGTGGGCGTCGATGCAGCGGCAAGGCATGAAGGCCGACGTGTCGTGGGACAAAAGCGCCGAAAAATATGTCCAACTCTATCGCTTGTTGCTTTCGAAAAGGGCTGCCTGACTGATGATCCGCACTGTCGCCACCAAACCCTATCCCGACCAGAAGCCCGGCACCTCCGGGCTGCGTAAAAAGGTCCCGGTGTTCCAGCAGGAGCACTATGCCGAGAACTTCATCCAGTCGATCTTCGACGCGCTGGACGGGTTCGAAGGCAAGACCCTGGTGATCGGCGGCGACGGCCGCTTTTATAACCGCGAGGTCATCCAGAAGGCCATCGCCATGGCCGCGGCAAACGGCTTCGGCAAGGTGATGGTCGGGCAGGGCGGTATCTTATCCACGCCGGCCGCTTCGCATGTCATCCGCAAATACAAGACCTTCGGCGGCATCATCCTGTCCGCCAGCCACAATCCGGGTGGCCCGCATGAGGATTTCGGCATCAAGTACAATGCCGGCAATGGCGGCCCGGCGCCGGAAAAGCTGACCGACGCGATCTTCGAAAAAACCAAGGTGATTTCGAGCTTCAAGATCGCCGATATCCGACCGGTCGACATCGACACGATCGGCACGGTCGAGGCAGGAGACATGACCGTCGAGATCATCGATCCGGTCGCCGACTATGCCGAACTGATGGAAAGCCTGTTCGATTTCAATGCCTTGCGGGCGTTGTTCAAATCAGGCTTCCGCATGCGCTTCGACGCCATGCATGCGGTGACCGGCCCCTATGCCAAGGAGATCCTCGAAAACCGGCTAGGGGCGCCGAACGGCACCGCTCGTAATTTTATCCCGCTGCCGGATTTCGGCGGCCACCATCCCGATCCCAATCTGGTGCATGCAAAACACCTCTACGACGAGATGATGGGGCCGGATGCGCCCGACTTTGGCGCGGCCTCCGACGGCGACGGCGACCGCAACCTGATCATCGGCAAGGGCATTTTCATCACCCCGTCGGATTCGGTGGCGATGCTCGCCGCCAATGCCCATCTGGCTCCGGGTTACAAGGCCGGGCTGAAAGGCATCGCCCGTTCGATGCCGACCAGCGGTGCTGCCGACCGGGTCGCCGAAAAGCTCGGCATCGGCATCTATGAAACGCCAACCGGCTGGAAGTTTTTCGGCAATCTGCTCGATGCCGGCATGGCGACGATCTGCGGCGAGGAGAGTGCGGGGACCGGCTCCAATCATGTCCGCGAAAAGGACGGCCTGTGGGCCGTGCTTTTGTGGCTCAACATCCTTGCCGCGCGCGGCGAAAGCGCCAGGCAGATCGTCACCGAGCATTGGGCGGCCTATGGGCGCAACTACTATTCGCGCCACGATTACGAGGAGGTCGAGACCGATCGCGCCAATGCGCTTGTCGACGAACTGCGCGGCAAACTTGGCTCGCTGCCGGGCACCAGCGTGCGCGGCATGACAATCGCCAGCGCCGACGATTTCGCCTATCACGATCCGGTCGACGGCTCGGTCAGCAAGAACCAGGGCATAAGAGTATTGTTCGAAGGCGGCTCGCGCGTCGTCTTCCGCCTGTCCGGCACCGGCACCTCGGGCGCGACGCTGCGCCTTTATTTCGAGCGCTACGAGCCAGACAAGAGCCGCCACGATCTCGACACCCAGGAGGCGCTTGCCGATCTGATTGCGGCGGCCGACGACATTGCCGGGATTCGCAGCCATACCGGCCGCGCCAAGCCGAGCGTGATTACGTGAGCTTGGAGCGGCGCGCCTTTCCTTCTCCCCTTGTGGGGTCCGAAGGACGGGGCGAGACCCGTGGCTCGCCCCCGGGCGGTGGATCGGCGCGAAGCGCCGAGACGGATGAGGGGTGTTGGAAGGAATGCCGTCCGCGCCAAGCTGGAGCACCCCTCATCCGTCGCCTTCGGCGACACCTTCTCCCACAAGGGGAGAAGGGGGAGCTAACCTGGCAACGCCTCAAACTGTCTACGACCTGCTGCTGTGAGCGCGCGTGAGCCAACTCGGCGCAACCATCACCAAAGAAGGCATTCGCTTCGCCGTATGGTCCTCGTCGGCTCGGCGCATCTGGGTCTCGATTTTCGACGAGCGAGGAAGGCGCGAGATCGACCGGCTTGAACTGCAGCCCGAGGGCGACGGCGTGCATACGCTTTTTGTTGCCGGTCTCGCCGCCGGCACCCGATACGGGTTCCGCGCCGATGGCGACTACGCGCCGGAACAGGGGCTCTGGTTCGATCCCGACAAGCTGCTGGCCGATCCCTATGCCGTCGAGATCGACAGACCCTATGCCTATGACGGCCGGCTCGCCGCACGCCAGGGCGAGGGGGGCGACACGGCGTCGCTGATGCCGAAGGCCATTGCCGGCGCCTTGCCGGAACCCTTGCCCGCCTTGCCGCCTCTGTTTAGGCCCGGCGGCCTCATCTACGAGGTGCAGGTGCGCGCCTTCACAAAGCTGCATCCCGACATTCCCGAGAAGCAACGCGGCACCATTGCAGCCCTCGCTCATCCTCTTGTTGTCGAGCATCTGCAAAAACTCGGCGTTGCAGCCGTGGAGTTGATGCCGGTGACTGCATCGATCGACGAACGGCATTTGCCGCCGCTCGGGCTGGGCAACGCCTGGGGCTACAATCCCGTGACCTTCATGGCGCTGGATCCGCGACTGGCGCCCGGCGGTCTGGCTGAGCTGCGCGAAACGGTCGCCGCGCTGCGCGAGGCTGGCATCGGTACCATTCTCGACCTGGTGTTCAACCACACCGGCGAAAGCGACCGGCTCGGCCCGACATTGTCGCTGCGCGGGCTCGACAACCGCGCCTACTACCGGCACGAGGCCGACGGCGCTCTGGTCAATGACACCGGAACCGGCAATATGGTTGCCTGCGATCATCCGGTCGTCCGGGAAATGGTCCTCGACACGCTTCGCCACTTTGTCCAGCACGCCGGTGTCGACGGGTTCCGCTTTGACCTGGCGCCGATCCTTGGCCGCGTCGACGGCGTTTTCGACGCCGATGCGCCGCTGCTGAACGCCATTCGCAACGACCCAGTTCTTGCCGACCGTGTGCTGGTCGCTGAGCCCTGGGACATCGGACCGGATGGCTATCAGCTCGGCAATTTTCCGCCGCCCTTCCTCGAATGGAACGACAAATACCGTGATGATATCCGCCGCTTCTGGCGCGGCGACGGCGGCATGATCGGTGCGCTGGCGACGCGGCTTGCGGGGTCGTCCGATGTCTTTGCCAAACCAGGCCAGGCAACGGTCCGCAGCATCAATTTCATCGCCGCACATGACGGGATGACACTGGCCGACATCGTTGCCTATGAACACAAGCACAACGAGGCCAATGGCGAACAGAACCGCGACGGCCACGACGACAACCTGTCCTGGAACAATGGCGTCGAGGGCCAGACCGACGACCAGTCAATCGTTACGGCCCGTTTCGATGACCAACGCGCACTGCTGGCGACGCTCTTTGCCTCGCGCGGCACGATCATGCTGACGGCCGGCGACGAATTCGGCCGCACGCAGCGCGGCAACAACAACGCCTACGCGCAGGACAATGACATCACCTGGCTCGACTGGGCCGGGCGCGACCGGGCGCTGGAGCGGTACACGGCTCTGCTCGCCAAGATGCGGCGTGCCGCGCCGGCGCTTTTGGACGCAAGCTTTCTCACCGGCGAGCCTGCGGCCGGCTCGGAAATAGCTGACGTCGTCTGGCTGAGCGAAACCGGCGTGCCGCTCGACGAAGCAGCCTGGCACGATCCTAGGCGGCATCGGCTGGTCATGGTTCTCGGCGATGAGGACGGTCGCCTTGCCGTGATCATCAATGGTGACCGTCGGGCCTGCATGTTCACGCTGCCGGAACGGGCGGGTTTTCATTGGTGCCCAGCCATCGAAACGGATAGTGGCGATATCTCACGGCCGGTTTTGGGGCGAACGGTCATATTCATGATCGAAAGCAGGGCCGCGCAGGCGGGCGCAGGGGAGAGCCATGATGGGTGACAATGCCGAATGGTGGCGCGGCTGCGTCATCTACCAGATCTACCCGCGCTCCTTCCAGGACACGACAGGCGACGGTAGCGGCGATCTCCTCGGCATCACCTCGAGGCTTGCCCATGTCGCATCGCTCGGTGTCGACGCCGTTTGGCTGTCGCCTTTCTTCAAGTCGCCAATGGCCGACATGGGCTACGACGTATCGGATTACTGCGCCGTCGATCCGATGTTCGGCACATCAGAGGATTTCGACGCGCTGATTGCAGAGGCGCACCGGCTCGGCCTGAAAGTGATCATCGACCAGGTCTTGTCACATTCGTCGGATCGGCACGAATGGTTCGTCGAAAGCCGAACGAGCCGCGATAACGCCAAGGCCGACTGGTACGTCTGGGCCGATGCGAAGCCCGACGGCACCGCGCCCAACAACTGGCTGTCGCTTTTCGGCGGCCCCGCCTGGGAATGGGACGCAACGCGCAGGCAATATTACCTGCATAATTTCCTCGCCTCGCAGCCGGACCTGAATTTCCACAATCCGCAGGTGCAGGACGCCTTGCTGGAAACGGTGCGGTTCTGGCTCGAGCGTGGCGTCGACGGTTTCCGGCTGGATACGGTCAACTATTACGTCCACGACCGCTGGCTCCGCAGCAACCCGCCTTTGGCGGAAAGCGTCGCCGGCACCAATACGGCAACCAGCCCCTATTTTTACCAGGAGCATCTGTTCGACAAGACGCAGCCGGAAAACCTTGCTTTTCTCAGGCGCTTCCGGGCGTTGCTTGACGAGTACGAAGGCCGCGCCGCGGTCGGCGAGATTGGTGACGAAAGCCGTTCGTTGCAGACGCTTGCCGCCTACACGGGCGGCGGCGACAAGCTCCAAATGTCCTACACGTTCGACCTGCTTGGCCCGCAATTCTCCGCGGCGCATGTGCGCGGTTGTGTCGAGGCCTTCGAGAGTACGGTGTTCGACGGCTGGGTTTGCTGGGCATTCTCCAACCACGATGTCGTGCGCCATGTCAGCCGCTGGACAAGGCCGGGCGGCGATCCGGACAGGGTGGCGAAATTCTCAATCGTGCTGCTTTCTTGCCTGCGCGGGTCGATCTGCCTCTATCAGGGCGAGGAGCTCGGGCTGGAGGAGGCCGAGCTGGCGTTCGAGGATTTGCGCGATCCTTTCGGCATCCGCTTCTGGCCGGAGATCAAGGGGCGGGATGGGTGCCGCACGCCGATGGTCTGGGAGGCTGGCGCCGATAATGCCGGCTTTTCAACCGGCAAGCCGTGGCTTCCGGTCCCGGCAAACCATCGCGCCCGCGCGGTCGATGTCCAGGACGGCGAGCAAACCTCCGTCCTGGCGAGCTACCGGGCGATGCTGGCCTTGCGCAAGCAGCATCCGGCGCTGGTTCGAGGCTCGATCCGGTTTCTCGATGCTGAGGGCGACGTCCTTGCCTTCATTCGCGAAGGCGGTGACGAAAAGCTGCTCTGCGTCTTCAATTTTGCCGATGAGCCGGCCGGCTGGCAATCGCCGCCGGATCTGGATGTGATAGAGCCGATAGATCTTGGCAGTACTACCGGCGTCTTGCAGGAAGGAGCTCTATCCCTGCCGCCGCTCGGCTGCTTTCTCGGCCGGATCGGCTGATCTCTATTTGATCTCATTGAACGAGTACGGAGCGCCCGCAAGTCGCGCCGACAACCCGGACATCGGCCTCGCCGACATGCACGCCAAGCGCTGCAAGAACGTTATAAACCAGTGCGTCGACAGGCGCCGTCACGCCGTTCAGAACCGTTACCACCGCCGGCTTCACCGTTCCGAGCAGAGCCGTCACGTCCAGCCCGAGGCCCAGCGCATTGACCGAGAGCGACAGCCCGCTGACCAGTGACGTGGTGAGCGATTGCGTCAGGTTCTTCGTCGAAACCGTCTTTATCGTCTTGTTGGCGATATCGGTGCTGTCGAACGTCAATGTGGTCGGATCGTTGTTGGTGATCGCAAGTGCTGAAGAACCCTTCACATCGAGCAGATTGAGGGTGAGCAGCAGGAGCTTCACGCTTACCTGTGCAATCGTGGCATCGGAGAACGATTGCGGATTGCTGAAATCGGCGAAGGCCGATGGGTTGTTGTCGGCGTCGCTGGCGGCAAGGTGCAGCGAGGCCACGCCAGGCTGCGCGGCGATCGAGACCTTGATGCTATCCGGCCGGCCCGTCGGGCAGCTGATGTCGGTTAGTTTGGCTTCCGCATAGGCGACTTCGACATGCAGAGGCAGGTTGACGGACAGCAGACTGATGCCGCCGCCGAGATTGGAATTGCCGATGCCGACTGTGGTGACCAGCTTGATTCGTGTCTGCGCAGTGCGCACCACGGTGCCTTTTTCCCCGACGGCCAGCCAGGGTGAATATTGCATCGGTTCACCGATGGCGACGGCGAGCGTGGTGGAGGTAAGTCCCGGAATAGTGGCGCCGAGATCGACCTGGACCTGGTTTGAGCCATTGGCCAGCGAGGCGGCGGCACCCAGCATGCCCATCGCGCTTGCGTCGACGGAAAAGCCTGGAGACTTTTGTCCGAGGCCGAGCTTGCCGATCGAACCAAGGTCGACAAGATGATTGAGCGGTATCTTGGCCGTGTTGGTAGCCCTCGACGCGATTGTCTGTAGGACAAGTTTGCTGGCGCTGCCCGTCCCCGAAGCATTGGCCATGGCGGTCGCGATCTGGCCTACCGTCGCTTTCGAGGCCAGCACTTCGGAATAGCTGACGCCGGTCAGTTGCAACTGCACCGCAAGGGCATCGACGAACGAAAGCACGTTGACGTCGGCCGAAATCAGCGCGTTGTAGTCCATGACGCTGAGCGAGATGTTTCCGCCCAGCAGCTTACTGAGAAGCGCGTTGAGGATGCCGCCGTTGACGCTGAGAAGCCTTGATCCAACCGAGAACATCGCTTGCGGCGTCATGCTGGCAATGGCTTCGGTGCCGACAACCGGAGTAGGGATGAGCGAACTGGCGAAATACCGGGCGGGGATTTTGTGTAGAGTGACGCGAACGGCGTTGTAAGGCGTTTTACCGGCTTCGAAGCGCTTGTCGACCCCGACCGAGGACGCCGCTGAGTATCGGCCGCCGGTGACGGACACGACGGTTTTCCCAACCGTGGGAACGATTGTCTCACCCGGCTTTTGAACAATGATGCCGGGCATTCGGTTGTCACTGAGCGTGGTTACCGCCGCGGCTTCCATATTGTTGATGTTCGACGCCGCGGTGATCGCCGCCAGATCGGTCATCGCCTGGGCTTCCCTGCGCTCCGTGTAGATCGAACCTTCGTCGACAGCGAAGGCCGCCAGCCCCAGCGCGAATGGCGCTATCAGCGCAGTCATGACGGCAAAGTTCGCCTTCTTGTCGCCAACGATGGAGCGAGCGATCCGCCCGATGCCCCTCAGCAAGAACTGCGACATTTCAAATGCCTCCAATCCTGATGGTAGACCTGCGCGAGATCGTGGTTTGCGGCATCGCAAGGCTGGGCAACAGGTTCCAGATCGGCAGGTTGCTGGCATCGTACTGGATCGACACGACGAACTGATTTCCGTCGGCCGTGCTGTCCGTCGCCTGATAGGTCAGCTTGCCGGAATCGACGAACGGGTATCCACTGGCATTGTTTTTGACGAAACCCGCCACCAGCGCCTGGCGCTCGGTTTGGTTCAATCCGGCAATTGCAGTACGGGCGGCATCGGCGGCGATTTGCTGCAACGAGTTGCTTGCACCAAAATAGATACCATATGCAACCATTCCGAGTACGAGCAGGATAAAGATCGGGGAAAGCAGGGCGAATTCGACCGCGGAAGTTCCGGATTCTTCTCCAATTTTGCGTAGATTTGCCCTTATTGGGCGCAATATTTTACGCTTTAATGTGACAGTATTACTGTCTATCTTGTTCATTGCCCTTGCCCGTTGGACCATAAAGGTCGATGTGCCGAACCCATCGGGATTTGTAACCCTTGGTTGCCTAAGAACCAATTAATACATTCCGGTAAACTGAAATGATCAGCCAGATTATCGGCGTTCTGGCCAGGAAACCCAGCCAAACTCATGCTTTCGATCATTGATTGGCGGTTCGCAAAGCGGCTGCCCCGGCCCCCTTACTTTGGGTGACCCCGAGAGTCTGTTGAAATAAAAAATCTCCACGTTACTGTTTGGCCACCAGCTGCCGGAAAGGGAACCGGCTGCGCGCTCGAAAGGAACCAGCCAATCGGTTTCGGGGCGTCAACACTTAGAGACGTAGCTGAAGGGCGACGTCATTAGGGAGAACTCCATGCTGAAACATGTGCTGAAGGCGACGGTACTCGCCACGACCATGGTCTTGGCCGCCGGTACGTTCTACACGCCGGCTTTCGCCGAAACCGTCTACAACCGCGGAGCCGCCGCCGAAGCGGAGACGCTCGATCCGCACAAGACCTCGACGGTCTACGAAGCCGATATCATACGCGACCTGTTCCAGGGCCTCGTCATGCATGACCAGAAGACGAACCTCATTCCGGGCGCAGCCGAAAGCTGGACGGTGTCCGACGACGGCACTGTCTACACCTTCAAGCTGCGCAAGGACGGCCTCTGGTCGGATGGCAGCCCGGTGACGGCGGACGACTTCGTTTATTCGTTCCGTCGGCTGGAAGATCCGGCCACCGCTGCCGAATACGCTTCCATGCTCTATCCGGTGAAGGGTGCCGAGGAAGTCAACACCAAGAAGGGAAAGCCGGAGGATATGGGCGTCAAGGCGATTGACGCAAATACCCTCGAAGTCACCCTCAAGGCGCCAACGCCTTACTTCCTGGAGATGCTGACCCATCAGGCGACCTTTCCGGTTAACAAGGCGTCCATCGAAAAGCTTGGCGCCGACTGGATCAAGGCAGGCAAGCTGGTCTCCAACGGGGCCTTTACAGCGGCGGAGTGGATTCCCAACGACCATCTCAAGCTGGTGAAGAATCCGAAATTCTGGGACGCCGCCAGCGTCAAGTTAGACGTGGTCAACTACATCCCGACCGAGGATCGCTCGTCTGCGATGAAGCGCTTCGAGGCCGGCGAATTCGACAGTTACGGTGACCTGCCGACGGAACAGCTCGCCGATCTCAAGTCCAAATTCGGCGACCAGGTCCGTGTCGGGCCATATCTCGGCACCTACTATTATGCGATCAAGACCGACAAGGCGCCGTGGGACAATGTCGAACTGCGCAACGCCATCTCGATGGCGATCGATCGCGACTTTCTCGCCGAAAAAGTCTGGCAGAATTCGATGCTGCCCGGCTATTCGATGGTGCCTCCGGGCATCGAGGGCTACACGCCGGCACTGGCCAAATACGCTGACATGCCGCAGATCGACCGCGAGGATGAAGCCAAGAAAATCCTGGAGAAGCTCGGCTATACGCCCGAGCATCCGTTGAAGATGCAGATCCGCTACAACACCTCGGAAAACCACAAGAACACCGCTGTCGCCATCCAGGAACAGCTGAAGCCGCTTGGCGTCGAGGTCACGCTGCTCAACACCGATACCAAGACCCACTACTCCTTCCTTGAGCAGAAGGGCGACTATGATGTGGCGCGTGCCGCGTGGATCGCCGACTACAAGGATCCGGAAACCTTCCTTGGCATCACCCGCAAGGCCAGCGGCAACAACTATTCGAGCTACGTCAGCCCGAAATACGAAGAGGCCATGGACAAGGCCGCCGCCGCCGGCGGCAAGCCCGAAGAGCGCATGAAGGAACTCGCCAAGGCCGAGCGCATCCTCGTCGACGATGTCGGTAACATCCCGCTTCTCTACTACAGCTACCACGACATCGTTTCCTCGAAGCTGCACGGCTTCGACGACAATGTGATGGACATCCATCCGTCCCGCTTCATCAGCAAGGACTGATCCCTTAGCCAGGCCGCCGCGCAACTCGATGCGCGGCGGCGCTGGTTTGCCATCGCATCGGCCCGGGAACCGGATTCGATTTTCGACAATGTCGGTGCGAAGATTTGAAGGCTAGAGCGCAATCGTCCAGTTGGACGCGCGCTGCTCTGGATCAAGCGGGGCACCGATGCTGCGTTACGTATTTCGGCGGCTGCTGACCGCCATCCCGACGCTGTTCGTCATCGTGACCATAGCGTTCTTCCTGATACGCGTCGCGCCGGGCGGCCCGTTCAACCAGGAGCGGGGCCTGAGCCCCGAGATCAGGGCCAATCTCGAAGCCCAGTTCGGGCTCAACGACCCGCTCTGGCTGCAGTACCTCCATTATTTAGGCAATCTTCTGCGCGGCAATTTCGGCCCCAGCTACAACATGCCGGATTTCACCGTCGGCGAGTTGTTCAGGGAAGGCCTGCCTATCTCGATCCAACTCGGCGCTTCGGCGCTCGTTCTGGCGCTGCTTCTCGGCAGCGTGCTCGGCACTGTTGCCGCGCTCAACCAGAACAAGCTTGCCGACTATTCGGTGATCGCGTTGGCGACCGCCGGCAGCACCATTCCGACCTTCGTCATCGCTCCGGTGATCCAGCTTGTATTCGGATTGACCTGGAAGCTGCTGCCGATCGGCGGCTGGGGCGATGGAGCCGTCATCAATAAGGTCGGCCCGGTGCTGACGCTCGCTCTGCCGCAGATCGCCATCGTCGCTCGATTGATGCGCGGCTCGATGATCGAATCGCTGCACTCGCATCACATCCGCACCGCCCGCGCGCTTGGGTTGTCGAACTGGTCGGTCGTCGTCAAGCATGCGCTGCGCGGCGCCATCCTGCCGATCGTCTCCTTCACCGGTCCGGCGGCCGCAGCCCTTCTCACCGGCTCGATCATCGTCGAGACCATCTTCTCTATCCCGGGCATCGGCCGCCATTTTGTCGTTGCCGCACTCAATCGCGACTACACACTGGTGATGGGGACGGTGGTGGTCATCGCGCTCTTCACCATTGTCTTCAACCTGATCGTCGACGTCCTCTATGGTGTCGTTGATCCGAGGGTGCGCTATGACTGATATCGCAGTTGCAGCACCGGTCGTCGGCCGATCCCTGTGGGGGGATGCGTGGGCGCGCCTCAAGGCCAACCGCGCGGCCATGTTCAGCCTCTATTATCTTGCCTTCATCGCCGTCATCAGCGTGTTTGGACCCTCTTTCGTGCCGCACCAATACACCACCATCTATGGCGACTATGTCCGCACGCCGCCGAGCTTCTCCGCCTATCCAAAGGCCGACATGATCGAAGGCGCTCTCGACGAGGCGATCAGGCGTATGCGCGTCGACATCAAGGAGTGGCGGCAGGAGGGCAGCCGTGTGTTCGTTACCGTCAGATCGTCCAAGCCGATCGACGACCGCAACATTCGCTACCTTGATCGTTCCGATACCTTCGATGACACAAAGATCGAGAGCAAATCGCCGGACGGTCTCGAAATGGTGATGAGTGCATCGATCAAGCAGCAATATTTCCTGTTCGGCACCGACAATACCGGCCGCGATCTCCTGTCGCGAACGCTGATGGCCGGGCGCATATCGCTGGCCATCGGCCTGCTTGCCGGCATTGTGGCGGTGGTGATCGGCGTGCTCTATGGCGCCACCGCCGGCTTTGCCGGCGGCAGGGTCGACGAGGTGATGATGCGTATCGTCGACGTGCTTTATTCTTTGCCGTTCATCTTCTTCGTCATCATGCTGGTGGTGTTCTTCGGCAGGAACTTCGTGCTGATGTTCCTGGCCGTCGGCGCCGTGCTGTGGCTCGACATGGCGCGCATCGTGCGCGGACAGGCGCTATCGATCCGCCGGCAGGAATATGTCCAGGCGGCGGAGGCGATGGGCGTCGGGCAGCGCGGCATTCTGCTGCGCCATGTGATCCCCAATTTGCTCGGGCCGGTGGTGATCTACATGACGCTGCTGGTGCCGCAGGTCATCATCCTGGAGAGTTTTTTGTCGTTCCTCGGGCTCGGCGTCCAGGAGCCGATGACCAGCTGGGGCGTGCTGATTTCGGTCGGCGCCCAGAATATCGGCTCGGCCAACTGGCTGCTTTTGTTCCCGGCCTTCTTTCTCGTCTCGACATTGTTCGCGCTGAATTTCGTCGGCGATGGGCTGCGCGACGCGCTCGACCCGAGGGATCGTTGAGATGGCTGCTTCCGAAACCATTCTCAGCGTCAAGGATCTTCGCGTCCGCTTCCGCACGCTCGACGGCGTGGTGGAGGCGGTGAAGGGCATCAATATCCATGTTAAATCAGGCGAGACGGTAGCCGTCGTCGGCGAATCCGGCTCCGGCAAGAGCCAGACGATGATGGCGGCGATGAGCCTGCTGGCCTCGAACGGCGAAGCCACCGGGAGCGTCGACTACCGCGGCCGCAATCTTTTGACCCTGAGCAAGCCCGAGCTCAACAAGATCCGCGGCCGCAAGATCAGCATGATCTTCCAGGAGCCGATGACTTCGCTCGACCCGCTCTATTCGATCGGTAGCCAGTTGATCGAACCGATCCGCAAGCATCGCGGGCTTGGCGCCGCCGAGGCGCGCGAAGAGGCGCTCAAGCTGCTGCGGCTGGTCCATATTCCAGATCCGGAGCGGCGGATGAAATCCTATCCGCACGAGATGTCGGGCGGTCAGCGCCAGCGCGTCATGATTGCCATGGCGCTGGCCAATGACCCCGACATATTGATCGCCGACGAGCCGACGACGGCGCTCGACGTGACCATCCAGGCGCAGATCCTCATGCTGCTCGCCGAACTGCAGCGCAAGCTCGGCATGGCGATCGTCTTCATCACCCACGATCTCGGAATCGTCAGGCGCTTTGCCGACCGGGTCTATGTGATGCGCTATGGCGAGGTCGTCGAGGAGGGCGAGGCGGAAGCAATCTTCGTCAACCCGCAGCACGCCTACACCAAGATGTTGCTTGCCGCCGAGCCGACCGGCACCAAGGCCCCGCCGCCTCCGAATGCCCCCGTCCTGCTCGAAGGCAGGAACGTCGAAGTGACCTTCAAGATCGGCGGCGGCTTTCTTGGTGGAGAACCGCTGATATTGCGCGCTGTCGATAGCATTTCGATCCGGCTGAAGCGCAACCAGACCATCGGCATCGTGGGCGAATCCGGTTCGGGAAAGTCGACGCTCGGCCGCGCCTTGCTGCGGCTCCTGCCCAGCGACGGCATCATCCGGCTTGGCGACCGCGACATCTCCCACGCCGACCGCCAGGCGATGCGGCCGCTGCGGCGCGAATTGCAGCTGGTCTTCCAGGACCCGTTCGGCTCGCTGTCGCCGCGCATGACCGTCGGCCAGATCATCACCGAAGGGCTCCTGGTCCACGAGCCCAATCTGTCGGGCAGGCAGCGCGATCTCCGCGCCGTCGATGCCTTGCTCGAAGTCGGGCTCGACCCGAACACGCGCAACCGCTATCCGCACGAATTCTCCGGTGGTCAGCGGCAGCGCATCGCCATTGCGCGCGCCATGATACTGAAGCCGAAAGTGGTGGTGCTGGACGAGCCGACCTCGGCGCTGGACCGCTCCGTGCAGAAGCAGATCGTCGAATTGCTGCGCAAGCTGCAGGCCGACCACGAACTGTCCTATCTGTTCATCAGCCACGATCTCGCGGTCGTGCGCGCCATGGCCGACTACATCATCGTCATGAAGCAGGGCAAGATCGTCGAGGAGGGGCCGTCCGAGGCGATCTTCAGCAATCCGCAGGCAACCTATACGCAGACACTGATGGCCGCGGCCATCGATGTGACGCGATTTCGCCTGAGCGCATAGCGCGATTGGTCAGAACTGCGGCGGAAGGTGGTTGTTTCGGGAACAAGAACAGCTAAGCCGCTGTTTTTTCTGGTCGGAGTGGCAGGATTTGAACCTGCGACCCCATCGTCCCGAACGATGTGCGCTACCAGGCTGCGCTACACTCCGTGACCAGACCGCGGGCTTATAGCCGCCGCATTTGGTTACTGCAAGCGCCAATGGCAGCGCTTCCGTCGCATTTCTTTCGCTTTAGCCGCTACGTCATACAGGTTTCAGTTTCCTGTCGCACAAACACGGCTTAAAGGGGCTTCTAGGTAACCGTCCACTTGCCTCGAAGCATCTGATTCAGCCGCCTGGAGTTGCAGCCTTGTCGATGAAGATCGTTAGCGATGTCAAACCAAACACTTTTGAGTTCGAAACCTCGGCGTTGATCAAGCCATCCGGGTTTCGCGAATATGATGCGCGCTGGTGGTTTGGCCATCCCGGTTCGAACGAGCCGCCGGAGCTCAATCTGATCGGCGTCCAGGCGCTCGGCATGGGGCTCGGCACGCTGATCCGCCGTCTGGGTGCCGGACCCGACATCGTCACCGGTCACGATTTCCGCTCTTATTCGCTTGCCATCAAGCTGGCGCTGGTTTCCGGGCTGATGGCCGCCGGCGCGCGGGTCAAGGATGTCGGGCTGGCCTTGTCGCCGATGGCCTATTTCGCCCAATTCGCGCTCGACACGCCGTCCGTCGCCATGGTCACCGCCTCGCATAACGAGAATGGCTGGACCGGCGTCAAGATGGGCGCGGCGCGCCCGCTGACTTTTGGTACGGAGGAGATGAGCGCGCTGAAGGCGATCGTGCTCTCAGGCGATTTCGACCTTGTCGGTGGCGGCTCCTATGACTTCGTTGCGGATTTCCGCAAAACCTACCTCGACGATCTGACAGCGGGAAAGCGTATCTCGAGGAAGCTCAAGGTGGTGGCCGCCTGCGGCAACGGCACCGCCGGGGCTTTCGCTCCCGAGGCACTGAAAAGGATCGGCTGCGAGGTGATTCCGCTCGACGTCGCGCTCGATCATACGTTTCCGAATTACAATCCCAACCCCGAAGACATGAAGATGCTGCACGCCATTCGCGACAAGGTGCTGGAAACTGGCGCCGATGTTGGGCTCGGCTTCGACGGCGACGGCGACCGCTGCGGCGTGGTCGACAATGAAGGCAACGAGATCTTCGCCGACAAGGTCGGCGTCATGCTTGCGCGCGACATCTCACACCTCTATCCCGGCTCGACTTTCGTCGTCGACGTCAAGTCGACCGGATTGTTCATGACCGACAAGGTGTTGCGGGAAAATGGCGCGGTCACCGACTATTGGAAAACCGGTCATTCCTACATCAAACGGCGCGTCGCCGAACTCGGCGCTGTCGCCGGTTTTGAGAAATCGGGCCACTTCTTCTTCAATCCGCCGATTGGCCGCGGTTATGACGATGGCCTGGTCACGGCCATTGCTATATGCCAGATGCTGGATCGCAGCCCGCAAAGCAGCATGGCCGACCTCTACCGCGATCTGCCGCTGACGTTCGGCACGCCGACCATGTCGCCACACTGCGCCGACGAGCTCAAATACGGCGTCGTCGAGCGGGTCGTAGGCGATGTTCGCAAGATGAAGGACGAGGGCGCAGTCTTCGCCGGCCAGAAGATCGCCGAGCTGATCACCGTCAACGGCGTCAGGGTCGTGGCGGAGGATGGTACTTGGGGGCTGGTGCGGGCATCATCGAACAAGCCGGAGCTTGTGGTGGTGGTCGAAAGCCCGGTATCGTCCGAGCGGCGTCGCCAGATGTTCGAAGCCGTCGACGCGGTGCTGCGCCGCAGCCCGGAAGTCGGCGCCTACAATCAGACCTTTTGAGCGGGACTTATTTTCATGACCGAACGGATCGTCAGTTTTGTGATGAGCGGCGGCATCGGCTCGCGGCTGTGGCCGCTGTCGCGCGAGGACAATCCCAAGCAGTTCCATGATTTCTCCGGCGACGGCTCGATGCTGGCCAAGACGCTACGCCGGCTGACTGCGCGGCCGGAAGGCGAAACGCCGGTTTTCCTGATTGCCTCGGAAAGGCACGCCGACCGCGTTCATGCCGACATTGCCGGCCACGAGCTTTCCGGCGGCGGCCCGCTGTTCGAGCCGACCGGACGCAACACTGCCGCGGCCGTCGCTTTGGCAAGCCTGCGCACTTTGTCCGAATTCGGCGACAGCCTGGTGCTGGTGGTGCCGTCCGACCATGAGATCGCGACCGCGCAGCAATTCTGGCGGAGCGTCGAGGCCGGCACGGCGGCGGCGCGCGAAGGCAGGCTGGTGGTGTTCGGCATCAAGCCCACCCAACCGGAGACCGGGTATGGCTACATCGAGGTGGCCGGCGAGCGCGATGGCATCTGCGATGTCTCGCGTTTCGTCGAAAAACCCGATCTCGCCACCGCGCAGAGCTATCTTGAGGCCGGCAATTTCTACTGGAACACCGGCATCTTCCTGTTTCGCGCCAGTGCCATGCGCGACGCGTTCATGGCTTTCCAGCCAGACATCTGGAGCGCCACAGAGGCTGCCTACCAGGCTGCGACATCGGATCTTTCCGGCCTCTACATGCCTCTGGAGCTCTATGCCGCCATCCCTTCGACATCGATCGACTATGCGATCATGGAGCGCGCCAGCGGCATCGCCATGGTGCCGGCCGGCTTTCGCTGGAACGATCTCGGTTCCTGGCAATCGCTGCTCGATGTCGGGCCGTCCGACAAGCAGGGCAACGTCATTGTCGGCGACGTCGTCGCCATCGATTGCGAGAACTCCTATATCCGCAGCGACGGCCGCCTGCTGTCGGCCATTGGCCTGAAGGACGTCGCCATCGTCTCGACCGCCGACGCCACTTTCGTCGCGCCGGTCAGCCACAGCCAGAACGTCAAGAAGATCGTCGAGCAGCTCGAAAAGAGCGGCCGCCTGGAGACCAGGTTCACGCCCGCCGACGATCGCGTCATCGAAAGCGGCGCCTGGCAACGCCGCGTGCACCATTGGCTGTTCGAGGAGACGGTGCCGCTGTGGTCGACGATCGGCGTCGATGAGCGCCATGGCGGGTTCCATGAGGCGCTCGGTTTCGACGCCACCCCGCTGATGAAACCCAAGCGCATGCGCACGCAGGCCAGGCAGATCTATGCCTTCGCCGTCGCCAAGGCGCGCGGCTGGAACGGCCCGGCCGATCGGCTGATTAGCCACGGCCTCGAATTCATGGCCAGGAACGGCCGCACCGATAATGGCGGCTGGGTGCGCACGCTCAACGTCGACGGCACCGTCGCCGATGCCGCCGAGGATGCCTATGACCATTCCTGCGTGCTTCTGGCGCTGGCGCATGCCCATATGTGCGGCAATCCGGATGCATTGCGGCTTGGCGAGGAGACCTTTGCGTTCATCGACGCGCATCTCGAGGACGAACGCCTGACCGGCTTCCGCGAGACCTCGAGCGGCGAGGGCGAACGCCGCTCCAACCCGCACATGCATCTGCTCGAGGCGTTTTTGGCCTGGCATCAGGCGACCGGCGAGCGCGCCTATCTTCGCCGCGCCGCGCGCATCGTCGATCTGTTCCGCAGCCATTTCTTCGACCCGGAAAGCTGGACGCTGGGTGAGTATTTCGACAATGAATGGCGGCCAGCCCCTGGCGAGAAAGGCACGTGGACCGAACCGGGCCATCATTTCGAATGGGCCTCGCTGCTGGTCGACTTCGCGGGCCGCAGCGGCCAAAGCGGCTTGACCGGCCTCGCCAGGAAACTCTACGCGTCGGCGATTGCCAATGGCCTGAACCGCGCCACAGGCCTCGCCTACGGCGCCGTCTCGCGGCAAGGGCTGCCGCTCGACCGCGTCTCGCGCAGTTGGCCGCAGGCCGAAGCAATCAAGGCAGCGATCGCGCTGGACGGCTCGGGCGGTCCCGACCTGAAGCCGGAAATCGAGGCGCGTGTCGGCCGGCTGTTCCGCTGGCACATCAATCCGGCACCGCTCGGCCTGTGGATCGACCGCATCGACGAGCGTGGCCGCTCGCTGGCAAGCGAGGTGCCGGCCAGCATCTTCTACCATCTGGTCTGTGCGCTGACGCAGTATCTGGACGGTACGGCCCGCAAGGATCAGTACGGGCTGGCGACATCACCGGTCTCGACGTAGACCGACTTTAGCTGCGAATAGAGTGCCAATGCCGCGAGCGAATTCTCGCGGCCGATGCCGGACTGCTTGAAGCCGCCGAACGGGATTTCGACCGGCGTCAGATTGTAGGCGTTGATCCAGCAGGTGCCGGCCTGCAATTCGGCGATGACACGGTGGGCGCGCGCCAGGTCGCGCGTGAACACGCCTGCAGCGAGGCCGAATTCGGTGTCGTTGGCGCGCTCGATCACCTCGTCCTCGCTGTCGAACTTCAGCACGCTCATGACAGGCCCGAAAATCTCCTCGCGGGCGATGCGCATCGTGTCGGTGACACCGGTGAACACCGTCGGCTCGACGAAGAAGCCGCCCTGAAAACCCTGCAGCGAAGGCACATTGCCGCCGCAGGCGAGCACCGCACCATCCTGCTTGCCGGCCTCGATGTATGAGACGACCTTGTCGTGCTGCGCCTTCGAGACCAGCGGCCCCATCTGCGTGTCCTGGTCGAGCGGGTCGCCGATGCGGATTTTCTTGGTCCGCTCGGTCAGCCTTTCGACGAAACGGTCATGGATGCTGCGCTGCACGAAGACCCGTGTGCCGTTGGAGCAGATCTGACCGGTCGAATAGAAATTGCCGAGCATCGCGCCGCCGATGGCGTTTTCGAGGTTGGCGTCTTCGAAGACGATCAGCGGCGACTTGCCGCCGAGCTCCATCGTCGCGTGCTTCATCTTCGAGCCGGCGAGCGACAGCACCTTGCGGCCGGTCGGCACTGAGCCGGTCACCGAGACTTTGGCGACGACCTCATGGCCGACAAGGCCGGCGCCGACATCGCCAAAACCTTGCACGACATTGAACAGCCCGTCGGGCAGCCCGGCCTCGGTGTAGATTTCGGCGAGCGCCAGCGCTGAAAGCGGCGTGTTTTCCGACGGTTTGAACACCATCGCATTGCCCATGGCGAGGGCGGGTGCGGATTTCCAGCCGGCGATCTGGATCGGGTAGTTCCACGCGCCGATGCCGACGCAGACGCCGAGCGCCTCGCGCCTGGTATAGGCAAAGGGACCGCCGAGATCGACGGCCTCGCCATTAAAGGCGGCGACCGCGCCGCCGAAATATTCGAGGCAATCCGCCGCCGAAGGGGCGTCCGCAACCAGCGTCTCCTGGATCGGCTTGCCGGTGTCGAGCGTCTCGATACGCGCCAAATCGGCATTGCGGGCGCGCAAAATGTCGGCGGCACGGCGCAGTATGCGGCCGCGCTCGACCGGCTTCAGCCGTGCCCAGGCCGGCTGTGCCGCACGCGCGGCTTCGATCGCGAGTTCAAGCACGTTCGGCGTCGCCGAGCGCAGCATGGCAATGGTCTCGCCGGTCGCCGGATAGATGACCGGCAGCGGCGCGCCGCGCTCGTCGTCGATATAGCGGCCGTTGACATAATGCGATGCCGTTGGCTGGGCGCGCATGACTGTTCTCCAATCGTCTTTCGCGGCAGGCGGAATGTGCGTCCGCCGGATCATGGCCTATCTGTCCGACGCCTGCCAGCGCGGATTGATCCATGGTTCCTGGTTGGACGGCGCCAGCGGCGAGCGCCCGAGAACGTGGTCGGCGGCCTTCTCGCCAGTCATGATCGACGGCGCGTTGAGATTGCCATTGGTGACGCGCGGGAAGATCGAGGAATCGGCGACCCGCAGCCCTTCGACGCCGATGACGCGGCATTCCGGATCGACGACGCTCATCGCATCGTCGGCACGGCCCATCTTGCAGGTGCCGCAAGGGTGATAGGCGCTTTCGGCGTGGTCGCGGATGAAGGCGTCGAGCTCGTCGTCCGATTGTACGTGCGAACCCGGCGACAGTTCCTTGCCGCGGTAAGGATCGAAGGCCGCTTGCCCGAAGATCTCACGGGTCAGCCGGATGCAGTGGCGGAACTCCGTCCAGTCGTCCGGATGCGACATGTAGTTGAAGCGGATCACCGGCTTCGATTTGGGATCGGGCGAGCGCAGCGTGACCGAACCGCGCGACTTCGACCGCATCGGCCCGACATGCGCCTGGAAGCCATGCGCCTTCGCCGCCGCCTTGCCGTCATAGCGGACTGCTGCCGGTATGAAGTGATACTGGATGTCGGGATAATCGACGCCGGCGCGCGAGCGCACAAAGGCGGCCGCCTCGAAATGATTGGTGGCGCCGAGGCCGGACTTGAAGAACAGCCACTGCGCGCCGATCAATGCCTTCGAGAACGGGTTCAAGATGGAGTTCAGCGTGATCGGCTTTGTCGATTCCTGCTGGATGTAGAGTTCCATGTGGTCCTGCAGATTGCGGCCGACGCCGGGCCGGTCGACAATCACCGGAATGCCGTTCTCTTTGAGGTGCTGGCCGGGGCCGATGCCGGACAGCATCAGGATCTTGGGCGAGTTGATCGAGGACGCGGCAACGATCACCTCACGCCGCGCTCTGATCACCTGAATCCGCTTGCGCGCTTCGATCTCGACTCCGGTGGCGCGTTGATTCTCGATGATTACCCGTCGGGCGAACCCCTTGACCAAGCTGACATTTTTCCGCCTGAGTGCCGGCCTGAGATAGGCGCTCGCCGCCGACCAGCGGCGACCGCCACGAATGGTCTGCTCCATCGGCCCAAAACCTTCCTGCTTCGCGCCATTGTAATCATCGGTTAGCTCGAAACCGGCCTGACGGCCTGCCTCGACAAAGGCGCCGTAGAGTGGATTGGTCCGCGAGCCGCGCTGCACAGTCAGCGGGCCGCCATGGCCGCGCCAGCCATTCTCGCCGCCATTGCTGTCCTCCATTCGCTTGAAGTACGGGAGCACGTCTGCGAAGCCCCAGCCGGCCGCGCCCTGTTCGGCCCAATGGTCGAAGTCGCGGGCATGGCCGCGCACATAGACCATGCCGTTGATCGAGGATGAGCCGCCGATGACCTTGCCGCGAGGCGTTGCCAGCACGCGGCCGCCGAGATGCGGCTCCGGCTCGCTGGCAAAGCCCCAGTCGTAGAGGCTCATGTTGAGCGGGATCGACAGCGCCGACGGCATCTGGATCAGCGGCCCGATATCGCTGCCGCCATATTCGATGACGATCACCGAATGCTTGCCGTCCTCCGACAGCCGGTAGGCCATGGCCGAGCCGGCCGAGCCGGAGCCGATGATGACGAAATCCGCTTCAAGCATGGTTCATGCGCGCCCATGGTTCATATGCGCAATGAAATCGGCCAGCGAGACGTTGCCGCCGGTTGCCACTACGAGAACGGTCTTGCCGGTCACGTCGACCTTGCCGCCGAGCAACGCCGCGAGTGAAGCAGCGCCCGAAGGCTCGAGCACCAGCTTCAGCCGCTCGAAGGCGATCCGCATAGCGCGCCGCACCGAAGCATCGTCGACGGTGACGCCGCGAACGCCGGCGGTCTTCACCGCTGCGAACGGCGCGTCGCCAGGCCGCCGCGACATCAGCCCGTCGCAGATCGATTTCGGCCCGATCGGCATGGTTTCGATGGCGCCATGTGCCAGCGACGAGCCCATGCCGTCAAAACCTTCCGGCTCGACGCCGATGATCTTCGTGGCTGGCGACAGGTAGTGGAAGGCCAGCGAAACACCGCCGATCAGGCCGCCGCCGCCGACCGAGCAGAACAAGAGATCGGCCTCGGTTTGCCTGGCGGCGAGCTGGTCGAGTGCCTCCAGCCCGGCACCGGCCTGGCCGGCGACGATCTCCGGATCGTCGAACGGGTGCAGCAGCGCCAGGCCTTCGCTCGCGGCGATCTCGCGCGCCCTGGCGGCAGCGACTTCCTCACGCGCGCGCTCGCCATGGTCGGTCAGCACGACGTGCGCGCCGTAGCCCGATGTGGCGTCGCGCTTGGCGGCCGGCGCGTCGATCGGCATGACGATGGTGACAGGAATGCCGAGCGCCTGGCCCGCCGCCGCCAGCCCTTGCGCGAAATTGCCGGAGGAATAGGCGACGACGCCCTTTTTGGCTTCGTCAGGCGACAGCCGCTTCAGCCGCCAGTAGGCGCCGCGCACCTTGAACGATCCTGCCCATTGCAGCGACTCGGCCTTGACGAAGAAGCGGGCGGCGCCGGTCTCGCGGGCGAGTGCCGCCGATTCCAGCAGCGGCGTGATCTGCGTCGCCTTGGAGGTGGCGGCATAGGCCTGCCTGAGATGGTCGAGCGAGGGGACGAGACTGTCTGCCATCATTTGCCTCGCGGAAAGCGCTTCTGCTCTTCGAGCAGGTCGAGGTTCATGTGATTGCGCATGTAGCGCTCCGATGCTTTCTGCAGCGGCTGGAATTCCCAAGGGTAGTGGGTGCCGTTGCGCAGCGCCGGGTAGACCACCCAGCGGCGTGCCTGGCTGGCACGCACCGCGGCATCGAACGCCGCCATGTCCCAGCGCTCCCGCACCTTGCCGGTGAAAGCCGCGACCAAAGCCGCATTGGCCGGATCGGCGGCGAGGTTGGTCAATTCCAGCGGATCCGATTCAAGATCAAACAGTTGCGGCGGATCGATCTCGCAATGGATGAATTTGTAGCGGCCCTCGCGCATCGCCACCATCGGCGCGTTCGAGCCTTCGGCTGCATATTCCATCAGCACCGGCGCGGAGCGTTTCCTTCCGTTCAGCAGCGGCAGTAGCGACTGGCCGTCGGTCCACGGCGCAATCGCGCTGATGTCGATGCCGGCGAGATCGCAAAGCGTCGGCGTCACGTCGAGGTTGGAGACCGGCGTGTCGATCAGCCCGGTGCGTATGCTCTTGCCGGCGATCATCAGCGGCACCCGCGCCGAACCTTCGAAGAAGCACATCTTGAACCACAGGCCGCGCTCGCCGAGCATGTCGCCGTGGTCCGAGCAGAACAGGATGACCGTGTCGTCGAGCATGTGCGTGCGCTCGAGCACCGACAGCAACTCGCCGAGCTTGTCGTCGAGATAGGAGATATTGGCGAAATAGCCGCGCCGCGCGCGGCGGATCTGCTCCGCGGTGATGTCAAAGCTATCATAGTCGCTGGCGCGGTAGAGCCGCTGCGAATGCGGGTCCTGCCTGTCGTAGGGAATGAAGCCGATCTCGGGCTCGAGCGCCGGGCAATCCTCGTAGAGGTCCCAGTAGCGCCGCCGTGCGACGTAGGGATCGTGCGGATGGGTGAAGGAAACCGTCAAGCACCAGGGCCGATGTGCGACGTCGTCGGAGACGCGGGCAAGATCGTAGAGCTTCTGCACCGCATGGAAGGCGACCTCGTCGTCATACTCCAGCTGGTTGGTGATTTCGGCAGTTCCGGCACCGCTCACTGAGCCCAGATTGTGATACCACCAGTCGATCCGCTCGCCGGGCTTGCGATAGTCCGGCGTCCAGCCGAAATCGGCCGGATAGATGTCGGTGGTCAGCCGTTCCTCGAAGCCGTGCAACTGGTCCGGCCCGACGAAATGCATCTTGCCAGAGAGGCAGGTGTGATAGCCGGCGGCGCGCAGATGATGGGCAAAGGTCGGGATCGACGAGGTGAATTCGGCGGCGTTGTCATAGACCCCGGTGCGTGACGGCAATTGGCCGCTCATGAATGCGGCGCGGCCCGGCGCGCAGAGCGGCGAGGCGGTGTAGTTGTTGCAAAAACGCGCCGAACGCGCGGCGAGCGCCTTCAGATGTGGCGCGTGCAGGAAGTCTGCCGGCCCGTCTGGAAACAGCGTTCCGTTGAGCTGATCGACCATGACGATCAGGATGTTGGGTCGCTTGGATGTCACTGCTTCTGCCGTCCGCTAAGCTTCATTTCGAGATAGTCCTCAACCAGTGCGATCGCGGTCGCGGCATCGGGCACGCCGTCCTTCAGCGCGCGCCTGATATAGAGCCCGTCGATCAGCGCCGCCGTCGCTTCGGCAACCCGGTCGGCCTCGCTTCTCGGCAGGATACCGGTCAGCCCGCTAAGCAGATTGGAATGCAGCCGCCGTGCATAGACCTTGAGCAGCCGGCGAAGTGCTGCCGATTTCTGCGCCTCGACATAGAAGGCGAGCCAGGCGGCGATCGTTTCCGGCTGGAACTGGACGTCGGAGAAATTGACCGCGACCACTGCCGAGACGCGCTGGCGCGCCGTGCCGGCCGTGCGAAGCGCGCGCCGCGTATCGGCGGTGAGCCCGCTCAGGATGTGCCGCATCGTCGCCAACAGCAATTCGTCCTTGGCGCCGAAATAATGGTGGGCAAGCGCCGAGGACACGCCGGCGCGCCCGGCGATTTCCGACATCGTGACATCAAGCGAACCGCGCTCGCCGATCGCCGAGATCGTTGCGTCGATGAGCGCCTTGCGGCGCAACGGCTCCATTCCGAGTTTCGGCATTCTTGCTCCGGCCTGTTGGGTAAGTTTATTTTTTATTGACGCATCAATCAACAAAAAATTCAGCCTGATTTGCTGGCAAATGCCAGGCGTTATGACCAGATATCAAGATCAAGCGATTGTGCGGTTCTGGCCCCTTCACGAAACCGGCGGAACGGTTCATCCTTGAACAATGCCGAGCGGCCGCGACATCGCGCAGCCGGGCCTGCAGGATGGGGATCGCCATGACAGCATGCATCGTCGGTTGGGCGCATTCGCGCTTCGGCAAGCTCGAAGGCGAGACGCTGGAGGGCCTGATCACCAAGGTGGCGGTCGAGGCGCTCGATCATGCCGGCATCGGTCCAGATGACGTCGACGAGATCGTGCTCGGCCACTTCAACGCCGGGTTTTCCGCCCAGGATTTCACCGCGAGCCTGGTCCTCCAGGCAGACGACCGGCTGCGCTTCAAGCCGGCGACCCGCGTCGAGAACGCCTGCGCCACCGGCTCGGCGGCGGTCAGGCAAGGCATCCGCGCCATCGACGCAAATGCCGCCCGTATCGTGCTGGTGGTCGGCGCCGAGCAGATGACGACGACGCCCGGTCCTGAGATCGGCAAGAACCTGCTCAAGGCCTCGTATCTGCCGGAGGATGGTGACACGCCGGCAGGCTTCGCTGGCGTCTTCGGCAAGATCGCTCAAGCCTATTTCCAGCGCTACGGCGACCAGTCGGATGCGCTGGCGATGATCGCCGCCAAGAACCATAAGAACGGCGTCGACAATCCCTACGCGCAGATGCGCAAGGATTTCGGCTACGAGTTCTGCCGGCAGGAAAGCGAAAAAAACCCCTTCGTCGCCGGTCCGCTGAAGCGCACAGACTGCTCGCTGGTTTCGGACGGCGCCGCCGCCCTTGTCCTCGCCGACACGGCGACGGCGCTGAAGATGCGCCGCGCCGTCGCCTTCCGCGCCAATGAGCATGTGCAGGATTTCCTGCCGATGTCGAAGCGCGACATCCTCGCGTTCGAAGGTTGCGAGCAGGCCTGGAATCAGGCGCTGAAGCAGGCCGGCGTGACGCTCGGCGACCTGTCCTTCGTCGAGACGCATGACTGTTTCACCATCGCCGAGCTGATCGAGTATGAGGCGATGGGCCTGGCCAAGCCGGGCGAGGGCGCCAAGCTGGCCTTGGATGGCGATACGGCGAAAGGCGGAAGGCTGCCGGTCAATCCGTCCGGCGGGCTGAAGGCCAAGGGCCACCCGATCGGTGCCACCGGCGTATCGATGCATGTGCTTACCGCCATGCAACTCGTCGGCGAGGCGGGCGGCATCCAGGTGCCGGGAGCAAAGCTCGGCGGCATCTTCAACATGGGCGGCGCGGCGGTCGCCAACTACGTTTCCATTCTCGACCGGATCAGATAAAAGCGGCCCCGCATTACAGCGCGCGCGCCGCTTCGCGCGCGCAAAAGGGCGCTATATCGCTTTGATTTTGCGCATGATCCTTTTCGAAAATTGATTCCGAGTTTCGAGATCATGCGCTAGCGGGGAATTCATGACAAATCCGGTTCTGGTCGAAGTTTTGCGCGGCGCTATCGTCGAGAGCGCGCATCGCGGCGCTGTTGCCGTCTTCGACGCCGACGGCAAGCCTGTCTGGGAGATCGGCGACACGGCACAACCGGTGTTCCCGCGTTCGGCGGTCAAGGCGATCCAGGCGTTGCCGCTGGTCGAGAGCGGCGCTGCCGATGGCTACGGCTTCGGTGACCGGGAGCTGGCACTGGCCTGCGCCTCGCATTCCGGCGAGCCGCCACATGTCGAGCTCGCGAGGGCTATGCTGGCGAAGGCCGGCCTGGACGAGACGGCACTCGAATGCGGCGCGCATTGGCCGTCGAGCCATGGGGCGACGCTGGCGCTTGCCCGCGCCGGCAGCGTGCCGAACGCGCTGCACAACAATTGTTCCGGCAAGCACTCAGGCTTCCTATGCACCTGCGTTCACAGCGGCATCGCCCATCGCGGTTACGTCAAGGCTGGCCATGCTTCGCAGGAGATGGTGCGCGAAGCGATGCAGGCGGTGACCGGTGCTGCCCATGACGCCGATCACCGTGGCACTGACGGTTGCTCGATTCCGACCTATGCCGTGCCGCTGCGCAGCTTTGCGCTTGGCTTTGCCCGCATGGCGACAGGCGCCAGCTTCGAGCCGGTGCGCGCCCGGGCGGCGAAGCGGCTGCTTTCCGCCTGCATGGCCGAGCCGTTTTTCGTCGCCGGCACTGGCAGGTCCGACGTCGCGATGATGGAGGCCGCGCCTGGCCGGATCTTTGCCAAGGGGGGCGCCGAGGGCGTCCATTGTGCCGCCCTTCCAGAGCTTGGCCTTGGCATCGCGCTGAAATGCGACGACGGCGCCGGCCGCGCAACTGAAGTCATGCTCGCGGCCGTGCTGTTAAAGCTTTTGCACGCAGACCAGCCGCTGGCGGCAAAGCTGATCGAACAGGCAAATCCGCCTATCGAAAGCCGGATCGGCGCCAAAGTCGGCGCGCTCCGGCCCACCGCCGCCCTCAACTGACGTGATTGCGCTCGACGGTCAAATGCGCATAGCCGGCATTGCCTGACGCGGCGAGGTCGCCGGTCACCGGCTCGGCCCAGCGCTGGCCGACGATCGCGCCGTTCTGGACTCCGTCGATGACATTGTCGGAGATGATTGCCGTCCCGGCACCTTCGACCACGGTGACGACGATACCGGTCCCCGCCTTGCGGATGACGTTTCCCGTGGCGACCACATTGCGCATGAACGGTCCCCAGCCGATCTGCATGCCGTAGAGCGGCGCATTCTCAACGACATTGCCGGAAACGGTGGTGTCTGCCTCGACGCTGATGCCGACGCCGAAGCCGGGCGCATCGGCAGGGTAGGGGCCGCTGGTCGACAGGTTGCGGACGATGTTGCCGGAGCAGACCCCCATGCGGCCGCCTTCGTTGAAATTGACGATCGAAATACCGTTCGCAGCACTATCGACGATGTTGTTGCTGATGATGGCGCCTTCGAATGAGAATTCGGAATACACGGCTGTTTCGCCCGAGCGCGAGCAGGTGTTGCCGGTGATCTGCAAATTGCTGGCACTGTTGGCGCGGATAGCCGAAAACGCGCAATCCGAAACAATATTGCCGGAGATGATGACATTGCCGGCGCGGAAGGCATTGATGCCGTTGCCGTTCTGGCCGGTTCCGCCGCTGCGCGCCTGGATGCGTTCGACGCGGTTGCCGCTGACGATGGTACCATCTTCCGCCGCCTGCCAGCGGTGCACCAGAATGCCGCCATTGGCGCAGTCGGAGACGCTATTGCCTGATATTTCCAGGCCATCGGCCTCGACCGAATAGATGCCGGCATCGGCCGCATCGGATATCTCCGAGCGTTCGATACGGCCCGAGGCGTGTTCGAGCGCCAGACCGTTCTTGCCGCTGCCGGTAAGCTGGCAATTGTCGACGACGAGATGGGCGATGCGGCGCAGATCGAGCAGGCCTTGCGTATAATCGCCCATCCAGTGGTTGCTGCCGTCGAACACCAGTCCACTGAGTACGATATGCTCGGCCTGTTCCGCCATGATGAGATGGCCGTTGCCGCCATAGACGATCCGCGATGCGCCCGCCACGCCGGACAGGCGCACGCGGCCGGGCAGCGACAGGTTGGAAACGATATAGGTCCCCGGCGGCAGGAACACCGGCATGTCGCGAACGTGCGCTTCGCGCAGCAGCTTGGTGAAAGCCTTGCTCTGGTCCTCAAGCGCGCCGGGCCGGACGCCGAGATCGGTCGCATTGATCGCCCCGCGCATCGCGGCTTTGTCGATGCCGTGCAGGTTTTCCGCCGCTGCCTTGCCGAGCGAAAGCCCCATGACGGCAAAGCCGGCGGTCTGCGTAAGCAGCGTTCTTCTGTTCAACATCGGCACAGATCCCTTGCGTCCAACGCTCACGCGGCAGGATTCGTGCCAGACGGGATCGGCCCCGAGGTCGGGTTTGCCGGCTATGGCTTGTGGAGTCGTCGCGCCGGGCCTAAGTTCATCGGATGAGCAGGGCCTTCACCCGCGAGGAAGACAGCGAAAACGCCATTGCCGGCATCGGCGAGCGGCCGATCAGCCATCACCGCAATCTGGTGACGGAACACGGCCTGGCGCTGATCGATGCGGAGGTGGCCGCTCTGCGCGACGAACTGGGCAGAGCCGAAAAGAGGGCCGACCGCGAGCGCATCGCGCTGGTGTCGCGTGATCTCCGCTATTGGACGGCGCGGCGTGAAAGCGCCGAGCTTTCGGTGCCGGAACCGGGCAGCGACATGGTTCGCTTCGGTATGGGCGTCACACTGGAGAGCGACGACGGCAAGAAGGTGCACTGGAAGATCGTCGGCGAGGATGAGGCCAACCCGGCCAAAGGGTCAATTTCCCATATGTCGCCGATGGCGATGGCGCTGTTCGGCAAGAAGGTCGGCGAAATTGCCGTGGTTAACGGCAAGGAATGGGAGATCGTCAAGCTCTCCGATAGTTAGTCTTCGAGCTTGACGACATGGTCGCGGAAGAACGCCGCGGCACCGGCCTCGTCGATTTCGCCGGCGGCGACGCCCATGACGAATTCGTAAAGCATGCCGTCATTGGCCGACAGGGCATAACCATTCACAATCAGAAATGCGCCGGCAGCGACAATGGCGGTGCGTTTGTTGCCGTCGACAAAGGCATGATTTCGGGCGATGCCGAAGACATAGACGGCGGCGAGTTCTTCAACCGACGGGTCTCCGTAGTTGGCTTTGTTCTCCGCACGGGCGAGCGCCGATTCAATGGCATTTTCATCCCTCAAGCCTTGTGCTCCGCCGTGTCGGCGCAACTGCTCGGCGTGCATCGCTTCGACTGCACGCCGCGTCAGAAACTCCCAGCTCATTCGGCGAGCTTCTGAAGCGCGACCTTGTATTTGTCCATGACCTCGCGGGCAGCTTTCATTTGCCGCTCGAAGCTGTCGTCCACCGGCTTCAGCGCAAGACCGTCACCTGTTTCAACGATTTGAAGCTGGTCGCCGGCCTTCAGGTTCAGACGATCGAGAATCTCCCTCGGCAGGATCACGCCTTCGGAATTGCCGATCTTGCGAATGGTCGTGTTCATGGTGAGACATCCTGTTGCAACGCTGATTATAACTCAGCGTGTCGGTCGTTGCAACGGGCATTATAACAAAGCGTCAGCCCGCCTGCAGCAGCCGGTCCATCAGCCGCTCCGCCGCTTCCGGGATGACCGTGCCGGGCGGGAAGATCTCCGCTGCGCCTGCCTGCCGGACTGCATCGTAATCCTTCGGTGGAATGACGCCGCCGGCGACGATCAGCATGTCGTCGCGGCCGAGCTTCTTCAGCGCCTGTTTGAGTTCGGGAATGAGCGTCAAATGGCCTGCCGCCAACGACGAGGCGCCGACGATGTGCACGTCATGCTCGACCGCCAGCTTGGCGATCTCGTCCGGCGTCTGGAACATCGGCCCAACGGTGACGTCGAAGCCGAGATCGGCAAAGGCGGTGGCGATCACTTTCTGGCCGCGATCATGGCCGTCTTGCCCCATCTTGGCGACCAGAATACGCGGCTTGCCGCCGGACTTCTCCTCGAACGCTACGACCTTGTCCTGCAACCGGTCGACCACCGGATTGTCGCCAAGCGCGTTGCGATAGACGCCGGAGATCGTCTGCACCGAGGCGACATGGCGGCCGAAGACCTTTTCCAGCGCCAGCGAAATCTCGCCGACCGTGGCATTGGCGCGCGCCGCCCGGATGGCGAATTCCAGCAGGTTTTCGTTACTCCCGGCAGCACGGGTCAGCGCATCGAGCGCGCTCTCGACGGCGGCGACGTCACGCGTGCCTTTCAGCCGCTGCAGCTTCGACAATTGCCGCGCCCTGACTTCCGCGTTGTCGATCCTCAGCACGTCGACTTCGATGTCCGTGCCGGGACGGTGGGCATTGACGCCGACCACGATCTGTTCGCCGGAATCGATGCGCGCCTGGGTGCGCGCGGCAGCCTCTTCGATGCGCAGCTTCGGTAGGCCCTTTTCGATCGCCGCGGCCATGCCCCCGAGGCTCTCGACCTCCTCGATATGGGCAAGCGCGCGCGCCGCCAGATCATGCGTCAGCCGCTCGACATAGGCAGAGCCGCCCCACGGGTCGATGCTCCGGGTCGTGCCGGATTCCTTCTGCAGGATGAGCTGTGTGTTGCGGGCGATGCGGGCCGAATGATCGGTCGGCAGCGCCATTGCCTCGTCGAAGGAATTGGTGTGCAGCGACTGCGTGTGGCCTTGAGTCGCCGCCATCGCCTCTATCATGGTGCGGATGATGTTGTTGTAGGGGTCCTGCGCCGTCAGCGACCAGCCCGAAGTCTGGCAATGGGTGCGCAGCGACAGCGAGCGCTCGTCCTTCGGCGAAAAGTTCTTCAGCATCAGGCTGGCCCACAAAAGGCGCGCTGCTCTCAGCTTCGCGACTTCCATGAAGAAATTCATGCCGATCGCCCAGAAAAACGAGAGGCGCGGCGCGAAACGGTCGATGTCGAGGCCGGCCGCGACGCCGGCGCGGGCATATTCGATACCGTCGGCAATCGTGTAGGCGAGCTCGAGGTCCGCCGTCGCTCCCGCCTCCTGCATGTGGTAGCCGGAGATCGAGATCGAATTGAACTTCGGCATATGCGTCGACGTGTAGGAAAAAATGTCCGACACGATCCGCATCGAAGGTTTGGGCGGATAGATGTAGGTGTTGCGCACCATGAACTCTTTCAGGATGTCGTTCTGAATGGTCCCAGTGAGGTCCTTCTGCGCGACGCCCTGTTCCTCCGCCGCCACGATATAGAGCGCCATGATCGGCAGCACCGCGCCGTTCATCGTCATCGATACCGTCATCTCGTTAAGCGGGATGCCCTCGAACAGCTGGCGCATGTCGAGAATGGAATCGATGGCGACGCCGGCCATTCCGACATCGCCGGCGACGCGCGGATGGTCGCTGTCGTAGCCGCGATGCGTGGCGAGATCGAAGGCGACCGACAGGCCTTTCTGGCCGGCGGCAAGGTTGCGCCGGTAGAAGGCGTTGGACTCTTCGGCCGTCGAGAAGCCGGCATATTGCCGGATCGTCCAGGGTTGCTGGACATACATCGTCGGATAGGGGCCGCGCATGAAGGGCGGCAGGCCCGGATAGGTATCGAGATGCGGCAAGCCCTTGAGATCGCCCTGGTTGTAGAGATGCTTGACGGCGATGCCTTCCGGCGTCATCCGCTGGCCTTTGACGTCGACCGGCGCCCGCCGTGGCGGCGACCAGCCGATCTGGCTGAAATCGGGGATCATGGTACGGCTCCGATCGACTGATCGATGCGGATCGGAAACAGCGGCTCGCACACCGCAACGCCTTCGGTGAAGGCTGGCCGCCGCTCCGCCGCCAGCGTCTCGACCGGACGCTCGGTTTTCGACGGGTGCAGCGTCGTGCCGACGATCGCCCGTTCGCCCGCCTGGTAGGCAGCGTTGCGGCGGGCGGAAGCTGCCTGCACGCGTCTCTGGACGTGGCCTTGTTCGAGGCTGGTCAGCACGCCGCCTTCCGCCTCGATCTGCTGGAACTCCTGCCAGGCCGCCGCGCAGAGCTCCGCAGTCAGGGTTTCGACGGCGCCCGAACCGCAAGCCGGATCGGCGACGTGGTCGATGTGGCTTTCATTGGCCATGATCAGTTGCGCGTTGCGGGCAACGCGGCGTGCAAAACCCGCGGGCAGGCCGTGCGCGATGGTATGCGGCAGGATGGCGATCGAATCCGCCCCGCCGGCGGCAGCGGCAAAAGCGGCGATGGTGGTGCGCAGGATGTTGGTTTCCGGGTCGGCCGCCGTCATCATCCTGAAGGAGGTTTCGGCATGGATGCTGGCGGTGGAGGGCGGTATCGAGCAGGCCTCCTGGACACGCGCCCACAGTCTCCGCAACGCCCTGACCTTGGCCGTCGACACGAACTGGTCCTGGTCGACGCTGAGCGCAAAACCGATATGCGGCGCCGCATAGACAAGCGGCTGGCGCGCCTTCTCGAACAGCCTCAAATAGGAGACTGCCGAGGCGAGCATCGTGCCAAGCTCCTGCGCCTCGGTTGCGCCGGCATTGTGGAACACCCGCCCGTCGGCTTCCAGCAGCACGCCGGGCACCCCCATCGAAAAGAAATGCGCCAGCGACTGCGGCATCGATGCCTGCAAAGCTTCGATCGACATGCGCAGCCTGCCGGTCCCGGCAAATATCGCCGCCGGATCGATGCCGAAGGAGAGGTTGAGCTTTGCCGGGTCGGAGCGGCGCTTGGTCAAGAACGCCACCAGCCAGTCGGCCACGGCGCGGCTCCAGGGATGGGCATCGATGCGGATCTGGATGCGGTTGAGCGGCACGCCGTCGAGCACGCCCTCCAGCGCCTCGGCCGTCCTCGGCAAGCCATAGCCGAAGGCGTTCGGCGCGCCTTCGAAGACAAGCGACAGTCCGGTAGCACCCTGCGCGACGTCTTCCAGCGCCTGTGCCCTGGCGCGGACTATGTCCGGATCGTCGATACGCTGGCTGACAATCCACGGTGATCCCGGGTTGGCGCGCACGACAGGCTCGGCGGTGACCGAACGCTCGTAGAGCGGCTCGATGCGGATGGCGTCGTCCGTATGCGAGACGAGCTTTTCCTCGAAGGAACCGCCGGCCAGCGCTTTCTCCGCCAGCGCCAGCCATCGTTGCCGGTCGGCGTTCGGAAGGTCGGCATCATGGGTCAAGGCACCGGCGCCCATCCGTTCTCCTCGTTCTAGTGGCCGTGTCAGCCTACTATGTCAGTCTACGGTCCCCGGTCCCATATCACAATGCAGCACACATGCCGTGCAACTCGCCTTCCGTGACGGTGACCGTCAACCGATTGCCAAACATGGGCAGGTTCCGCAAGCTCCAAAAGCCATTTTCGACGATGCCCATTGTCGCTGCGCAATGGCCTCACTATACCTGCGGCGGGCCTCCGTTTTCTTCAAGGGGATCAGGGCATTCAACCCTATAGGTTTGCGGAGACCGGACACATGGCCGACGACACCAGTATCTTCATGGGAGCCAGCCGCAAGCCGGACGACAGCTATCAGCGGCCGGAACGGCTTTTGCTGCAATATGGCAATCGTCACGGCCTGGTCACCGGCGCGACCGGCACCGGCAAGACGGTGACCCTGCAGATATTGGCCGAGGGTTTCTCCAATGCCGGCGTGCCGGTATTCTGCGCCGACATCAAGGGCGATCTGTCGGGTATCGCCATGATGGGCACAGCGCAGGATTTTCTGGTCAAGCGGGCCGAGCAGGTCAAGCTCGATCCCTATGAGTTCCAGGAATTTCCGGTCATCTTCTGGGATCTGTTCGGCGAGCAGGGTCACCCGATCCGCGCCACCATCTCGGAGATGGGGCCGCTGCTTCTGTCGCGGCTGATGAACCTCTCCGAGGCGCAGGAAGGCATTATGAACATCGCCTTCCGCATCGCCGACGAGGAAGGCCTTTTGCTGCTCGACTTGAAGGACCTGCAGTCACTGCTTGCCAACATCGCCGACCGCGCCGAAGAGATCGGCGCCCGCTACGGCAATGTGACGAAACCTTCGGTCGGCGCGATCCAGCGCACGCTGCTGGTCCTGGAGCAGCAGGGCGCTGCCAATTTCTTCGGCGAGCCGGCATTGCGGATCGCCGACATCATGCGCACCACGCGCGATGGACGCGGCGCCATCAGCGTGCTCGCCGCCGACAAACTGATGATGAATCCGCGGCTCTATGCGACGTTCCTTCTGTGGCTGATGTCGGAACTGTTCGAGGAACTGCCCGAGGTCGGCGACCCGGACAAGCCGAAGCTGGTCTTCTTCTTCGACGAGGCGCATCTTCTGTTCGACGACGCGCCGAAGGTGCTGATCGACCGCGTCGAACAGGTGGTCCGGCTGATCCGTTCGAAGGGCGTCGGCGTTTATTTCGTCACGCAAAATCCGCTGGATATCCCTGAAACGGTGCTGGCGCAGTTGGGCAACCGCGTGCAGCACGCACTGCGTGCCTATACGCCGCGCGAACAGAAGGCCGTCAAGACGGCGGCCGAGACGTTCAGGCCCAATCCCGATTTCGACTGTGCAACCGTGATCACGCAACTCGGCACCGGCGAGGCACTCGTCTCCACGCTGGAAGCCAAGGGCGTGCCGTCCATGGTACAGCGCACGCTGATCCGCCCGCCATCCTCGCGGCTTGGCCCGATCACGCCCGAAGAGCGCCGCAAGCTGATCACTGAGAGCCCGGTTTCGGGACAGTACGACCAGACCGTCGATCGCGAATCGGCTTTCGAGATGCTGCAAAAAAAGGCCAAGGACGCCCAGGAGGCACAAGCGCAGCAGCAGGAGAGCGGCCGTTCGCGCTGGACCATTCCCGGCTTCGGCAATGACGATCCCCAGCCAGCTGGCGGCCGCCGCGCGCCGCGGCCTTCCAACCGCCAGACGGTGGCGGAGGCGGCGATCAAATCCGTGGTGCGCTCGGTCGGCTCGTCGGTCGGACGGGCGATCGTGCGGGGTATTCTGGGGAGTTTGGCCAGGGGGCGGTGAGGGAGCATCGGGCCACCGAGTTTGACAAATGCTGTCTTGGCATCAAGCGCCAGTAGCCAGATCTGGAGGACAGCGGGCGGCGGCTATGCTCCCGTCTATTTGGCGGATAAGGTAAAGAGCCTCCGGGATGCGCCCGAGACTTGGGAGTGAACATGCCACCCCGCCTGCTCGCTCTAGTGTCCGCCTCTGGGATGCGGCTACCGCCCCTTCAGCGACCGACATGCGGGCATTGCAGCCTGCGGCCTTTGGGCCGATTGCGGACAGGCCGCCTTAGGCTGGGATACACGAGAGCCGACATTCAGGTCGTCGCGAACATCGTCGTGACCTGACCCTGACCCGCCCTTCATCAGCATATTACGCTGCCTGATAGCTGACATTCACGGCAACCAGCACCGAGACCCCAAAGCAGCCACTTGCTCGAGTAAATGCCTTGGCAGATCTTGTGGAGGATTACAGATGCCGGCCTTCTTTGGGAGGTGCCGTGCGCCGGGGCCGGCGTCCGGAAGCCCTCCAGGGAACGAACCCGCGGGTGGTGATCGCGGTTTCGACCCTATGGGAGATTTGACGAGAGCTGCCATTGCTCCTCAATAAGGCCCTCGCCGACATGGTTAGACACGGTCCAAGAACTCGAGCACCCGCCGCGTGAGCAGCGCGCTGGCAGCCGCCTCGTACGACGGGAGCGAGCTGTCGGCGAAGTAGTGCTGGTCGCCGGGATAGAGGAACAGCTCCGCGTCCTCGACCTTCTCCACGATCTCGCGAGCGGCGTCGATGTCGCCCTCGCCGACGAAGATCAGGTCGTTATCCATACCGTGGATCTGGACCGGGACGCCGTCCGGCCAGGGTCCGAAGGCCCACTCGCCGCTAATCGGCAGACAGGAGTGGAAGAGCAGGGCTCCGCAGGCACCGGGTCGTGTCTGTGTGAGCTTCTGCGCCGGCAGCACGCCGAACGAGAATCCGGCGTAAACGAGCTCGGGGGTCAGTTCGCCGGCGACGCGGACGCCGCGCTCCCGCATGTCGTCGAACCCGATCTCACCGATGTAGGCGAGACCCTCGTCAATACTCTGGAATGTGCGTCCGTCGAACAGGTCCGGCGTATGCACGGTGTGCCCGGCTGCCCGCAGGTCGTCAGCGAACGCGCGCACGCCGGGAGTCAACCCTTGTGCGTGGTGGAACAGCAGGACCTCGGCCATGGGAGCCTCCAGGTGGGACGTGGATTGCGGCGATAATTGCGAATCGCTTCGCAGAACTGCAAGCGATTTCGCTGTGCATCGAAGAACTTCCAAATGATGACAAGCCTCGGCGCATCGTCTTTCCCGGCGTGACGACGCGGGGGCCGATCTACACCAACAGATAGGCGGCGACGAAAATGCTTCCGGCGCCCACGTCCGCCAGACGGACGCACCGCGGCGGTAGTGTCTTGGTTCGAATTTCCGCCAAGGTCGACTCCGGCCGATGCGCGAAAGGCAGCTTGAAGGAGCGCCATGAAAGTCGCTTTAAGCGCGTCCGTTCGTTCAAGAACCCTAAGCTACCGAACGACCGAAATCGACGGCGAAGGACTGGCTGGGGTGGGAATGCGTCATTCCCAGCAGACACACGAATGACGCAAGCGCGCACAGAAGCGGACATTGATCCAGTTAGTCGCTCGGTGTTATGTCGCTTGGGCAACTGGCTCCTGTCAGCGGTTGGTTTGATCTGCATCAGCGGCAGTTTGCAGGCCTTTCTGTTTACTTGGAGTCACATCAGCATGGAATCACACGACGACGACCTCAAGAATTTCGAGGCCCATGGCGCTGCGCCTCTGCCCGTTACGAGCGATCAGGGCTTCGTGGATCACGACGGCGCTCGAATTTGGTACGCGACATACGGGTCCGGCTCTCCCGTGATCCTGCTGCATGGTGGCCTCGGCCATAGCGGTAATTGGGGCTATCAAGTTTCAACGCTGGTCAGCTCTGGCTATCGCGCCGTGCTCATTGATAGCCGCGGCCACGGCCGCAGCACGCGCGATCAGCGGCCTTTTACATATGAGTTGATGGCATCCGACGTGCTCGCCGTGATGGACGCGCTGCAGTTGGAAAAGACGGCCGTTGTGGGCTGGAGCGACGGCGCGTGCATCGCTTTAATCCTCGCAATGAACGCACCCGAGCGGGTTGCCGGTGTATTCTTCTTTGGCTGCAACATGGACCCCAGCGGCACAAAGGAATTCGAGCCCACTCCGACCGTCGACCGGTGTTTCAGACGGCACGCCAAGGACTATGCCGACCAATCGGCCACGCCGGACCAATTCAATGTATTTGTCGAAGCGGTCGGCAAGATGATGAAGAGCGAACCTAACTATTCTGCAGGCGACTTGACCCATGTCCATGTGCCCGTTGCGATCGTGCAAAGCGAGCACGACGAGTTCATCAAGCCCGAACATGCCGCATATCTCGCGCGGAGCATTCCGGCAGCGGAATTGATCATCCTGTCCGGCGTGAGCCACTTCGCACCCCTGCAAAGACCAGAGCAATTCAACGGCGTGATGCGTGCTTTCCTCGGCAAGGTTCTTTCTTGAAGGAAGATGACGCTCGGCGGCGGCTCGCAAGTCCGCTTTCGGGTCACGGCTTGCCGTAGGACTGCTCCGCAGGAGGGGCAGAGAAGGGCCGACTCAAGCCGTAGCGCGAAGGTCAGTTTTGGAGAAGCGCCGGGAATGGCAGCTCCTGGCGCCACCACGACCTCCAGCGCGGTCGCCCGCGACGTCAGCTTTCAGGAAACGGCAAAGCGAATCTATACGGCCGAGATTAGGCGCAAAGCGGTGATCCGAACGCTCGGCCTGCCGAAGACGGATTTGGATCATGAGCTGTCCACCGGCGGCGTCTGCACAGAGCGCGGCAAAATCCGCTGCTCGGCGTAAGGACCGCACCTGAAGGCGGGCGCCGGCACCGGCAAGCCGACGCGCAGCAAAACCAGCAGGAGCGAGGAATATCCCGCCCCCGTGCTTCCGTCAGCTCAGAAGATCGAGTCTGTGATCGCCTTGACCGGGCCGAGCAGGATCGATCCTTCCGGCACGCCGGCGTCGATCGGAATGGCTTTGCGGTTTGCGGTCGCCACCATCGGCTGGCCGATATCGGCCGTCACCACGACCGGGGTCTTGTTCGGCACACGGTCGTAGAGATCGATAATGTCCTGGTTCATCAGGCGAACACAGCCCGACGACACCGACTTGCCGATCGACCGCCATTCCGGCGAACCGTGCAAGCGGTAGAGCGTGTCCTGGTTGCCCTGGAAGAGATAGAGCGCCCGCGCGCCAAGCGGGTTCTTGAGCCCGCCGGGCATGCCGCCATTATCGGCGCTGTACGGCTTCAACTCCGGCTGCCGGGAGATCATTTCATCCGGCGGCGTCCATTTCGGCCATTTCTGCTTCCATTGGACCACGGCATCGCCCGACCATTCGAAGCCGGCGCGGCCGAGGCCGACGCCGTAGCGGATAGCCTGGCCGCCCGGGCGCACCAAGTAGAGGAAGTGATTGGTGGTGTCGACGACGATGGTGCCCGGCTGCTGCCCGGTCGGATCGTCCACGATCTGGCGCAGGAACTGCGGGTCGATTTTGTCGACCGGTATGGCCGGCAGCTCGAAGCCGCCATCAGACATCGGCCCATACATCGTCATATAGTCGCCGAGCGCCGGCTCGACATAGGTCGGCGGCGGTGGCTCGACCGGCTGTTGCGACAGCGTGGTGCAACTGGAGACCGCGACCGAGGCGGCGCCAAGGGCTGCGGCGTTGAGGAAACCGCGACGGCTAAGGCGCAGAGAGGACGATGGAGGTGTGAACATGATTGCCTTTTTTAAGTCTCAAATCGCAACAAAGCATGAATGCGTCCGGTTGTGCGCAGGTGCTCGAGCAATGCTCGGCGCGATAGGCGGTTCCAATTCTGGCCGCAGGGTGGACAAACAAAGGCAAAGCTGTGACTGGATCGCCACTGTTGCGCCGACGCAACATTTCCGGTGTCAAACCGCGGCAACCAGACCTTCAAGGGACGGCAGGATCAGGGCCGGTGGGAAATCCCGGTATTCCTCTGGGTGATTGGCGCGGTTGATCCACACCGTCCGGAAGCCGAATTTGGTGGCGCCGGCAACGTCCCAGCGGTTGGAGGACTGGAAAGAGACAGCGCCTGGATAGAGGCGCCAGCCCGTGGTGACTATGTCGTAGACCGACGGGTCGGTCTTGAAGCGCCTGACGCTGTCGACGGAAAAGACGTCGTCCAGGACCTGGTCGAGCGCGGCGGACTTGACGGCCGCCTCCAGCATTTCAGGCGAACCGTTGGACAGGATCGCCAGCCTTGCCCCCGATGCCTTGAGCGCCTTGAGCACGGCCGGCACCTCCGGATAGCAGTCCAGCCGCCAATAGGCCTCGAGCAACTTCGCCTTCAGCCCGGCATCGGCGGACGGAACCTTGCGCAGGGCGAAATCGAGTGCCTGCTCGGTGAGCTGCCAGAAATCGGCATAGGCCCCCATCAGCGTCCGCACCCAGGAATATTCCAGCTGCTTTGCGCGCCAGATCTCGGACAGCAACTGGCCGTCCGGCCCGATCTGGTCGGCGTGACGGCGCACGGCCGCGTGCACGTCGAACAGCGTGCCATAGGCGTCGAAAACGTAAGCTGCATGGTGCATGCGACAGTTTTGAGGCTGCGCAAGGCAAGGCGCAAGCGCTGATTGCAGTCCGCCAGCCCGCTGGCCTCAACAAATCTCAGCCAAACCGGTTGACGGCGGCCGCCAAAGCATCTTCCAATGCGCCGCAACAAGCATCGAACGGAACCTGGCAATGACACTGGCGACTGCGGCGCAATCCGCGACATGGACCTTCGTCGACGGCGACTGGTATGAGGGCAACGTCGCCATCCTCGGGCCGCGCAGCCATGCCATGTGGCTCGGCACCAGCGTGTTCGACGGCGCCCGTTGGTTCGAGGGCGTCGCTCCCGACCTCGATCGCCATGCAGCAAGGGTGAACGCCTCGGCGATCGCGCTCGGCCTGAAACCGACGATGAGCACCGACAAGATCGTCGGCCTGACCTGGGACGGGCTGAAGAAGTTCGACGGCAACACAGCGGTCTACATCAGGCCGATGTATTGGGCCGAGCATGGCGGCTATATGGGCGTGCCGGCCGACCCGGCCTCGACGCGTTTCTGCCTTTGCCTCTATGAATCGCCGATGATCTCGCCAGCGGGTTTTTCGGTGACGGTGTCGCCGTTCCGCCGCCCGACAATCGAAACCATGCCGACTAACGCCAAGGCCGGCTGCCTTTATCCCAACAACGGCAGGGCCATCCTCGAAGCCAAGATGCGCGGCTTCGACAATGCGCTCGTGCTCGACATGCTGGGCAATGTCGCCGAGACCGGGACCTCGAATATTTTCCTGGTCAAGGACGGCCATGTCCTGACGCCGGCGCCGAACGGCACCTTCCTGTCCGGCATCACTCGCGCGCGCACCATGGCCCTGCTTGGCGAGTACGGTTTCACGACGACGGAAAAGACGCTGTCGATCCGCGATTTCCTGGAGGCGGACGAAATCTTCTCGACCGGAAACCACTCGAAAGTCGTGCCGGTCACCCGTATCGAGGATCGCAATCTGCAGCCCGGGCCGGTGGCCAAGAAGGCGCGCGAACTCTATTGGGAATGGGCGCATTCGACTTCGCCCGGCTGACCCGCTAAAAAGCGGCCCGGCGCTTCGTTTCCGGAGTTGTTCCAGACCAATCCAGTCCTATGTTAGTCCGGTATCGACACCGGATTTTTCCACGAGGGAGTACGACCGATGGCTTTTGAATTGCCCGCCTTGCCCTATGATTACGAGGCTTTGCAGCCTTATATGTCCAAGGAAACGCTGGAATATCATCACGACAAGCACCACAAGGCCTACGTCGACAACGGCAACAAGCTGGCCGCCGAGGCGGGCCTGGGCGATTTGTCGGTCGAAGAGGCCGTCAAACAGTCCTTTGGCAAGAATGCGGGGCTCTTCAACAATGCCGCCCAGCACTACAATCATATCCATTTCTGGAAATGGATGAAGAAGGGCGGCGGCGGCAACAAGCTGCCGGGCGCCTTGCAAAAAGCGGTCGACAGCGATCTTGGCGGCTACGACAAGTTCAAGGCCGACTTCATCGCCGCCGGCACCACCCAGTTCGGTTCGGGCTGGGCCTGGGTCTCGGTCAAGGACGGCAAGCTGGCGATCTCGAAGACGCCGAATGGCGAGAACCCGCTCGTCCATGGCGCGACGCCGATCCTTGGCGTCGATGTCTGGGAACATTCCTACTACATCGATTATCGCAACGCCCGGCCGAAATATCTCGAAGCCTTCGTCGACAGTCTCATCAACTGGGACTATGTGCTCGAACTCTACGAAAAGGCCTGATCCGTTCCAGAAAGCCCCGGCAGAACCGGGGCTTTTCTTTTTCAGCATCAGAACGACAGTTGCAAAAATTTCACGCAAGCGTGAGGCGAAGCGTCGGAATTTTTAAGCCATCCTTGCCGTTTGTCATCGGGGTGGGACCGCACCCTGAATTGCCTTCAACATGGAGCCAAGTGAATGAGAAAGCTTATCCTCGCCATCTCGATGCTCGCCTTCGCCGGTTCGGCGGCATTTGCCGACCCGGTCGCTGACCGGCAGGCCCTGATGAAGGAACGTGGCAAGATCGCCGCCGGCTTGTCGAAAGTGGTCAAGGGCGAGACGCCCTACGACGCAGCTTCGGTGCTGACGGCGTTGCAGGCACTGCAGGCCAATGCCGAGAAATTCCATGCCGGCGTCGACGCGCTGTTCCCGGCGGGCAGCGACATCGGCGACACCACGGCGTCTCCCAAGATCTGGCAGGACATGGCCGGCTTCAAGACGGCTGAAGGCAAGTACCTCGCCGACGTCAAGGCGGCGGTCGCCGCGGCACCTGCGGATGCCGACGCGTTGAAGGCACAGTTCAACACCATCGGCGGCGGCTGCGGCAACTGTCATCAAAGCTACAGGGTGAAAAAAGGCTGATAGCGGGCAATGCCCTTGCTGAAGAAACTCGTCGGCGCCGCCCTCGTTCTGGGCGGCGTCGCCGCGATTGCCGGCTGGTTCCTGTCGGCTCCGGTCAGGCTCGGTGCCGCCACGCTGGCGCAGCTTGGCCCCGGTGACGCTGACAGGGGCAAGCGCATCTTCTACGCTGGCGGCTGCACATCCTGTCATGCCAAGCCTGGCTCGCAAGGCGACGCTCGCCTTCAGCTGGTCGGCGGCCTCGAGCTCAAGACGCCATTCGGCACCTTCGTGCCGCCGAATATCTCGCAGGATACCAAGGACGGCATCGGCGCCTGGTCGGTCGAAGACTTTGCCAACGCCATGCTGAAGGGCGTGTCGCCGTCGGGCGAGCATCTTTATCCAGCATTTCCCTATATTTCATACGCGCGCATGAAGCCGGCCGACATTGCCGATCTCTATGCGTTCCTGAAGACCTTGCCCGCGGTCGCCGGCAAGGCACCCGCCAATTCGCTGGGGTTTCCCTTCAACGTCCGACGCGGCCTTGGTCTGTGGAAATTGCTCTATCTGAGCGACAAGCCGGTCGTTTCCTTTCCCGAAGGCACGCCGCAGCCGGTGCAGGCCGGCCGCTATTTGGTCGAAGGCCCCGGCCATTGCGGCGAATGCCACACGCCGCGGGACCTTACCGGCGGTACCAGGAAGAGCCAGTGGCTGGCAGGCGCCGCGGCCGCGGAAGGCAGCGGCATCGTGCCCAACATCACGTCGGGCGAGGGCGGCATCGCCGACTGGTCGGAAGCCGACATCGCCAACTATCTCGAAACCGGCTTCACGCCGGACTTCGATACGGTCGGCGGCGCGATGGTCGACGTGCAACGGAACATGGCCGTGCTGACCCGGGAGGACCGCGCGGCGATCGCCGCCTATCTGAAAGCCGTGCCGCCGCATCCCAACGGCTATCCGGCGCGCAAGAAGCCGGCGAGCTGACGGGCCGTTGGGTCAGCGGTCGCCGAGGAAGTCGAAGCCGGTTTCGAAGAAGTGATTGTAGTCGCAGGTCATTTCCTCGCCGGGCGCAATGTCGCGCAAGGCATAGGTCTCCTCCGGCTGCGAGACGTCGCAATTCGGGCTGTCGGCATGGTTCATGTAGCGCGCATCGTCGGCTTCGAAGACGATGTAATTCGGGTCGCGCCGGTCCGGATAGGCGTAGCGGTCGAGATAGGTTTTGACCGGCCCGGTTTCCCGCTCGTAGGTCTCCACCTCGATGCGCCGGTCGTATTTCGGGTCGAGCTTCCAGACCAGCGTGCCGCGGGCAATGTGGTTTTTGGCAAAGACGCCGATGCCCTGGATGGGCGATTTGTCGAGATAGACATCGACGAGCAACATGGCAGATCCCTGGGTGATTGTGTGTTGGCGCGGCTGTGAAAAGCCGCGCACTGGGTAGCGCGCGGCCTTTGCAATTGCGAGCGGAAAATCAGCTGTGCCTGCCCATTATCCGAAGCCTCATACGGCGTCGCCTGTCGAGGTCCTAGCGCTGTTGCAGCGCCAGCCGGATGCCCAAGGCGCAATAGATGCCGCCGACAGCCTTGCCTTGCCATCTCAGCACCGTCGGGTTTCGGCGCAGGAATGCACCGAGGCCACCCGCACCCACGGCGAAAACCAGCGTGCTGATGAGGCCCAACAGAACAAAGATCACGCCCAATGTCGCCAGTTGAAGCATCACCGATCCGTTTTCAGGCCGCACGAACTGCGGAAGAAATGCAAGGAAGAAAAGCGCGGTCTTGGGGTTGAGAACCTCGGTCAAACAGCCTGCCGAAATGCTTTGGTAGCGGGGATCGCAAGTGCGCCGGCGGCCGGATAGGCAGGCGTTTTCTCGATGATCGCGCGAATGCCGAGATAAATGAGGTAGGCTGCGCCGATGTACTTCACGATGCTGAAAAGCGCCGCCGACGTGGCAATGATCGCCGAAATGCCGACGATCGCCATGAAGGTGTGAACCACGTCGCCGGCCGCGATCCCCGCGCCGGTCGCGATGCCAACCCTGGTTCCGGAACTGGTGGCCCGCGCCACGGTCAGAAGGGTGGCCGGACCGGGGATGAAGACAAAGCCAAGCACAACCGCGACATACGCAATCAATGTGGCGAGATCGATCATTGGTGGGCGTCTCCGCAACTCTTACCGCGAATGAAAGCCACGTCTCGGAACGGAAGGCAATGACCGCTCTCCCCCGACTTCACGCGGCTGGTTCGGCCTTGCCTGTTACCTTGAGCGCGAAGGCATAGGTGAACGCGATTTCCTCCAGCCTGGAAAACCGGCCGGAGGCGCCGGCGTGGCCTGAATCCATGTTGATCTTGAACAGAACCGGATTCCCCCCTGTCTTGCGGTCGCGCAACCGCGCCACCCATTTGGCCGGCTCCCAATAGGTGACGCGCGGGTCGGTCAGGCCGGCCAGCGCCAGGATCGGTGGATAGTCGAGTGCGGCGACATTGTCGTAGGGCGAGTAGGCGGCGATGGTCCGGTAATCCTCCGCCGAAGGGATCGGGTTGCCCCATTCCGGCCATTCCGGCGGCGTCAGCGGCAAGCTTGCGTCGAGCATGGTGGTGAGCACGTCGACGAAGGGAACCTCGGCGACGATGCCGCCGAAGCATTGCGGCGCCATGTTGGCGACCGCGCCCATCAGCATGCCGCCGGCCGAGCCGCCTTGCGCGACGATGCGGTCATGCTGCGTGTAGCGTTCGGCGACGAGGTGGTGGGCGGCAGCGACAAAATCGGTGAACGTATTCATCTTGTTCGCCCGCTTGCCGTCGTCGTACCAGCCATAGCCCTTGTCCTTGCCGCCGCGGACATGGGCAATCGCGTAGACAAAGCCGCGGTCGACCAGCGAAAACAAATTGGTGTTGAACGCGGCCGGCACCGCTATGCCGTAAGAGCCATAGCCGTAAAGCAGGCAAGGCGCCGATCCGTCGAGCGGCGTGTCGCGGTGGTGGAGGAGCGAGATCGGCACCAGTTCGCCGTCGGCGGCAGGCGCCATCAGCCGGCGCGTGACATAGTGCTCCGGGTCGTGGCCGGACGGCACTTCCTGGGTCTTGAGCAGCACGCGCTCGCGGGTGCGCATGCTGTAATCGAAGACCTGCGCCGGCGTCGTCATCGACGAATAGGAAAAGCGCATGATTTCGGTGTCGTATTCGTAGGAGCCGGACAGGCCGAGCGAGAAGGCTTCCTCGTCGAAGGAGATCAGGTGCTCCTCGCCGCTCGTGCGATCGCGCACGACGATGCGTGGCAGGCCTTCCTTGCGCTCGAGCCGGACCATGTGGTCCTTGAAGCCGATTACCGAAAGGATCAGCCGGCCCGCTTCGTGCGGCACCAGTTCCTGCCAGTTGGCGCGCACCGGATCATCGGCCGGCGCCGTCATGATCTTGAAGTCCTTGGCGCCGTCGGCATTGGTGAGGATGAAGAAGACGTCGCCGCCTTCCTCTAGGTCGTACTGCAAGCCGGTTTCGCGCGCTGCAACCAGCTTCGGCTCTACGAACGGGTCGTTGGCGATCATGATGCGGTATTCCGACGTCTCATGGTCGTTGATTCCGATCATGATCCACTCGTTGGAGCGTGTGCCGCCGACATCCATGAAGAAGCCCGGATCGGTTTCCTCATAGATCAGCCGGTCGTTTTCAGGACCATCGCCAAGCGCATGGAACAGCACTTTGGAGGGACGGTGGTTGGGGTCGAGGCGGGTGTAGAAAAAACCGTCATTACCGGCATCCCACACACCGCCGCCGCCGGTGTCCGGGACCCTGTCCGCCAGATCGTTGCCGCCGGCGAGATCGCGGACGCGCAGCGTGTAGAATTCGGAACCCTTGTCGTCGAAGGCCCAGAGCAGTTTGCGGTGGTCGTCCGAATGATCGACGCCGCCCAGGCGGAAATAGGGCTTGCCCTCGGCCTCGGCATCGCCGTCGAGCAAGATCTGCTTGTCGCCGCCGTCGCGCGAGGTACGGAAATAACGCGGCTGCTGGCCGCCAAGCTTGAAGGAGGAGCCGTAGGCGTAGGGCCCGTCCTTCATCGGCACGGAAGAATCGTCTTCCTTGATACGTCCCTTCATTTCCGCGAAAAGCTGCTTCTGCAGCCGGGCTGTATCGGCCATCAGCGCCGCCTGATAAGCGTTCTCGGCTTCCAGGTGGGCGCGGATCTCGCCGTCGAGCAGGGACGGATCCCTGAACATCTCTTGCCAATTCACGGCCCTCAGCCAGGCATAGTCGTCCGTCCGCGTCATGCCGTGATGCGTGTCGAAGATCGGCCGCTTCTCCGGCTGTGGCGGGGTGGCGGTCGGAAACACTGGAGTTCTGGTCATTGCGTCTCGCTGTGGAAGCTACTTGAATGGCGAATGAACACGCCGATCAGCGCGGGTTCAAGGGCTACGATCTATTGTCGTGGTGGCTCAAGAGGACGGGCTGGAGGAGAGGACAATGAATATTTTTTCTCGGACTGCCGCGGCCCTCGCCGTCGCTGCGATGACCCTGGCCAATGCCGGTCAATCTCATGCAACTGCCTTTGCGGCTTGGCAAGTGGCCAATGTGCCGTTCGGCGACACGCTCAATGTGCGCAAATATCCTTCAGGAACTTCGCAGAAGCAGGCCGCCTATCCCAACGGGACGGTTCTGCAGATGACCGGCAAATGCACCGGTGGGATAAACCTGCTCGACATGACCAGCCAAACCTACTGGCAGCAGAAACAGAAGATCCGCCATCGCTGGTGCGAAGTCTGGCACGATCCGGCACAGAGCGGCCAGTTCGTCACCGGCTGGGTCTACGGAAAATACATCACCCCGTTTCAGTGACGCAGCACGCCGCTCCGGCCGACGGCTCACGAGCAACAGTAACCCTTCGCAACCTATGATTTTACTGAATCCGCCGATCGGCCAGGCTGTAATGCTGCCGGCAGGATCAAGCATTGAGCTCTATTTACCTGCTGCCGTCTGTGTAATGGCTGCTTGCCGCGGCGTCAGTCGATGCTGGTCTGACCAGAAAAAACGGCAAAGTTACACTCTGCACGAAAGAGTGAAGCTGAATATGAAAGATTTGACTTGTATCGCTGAATAGAGCGCAAGAAGCGAATTGACTTACTTGACGCTCAGGCCCATTAAGATGCCGCGACGCGAATCGCGGAGGCTTTTTCCTGCACAAGTTCGCGCGATGCCCAACTATCGAAACGGGCGCAAACAGAAACAATTCTCGTTGGGGCCTGAACGCCATGGATATTACCGAAACACCTTCCAGAAACAGTGACGCGCTGATCGAGCTCACCGCCGATGTGGTGGCCGCCTATGTCAGCAACAATCCCGTGCCGGTCGGCGAATTGCCGAACCTCATCGCCGATGTCCATGCCGCTCTCGGGCGCGTCGGCGGGGCCGCCGAGCAGCCGCCTGCCGACAAGCAGAAGCCGGCGGTAAATCCGAAGCGTTCGGTGCATGACGACTACATCATCTGTCTCGAAGACGGCAAGAAGTTCAAGTCGCTCAAGCGTCACTTGATGACCCACTATGATCTGACGCCCGACCAGTATCGCGAAAAGTGGAACCTGGACCCGAGCTATCCGATGGTTGCGCCCAATTATGCGGCCGCCCGTTCGCAGCTCGCCAAGAAGATGGGTCTCGGTCGCAAGCGCAAGGGACGCTGACAAGCGGCTCTTCCGGTTTGACACTCAAGCGGCGCCTTCGGGCGCCGTTTTGTATTGTGGGGAGACCAAGCTCGGGCCGCCAGTTCTTCATACTGCCGGTAATTGCCGTCCGGTCAGGCGGTCTGCTTCAGCGCCGCCTCGGCGTCACGCTTGATACGCTTGACCATCGAGCGAAGACCATTGGCGCGCTGCGGCGACAGGTGCTCGTCAAGTCCGAGTGCCTTTAGCGTTGCCTCTGCGTCGGTCCTCTGGATTTCGCTGGCGGGCCGTCCCGAAAACAGCGCCAGCATGATGGCAACCAGGCCGCGCACGATATGGGCGTCGGAATCGCCCTTGAAGGTGATAACGGGATTGGCACCCTCGCCTTGCTCGGTGGTCAGCCAGACCTGGCTGACGCAGCCGGGCACCTTGTTGGCTTGTATGCGTTGCTCGTCGGGAAATGGCGGCAGCGCTTCACCCAGTTCAATCACATACCGATAGCGGTCTTCCCACTCGTCGAGCAGGGAAAAGTCGTCGCGGATGGTCTGGATCGTCGTGGTCATTTCCCCGGATATAGTCATCCGGCGCGGCCGCGTCACGGAAAAAGAGGAGAAACGCCGCAGGCGCCGAGAGCGGGGCGCCCTGCGGTTTAGCGATGGATTCGGCCGAAACAGTCTCAGTTCTTTGCCGGCAAGTGCACTTTCGCCGGCAAATCGACTTTCGCCGGCAAGACGATTTCCTCGGGCACGCTGCCGGTGGTCGTCACCGTATCGGGTTCAGCGGCCTTGTCGTCCAGCATGGCGGCCGCGATCTTGGCGGTCTCCTTTGCCCGGGCGGTGATGGTGTGCATTGCCGATTTGCCGGTCTCGCAGACGTCCGGCTTGCGCTCGCAGATGCCGGCGATGTCGCCGACGGCTTCGCGCGCGGCAAACAGCGCCTGGAGCGGCCCGACGCTTTCGCGGCCCGCATCATCGGAGCCGACACCCAGCGGCAGCGCCAGAAGCACCAGCGAAAACCAGAAAGCAGCTCTTATCAGAAAGCCCATCTGTCTGTCCTTTATGACGGTCATGCATCCGAACCGCACGACCCCTGTACGGCGATATTGGCACGGACGCGCAAAGGACGGCTTGTCCCGAAAGCAACAGTTTTCCTCAAAGTTTAGGCAGATTCGAAACGAAGCGTTTTGAAATTCATTTGCCTCGAACGACTTAGATTTTATTCAGCAAAGGGTAACCATCCAACCTGTTGTTTTTCCTGCTCGTTTTTTGACCCGGCGACAGTTTGATGCCCTCGGCCCAAGTCCAGGCGCGGGCGGTCCGGATAACGCTCCGTTTACTATGGCGGCAATTGCCCCGGTTTTTCGCCGCCGGTATCCCGATATTTGCAGCCGGCCGGGGGACGATCGGCCCAGCCTTATCCATTCCTTAAACGCTGGATGCGAGTTTCGGATCGACAAAAGCCACCTGCAAAGCAGGGCCGTTCACGACCGGGTGCGTTGAGTTGAGTGCGATCAAGGCCAGATACGCCGAGTTGCCGGGCGCGATAGCCGCCGGTTGCGAACGGATGGTTCATCCGTCCGTCCTCGGCCAGGACGACCGCCGCCGCCACAGCCGGTTCATTGGCGTCATGCTGGCGGCTCCGTTCTTCAGCGCAGGTGCAGCGGTGACGCTGGTCACGTCGGGCATGGGCGCGGCCGTGACTGTGGCTGCGATCTTTGCCGCGTTCGGCCTTTGCTGGTTCGCCGCCCTGCTGGTGGCTGCATCGGGTAAGATCACCCTGGCCGGCCAACTAGCCTTGGTCGTGAGCAGTGTTGCCCTGGGTGCCCTTGTCGCTGCCGCCGGCGGTGTGGCCTCGCCGGTTGCCGTGCTTGCGGTGGCGCTGCCGTTTGAAGCCTGGTGGATCGGCCAGTCGCGCCGTGCCGTGATCTGGGGCGCCATATCGGCCCTTGTCGCAGTCTTGCTGCAGCCTTTCGCCGGTTCCGTCTTGCCGCTCGGCCAGACCGAAATCGCCGCATGGCACTGGCTGGTACCACTGGCCTGGGCGCTCACGCTCTTTCCGCGTGTCGCTCCACTTCGTGGCGCCGCCAACGCACAGCTCGATCCTGCCGGCAGCGACCGGCTCGAAGACCTGATCGACGCTGTCGTGCTGCGAATAGCGGCGCATGGCGAGGTTCTGGACGCCTCGACCAAGGCGCGCACCATGCTGAGGCTGCCGCCGGAGTTGCTTTTCGGCGCCGGGCTTTTCGATCGCATCCATCTGTCCGACCGCGTCCCGTATCTCAGCGCGCTGGCCGATATGCGCGATGGCGCTCTGTCGCGCCGGCTCGACCTTCGCGTCCGGCTGCCGCAGAACAGCGGCGTGACGGCCGACAATTACCGGCCGTTCTCGCTCGAGATGATGCGCGCGCCGGGGCAGGAGACTGTCTTCACGCTCGTTCTGCGCGAGAATGATGAACTGGCCGGACTGCGCCAGGAGCTTGCCGCCGCCAATGAAGCGGCTGCCTCGGCCGAGGTGGCGAAAGGACGCTTCCTTGCCGTCGTCAGCCACGAGCTGCGCACCCCGCTCAATGCCATCATCGGTTTTTCGGACATGCTGCTGCACGAGATGTTCGGCACCTTCAAGGATCCGCGCCAGAAGGAATATGTCGGCTTGGTACGGGATTCGGGCCAGCACCTGCTTGCCGTCGTCACCTCGATACTCGACGTATCGCGGATCGAATCGGGCGCCTATGCGACCGAACCGGAACCGTTCCGCTTCCGCGAAGCGGTCGAGATGTGCCAGTCGATGATGCGCCTGCAAGCCGAGGCAAAAGCCATTGATCTGCAGGCCCAGATCGCGCCGGACGCAGGTGAAATAAATGCCGACCGTCGCGCCGTGCAGCAGATCCTGATCAATCTCGTCTCCAACGCGATCAAGTTCACGCCCGAAGGCGGCAACGTCGTCATCGGCGCCAAGCGGATCGGCTCGCGGCTGCATTTCTGGGTCCGGGACACCGGCATTGGCATCGCCGAGGAAGATTTTGCCAATCTCGGCAAGCCGTTCATGCAGATACAGAACGACTATACCCGCCGGTTCGAAGGCACCGGGCTCGGGCTTTCGCTGGTGAAGGGGCTGGTGGCGCTGCACGACGGCACCATGTCGATCGAAAGCATGCCGGGCGAGGGCACCACGGTAACGATCAGCCTTCCCGTGAACGGCCCGACGGGCCACTCGGCGGAGAAGACCGGCGTGGTGCCGATGTCCGCGGCCAAAGCCAGAGCGGACGGTGGCAAAGGGGAGAGCAATGGGTCGCTCCGCAAAACAGCCTAAGGCGGTCAAACGCCGCGGCAATGCCTTCGAGCACGGAGCGATGGCTCTGGGCAGCCTGATCTCGCGCAATCCAGTTGTGGTCGGCGGCTCCACCGCATTCCTGGTGACGCTGTTCTACGTCTCGGCGAACGCTCTTTGGTACCAGCCCTTTCCGCACGCCGGCGCGTTTTTCGTCACCAGGAGCATCGAGCGCTTTCCCCGGGCGGACAGCGACGAGCCCGAAACCACCATCAACATCGTGCGTCCGGCGGCTGCGCCGATCAAGAGCGACCCGGTCGTCGAGCAGGTCCAGGGCATATTGAAGGATCTCGATTTCTATTCCGGCACCGTCGACGGCATTCCCGGACCGAATACGCGCAAGGCCATCCAGGCCTATCAGCAGAAGGTCGGATTGAATGCCTCCGGCGAGATCGACAGCATTCTGCTGGATCAACTGGGTGCCACGCCGACGACCGCGGCCGTGGTGCCGCATCCCGTGCCGCGGCCGGTCGAAACGGCCGCTGTTCCAGCCGCCATTCCAGCGTCCGCACCGGCAAATGCGGCGGCACCTGATCCCCGCATCGTCAAGATCCAGGCCGGACTGAAAGCTTTCGGCAATGACGACATGCAATTGGACGGCGTCGTCGGCGCACGCACCAAGGCCGCGATCAAGGAATTCCAGGCGCTTTTCGGCCTGCCCGAGACCGGCGAGCCCGACGAGATCGTCTACGTCAAGATGCGCGAGATCGGCCTGACCAACTGAGGGTCGTGACGGCCGCACGCCGGTCGCTCGGCAAAGATCGGTTACAGTCTTCCGGCCAATGCTGTAAGGACCGCCGCATGGCCAGGAATTCTCCATGCGGGTAACCACCGACCTGTGGGTATCGGCGCTGTTGCGTCGGGTTTTCAGCGCCGGCGGCTTTGCCGCCGTGGTCAAGCGCGGCGCGACGGAAGCCGGCGCGGTTTTCGTGCTGGCGCGGGGCAGGCTGGGGGAGATGGCGCTGTTCGGGCCGGCGCCGCAGACGAGCTACGATTCGGCCAGGCCGGACGACCGTTTCTTCAGCCTTCTCGGCGAGGGCGACGATGCCGCCATCTTCGACGCGCGGCTGGAGCGCGAGAAGAAATTCGATCCCGATATCTGGGTGGTCGAGGTCGAGGCGGGCGCCATTCCCGTTGAGGAGCTTATCTCGGTCAAGTTGCCGTAACTTTTCAGACGCGACGCGCCTTTGGGACAGCGGCAACATCGGCGCTGTTCGGCTTGCGCAGGTCGGCGTTTGCGGCGACGCGCCCGGGCTTGCGAACGATTTTCGACACGGTGTCGGCCTTCCAGCCGCGGAGCCTGTCCAACGCCGCGTCGCGGTGCAGCAGGCGGTAGCGGTCGAGGAAGATGCGGATCGCCTGCGGGTGCGGAAACTCGGTCGGATAGATGGTGGCCGTGATCAGGAACGCCTTGTCTTCGCTGAGGTCGAGCGCGCGCAAGGCGGCCAGCAGCGGTGTGTAATTTTGGCTCGTGGTGAGCGTCCGCGCCGTTGAAAAATCGACTTCGAGCGCATCGGCGAGCGCTGTCTGGAAGAATGCCGCATTGCCGGTCAGCGCGGTCTCGCGCAGCTTGACATAGGTTTGCGGCTCGACGAACGGACCGATAGCGGTGCCGCTCTCGGCGCGCATCATGGATCGCAACCGGCGGCGTACTGTTTCGGCGGCATCGGAAGCCTCTTGCCTGTTGGCATCGCTCGCAACCACTTCGGCGTTTTCGGACGCGGCTTTGGCGGTTGTTTCCGGCTGCTGTTGCGACCGCACCAGCGTCGGCCTTTCGAGCACTTTGATGAGATCCGCGATCGTTTGATTGAGATCCTTGCGGCGGGCAATGGCACGGGCATGCGGCAGCCCGTGGCGCCCGATCAGCGCGATGAGGTCGACGTCGCTGAGGGCACGCGAGCGGATGAGCAGCGGAGCGGCGATATCGACCCGCTCCTGGCAAAGCCGCCGCACCAGCGCGGCGGGTGCATATTCGCATTCGGAAAGGGCTGCCGCGACGTAGCGGCGCGATTCGACCGAGACATTGTCGAAAAGCGGCAGCGTCAGGTCTTCGAGCTGCGCGATCTCGCGGCGTGAAGGTCGGGTGAGCGAACAGAACGCCGACACCGCGGCGCGGAACAGCCTCTCGGCCTTTCCCGATTCAGCTCCTGCTGCGATTTGCCTGAAATCCGAAGCTGACACGAAGGATACGCCCGACACTCGACACGATCTGGACTGCGCTCTGCCGGGCTGTACCGGTTTCGCGTTTCCCAAGAACAAAGATCAATTTAGCGGCGATCCGTTAGCGCTCCGTTAACCTACTGCCTCCTTAATCGACTATGGAGGCGTTGCGTTGTGCTCCGGGGCAACCGAGAGGAATACGCGAACCATGGGCATGGTACTGTCTTTCGTGCCGCGAACGGCGGCAACCAATCGAGCACAACAAACCGCGGGAACGCCGGCGGCGGTGATCATCTTTCCCGGGGTCCGCTACGAGCAGCGGCCGCTGACCGGCGAGACGCGGCCGGTCGGCCCCGATAAGCCGGGACCTTCGGGGACATTGCCGGTACCGCATCACTGAGCATCGGAAGTGGGTTAAAAATCCTGCAGTTCGCAGGAACTCTGTTCGAGAAACCGCGAGACGATCGGCTTCCAGCTGTCGTCGGGCACGAACGAGCGGATGACGAACATGCCTTCCGCTATCGGCGCTTCGACGAAGATCGCCCCTTGCAGTTCCGCGGGAAGATTCTTGCGGACCTCGATCATCTGCGCCGGCGTCAGCACCACGGTGTCGAGCACGCCTGCGGTCGCGCTGCGGTCGTTGAACGAGTAGATGTTGTGGCCGCCGCGGTCATAGACCGATATCGACCAGAACGGCACCTTTCCCGGCGCCTTGACCCGCACCATCCCCTCGGCAAGGTCGAAGCGGCAAGCCGCCGCATAAAACAGCGGATCGACCGATTTCACCACCGGCGCGCCGCCGGCTTCCGCGTCGAGCCTGGTCATCTTGTAGAGATCCGAAGCCATGGCCAATCGCGACCAGGCGTCGCGTTCGGAAAACTCGGGGACGAGCAGCAGCACGATGATGTGCACGATGCCGCCGCCAAGCAGGCCGAGCAGCACGGCATGCAGCAGGCTACGCATTGCAGCCGACCTTCTGGATCTGCGGCAGCGTGACGTCCGAGAGGCCGGTGCTGCTGGCGATCGGCGTGTCATAGAACGTGAGCACGAAGTACATCCCGCCGGCGCCGCTGGTCAGCAGCCAGTTGTCGGGCGCCGGGCGGCTGCCGACGGAAATGATCACCGAATTGTCGGCCTCGCGCAGCACTTGATAGGACTGCAGCGCAGCCAGCCTCGGCTTGCCGGTCTCGATCACGCCAAGCGACCGATCTGCGGCATAGAGGGTCCAGAACCGGGCGGTGGGAAAGCCGCCCGCAATCTTGTAGGCACATTGCCGCTTGAGTTGCTCGCCGCCGGAATCGCGCTCGGCGATGAAGGACAGTCCTTCCGCCTGTCCGAGCGCCAGCACGCCTTCGCGCGCCACGCGGGCCTTCGAATAAGGATCCGCCGTCGGCGTGCCGATATCGGGGAAGGCGGTCCATTGGCCGATCCTGATGGCGCCGACGCCGTCCTGCAGCTTCAGTGCATACCAGACGCTGCCGCCACCGCCGACGACGGCGATGGCAAGCGAAAGCAGTGTCAGGAAGGCATTCTTGAGCATGAGGAGCCGGGGAACCGAAGGCCGGGGACTGAAAGACTGTCGCTCGGGATATCGCGGTGCGGGGGCTTGTGGCAAGCGGCCCTGTGGAATTGACCGCTCAGAGCGCCGAGAGGGTCTCCGGTGCAGCGGGCGCGTCGAGCACGGGTGCCGCCTGGAACAGCTTGGTGAGTTCCTTCAGGGTCTGGGTGGTCCGGCTGGACAGCACCGGCGGACGCTCGGCGGCGGCATCGGCTGCTGCCTGTTCGGCGCTCTTCTTTTCCGCTTCCTCGGCCTTGGCAGCGATTTCGGCATCGACGAAGGGGTGATCGAGGCCAGGGATCGGTCTGAGGTCGATATTCTGGTGCGCATAGAGCATCAGGCGCTGCCACACCATGGCCGGCAGGGTGCCGCCGGTCATCTTGTTGGTCGCGGTGAAGTCGTCATTGCCAAGCCAGACGGCGGCCGTGTAGTTGCCGGTAAAGCCGACAAACCAGGCATCGCGGTAGGACTGGGTCGTGCCGGTCTTGCCGGCGACGACGATGTTTGGAAGGGCCGCGCGCCGGGCCGTACCGATCACCGGAACGGCGGCCAGCATGGTGTTCATGTATTTGAGCGCCTGCTCCGACAGCACCCGGTGCGGCGGCGGCGCATCCTTGGCGAAGTCGTAGACCACCTCGCCGGTGCGGGTGAAGAGTTGGCTGACGCCGTGCCGGGTTCCGGCAAAGCCGTTCTGGGCGAACACGCTGTAGCCCGTCGCCTGGTCCATCACGGTCATGCCCGACGTGCCGAGCACCATGGTCTTGTGTGATTCCAGCGGCGACTCGACGCCCATCGCCTCGGCCATCGCCTTGATCGGCTTGATGCCGAGATAATCCTTGGCCAGCCGCACCGGCACGGTGTTGATCGATTTGGCCATCGCCGTGATCAGCGTCACCTTGCCGGCCGACCCGCCATTGTAATTGTGGGGCGACCAACTGCCCCAGGAGATGGGTCCGCCGGAAACCACCGAATCCGGCGTGAAGCCATGCTCCATCGCCGTCGCATAGACATAGGGCTTGAACGAGGAGCCGGTCTGGCGAAGTGCCTTGGTGGCGCGGTTGAACTGGCTGGCGCCGTAGTCGCGGCCGCCGACGATCGCCCGGACCGCGCCGTTGGTCTCGATGACGACGATGGCGCCCTCGGTGACGTTGTATTCCTTGCCGAACTGGCGGAGGTGGAACTCCATCGATTCTTCGGCCGCCTTCTGGATGTTGGCGTCGAAGGTGGTGTGGGCGACAAGCGAGTGCGGGCCGCCTTTGGCGGCGATCTTCTTGACCTCTTCGAAGGCCCAATCGAGATAGTAGTCGGGGCTTTTCTGCTCGCCGCGATCAACGATTTCGGCCGGGTGTAATCTTGCCTGCAGCACCTGGCCTTCGGTCATGAAGCCGGAATCGACCAGGTTGGACAGCACGACATTGGCGCGCGCCCGGGCGGCGGGCAGGTTTATGTGCGGCGCATATTTGGTCGGTGCCTTGAACAGGCCGGCCAGCATCGCCGCCTCGGCAAGGTTCAGGTCCTTGACGCTCTTGCCGAAATAGAAATCTGCCGCCGCCTCGATGCCGAAGGTGCCGCCGCCCATATAGGCGCGGTCGAGGTAAAGCTGCAGGATTTCCTTCTTCGACAGATTGGCTTCGAGCCATAGCGACAGGAAGGCTTCCTTGATCTTGCGCTCGAATGTCCGCTCATTGGTCAGGAACAGGTTCTTGGCCAGCTGCTGGGTGATGCTCGAGCCGCCCTGGACGACAGAATTCGCCCGTACGTTCTCGAATATCGCCCGCGACAGGCCGAGCACGTCGATGCCGTAATGGTCGAAGAAGCGCCGGTCCTCGGTGGCCAGCACCGCCTTGATGACATGGTCGGGCATCTCGTCGACCGGCACCGAATCGCGCTGGATAATGCCGCGCTGGCCGATCTCGTTGCCGTAGCGGTCGAGGAAGGTGACGGCGAAGTCGCCCTGCGTGCGCCAGTCGCCGGCGGTTATCTGAAAGGCCGGCAAGGCCAGCGCCAAAAGCACAACGATGCCGCCCGCACCGAGCGTAAATCCTTCACTCAACAGTTCAATCATGCCGCGGCGCCAGCCGCCGACGCGGAAACGCCGCGAGAAGATGGTCGCCGCTTCCCAGAACTGACGCGCCCTGAAGCCGATTTCGTAGACCGAGGAATCGATCCACGCATCCACCGCCAGCAGCCTTGCGGCGATCGGACCTCTTCTCTTGCGTGGTTCCAAAGGACTAGCCATTCCAGGATCCGGCTGCGGCGATGCCGCCAACTGAGAAACCGCATGCCGGCAATTTCACGGCGGCGCACCTTGCAAGACTATTCGTCCATTTTGGTGCTGCCGACAAGGGCGATGAAGGTAAGGACGATGAAGATATAGCGGGCGGTTCGTCGAGGGGAAGACGGCTCCTGCGAGGCGTCAGCGCAGGATGTTGGCTACCCTGCGCGAGTAGGTGGTGCCGTCGAGTTGGGCGAGCATGAAGGCCGCCACGTCGGCACGCGCCAGCGTCGGCAGCAGCGACGCCGACCGGATGCCGTTGCCGTGGCGGAATTCGCCCGTTGCCGCTCCATTGCTCAACCTGGGCGGCTCCACGATGGTCCAGTCGAGCCTGGATTGAACGATCAGGCTTTCCTTCACCTCGTGGTCCGCCACCTCATGGCGCAGAACCAACGGTACGATGACGCCGCCAAGTAGCGGCCCCAGTTGCCGCCGCTCGGAGATAAGCTTGACCGCACCATGCAGGCACTGACGGCGCTTGTGCGTTCGGGCAAGAATCGCATTCAGCTGGCGCTGATCAGCGACGAGACGCGATAAGGGTCTGGTGCCGCGCTTGCGCGGGGTGCCGAGGATTGGCAATCGTCACATGGGACGCTTGTCCGCGATCTTTTTCGGGTCGCGGCCTATCGTGCCGGCGTCGGCTTTCCTGTGCTTGTCGGCAAGCCTGCGAATGCGATCGAAGCGGCTTTCCTCTGCCACTTTGGTCTTCGTGGCTGCATTTGGCTTCGGGACGAATGCGATCATGGATCGATCTCCTTGCCGATGGCGCGCGCCGGGGAATATCCCCCGGCGGCTGTCTTTCAGGCTTGTTTCCGGCAGCGGCTGGTCAATAGCCCATGCCGCCGGGCGAAGCAGCGGCTTCCTTGGCTGAAACGTCTGTGATCATGGCCTCAGCAGTGATCAGTAGCGCCGCAATCGAGCCCGCGTCCTGCAGCGCCGTCCGCACCACCTTCGCGGGGTCGACGATGCCGGCCTTGATCATGTCGACATAGACCTCGTTCTGGGCATCGAAGCCCTGATTGTGGTCCTTGCTGTCGGCGAGTTTGCCGACGACAATCGAACCTTCGACGCCGGAATTCTCGGCGATCTGCCGGATCGGCGCTTCGAGCGCTCTCGACACGATCGAAATGCCCGCCGTTACATCGGCATTGGCTCCGGTCAGCCCGTTCAGCACAGCCTTGGCGCGCAGCAACGCGACGCCGCCGCCGGGAACGATGCCTTCCTCGACGGCCGCGCGGGTGGCGTTCAGCGCATCGTCGATGCGGTCCTTCTTTTCCTTGACCTCGGATTCGGTGGCGCCGCCGACGCGGATGACGGCAACGCCGCCCGCCAGCTTGGCGAGACGTTCCTGCAGCTTCTCCTTGTCGTAGNCCGCCGACGCGGATGACGGCAACGCCGCCCGCCAGCTTGGCGAGACGTTCCTGCAGCTTCTCCTTGTCGTAGTCGGAAGTGGTTTCCTCGATCTGCCCCTTGATCTGCTGGACGCGCGCCTGGATGGTGGCCTTCTCGCCGGCGCCGTCGATGATCGTGGTGGTGTCCTTCTCGATCAGCACGCGCTTGGCGCGGCCGAGCATCTCTATGGTGATGTTCTCCAGCTTGATGCCGAGATCCTCGGAAATCATCTGTCCGGCGGTGAGCACGGCGATGTCTTCCAGCATCGCCTTGCGGCGGTCACCGAAGCCAGGCGCCTTGACGGCCGCGACCTTGAGGCCGCCGCGCAGCTTGTTGACGACCAGCGTCGCCAGCGCTTCGCCCTCGACGTCCTCGGAGATGATCAACAGCGGCCTGCCGCTTTGCACCACGGCTTCGAGGATGGGCAGCAGCGCCTGCAGATTGCCGAGCTTCTTTTCGTGGATGAGCACGTAAGGCTCCTCCAGCTCGGCGCGCATCTTCTCGGCATTGGTGACGAAATAGGGCGAGAGATAGCCGCGATCGAACTGCATGCCTTCGACGACGTCGAGTTCGGTTTCGGCGGTCTTGGCCTCCTCAACGGTGATGACGCCGTCATTGCCGACCTTGTCCATCGCCTTGGCGATCATGGCACCGACGCTGGTGTCGCCATTGGCGGCAATGGTGCCGACCTGCGCGATCTCGCCTGAGGACTTGACCTTCTTGGCTCGAGCCTGGATTTCCTTGACGACGGCGGTGACGGCAAGGTCGATGCCGCGCTTGAGGTCCATCGGGTTCATGCCGGCGGCAACGAATTTGGCGCCCTCGCGCAGGATGGAAGCGGCAAGCACCGTGGCGGTGGTGGTGCCGTCGCCGGCGAGGTCGTTGGTCTTCGAGGCCACTTCGCGCACCATCTGTGCGCCCATGTTCTCGAACTTGTCGGAAAGTTCGATTTCCTTGGCCACCGTCACCCCGTCCTTGGTGATGCGCGGCGCGCCATAGGCCTTGTCGATGATGACGTTGCGGCCCTTAGGGCCGAGCGTCACCTTGACGGCGTTGTTGAGGATTTCGACACCGCGCAGCATGCGGTCACGCGCGTCGGTGGAAAATTTGATTTCCTTGGCAGACATGATTTTTTCCAGTTCGGTTGGTTGTGGCAAGACGCTTGCAGCGCGCCTGAATCAAAGCTTGGAGCATCCTTTGCGCGCCCGGCAGGGCGCGCGGCATTCCAATCAGGCGGCCTTCTTGGTAGCCACGCTCTTGTCGATGATACCCATCTCGCTCTTGTCGATGATGCCCATGATGTCGGCCTCCTTCATGATCACAAGGTCCTCGCCGTCTATCTTGACCTCGGTGCCGGACCATTTGCCGAACAGGATGAGGTCGCCGGCCTTGACGTCGAGCGCCATCAGCACGCCGCTTTCGTCCCGCGCGCCCGGCCCGACGGCGATCACTTCGCCTTCCTGCGGTTTTTCCTTGGCATTGTCGGGGATGATGATGCCGCCCTTGGATTTGGTGTCGCTTTCGGCGCGCCGAATGACGACGCGATCGTGGAGTGGCCGGAATTTCATGGGGACTCTTTCTGGGGCCGGCTTAGGCGGCCGCCCCTCTCTATAGGCGCCTTGGCACTCGATTGATAGGAGTGCCAAAAAATATTCATGGGGTATGTCAAATATTGAATGAATTATTTTGCCTGGCTATCCCTTGGTGTTCGGGCATTGCCGAATATTAATGAAATTGAATTTCTGTCTTTGAACACCTATTTTATGGTGAAGTTCACACTCACGACTTTCGCTGCAAGGGAGATTTTACCGATGGCCGAAGGCAATCAGAACATCATGGAAAAAGCTCAGGCTCGCTTCATGGAAAATCAAAAGAAAACGGCGGAGCGGAACAAGGCAACTGCCGAATATCTCTCGGAGGCCAAGGCCAGGGCGATCAAAACGGCAAGACTGAGGGAATTGCGACTGGCCAAGGAAGAGGCGGATCGCGCGGCGGCAGCTCTGAATCCGGTCGCCCCAAAGAAGAAGCGGGCGGCGCGGACAGTCAAGCAGGCCGTATCCGCATCGACGGAGGCCAAATCATGAGCCTGACATTTCCCAATCCCAGCCGCAGCTACGACGAGGCAAGCAAACGCATCCGCTTCGTCGGCCATGACGGCATGTTCCAGATTTCCTTCTCTGTCGCAACCGATGCCATCTCCAAAGTGCAGCCGGGAACGGCGGCCTCGGAAGCTACCTATCTGGCGGCCTTCGACACGGCTTCCAGCTCGATCCACGATGTCGCCAGGAATGCCTATGCCCGCACCCGCAGGAGCATATATGTGCTGACTGCGGCCGATTTTCGCTAGATCCGTCGCGATCCGTCCACAAGACGCTTTCTCGGGGCTTCCGGTCCGCCTGCATCCGCCGCGATGTCACGACTGTTCAGCCGATCGACCATCGCGTGCGCATCGCACGTGTTCATGCCGACCATGGATTGCTGCTTGAGCTCGACAGGCTGGCCGGTGAAGACGTAGAAGACGGTCCAGCTGTGAGGACGTTCCATACGCAGCGCGTAGCGGTTTGCCATCTTGGCATCCTTTAGTTTCCGCCCGATCGATGAATGTCGCTGGGCGACGAAGAATATTGCCGCCAGGACAAGCACCGTCCACAAAACGACGAACAGCTTCAGGGCCAGGCTACCGTGCGCCGAGAGCAGCTCCCGAGTGCGGTTGACCAAATTCTTGATGGTCATCGACATGGTCGGCGCCGCAATCGCGACCGGCCGCGCCCTGACCCCAAGCTTTCCGAAAACAGGCAGCAGCGATGGCTCGCGCACGAAAACGACCTCGAATGTTTGGAAACCAGAATCTTCATAGCATCGTTCTTCGAACGCCCTGCACGCCAAATGAATTCGCGTCACCCTCAAGGGCGTCCGTGACGCGAAAGGCCGCGGCGTCGCGGGTTCCAGTAGCAGGGCTTATTCCCGAGATCATGAAGGTTCATAATCCGTATGAGACGCGCTGATTCGCGCTTTGCCGGGATGCCGCCATGCAACGCAGCTACGCAGCAGGGAGGTCGACGCGACGGGCGAGGGGAAAGACAATGACCGCGCCACCCGTCGAATTGCAGAAGGCCATATTCGAGGCAGTGAATGGCGATCCCGATTTATCGGCGGCACTGGGCGACGCAAGATTGTTCGACCGTGCGCCGGAAAATGTTGCGTTTCCCCACATGACCTTCGGCCGCACCAGCGTTTACGACTGGGCTACGGGCACGGAGAACAACGCCGAGCAGTTGCTGACGCTGCATGTCTGGTCGAAGTCCGAGGCCAGCAAGGAAACGCTCGACATCATGGACCTGGTCAGCGCCCGCTTGCGAGATGCGGCACTCTCGCTTGGCGAACATCGCCGCGCCTATCTCAAGCTCGAATTCGCCGAAGCCCGCTACGACGAGGACCTTTCGGCCCATCACGGGCTGCTGCGTTTCCGCGCCATGATCGAGGATGAGGGCTGACCGCCGGGCACTTTCCGTAAGAATCGGGCAATTTTGTTCTTGCTTTGTGCCGGCAGCTATGCTACTAATTTCACTATGGTGCTGATTGGCGCCAACGACCCGCCGCCGAGCGGGTTTTTTTGTTTCAGGTCGGTTCGCCTGAACCTGCCTTCGGTTGCCGGATCGATTGTCCCGGATCGATTGTCGAAGTCGGCGCACACCTGAAGCGATTGCCTTCTCCGCCAAATGATGCCGGTTGTCGGCGAAGGATCGGAGGGCTAGGTTAAACTTTGGCGATTTCGCGAGACGGGCGGCGAGATGGCAATCCGGTAATCTCGCGCTTCAGGGGTGTGGCGGGCATGCATTCGAGCGTTCACCGTTCATATCACGTTCAGCACCAGCGCGTTAGAACGCTGACCATGAACATCCTTTGCTCCCACTTCCGGACCGCGGCACTGGCGCTCTCAGCCGCCGGTCTGCTTGCGTCGCAGGCGATGGCGATCCCCGTTGTCGTGCCCGAGCAGCCCCAACCGGTCGTCCTCGCCGCCTCGGACTGCTATGCGATCGGCCAGCAGGTGGCCGAGCAGAATGGCGGCACCCTGGCCAAGGCCTCGCAGTCGACACGCGGCGGCCAGCCGGTCTGCGTCATCGTCGTGCTGGTTCCGGGCAAAGAAGGGCAGCGTCCGCGTCGCTCGGAGATCGTCGTTCCGCTGAACTGAACCGTGCCGTTTCCCAGTCTGCCGGAATCGGCCTATATCTGAACAGCTTCAACAGGCCTCCCGCATGCGCGTACTCGTCGTCGAAGATGACAAGGATCTCAACCGGCAGATCGGCGACGCGCTGGTCGATGCCGGCTATGTCGTCGATCGCGCTTTCGACGGCGAGGAAGGGCACTTTCTCGGCGACACCGAGCCCTACGATGCCGTCGTGCTCGACATCGGCCTGCCGCAGATGGACGGCATCAGCGTGGTCGAGCGCTGGCGGCGTGGCGGCCGCAAGATGCCGGTGCTGATCCTGACGGCACGCGACCGCTGGAGCGACAAGGTTGCCGGTATCGACGCAGGCGCCGACGACTACGTCACCAAACCTTTCCACATCGAGGAAATCCTGGCCAGGGTGCGGGCCTTGATCCGGCGTGCCGCCGGGCATGCCTCGTCGGAGCTGACCTGCGGACCGCTGCGCCTCGACACCAAGGCCTCCAAGGCCGACGTCGATGGTGTACCGCTGAAGCTGACATCGCATGAATTCCGCCTGCTTGCCTATTTGATGCACCATATGGGCGAGGTCGTGTCCCGGACCGAACTGGTCGAGCATCTCTACGATCAGGATTTCGACCGCGATTCCAATACGATCGAGGTCTTCGTCGGACGGCTTCGCAAGAAGATGGGCATCGACATGATCGAAACCGTTCGCGGCATGGGCTACCGCATGCGTAAGCCGGAGGCGTAACGCGGAACCGCTGCCTACAAAACCCGCCGTCTCGAACACGCCGTCGCTGCGGTCATGGCCGCGTTCGCTGGCGTTTCGCGTCATCGCCTTTTCCACGGTCTGGGCGATCCTCACTCTGGTCGTCATCTTCACCTTGATCACCACGCTCTATCGCCAGGCCAGCGAGCGCGGTTTCGACAGCCTGCTCTCGGCGCATCTGTTCAACCTGATCGGCTCGGTCGGCGTTTCCGAAAGCGGCCAATTGACCGGCGCTCCCGACCTTGGCGATTTGAGGTTCTCGGAGCCGAATTCCGGCTGGTACTGGTCGGTCGAGCCCGCCTCGGAAGGCGTGCACGGCGATCTCCATTCGTCGTCGATGACCAAGGCGATCCCGTCGCCAAGCGTTGCCGAGGTGCCATTCAATGCCAGCTTCCAGCGCAGTTATTCGGCGGACGGCATCGAAGGCGAGCAACTGGAGGTGTTCGAGAGCGAGTTCGTCCTCGATGCGAAAAACCGCGCCGCGCGCTTCCGTGTCATGGGCAACCAGACCGAGCTCGAGCAGGAAATCGCCACCTTCCAGCGGCGCCTTTTGACCTATCTGTCGCTGTTCGGCGTCGGCATGATCGCCATCAATGCAATCGCCATCCTGCTCGGCCTGCAGCCGCTGCGCCGGGTCAGGAATGCCCTTGCCATGGTGCGCGAAGGAACTGCGCAACGGCTCGACGGCCGCTTCCCGGCCGAGATCGAGCCGCTCGCCAACGAGACGAATGCGCTGATCGAGAACAACAGGCGTATCGTCGAGCGGTCGCGCACGCAGGTCGGCAACCTCGCGCACTCGCTGAAGACGCCGCTGGCCGTGCTGCTCAACGAGGGGCGGGCGCTGGGTGGCGCCAAGGGCCAGCTCATCGCCGAGCAGGCCGCTTCCATGCAGAAGCAGGTCGACCACTATCTGCAACGTGCCCGCGTTGCCGCGCAGCGCGACAGCGTCGTTTACCGCACGCCGGTGGCGCCGCTGGTCCAGCGCATGGTGCGCGTGCTGCAGAAGCTCAACCCGCGGACCGCGCTCTCGCTCTCGCTGCCGGCCACCGACATCGTCTTTGCCGGCGAACGTGAGGACCTTGAGGAGCTGCTCGGCAATCTGCTCGACAATGCGATGAAATGGGCAAGGAGCGCGGTCGCCGTTTCCGTCAAGCCCATCGCCGGCAGGGAAGGGGCGGCCAATCTGTTCGAGATAGCCATCGAGGATGACGGCCCCGGCATTCCCGAAGACAAGGCGCGCGAGGCATTGCAGCGCGGACGGCGTCTCGACGAGACAAAACCCGGCAGCGGGCTCGGACTTGCCATTGTCGCCGACCTTATCAACGAGTATGGAGGCGTTCTGGCGCTGGAACGATCCGTCATGGGTGGATTGAAGGCGGTGGTTCGATTGCGGAGCCTTCAGTAATGCTTTTCCGGGCGGCTGGCTGCGGCCAAATTTCCGATAAACATCGACATTATGGCCGCGCCAGCCTGCTGACAGCGCGGCGGTCCAGCTCAAGAAAGCCGGTATTGGCATGAAGATTCGCGTCGCGCTCGTTTCCGCCCTGCTCGCCGTCTCCGGCTGTACGACGCTCGGCAAGGGCCCAGCCGTTACGGTGACACCGGCCGCCACGCCTCCCAGTGGCGCCAAGGTCGCGACGACGATCATCGCCGCCATGGGCGGCGGCCTCGTCGGTGGCTCGATCGGCACCGGCTTGAGCGAGACCGAGAAGCGCAGCGCGCTCGAGGCGGAATACAAGGCGCTTGAATATACGGCGAGCGGCCAGAAGGTGGCGTGGAAGAGCGACAGTTCGGCCCATCGCGGCGAAGTTGTCGCCGCCCAGCCCTATCGCGTCGGCTCGCAGGACTGCCGGCAATACACCCATACGGTGTTTACCGGCGCTGCCGGCGCCACCGCGCGCGGAACCGCCTGTCGCAATGCCGACGGCAGCTGGACCCCGCTGACGTAGCTCGCCGGCCGTTGATACACCGATCCCGGTCCGGCACTATCGATCGGAGCGGTCCCGTCAAAGCGTCGCAGCACGCTTGTGTTGGCAGGGCAAGGGTCTCGTTCTATTGGAAGAGCCATGCTGTTCTGGGTCATAGCCGCAATCCTGACGCTGGGCGCAAGCCTGGCGGTGCTGCTGCCGTTGGCGGGCGAAACAAAGAACACGTCCGCTGCCGGCGATCACGACCTTGAAGTCTATCGCGACCAATTGGCCGAGCTTGACCGCGACGTGGCGCGTGGCCTGATCCGGCCAATGGAGGCCGAAGAGGCGCGCGCCGAGATCGCCCGCCGCATCCTTCGCCTGAGCAATGCCGGCCCGGCCGGCACGACGGCGACACAGCGGTCGACAAGGCTGGTGGCGACCGCTGCCGTGCTGGTGGTTCCGCTGGTTAGCTGGGGCCTTTACGGCCAGCTCGGCTCACCCGACCTGCCGTCGCAGCCGCTCAGCGAACGCCTGGCCAAGAACCCCGCCGACAGCTCGGTGGACGAGCTGGTGGCACGCGCCGAAGCGCACCTTGCGGCCAACCCGTCCGATGGCCGCGGCTGGGACGTGCTGGCGCCGGTCTATCTGCGCATGCAGCGATACGCCGATGCGGTAACCGCCTACCGCAATGCCATTCGCCTTGACGGCGACAGTGCCGCCCGTCAAGCCGGCCTCGGCGAGGCGATCGCCAATGCGGCCGGCGGCATCGTTTCAGCCGACGCCCAGGCTGCTTTCGAGGCGGCGCTGAAGCTCGATCCGGCAAACCCGAAGGCCTCGTTCTATCTCGCCATGGGCTTGGCGCAGGAAGGCCGCACAGCTGAAGCGACGGCGGCTTGGCAAAAGATGCTTGCCGCCTTGCCGCAGGGCTCGCCGTGGCGCGGTGCCGTCGAGCAGGCGCTCGCTGAATCCGCCGCCCGCAACGTCGCTTCGGAGGCGCCCGCGAAAGGGCCGAGCGCCGACGATATCGATGCTGCCTCCTCGATGTCGCCGCAGGACCGGCAAGCCATGATCAGCACCATGGTTGCCGGCCTCGACGAAAAGCTTCGGCAAAATCCGCGCGACGAGGAAGGGTGGATGCAGCTCGTTCGTTCCTATGCCGTGCTGGGCAAGACAGATCAGGCGCGTGACGCACTCAATCGCGGTATCGCCGTCTTTGGCGCGGACAGCGACCAGGCCAGGAAATTCACCGCCTTTGCCGCCTCGCTCGGCGTGACGGCGACGGAGTAGACGATGACGCGCAAGCAGAAACGACTGTCGGTGATCGCTGCGGGGCTGGCCTTCCTCGGGGTTGCCACCGGGCTGACCTTCTATGCGCTCGGCCAGAAGGCCTCCTACTTCTACATGCCGGCCGATCTGGCCACCGCCAGCCTTCAGCCGGGCCAGCGTATCAGGCTCGGCGGCCTCGTCGAAAAAGGCACAGTAGAGCGTAGCCAGGGCGCCACCGTCGCCTTTTCGGTGACCGACAACCAGAAGGACGTCAAGGTTACCTATACCGGCATTCTTCCCGACCTTTTCCGGGAAGGGCAGGGCGTGATCACCGAAGGCTCGTTCGGCCCTGACGGAATCTTTGTCGCCGACAGCGTGCTCGCCAAGCATGATGAGACCTATATGCCCAAGGAAGTGGCCGACGGCCTCAAGGCCAAGGGCGTCTGGCAGGAGAGCAAGAGTGACTAGAGAGGTTCCGCAAAAGTGTTCCACGGTTTTGCGGCAAGAACCTGCGGCAAAACCTGGCGAGCGGGGCGACAATGGTTGAAACCGGACATTTCGCCCTGGTCCTGGCGTTTGCGCTGGCCCTGGTGCAGACGGTGGTGCCGCTGTTCGGTGCGCGCACCGGCAACCACAAGATGATGGCCGTCGGCGCACCCGCCGCGCTGACCGGCTTTGCCTTGACAGCGCTGTCCTTCGTGGCGCTGGCGACCGCGTATGCAGGCTCCGACTTTTCGGTGGAGAGCGTCTGGGAGAACTCGCATTCGCTGCAGCCGCTGATCTACAAGATCACCGGCACTTGGGGCAATCACGAAGGTTCGATGCTGCTCTGGGTGCTGATCCTGACCTTCTTCGGCGCGCTTGTCGCCGTCTTCGGCGGCAATCTTCCGGCGACGCTCCGGGCCAATGTGCTTGCGGTGCAGGGAGCGATCGGCGCTACTTTCTTGCTGTTCATCCTGACGACGTCGAACCCGTTCGTCAGGCTCAATCCGGCGCCCATCGAGGGCCGCGATCTCAATCCGATCCTGCAGGATCTCGGCCTCGCCATCCATCCGCCGCTGCTCTATCTCGGCTATGTCGGCTTTTCGATATGCTTTTCCTTCTCGGTCGCCGCCCTCATCGAGGGCCGCATCGACGCATCGTGGGCGCGCTGGGTGCGGCCGTGGACGCTGGTCGCCTGGATGTTCCTCACCGGCGGCATCGCCATGGGCTCCTACTGGGCCTACTACGAGCTCGGCTGGGGCGGCTTCTGGTTCTGGGATCCGGTCGAGAACGCGTCCTTCATGCCGTGGCTGGCGGGCACGGCGCTGCTGCATTCGGCGATTGTCATGGAAAAGCGCTCGGCGCTGAAGATCTGGACGCTGCTGCTGGCGATCCTGACCTTCTCGCTGTCGCTGCTCGGCACCTTCCTGGTGCGCTCCGGCGTGCTGACCTCAGTCCACGCCTTCGCCACCGATCCGACGCGCGGCGTTTTCATCCTCTGCATCCTGACGCTGTTCATTGGCGGCTCGCTGGCGCTGTTTGCCTTGCGCGCCTCCCGGCTGACGGCCGGCGGCCTGTTTCACCCGATCTCGCGCGAAGGCGCGCTGGTCCTCAACAATCTGTTCCTGACCACCGCCACCGCCACCGTGCTGGTCGGCACGCTCTACCCGCTCGTAGTCGAAGCGCTTTCGGCCGACAAGATTTCTGTCGGCGCGCCGTTCTTCAACCTGACATTCGGCCCGCTGATGGTGCCGCTGCTGGTCGTCGTGCCGTTCGGGCCACTGCTCGCCTGGAAGCGCGGCGACATTTTCGCGGTCGCCCAACGCCTGATGGCGGCTTTCGCGGCGGCGCTGCTCGCCGTGCTGGTGACCGCCCTGTTCATCGATGGCGCTTCGGTGTTGGCGGCACTCGGTGTCGGCCTTGCCTTCTGGCTGATCTGCGGCGCGTTCACCGATCTCGCCGTCAAATCCGGCTTCGGCACCGTCGCGCCCGCCACCGTGCTCAGGCGCTTCGCCGGCCTGCCGCGCTCGGTCTTCGGCACAGCGCTTGCGCATCTCGGCCTCGGCCTGACGACGCTCGGCATTGTCGGCACGCTTTGCTTCGGCACCGAAAAAATCCTGTCGATGCATGCCGGCGATACAGTCGAACTGTCCGGCCACACCCTGCGCTTCGAGGGGCTCTACCCGGCCCAGGGGCCTAACTACAGCGAGGATCGCGGCCGCTTCGCCCTGCTTGGCGCTGACGGCAGCATCGCTGGCGAGATCACCTCAGCCAAGCGCTCATACCCGGTGCGCCAGATGACAACGACCGAATCCGGCATCAGCACGATCGGCTTCAGCCAGCTCTATCTCTCGCTTGGCGACGAGGCCAGCGACGGCTCTGTAGTCGTTCGTCTGTGGTGGAAGCCGCTGGTGACGCTGATCTGGGGTGGCGGCCTGGTGATGATGGCGGGTGCGGCGATGTCGCTGCTCGACCGCCGCCTGCGTGTCGGCGCGCCGTCGTCCCGCAAGCCGGCGGGCGCCGTGCCATCGGCGAGCCCGCCATGAGCCAAAGGGTCACGCTGGCCTCGCTGGTCCTCTTGCTGGCGCTGTTGTTCGCCGGCGCCGCGCAGGCGGTCAAGCCCGACGAGGTGCTCGCCGACCCGGCGCTCGAGGCGAGGGCGCGCGCTTTGTCGGAAGGCTTGCGCTGCATGGTCTGCCAGAATCAGTCGATCGACGAGTCCGATGCCGACCTTGCCCGTGACCTGCGCATCCTTGTGCGCCAGCGCCTGGTCGCCGGCGATACCGATCAGCAGGTGATGGACTATGTCGTTTCGCGCTACGGCGAATTTGTGCTGCTGAAGCCGCGCTTCAATCTGCGCAATGCCTTGCTCTGGGGCACGCCAGTTCTTCTGCTGCTCGTTGGCGGGACGTTCATCCTGCTGGCCGCTCGCTCGCGCCGCTCGACAGCGACCGCTGCCCTGACCTCGGACGAGAAGGCGGCGTTGGACGCGATACTCCGCCGCGATTGATCCTAACATTACGAAAGTTTCATGTACCGGAAATGGCGCCGTAATGTGCGGCTCTCTATTTCCTTTGTCGAGGATGCCAATCAAGGGGCGTCCCTTGAAAAGAGGATACGAGAACCATGAATGTTGCCCCCAATTCATATCTTCGCACCCGCAAACGCCTGCTGGCCGCAGCCGCATCCCTAGCCATTGCCGGCGCGATCGGCTTTGGTGCTGTTGCCACCGGGACAGCCCCGGTTCTGGCCGATGCCGTGCGTGTCGAGGCACCGCAGGTCCCGAGCTTCGCCGATGTGGTCGAGCGCGTTTCGCCGGCGGTCGTCAGCGTGCGCGTCAAGGCCAAGATCCAGTCGACGGCCGATGACGGTTCCGGCCAGATGGACGACGAGGACGGCCTAGGCAATCTTCCCGACAATCCGCAGCTGCGCCGGTTCTTCCGCGAATTCCGCGGCTTTGGCGATCAAGGCGGCGACCAGGGTCCGAACGGAATGCGCCGTTTTGGACACCGTGACCGCAACAACGACCAGCCGCGGCCGGTGGCGCAAGGGTCGGGCTTCTTCATCTCCGATGACGGCTATCTCGTCACCAACAACCATGTCGTCGAGGAAGGCACCGCCTTCACCGTGGTGACCAATGACGGCAAGGAGCTTGACGCCAAGCTGATCGGCACCGATCCGCGCACCGACCTTGCCGTGCTCAAGGTCGATGACGGCAACAAGTTCACCTATGTCGACTTCGCCGATGATTCCAAGGTTCGCGTCGGCGACTGGGTGGTGGCTGTCGGCAATCCGTTCGGCCTCGGCGGCACGGTTACCGCAGGCATCGTTTCGGCCCGCGGCCGCGATATCGGCGCCGGCCCCTATGACGACTTCATCCAGATCGACGCCTCGGTGAACCGCGGCAATTCGGGCGGCCCGACCTTCAACCTCAACGGCCAGGTCGTCGGCATCAACACCGCGATCTTCTCGCCGTCGGGCGGTAGCGTCGGCATTGCCTTCGACATTCCCGCTTCGACCGCCAAGCAGGTCGTGCAGGATCTGATGAAAAACGGCACAGTCCAGCGCGGCTGGCTCGGCGTCGAAATCCAGCCGGTCACGCCCGAAATCGCCGAGTCGCTTGGCCTTGGGTCCGGCAAGGGCGCGCTCGTTGCCAGCGCGCAGGACAACAGTCCCGGCAAGAAGGCCGGCATCACCGCAGGTGACGTGATCACTCAGGTGGACGGCAAGGACGTTGCTTCGCCGAAGGAACTCGCCCGTCTGATCGGCGCTTACCCGCCCGGCAAATCGGTCGATGTCACGGTGTGGCGCAACGGCAAGAGCGAGGCGGTCAAGGTCGATCTCGGCAAGCTGCCGTCGAGCGACAAGCAGGCCTCGGCCGACCAGCAGCCTGCACCCGCGCCGAAGACCGATACGCTGGCCGATCTCGGCCTGACCGTCACCAAGTCCGACAACGGCAAGGGTCTTGTGGTGACCGATGTCGACCCCGACAGCGATGCCGCCGATCGCGGCATCCAGCCCGGTGACGTCATCACCTCCGTCAATTCGACGGAAGTGACCGGCACCGGCGACATCGACAAGGCGATGGCCGACGCGGTGAAGTCCGGACGCAAGGCGGTGCTGATGCAGATCACCCGCGACGACAGCAACCGCTTCGTCGCGCTGCCTGTCGCCAAGGGCTGACGACCGGTTCGACTTTTCCGGTGCGGCGGTTTTCACACCCCCGAGCCGCCGCACGGGAAAGCACGGGGCCTGAATACGTTAGTCAGTCATCGTGTTCCGCCCCAGCGGCAGCGGGCTTCCGATCGCCCGCTGCCGCTCGAACGTGTCGGTCAAAGCGTGAAGCGGTTTTAGGCTACGACATGCTAAAACAAAGACTTACCGCGTATTCCTGAATCACTTTGTTCGCGATACGCCATGGAGACGGCCACGATGCATATGCCGGCCACTCAATCTTCCAGCGAAATCGCGTATAACGGTTCTATGAAGATTCTCGTCATAGAAGACGATCGCGAGGCGGCCGACTACCTGCAGAAGGCGTTCGCCGAGGCCGGCCATACCGCCCATGTCGCCGGAGACGGCGAAACCGGCTTCGCACTCGCTGATTCCGGCGACTATGACGTCATGGTCGTCGACCGCATGATGCCGCGCCGCGACGGCCTGTCCGTCATTGCCGGGCTCAGGTCCAGAGGCAATACGACGCCCGTGCTGATCCTGTCGGCGCTCGGCGAAGTCGACGACCGGGTCACCGGTCTGCGTGCCGGCGGCGACGACTATCTGACCAAGCCCTACGCGTTTTCCGAACTGCTCGCCCGCGTCGAGGTGCTGAACCGCCGCGCCAGCGCCAGGGAGGCAGAAACCGTCTACCGGGTCGGTGATCTCGAACTCGACCGGCTGTCGCATTCGGTGCGGCGCGCCGGGCGCGAGATGACGCTGCAGCCGCGCGAGTTCCGCCTGCTCGAATATTTGATGCGACACGCCGGCCAGGTAGTGACGCGCACCATGCTGCTCGAGAACGTCTGGGACTACCATTTCGATCCGCAGACCAACGTCATCGACGTTCATATCTCGCGGCTGCGCGGCAAGATTGAGAAGGGCTTCGACAAGCCGATCCTGCACACGGTTCGCGGCGCCGGCTATATGCTGAAAAGCGGCTAGAACCCCATGGCCCTTTCCGTGCCGGCCATCATGAGGACGACGGCAGCGCGGCTTTCAGCGCTTTATCTTCTGCTTTTTGCGCTGTGCGCTGTGCTGCTGGTCTTGTACATGACCTCGCTCTCGGCGCGCATGCTGACTGCCCAGACGCAGGAGACGATCAACGACGAGGTACTCGGCCTTGCCCGCGCCTATCAGCGCGGCGGCCTACCGGTGCTGGTCCGCGTCGTCGAGCAGCGCTCCCGCCAGCCCGGCGCCAATCTCTATCTGATCGCCGATGCCAACGGCCAGATCCTGACCGGCAACGTGCAGAGCCTGGAGCCGGGCGTGATTGAGGCCGAGGGCTGGACCACCGAACCGTTCTCCTACCGCCGCTTCGGCGAGGGCGAGCTCGAGCGGCAGCGCAACCCGGTCTCCGACCCGAACGAGCCCGCGCAGAACGAGGTCCAGGCCGAAGGCGAGAAAGGCCACAACGCCATCGCCCTGGTGCTGCGCCTGCCCAACCAGATGATCATGCTGGTTGGCCGCGACCTCGGCGAGCCGGAGCGCTTCCGCGCCGTCATTCGCCGCGCCTTGATGCTGGCGCTCGGCATGATGGGCGTCGGCGGGCTGCTGATCTGGTTCTTCGTCGGGCGCGCTGCGCTGAAGCGCATCGACAGTGTGTCGGAGGCGAGCCGCCGCATCATGGGCGGCGATCTTTCCGGCCGGCTGCCGGTCACCGGCGCCGGCGACGAGTTCGACCGGCTGTCGGAAAACCTCAATTCCATGCTGGCCAGGATCGCCACGCTGAACGAGGGACTGAAGCAGGTCTCCGACAACATCGCCCACGACCTGAAAACGCCGCTGACCAGGCTGCGCAATCGCGCCGAAGCGACGCTTTCCGGCAAGCACAACACCAGCGACTACCGACAGGCGCTGGAAGGAACGATCGCCGAATCCGATCAGCTGATAAAGACCTTCAACGCCATCCTGATGATCTCACGGCTGGAGGCCGGCTATTCCTCCGAAAGCACCACCAGGGTCGACCTGGCCGCTGCCGTGCACGACGTCGTCGAACTCTACGAGCCTGTGGCGGAAGAGGCGGGTGTGACGCTCGAAACCTCGGTACAGGGTGCCTTCGCCGTCAACGGCAATCGCGAGCTGATCGGCCAGGCGCTGTCCAATATCGTCGACAACGCGATCAAATATTCGACCGACTCGACCTCCAGGCCTACGGTTCGCGTGACGCTGGAGCGTATCGATGGCGAGATCAGGCTTGCTGTTTCCGACAACGGCCAGGGCATTCCCGACGATGTCGACCGCGCCAGGGTGACCGAGCGTTTCGTGCGGCTGGAAAAGAGCCGCTCGCAGCCGGGTTCCGGCCTTGGCTTGAGCCTCGCCAAGGCGATCATGACGTTCCACAATGGACGGCTTGCGCTTCTGCCCGGCAATCCCGGATTGTCCGTCGTCATGAGTTTTCCCGGGCGGGAGGATCGCTGATGGTGGCGAGGATGGCAGCGCGACGCCGCGAGACGGACTGGCTTTTGAAGCCGGCGGTAAAGCTCGTTCCGCTGGATGCAAGCCGCGCCAGGCAGGAATTGGCGGAGATCGCCGACGCCGCGCGGCAGGAAGAACTGCCGCGACTGGCGAAATTTCTCGCCGGCAAGGGGGTCGTCCAGGATTTCCTCGCCGCCGTTTTCGACCTGTCGCCGTTCCTGCGCGATACCGCGCGCCGCCGGCCGCGAATCCTCGATGCGCTTTTTGACGAGATCATCGAGGCGCGGCTGTCATCGATCGGCGCCGCGGTCGACAAGGCAGCGCGCGCAGAGGCCGTCTCCGAAGGCAGCCTGATGATGGAGCTGCGCCGATGCAAGGCGGAGGCGCATTTCCTGATCGCCTTGGCCGATCTCGCCGGCGAGGCCGAGACTTCGCTGACGGTGCGGCGACTGAGCGACCTTGCCGACGCCTGCACGCGTGCAGCCGTCGATTTCCTGCTCCGCGACGCGCATGAGCAAGGCAAGCTCAGTTTGCCGGATCCGAAAAATCCGGCGCAACGCTCGGGCTGGATCCTGCTCGGCATGGGCAAGCTCGGTGCGCATGAGCTGAACTTCTCCTCCGACATCGACCTCGTCGTCTTCTTCGACCCCGATGCGCCTGCCGTCGTCGATCCGCTCGATGCCACCGAGCTGTTTTCGCGCCTGACCCGCCGGCTGGTCCGCATTCTCCAGGACCGCACCGAGCACGGTTACGTCTTCCGCACCGATCTCAGGCTTCGTCCCGACCCCGGCTCGACGCCGCTGGCGATCCCGGTCGAGGCGGCGCTGCGCTACTATGAGGCGCGCGGCCAGAACTGGGAGCGCGCCGCCATGATCAAGGCGCGCCCGGTGGCTGGCGATCTTGCCGCCGGCGCCGCGTTCCTGAAGGAACTGCAGCCCTATATCTGGCGCAAATACATGGACTATGCGGCGATCGCCGACGTCCATTCGATCAAGCGCCAGATCCACGCCCACAAGGGCCATGGCGAGGTCGCGGTCAAGGGCCACAACGTCAAGCTCGGCCGCGGCGGCATCCGCGAGATCGAGTTCTTCGTCCAGACCCAGCAGCTCATCGCCGGCGGTCGCTTTCCCGAACTGCGCGGCCGCGAGACCGTGCCGATGCTTGGCGAACTCTCCGCGCGTGGCTGGATCACTGCCGATGCGCGCGATGCGCTCACCAGGCAATACTGGTTCCTGCGCCGCGTCGAGCACGCCATCCAGATGGTTGCCGACCAGCAGACGCACATCCTGCCGGAGGACGAAGAGGGGCTGGAGCGCGTCGCCCGCATGCTGGGCTTTGCCGATGCGGCAGGCTTTGCCGAAGCGTTTCGCGCGGCCCTGCACCAGGTCGAGCGCCACTATGCAGCGCTGTTCGAAACCGCGCCGGAGCTTTCGGCAGGCATCGGCAATCTGGTCTTTACCGGCGACGTCGACGATCCCGACACCTTGCAGACCCTGAAGCGGCTCGGCTTCCAGCGGCCGAGCGACATCTGCCGGGTTATCCGCGGCTGGCACTTCGGCCGGTATCGCGTCACCCGGTCGGCGGAAGCGCGCGAGCGGCTGACCGAACTGACGCCGGCGCTGCTGCAAGCCTTCGGCCAGACGCGGCGGGCGGACGAGGCAGTGATCCGCTTCGACGAATTCCTTGCCGGCCTGCCTGCCGGCATCCAGCTGTTTTCCCTGCTGCAGTCGAACCCGGCTTTGCTGAAGCTGATGGCGACGATCATGGGCGCGGCACCGCGGCTGGCCGCCATCATCACGCGCCGGCCACATGTCTTCGACGGCCTGCTCGATCCGGCGCTGCTCAGTGAACTGCCCAACCGTGCCTATCTGTCGGCGCGTCTTGCCGCCTTCCTCGAAGGCGACAGGGCCTATGAGGACGTGCTCGACCGACTGCGCATCTTTGCTTCGGAGCAAAAGTTCCTGATCGGCGTCAGGCTGCTTGCCGGGTCGATCGATCCGCCGCGCGCCGGCCGCGCTTTTTCCGATCTCGCCGATCTGACTATCGAAGCGGCATTGCAGGCGGTGATGGCCGAATTCGCGCTGCGTCATGGCTATATTGCCGGCGGCAGGGTCGCACTGCTCGGCATGGGCAAGCTCGGCAGCCGCGAACTGACGGCAGGTTCCGACGTCGACCTCATCCTGCTCTACGATCACGACGCCGATGCCGAGGAGTCCGACGGCGACAAGCCGCTTGCCCCGTCGCATTACTACAGCCGGCTGACGCAGCGGCTGATCGCCGCCGTTTCCGCGCCGACCGCCGAGGGCGTGCTCTACGAGCTCGACCTTCGCCTTCGGCCGTCCGGCAACAAGGGGCCGGTGGCCACGCATGTCGACGCCTTCAAGAAGTATCAGCGCCAGGACGCCTGGACATGGGAGCACATGGCGCTGGCGCGAGCCCGCGCGATCGGCGGCGATGCCGAGCTCTGCCGCGAGGTCGAAGGGGAAGTTGCCGCAGTGCTCGCTCTGCCGCGCGATCCAGTCAAGGTGATGGCCGAGGCATCCGAGATGCGCGCCATGGTCGACAAGGAGAAGCCGCCGCGCGATACCTGGGACATCAAGCTGATCCCGGGCGGCCTCATCGATCTCGAATTCATCGCCCAGGTTGCGGTGATTACCGGAAAGATCGAGGCAGGCCGCAGGGCCACCGGCACGGCTGACATCCTGTCGCGCCTGGCGCCGGATTTCGCCAGCGCCCAGGTCAGGCAGGAACTGGTGGATGCCTATTCGCTCTATCTGGCGCTGACCCAGATAATACGGCTTTGCCTTACCGGCGCGTTCGAACGCGACGACGTTCCGCCAGGGCTTTCGGATCTGCTTCTGGCGGTCACCGACCTGCCGGATTTCGGTGTGCTTGAAGCGCACCTCAAGGAGACGTCGCAGAAGGTCAGAAAGGATTTTGACCTTTTGCTTCGTGCGAAACAACCGTGACGGCAATCGGCCGAACGGGCGAGAGCATCGGAGCCAAAAGTGGCGGCCTGCTTTGGGAGCTTCCGATGCTCAAACAAGGAGATAGAGCGGGGATTGAAGATCTGCCGCTCTAGCATCGGGGGTGACGATGCAACAGGAGAAGACCATGAGAAAGACGACCAGACTTGCACTCGTTTTCGCAGCCCTGGCCGGCGCCGTCGGCACCGCTGCCTATGCAGACGAGCACTCCGGCGCCGGGCCGCGCGAGGGCATGATGATGCGCCTCGGTAAGGTCATGAAGGACAATGACGGCACCATCACCTTCGACCAGTTCTCCGACGCCATGAACGCGCGGCTGAAGAAGATGGTCGCCGACAATGGCGGCAAGCTGACCGTGGCACAGCTCGCCGACGCGCTGGAGAAGGCACGCTTCGAGCAGATGGCCAGGCGCATCATCGCCCGCTACGACACCAAGGGCGACGGCACGCTGACCGCCGACGACATCACCAGCCGCCAGAAGAAGGTGTTCGCCATGCTCGACCGCGACAATGACGGCAAGATCGAGAAGAACGAACTGCCGAAGGGTCCCGGCCGTCACCACCCATGGGGCGGCGACGGCAATGACGGCATGCAGTGAGAATTAATAACCTCTCCGGCGGCGCGAGCCGCCGGAGACTTATTTTGTCGTTTCAGGCAGCGGCCTTGACCGCCTGCGTGGCTTTCTTGATCGGGATGCGTACCGAGACGATCGTGCCGACGCTTTCGGTCGAGCGGATCTTCAACGCGCCACCCTGAAGCTCGGCCAGCGAGCGCGAGATGGCGAGGCCGAGGCCGGAGCCGGCATGGCTCTTGGAGAACTGGTTTTGCACCTGTTCGAACGGCCGCCCGAGCTTGCTCAGCGCCGCCTTCGGGATGCCGCAGCCATTGTCCTCGATCGTCAGGATCAGCGCGCTGGAAATGCTGCGGGCCCTGACCGAGATGTGGCCGCCTTGCCCGGTGAACTTCACGGCATTCGATAACAAATTGATGAGGATCTGCTTGATCGCCCTGCGGTCGGCGAACAGCGTCAGCGAATCGGCGATGCGGGTTTCGACGGTGATCGATTTTTCGGCCGCCTGCAGCGAAACGACGCGAACCGTTTCCCTGATCAGCGGGCAGAGATCGATTTGTTCCTGATCCAGCGCGAACTGGCCGGCCTCGATCTTCGACATGTCGAGGATATCGTTGATGACGCCGAGAAGATATTTGCCGCTGCCGTTGATGTCGGTGGCATACTCTTCGTAGCGCGGCGAACCCAGCGGCCCGAACAGGCCCCGTTCCATCAGTTCCGAAAAGCCGATGATCGCGTTGAGCGGCGTGCGCAACTCGTGCGACATATTGGCCAGGAATTCAGATTTGGCCCGGTTCGCCGCTTCCGCCCGCTCGGTTTCCTTCATGTATTTGCGATTGAGCTCGACGAGTTCGCGGGCCCGTTCTTCTTCCGCCCGACGGGCAAGGCTGAGGTCGTGGATCGTTGCCATCAAACGGCGCTCGCTGTCGACCAGCTTCTCCTGGTGCAGCTTGATCTGGGTGATGTCGGAGCCGACCGAGACGGTGCCGCCGTCCCTTGTCCGCAATTCGTTCACCTGAAGCCAGCGGCCGTCGGCAAGCTGGCGCTCGAAGGTCACGCCCCCCTGCGGTCCGTTGGTATTCGCAAGCCGCCGCTCCGAGGCGAACGCCAACATGCGTTCATCCAGCACGGCGCGCGGGGCGCCCGGCATCACGTCGCGATCCGACAGGCCGTTATCCTGCTGGTATTTGGAATTGCACATGATCAGGCGCTCGGACGAATCCCACAGCACGAAGGATTCGTTGATGTTTTCGATGGCTGTCCTCAGGCGCAGGTCCGCGGCTTCGGAGCGCAGCGCCAGGTGCCGCTGCTCGGTGACGTCGACGGCGATGCCGATCAGCTGGATCTCCGGGGCTTCCGGGTCGATAACCTGTGCTCTTGCCCGCATCCAGACCCATTGCCCGTCGGCATGACGCATCCGGAACACCTGGTCGATGTGGTCGATCTCGCGCCCGACGATCCTGTTGGCGAGTTCAAACAAATCGCCGTCCTCGGGATGGATGATTTCGTCGACTTCGCCGAACGACAGCATCGTGTCGCAAGGCTCGTAGCCCAGCATGTCGTACATCGAGCGCGACCAGTACATCTTGCCGCGCACCATGTCCCAGTCCCACAGGCCGCAGCGGCCGCGCACCAGCGCCATGTCGATGCGCTGGTGGGCTTCGAGATAGATGCGGTCGGCGGCCTGGGCGCGCGCCGCCTGGCCGAAATAGGCGTAGAGGATGATGATCAGCACGCCGGCCGTCAGCACAAACAGCGTGACGTTGAGCGAGACCGTCTTGCGCCAGGTGTCAAAAACTGCCTCCTGCGGCACAAAGGCTGCCGCGGCACCCCTTCGGCCATTCGCCAGGCTCACCGCCGCGTACCAGTCCTGTCCGCCGATGCTGACCTCCATCACCCCGGCGCGGTCGCCGAACATGAACAGCGGCTGCCCGCCCTGCACGACGCCATCGAGCGATCGCCCCTCCCAGTGCGTCGACTGCGGCGATACGGCAATGATCTTGAAGGCGCTGTCGGTGATCGCCAGTACGTGGCTTCGGCCCATCGCGCCCTGACGGCCGGTTCCCTCCAGCAGGTCCTGGATCGCGCCGGGCGTCGAAACCATGGTCGCGTCGGCAGCGATCGAACTGGCCAGTTGGCCCGCGGCCAGCGCAAGGATCGCCTTGGCGTCGCGCTCGATCTCGTCGCGCTCGTTCATCAGCGACAGAAAGCGCAATACTGCAATGATCAACAGAAAGATGATGATGAGGGCCGGTATCGATCGCCGCAACAGCGGCTCGGCTGCCAGCAGCCGTCGGTAGGCAGGTTCGGCGATGAGCCGCGTATTGCCGGCGAGACCGTCGCTTCGCGCCTCGCGTCGCTCAAAAGCCGTCCCACCGGGCGCGCCCCACGCGTCCGCCTTCGCCATAAATGGCACTCCCCGATTTTCAATCTGCTTGACGATCCGGCAACGCCGCACTTCCGAATCGTCTGTAAAGAATCAAAGGTGATTCGCCTTGTCCAGAGGCGCGGCGAAAAAAGATTAAAAATCGACTAAAATAATGCGGTTTTCGGGCGAGACGCCATTGTGGTGGTGAGCCGGCGCGTTGTCAGGCCAGCGTGCGCTCGACGATGTCTCGCAAATCGGCCGACAGCTTCTCTGCATTGGCGATCGAAAGCAGCGCCTCCCTTGCCTTGGCCTGCCGCACCGGTTCGAGCGACCGCCAAGACCTGAGCGCCGTCGCCAGCCTGGCGGCCACCTGCGGGTTGCGCTTTTCCACCTGCAGCACCGTTTCGACGAAAAGCCGGTAGCCCTCGCCGTCGGCGCTATGGAAGCCGGTCTGGTTGGCGCTGGAAAACGTACCGATGAGTGAGCGCACCCGGTTCGGGTTGGCCATCGAGAACGTCGGGTGGCCGGTCAAAGCGCGCACCGCATCGACGGTTTGCGGGCCGGGCACACTGGCCTGGATCTGGAACCATTTGTCCATGACCAGCGCATCGGTTGCATATCTCGCCTCGAAATCGGCCAGCGCCTTGGTCGCCTCCGGTGAGCCGTGGTGACGGTGCGCAAGCACGGTCAACGCCGCGGCCCGGTCGGTCATGTTGGTCGCCGACTGGAAGTGCCGGGCAGCGAGTTCCGCGCCTCCCGGCAGCAAGCAGAGATAATCCAGCAGGACATTGCGCAGTGCACGCCGCCCGGCACTGGTCGCATCCGGGCTGAACGGACCATTGTCGGCGAGCCGATCGTAAAGTTTGGAGAATATCTCGCTGTTGGTCTCGGCGATCGCAACCACTAGCGCCTCGCGCGCCGCGAAAATGGCGTCGGGGTCGATGTTCTTGCCAATGTCGCGGGCGATATCGGCCTCGCCGGGCAGCGCCAGCGCCAATGCCCGATAGGCGGGTTCGAGTGCTTCGTCGCCGGCTATCTTGCCCGCAAGCTCGGTCAGCCGGGCGCTGAACTCGGGTTGCCTGTGGTCCAGGATCTGACGGAAGGCTGCAATCAGGGCATCGGTCAAAAGCGTGTTGAACGCCTGCCAGCGCGAGAAGGCGTCGCTGTCATGGCCAGCCAGAAAAAACTGGTCGTCGGGCCGTTGCTCGACCGAAAGCGTCACCGGCGCCGAAAAGCCACGGTTGAGCGACATGGCCGGACGCTCGGCAATCCCGGAAAACCTGACGACATGGCGACGTTTGCGGATATGGATGACACTGTCCTCGACGTTCGCCCCTTCGACGCCGCTATGCGCTATCGCCTCGCCACCGGCGCCAACCAGGCCGAAGGCAAGCGGAATGTGCATCAGCCGCTTGCGGCTTTCCGCCGGTGTTGGCGGCACCGACTGCTCGATTTCGAGCGTGAATTCTCGCGCCGCCGGATTATATGCTGAACTGACGGTCAGGTTCGGCGTACCGGCCTGATGGTACCACAGCGAAAACTGCGACAGGTCGCGACCGGAGACGTCTTCGAACACCTTGATGAAGTCTTCCATCGTCGCCGCCTGGCCGTCGTGACGTTCGAAGTACAGGTCCATGCCGGCGCGGAACGTCTCGGCGCCGAGGATGGTATGGATCATGCGCACGACTTCCGAGCCCTTTTCGTAGACCGTCGCCGTGTAGAAATTGTTGATCTCGCGGTAGCGGCGCGGCCGCACGGGATGCGCCAGCGGCCCCTGGTCCTCGGGAAACTGATGGGCGCGCAGCGTACGCACCTCGGCGATGCGCTTGACGGCGCGCGAGCGCTGATCGGCGGAGAATTCGTGGTCGCGGAAAACGGTCAGGCCTTCCTTCAGGCAAAGCTGGAACCAGTCGCGGCAAGTGATTCTGTTACCTGTCCAATTGTGGAAATACTCATGGGCAATGATGGCTTCGATATTGGCGAAATCGGCGTCCGTCGCGGTTTCCTGGTCGGCCAGCACATACTTGTCGTTGAAGATGTTGAGACCCTTGTTCTCCATCGCGCCCATATTGAAGTCGGATACGGCGACGATGTTGAAGACATCGAGGTCGTATTCGCGGCCGAACGCCTCCTCGTCCCATTTCATCGAGCGTTTCAAGGCATCCATGGCGTAGCCGGCGAGCCTCTCCTTGCCCGGTTCGACATAGATTCCGAGCTCGACGTTGCGGCCAGACAGGGTAACGAAACTGTCCGAGATCTTGCCGAGGTCGCCCGCCACCAGCGCAAACAAATAGGACGGCTTGGGGAACGGGTCGTGCCAGACCGCATAGTGCCTGCCGCCGGCAAGTTCGCCGCTGCCGGCCGGGTTGCCGTTGGACAAAAGCAGCGGCGCCTCACGGCGCTGAGCTTCGATGCGCACCGTATAGACCGACAGGATGTCGGGGCGGTCGAGGAAATAAGTGATGCGGCGAAAGCCTTCGGCCTCGCACTGCGTGCAATAGACGTCGCTGGAGCGATAGAGGCCCATAAGCGCTTCGTTCCGCGCCGGCGCCAGCACGGTTTCGATTCTCAGTTGGAAGCGCCTTGCCGCAGGGGGGCTGACGATTGTCAGTTGATCGGGCGTGGCGAGAAAATCCGCAGGGCTCGTTTCCTGGCCGTCGATGGCGATGCTGCTGAGCGTCAGCCCGTCGCCATCGAGCACCAGCGGCACTGATGCCGCAATCCCGTCGCGGCGTTCGACCGCCAGCACGGCGGTGACATGCGTTGCTTCAGGTGAAAGGCGGAAAGTCAGGCTGGTTTCCGGAATGAGATAATCGCTGGGGCGATAGTCTTCGAGCTTGAAGACCTGGCCGGTATCGGTGCGCATTCCTTGATTTTTCCTGTCGATCCGGGAGTGGCGGGCGGGTCCGCTGGTCCAAATAAATTGAAGTCTGCGCTCTTTACACGAAACACTCCCTCGACAAAACTGCAGCGACGTCTATTTCAGGCGATCATTTCCCAAGCATCATCGCGAGGCTTCCATGACCGTCGTCACGCCGAAATTCGGGATGGGCGCCTCGGTGCTGCGTCGCGAGGCCTTCAAGGGCGCCGGGGAGGCGAGTACGATCGGGTCGACGCGTGCCGCGCTCAATGAGGTGACCGACGCTCTCTATAGCGCCTACGGCATCAGACATATCGACATGCCCGCAACGCCGGCGCGCATTTTGGCGGCGATCCAGGAAGCAAAAGGGGCGTGACAGCCGAACGGGACTTGCCAGTGCTTGCTGCCGGCGACCACAGCACGCTAACCGGGATCGTGCTCAAGATCGTATCGGTGGCGGTCTTCGTCGGCATGTCGTCCTGCATCAAGGCGGCAGGCACGGTGCCGGCGGGCCAGATCGTCTTTTTCCGCTCCTTCTTTGCCATCTTTCCGATCATCGCCTTCCTCGCCTTCCAGGGGAAACTCGGCACCGCCTTTTCGACAAAGCGCCCGCTCAACCACATTGCGCGCGGTGTTGTCGGGGTTTGCGCCATGGGGCTCGGCTTCTTCGCGCTGACGCGGCTGCCGCTGCCCGAGGCGATTACGCTGAACTACGCGCAGCCGCTGCTGGTCGCGGTGTTCAGTTCGATCTTCCTCGGCGAAGCCATCCGCATCTATCGCTGGAGCGCGGTTGCCGTCGGCCTGGTCGGGGTGCTGATCATCTCGTGGCCGGAACTGACGCTGCTGGGCTCGGGCGCTGCCCTTGGCGACCAGGAGGTGCTCGGCGTCATCGCCGCCCTCATGGCCGCGGCGATCTCGGCCATCGCCATGCTCCTGGTGCGCAACCTCGTCCAGAGCGAGCGGACGGCGACCATCGTGCTGTGGTTCTCTGTGACGGCGAGCGTCATGGCGCTGCTTTCGCTGCCATTCGGCTGGCAGGCGCTGACGCCAGTGCAGGCGGGGCTTCTGATTGCCGCGGGTTTTTGCGGCGGGCTCGGCCAGATCCTGATGACCTCGGCCTATCGCCATGCCGAAGCTTCGGTCGTGGCACCGTTCGAATACACCTCGATGATCCTCGGCGTCGTGGTCGGCTATCTGGTCTTTGGCGACGTCGCCACGATCAACATGCTGGTCGGCGGCATTATCGTCGTCGCAGCGGGCATTTTCATTATCTGGCGTGAGCGCCAGCTCGGCCTCGAACGCACCCGCACGCGCAAGGCGATCGCGCCACAGGGGTGATCAGCCTTTCGCCGCGTCGGCCCGCCCTTTCGCCAGCCGCACCAGCACCGCCCGCGTCTGCTCGTCGGCCGGGAAAAAGGATTCGATCGCCAGCTCCGACAACGTCACGTCGAGCGGCGTGCCGAATACGGTGATGGTGCTGATGAACGACAGCATCGCGTCGCCATGGGCAAGCTTGAGCGGATGGACAATCGCATTCGGTTCGACCGGCGCCGGCCGGCTGCCTTTGAGGCCGGACGGATAGGCCCGAAGCTCGCGCTCGAGCTCGACCAGCACCGGATCGGCGGTAGCATCGTTCTGCTGCTTCAGCCGCTCCAGAAGATGCGTCCGCCATTCCGCAAGGTTGACGATGCGCGGCGCGATGCCGCCGGGATGCAGGCTGAGGCGCAGCACGTTGACCGGCGGCGTCAGCAATGAGGCATCGGCGACATTGCGGAGGAACGGGCCTATGGCGGCGTTCGCCGACACCAGGTTCCAGTGCCGGTCGACGGCAAGCGCCGGGAACGGCTCGTGCGCCTTGAGCACGGTCTCGACCGCCGCCATCGCCGGCGCCATCGAGGCATCGTCAAGCGGCCGCTCACTGAAGCTCGGGGCAAAGCCGGCGGCCAGCAGCAGCTGGTTGCGCTGCCTGAGCGGGATCGAAAGCTGCTCGGCCAGATGCAGCACCATATCGCGCGAGGGTGCGGCGCGGCCGCTTTCGACGAAGCTCAGATGCCGCTGCGAGATCTCGGCCTCCATGGCGAGGTCGAGCTGGCTCATGCGCCGGCGTGTACGCCATTCGCGAATGAGACTGCCGGCGGAAATCTGGACTGCTGTCATGACGAGATGACTAGGCCGGTGGGAGAGGGATTTCAATTACCTGGGAAGTCATCGGCACTGTCTTTCCCTTCTCCACCACAGAGAGAAGGAAGAGGCGCGCGAACCTCAACTCAGCGCCCGCAACTTCGCCTTCACTTCGAGGAAATCCCGCCACGCCAGCTTCTTGTGCGCCGGCGTCCTCAGGAGATAGGCCGGATGCAGGGTCGGCATGGCGGGAATTGCGACGCCGGATGGGGTCGTGTGGACGCGCCAGTTGCCGCGCAGCCGCAATATGCCTTCGGAGGTGTTGAGCAGGGTCTTTGCCGACGGGCCGCCGAGATTGACCAGCACTTTCGGAGCAACCAACTCGATCTGCCGTTCGATGAACGGCCGGCATATCTCGGTCTCGTGCGGCGTCGGCGTGCGATTGCCCGGTGGCCGCCAGGGAATGACATTGGCGATGTAGACTGAATTTCGATCAAGACCGATCGCGGCCAGGATGTGGTCGAGCAGCCGGCCAGAGCGGCCGACGAACGGCAGGCCCTCTATGTCCTCGTCGCGGCCCGGCGCTTCGCCGACCAGCATCACCTCGGCAGTCGGATTGCCGTCGGCGAACACCAGGTTCTTGGCCGTGAATTTGAGATTGCAGCCGTCGAATGCCGCCATGTGCTGGCGAAGCTCGTCGAGGTTTGCCGCCGACCTCGCCAGTTGCCGCGCCAACGCCGCCTGCGCCTCGTCGGGCACCGTTGCGGTGGCCGGAGGCGTTCGCACTACCGGTGCCGTGTTCGGTCTCTCGCCCATTTCGGCGCGCGACACGCTCGTCGAGCGTTGCGGCGCCGCATTTTCACCGGCCGGCAGAGCGGCCGCCGCGGGTACCCGCTCCGGCGGCCTGGCTTCTGCAAACCTGTTTACCGGCTGTTCTTCAAGTGCCTCATCGACGCCAGCGCTGGCGTAGAAGGCCAGCAGCTCGGCGAGATCGGCTCGGTTATTGTGGGGGGCGGCAGTCATGGTTTCACATTCGGCCGCGGAGCTTGAATTTGCAAGTTCAGCTCGACGGTATGCGCGGATCCTGCACCAGATAGAACGTCCAGCGCGGCGTGTAGTCGGTGATCAGGAAATAGAAGCTGGCGGTCTTCAGCGGGTCGATCTTGCCGTTCTTGAACAGCAGGCGGTCATACGGTTCGAAATTGCGGTCGAAATCGGCGTAGCTGCTCGACCAGATATTTTCGGGCGTTTTGTTGCGCTGGTCGAACGACAGGCCGTCGCCGAACACGCTCGGCTGGTCGAGGATCTCCTGGAGTTCGAACTGGAACTCGACCCAGGCCTGGCCGCTATTGTTGAGCACGTCGATGCGCATGTACATCAGCCCATTGGCGAAGTCTCCAGCCTTGCCGAACGGCTGGATCGGCTTGGTCGTGCGAATGGCTAGCGTTACCGGCGTCGCTGAATTCAGCTCTTCGGTGATGACGAGCGGATCCTCCTTCGTGCCGACGCCCGAAGCCCCGGTGATGCGGAAGCCGCCGCGCTCGTCGGAAAAGGAGTAGGCGCCGGTCGCCCAGACCAGTCGTGGGTCGGCGCGGGCATCAACGGCCGCCAGCGGCAGAAGCGCCAAGAACGCCGCACGGCAAATCCGGCCGGGCGTGAAAAAAAAGCGCGTCGATGAAAAGCCAGCCGGCCCGAATATGCGCATGGCGGGAAGTATGGCCGATAAGCAAGCCGTCGAACAATTAAAAACATCAGTGCGACATATCTCTACAAACGGAATAGGATTGAAGATTGGTGCTCGCCACCGCGAATCTGTGCGGCAGGACGCGACTTTTTGACGAAATCGGTATTGTCACGTCCGCGCCGGTTTCCCGTCGCTATTTGATGCGCTATGCAGCGCGTGAGCCAGCAAGATGCCGGGAATAGCGAGCCAGTGAGGGGTCGATGAGCGATATCGAACGCGAAAGCATGGAATTCGACGTGGTCATCGTCGGCGCCGGCCCGGCCGGCCTCGCCGCCGCGATCCGTCTCAAGCAGGTCAATCCCGAGCTTTCCGTTGTCGTGCTGGAAAAGGGCGGCGAAGTCGGCGCGCACATCCTGTCCGGCGCCGTCGTCGATCCGATCGGCATCGACCGGCTGTTGCCGGGTTGGCGCGAAGAGGAGGGTCATCCCTTCAGGACACCGGTCACCGACGACCATTTCTTGGTTCTCGGCCCCGCCGGTTCGTTCCGTCTGCCCAATATCCTGATGCCGCCGCTGATGAACAATCACGGCAACTATGTCGTCTCGCTCGGCAATGTCTGCCGCTGGCTGGCGACAAAGGCCGAGGCGCTGGGCGTCGAGATCTATCCGGGCTTTGCCGCGGTCGGCCTGCTCTACAACGAGGCCGGTGCGGTCACCGGCGTCGTCACCGGCGACATGGGCGTCGAGAAGGACGGCACGCACGGCCCGGGCTTTGCGCCGGGCATGGCGCTGATGGGCAAATATGTCTTGATCGGCGAGGGCGCGCGCGGCTCGCTGGCCAAGCAACTGATCGCCAAATATCACCTTTCCGACGGTCGTGAGCCCGGAAAATACGGCATCGGCCTCAAGGAACTCTGGCAGGTCAAACCGGAAAACCACCGGCCGGGCCTTGTCCAGCATTCCTTCGGCTGGCCGCTCGATATGAAGACCGGCGGCGGCTCCTTTCTCTACCATCTCGAGGACAATCAGGTGGCAGTCGGCTTCGTCGTTCACCTGAACTACAAGAACCCCTATCTGTCGCCCTTTGACGAGTTCCAACGCTTCAAGACCCATCCGGCGATCCGCGGCACCTTCGAGGGCGCCAAGCGGCTGGGCTATGGTGCCCGCGCCATCACCGAAGGTGGCTGGCAGTCGGTGCCGAAACTGTCCTTCCCCGGCGGTGCGCTGATCGGCTGCGCGGCCGGCTTCGTCAACGTGCCGCGCATCAAGGGCTCGCACAATGCCGTGCTCTCCGGAATGCTGGCCGCCGAGCATGTCTGTGATGCGATAGCCGCCGGCCGCGCCAATGACGAGCTGGCCTCCTACGAGGCCGCCTGGCGCGCCACCGACATCGGCAAGGATCTGAAGAAAGTGCGCAACGTCAAGCCGCTATGGACGCGCTTCGGCACCATTGTCGGCGTCGGCCTTGGCGGGCTCGACATGTGGCTGAACACGCTGTTCGGCTTCTCGCCCTTCGGCACGATGAAGCACGGCAAGGCCGACTAGATGAAGAACGGGATGCCAATGAGTGAGGTGACGATGCCGANAAGCACGGCAAGGCCGACTACGCGACGCTGGAACCGGCCGCCGCGCACCAGAAGATCGCCTATCCGAAGCCGGACGGGGTGCTGACCTTCGACCGGCTGTCGTCGGTGTTCCTGTCCAACACCAACCACGAGGAAAACGAGCCGGTGCATCTGCTCGTCGCCGACATGGACCTGCAGAAGCGCTCCGAACATGACGTCTATGCCGGGCCCTCGACGCGTTACTGCCCGGCTAGCGTCTACGAATGGGTCGACAAGGACGGCAATGCCGCCGCCGATCCTGCGGCCAAGGATGTGCGCTTCGTCATCAACGCGCAGAACTGTGTGCACTGCAAGACTTGCGATATCAAGGACCCGAACCAGAACATAAATTGGGTGCCGCCACAGGGCGGCGAGGGCCCGGTCTACCAGAACATGTAAGTCACAAGGTTTGCTCCGGACCAAACAAGATGAGGAGCAGCGCAACCATAGGATTGTTGAATAGACCGCCTGCCTGTGTTTCCTTTCTGTGACGACAGGGAGGAAGGAAAATGCGTCTGGCAGTTCTGACGAGCGCTGTGGCGATCGGGGCGTTGTGCACCCCTTTAGCCTTGGCCGACACTAAAGTATTGGTCAAGACACGAACTTATAACATTGCCGGAACCACCGGCGCGGCCCTGATCGAGGCCATGGATCGCAGTGGGCCGAAGCACGGCTTCATGACCCACGCCATCGCGCAGACCGGCTACAGCGTCGATGATTGGACCTTCGACGCCTATACGGAAAACGGCGTCTGCCGCCTGCGCCAGGCCAACGGGACGCTCAATCTCTTCTATACCTATCCCAAACTAGCCTCAGCCACGTCGCCGGCACTGCAGAAGCGGTGGAAGCGGTTCTTCGCTGGCGTCCGCGCCCATGAAGAGACCCATGGCCGCATCGCCAGACAGATGATGCGGGCCACCGAAAAGTCGGTTCGAGGGTCGACAGTCGGTGATGACCCGCACTGTTTCGAGGCACGTCGCGAGGCAAAGCGCCGGATCAATGCCATCTATGCCGAATATGAAGCAAAGCAGAAGGCCTTCGATGCGCGCGAGCATCGCGACGGCGGCCCCGTCGAGCACCTCATCCGCGCTTTTGTGGGCCAATAATAAGCCAGGGTAGAGATTGGACTGCGGATTTTCAGCTTCGGGCCCCGCCAGGCAGCGCCGCAAATGCGGTCGCCGTCTGGTGCTCGTCGAGCGGCTCTTGTCCACCCGAGCGCAGCGAAAATTCCACCAGCACCGGCAGATGGTCTGAGCCGGTGTCCCCAAGGGTCGACGCCGAACGGATGGCGATAGCGCCCTTGCTGAAAACCTGGTCGATCGGCAGTCCGGCGAAGCGCAGGAAATCCGGCAGCTTTCTGTAGAGCCAGGTCGGCCCGACCGATGGCATTACAGTCAGCTTGCCAAGCGATGCGACGCGCCGGACAGCGGCGCTCCATGGCGCTGCGTTGCAGTCGCCCGCCAGGATCGACGTCTCGCCAAGCGAGACGATTTCGTTCGACAGTCCGTCAATCTGCCGTGATTGGTTGTGCGGCCATGGCCAGGTGAGGTGGATGGCGGCGACATCGACGTCGGTTCCGCCGAAATCGACCGTAGCGATTGCCATCGCGCCGCGGCTGTCGCAGTGCGGCTCTGTGCCCGCGGCAAACGGTCGTCTGGACAGCAGCGCAACGCCGAACACGCCATTGGGATACGGGCAGAGGATCCGGTAGGGATAAGCGCCGGACAGCAGCCCAAGCTTTGCCTTCCACATTTCGGACACCTCATCGAGGGTGATCACATCAGGCTGGGTCCGGCCGATCAGCGACAGCACCTTCTCAGGCGTTGGATTGTTGAACCTGAGGTTTATCTGCAGCAGGCGGTAGACCGCCTCGCCGCCGGGCCTGGCGTCGTAGGCGGCCTGCACCTGCCATAGCCGCGAAAGCGGCAAGGCATTCGACGTGGTGGCAAAGGCGGCCACCGCAAACAGCAATCCGGCGGCGGCCTGCAGGCGAAACGAGGTGGCGAGCAGCGGCAGCGCGCAAAGCGCCATCAAGAAGGCAAAATGAACGCGGAAATGAGCAAAAGAATCGAAGGCCGGATGCAGCGATCCGAAGAACCCGGCCACCAGCGCGACCGAGAGTGCAAGCATTGCGACGAACGCCAGTGCAACCGTCATGTCTCGAACACGTGCCATCGCTTTGTCTATCGGCAGAAATGCGGCTCAATCAAGATGACGAAACGTCCTGCCGTGGACCGACACATGCGATCGGCAGCTACTGGAAGGCAGTTTCCGAAAAGCTCCTGAGCTTGCGCGAATGCAGCCGCTCCATCGGCATTTCGGCCAGCTTCTCCATCGCCCTGATGCCGATGGTCAAATGCTGCGCCACTTGCCGCTTGTAGAATTCGGTCGCCATGCCAGGCAGCTTCAATTCGCCATGCAGGGGCTTGTCGGAGACGCAAAGCAGCGTGCCATAGGGCACCCGGAAGCGAAAGCCGTTGGCGGCGATCGTCGCCGATTCCATATCGAGCGCGATCGCCCGCGACTGCGACAGCCGCTGCACCGGCCCGCGCTGGTCGCGCAGCTCCCAATTGCGGTTGTCGATGGTGGCGACGGTGCCGGTGCGCATGATGCGCTTGAGGTCGTAGCCGGAAAGCCCGGTGACCTCGGCGACCGCTTCCTGCAGCGCCACCTGGATTTCAGCCAACGGCGGAATCGGCACCCAGACCGGAAGGTCGTCGTCGAGGACATGGTCTTCCCGTACATACGCATGCGCCAGCACATAATCCCCCAGCGCCTGCGTGTTGCGCAGACCGGCGCAATGGCCGAGCATCACCCAGGCATGCGGCCGGAGCACCGCGATATGGTCGGTGATCGTCTTGGCGTTGGAAGGGCCAACGCCAATATTGACCATGGTGATGCCGCCATGGTTCGGCTTCTTCAGATGATAGGCCGGCATCTGCGGCAGGCGAGGCGGCGCGGCACCCTCACCGGGCGCGCTGTCCCCGACTTTGGTCACAATATTGCCCGGCTCGACGAACTCGACGTATCCGTCACCGCCATTGGCCATCAAATCGCGTGCACGGGCGACGAATTCGTCGATATAGAACTGGTAATTGGTGAACAGCACGAAGTTCTGGAAATGCTGGGGACTGGTCGCGGTGTAATGCGACATCCGATGCAGCGAATAGTCGATCCGTTGCGCGGTGAACGGTGCCAGCGGCCGTGCCTCGCCCAATGCCACTTCGAACGTGCCGTTGGCGATCTGGTCGTCGGTGCCGTCGAGATCCGGCACGTCGAACAGGTCACGGATCGGCCGTTTAATGCGCTCGGCAGCAGTGCCGTCGACATGCGTGCCTTCGAGAAAGGCGAAATGCAGCGGGACGGGAGTGGTCGATTCCGAAACCGTGACCGGAACGCCGTGGTTGCGCATGATCAGCCGAAGCTGTTCGGTGAGATAGCTTTCGAAAAGGGCAGGCTGGGTGACGGTGGTCGAGAAATGCCCCGGCGTCGGCATGTGGCCATAGGCCTGCCGCGAGTCGATCTGGGTGAACGAACTCGTGGTGACGCCGATCTCCGGATAGAAGGCCCGGTAGCGTTTGTTGTTGTCGCCGCCCGCGGCGAGCGCGGCAAATGAATCGCGCAGGAACTTGGTATTGCGGTCGTAAAGCACCTGCAGGGCGGCGACCGCCTTCCTGGCGTCGTTGAAGCTCTGTCGGCCAAACGGCTCCGGCGTGACGACCGATTCAATGGCTTGGGGATAGATTCGCTTTTCCATGACCCAATATAGAGAGTTGGGCGCGCAGTTGGGAGGGGGTAAGGCGATCTCAGAACGCCTGTTGGCGTTTTCTTTCCAGCGATTTAACCGCGCCGCAGGCTGACCAGCAGCACAAAGCCGACGCCGGACTTCCTCAGCGCAGGCGCCTCGATGGTCGAACCGGCATCGGCGCGCATCGTCGGCACGGCCAGGACCGGGGCCGCCAGAAGCATCAGGATGAGCGCCGTCCGCGGCAGAAGCCGAAGGGTCTTGAGGAAGTTGGCGGTGAGGTGGGTCATGGCGTGGTTTTCTAGATTCTCGCTGTCGGGTTCAGTGGCGAAGCTGGTTCGGGCAACCGAGCCGGCAGGAGATGGCGACATCCCAGGCGCGGGCCGGACGGCCGGCTTCGGCGACAAGGACAGCGAACAACATGCCGAACAGGCTCATCAGCAGGCAGACGATGGTGAAGCGGCGGGCAAGCATTGCGCGGTGTCTCCTTCAACACGCATGACAATGCCTTGCCCCGGCTGAACCGGCTCTGATGCCGGCGTTCATCTGGGGTTCAAAATGGTTGATGATCTCTGGGCGGGCTGCCTTGAAAAGCAGCGACCGATGGCGACGCCGTGGCTGCGAGACCGATAAAATGAAAACGGGGCCGACTGGTCCCGCTCACCACGGCAGGAAGGGCACGATCAGAGCTTGTGCCAGGTCTGGCTCTTGCAGATCAGCCCGCCGAGCACGCAGCCGCTCATCTTGAGCGAACTGCCGGAAAGCGACGCCTTGCCCGAATAGGTCTTGTCGGTTTCCGGGTCGGTTATCGTGCCGGCATATTTGTTGTCGCCGGCCACCTTCAGTGAACCGATGTTCTTGCCGGCAAATTTGCCGGATTTGAGCGTAATCGAAAATGCCCCGCCGCCACCCGAAATGGCGGCAGTCGATCCGGCTTGCGTTTTCCAATTGCCTTCGATCGGATCGGCCCATGCCGCGCCGGTCATCGTTATTGCGGCCGCGAGGGCCAGGCTCACTTGTCGAAACATGTCTCTCCTCCCTCAGGCAAGTCAATCGGGCTCCGCCCCGGCCGTCTGCCCCTTACGCAAACGTAAGCTAGTCCAGCTCTCGGAAAAACAAAAGCGGTGCCGCGACGGAAGGGTTGCGGGTTTTTGCCCGCTCCCGAACGGCCGCGCCGGCGAAAAATGAAACGGGCCGCACACGTCTTTGTGTTCCGTGGTTAGCGGAGTCTTGATCCGCGCCTCGCAAGTTTTCTTCAAATTTTGTGCAAACCGGCGCGATTGCTGGCTTTGTATCCTTAACGAATTTTCGCGTTTACCTCTTGTTTTAGCTTTGTTTTCCTCAAATTAAGCACGCCATTTAACGACGGATTCAAGCCTCCGCGGCATTCTCGAAAGCATCGAAAGAGAGCCGCCCCGAAGGTAGTCAAGGACACCGAGGGACAGACGGAGACACCTCTCGGGAGCCAGAACAGGGGATTTGAAATGGCACGTTTTGAAATGCTTGAAGCCGGCTTCGGCGCCATGGGGGCAACTGCCCAGGCCGATATTCTTTTCGAGTTGGGCATGATGTATGCGACCGGCCGCGATTGCGAGACCGATGTCGTCGCCGCCCACAAATGGTTCAATATCGCCGCGATCAAGGGTTCGGCCCGCGCCGCGGAACTGCGCTCTGAATTGTCGGCCGCCATGTCGAAGGTCGAGATCGCCAAGGCGCTCCGCGAAGCCCGCGAATGGATGACGATGCACTGAATTCGTCAACGTCGACTTCACGGGGTACTGAGTTCACGACAGGGACGCTTCGGGTCAAAGCCGCGCAGACGGTTAGGCCCGAAAAATCAAGGCCGCGCAAGACGGCTGGGCTAACAAGATCAAGAACACGGCAGCGAGCTGTGCAATAGACAGGGAAGGCGAGCGGTTCCTGGCGCCGATGCGTTGGGAAGCTCGATGGCAAAAGCCGCGACCGGCCGGAACAAGGCTGGCGCGGCTTTGTCTTTGGGACCGCGTGTTGCAGGCCCAATCGAGTGCCGACGATGCGCCTAGACAGCTCCGGTGAAGGATGAAATTCTCCCGCCACTCTGGAAGAGGCGCGGCCGGGACGGTCGCGCGAGAGTGGAGGAGTTGTGTCACCATGAAGAAATTCAGTATTTTGAGCGCCGCCATATTTGGCCTGATGATGACCGCGCCGGTCGCCTTCGCCGACGACATCACCTTTTCGGTGGTCGGACCGATGACCGGTCAGCTTGCCACCATCGGCGACCAGTTCAAGCAGGGCGCGCAAGCCGCCACCGACGCGATCAACGCGGCGGGCGGCGTCGACGGCCGCCAGATCAAGCTCGACATCGAGGATGACCAGTGCGATCCGAAGCAGGCAGTTTCGGTCGCGAACCGCATCATCGCCAATGGTGTCAAGTTCATCGATGGCCATGCCTGCTCGGGCTCCAGCATCCCGGCCTCCGCTGTCTACGCCGAAGCCGGTGCGCTGATGATGAGTCCGGCTTCCTCGAACCCGGTGCTGACCGACGCAGCGGCGAAGGCCGGCTGGCCGACGATCATGCGCCTCTATACGCGCGACGATGCGCAGGGCGCTTTCATCGGTCCATGGATCGCCAAGAAATATGCCGGCAAGAACGTCGTCATCATGCACGACAAGAGCGCCTATGGGCAGGGTGTGGCCGATGCCGTCAAGGCAACGATGAACCAGAACGGTCTCAAGGAGATCCTCTACGAGGGCATCAACGCCGGCGAGAAGGACTACTCCGCGCTTGTTACCAAGCTCAAGGAGCTGAAAGCTGATGTCGTCTATTTCGGCGGCTATCATCCCGAAGCGGGCCTCATCCTGCGCCAGTCGGCGGAGCAGAACCTCAAGTTCCAGCTGATCATGCCGGACTCGATCGCTTCGCCGGAATTCTGGCAGGTTGCCGGTCCGGCCGGTGAAGGCACCATGTTCGTCTTCCCATCGGATCCGCAGGCGAAGCCCGAAGCCAGGGAAGCCATCGCCAAGATCAAGGCCGGCGGCTTCGTGCCGGAGGGCTTCACGCTGTTTTCCTATGCGGTGATCCAGGCCTTCGCCGAAGGCATCAAGCGCGCCGGCAGCGACGACCCGGCCAAGGTCGCTGAAGCGTTGAAGAACGGCCAGCCGATCAGCACGGTTGTCGGTCCGGTCACCTTCGACGAGAAAGGCGACCTCAAGAACGCCAGCTACGACATCAACCAGTGGCACGACGGCAAATACGCCCCGATCCAGCCGTAATGGCCGCGGCGCCGCAAGCTGCGCTGGTGTAATCGAACATGGCCGGGGTCAAACCCGGCCATGTTGTTCTTGGCGATGCCTTTGTGACGCGTTCGAGGTCACTTCGTGGATAGGGAAACAGCAGTCAGCTGTGGTTCCTCGGCAAAGCGAACCAGCACGGTTCCGTCGGTGACCTGCGCGCCTTCGGCAGCGATTTCGGCGATTACCCCGTCATGGGGGGCGGCAATGGTGTGCTCCATCTTCATCGCCTCCAGGATCAGCAGCGGCTGCCCCTTGATCACGGCCTCGCCTTTGCCAGCACGAACCAATTTGACCAGTCCCGGCATTGGCGCGCGCAGGCTGCCGGAAGCGGCTGCGGCTTCGTCGGCCCGCGCCAGCGGATCCGGCACGGCAAAACCGTAGCCGATGGCGCCTTCGAAGACCGTGACGTGGCCCGGCCAGCGGGCGAGGCGAGGCGCGGCGCGGAGATCATGCGAATTGGCGCTGTCATAGGGGGCATCCAGCGCCACCTCGAACCGCCCGTCCGGCCGCACCGATACGCGCGCGACGATCCCCTGCTCGCCAAATCTCAGCAGCGTGCGCCGCGCCACCGCGTGGAAATGCGCATAGCCGGCCAGTGACGACCAGGGATCGTCGGAGGACGGCAAGTCGCCCGCACCAGACGCGGCAAGTGCCGCAGCGGCAATCGTCTCACCGCTCGGCGGCGGAACCGCCGTCAGCGCCTGCTGATGCCTGGCGATCAGGTCGGTATCGACATCGCCCGCCGCAAAATCCGCATCAGCGGCCAGCGCGGCAAGAAAGGCGGTGTTGACCGTCGAGCCGGCGATTTCGGTCTGCGACAGCGCCGCGCCGAGTGCCGTGAGCGCCGTCCGCCTGTCCTTGCCATGGATGACCAGCTTGGCGATCATCGGATCGTAAAACGGCGAGATCGCATCGCCGGCGCGCACACCGGTTTCGATGCGCATGCTCGCACCTTCGGGCGCCGGTTGCGGAAATTTTAAATGGTGCAAGGTGCCGGTCGCCGGCAAAAACCCTCTTGCTGCGTCCTCGGCATAGATGCGCGCCTCGAAGGCGTGGCCGGAGAGCGCGACCTCGCTCTGCGTCTTCGGCAGTTTTTCGCCGGAGGCCACCCGCAACTGCCACTCGACCAGGTCGATGCCGGTGACCATTTCGGTGACCGGGTGCTCGACCTGCAGGCGGGTGTTCATTTCCATGAACCAGAAACGGTCGGCCTTCAGACCTTGCGAGGCATCGACGATGAACTCGATGGTGCCGGCGCCGGAATAGTGGATTGCCTTGGCGGCCTTCACCGCCGCCTCGGTCATCGCCTTGCGCAACGCCGGCGTCATGCCGGGGGCAGGCGCCTCCTCGATCACCTTCTGGTGGCGGCGTTGCGCCGAGCAGTCGCGCTCGTAGAGGTGCACGACATTGCCGAAACTGTCGCCGAATATCTGCACTTCGATGTGGCGCGGCTTGTCGACATATTTTTCCACCAAAACGCGGTCGTCACCGAAGGCGGCCTTCGCCTCGCGCCGCGCGCCAGACAGTGCTTCCGAAAAATCATCGGGATGCTCGACGCGCCGCATGCCCTTGCCGCCGCCACCGGCGCGCGCCTTGATCAATACGGGGTAGCCGATCTCGCGCGCCTTGGAGGCGAGCAACACGATCTCCTGCGCCTCGCCATGATAGCCCGGCACCACCGGCACGCCGGCCTTTTCCATCAGCCGCTTAGCCGCGTCCTTCAATCCCATGGCGCGGATCGAGGCCGCCGACGGCCCGATGAAGATCAGCCCCGCCGCGACCACCTGGTCGACGAAGTCGGGATTTTCCGAGAGAAAGCCGTAGCCCGGATGAATGGCCTCGGCACCCGTGGCCAAGGCCGCCGCGATGATCTTGTTACCCCGCAGATAGCTTTCGCCGGCAGGCGAGGGACCGATATGCACCGCCTCGTCCGCCGTCTCGACATGCAAGGCGCGAGCGTCGGCGTCAGAATAGACGGCGACGCTGCGCACACCCATCCTGCGTGCCGTGCGGACCACCCGGCAGGCGATCTCGCCACGGTTGGCGATCAGGATCTTGGCGAACATCGGGCCTCCACAGGCAGAGCTCGCCGCCAACGGCGCGAATTCTCTTCACGCGAGCTGCGGCAATACCCCGCTTTGTAATCTGGCCGTCAAAGGATAGGCAAGCGAGGCCTGCCTACTTGGAGGCCGCGATTTCGCAAGCTCCACCGGTCGTGACCTTGTAATGGCTGCGGGTGGCCTGGCAGGATTTCATAGCCATATCCTCGGCAGCCTTTTGCGAGGGCGCATTCAAGCGCGAGCCGCACATGATGTACAACGAACGCACTCTGGAATACGGAGTGGTCGCATAGGCTGAATGGCCGCTGGCCGCCACATACGCCTTATATGCCTTGGTACACGGCCGATCCGCGGTTGCCGGCAAATACGGGTAGAAACGGACGTCGCCCTTGCTTCCAGCTAGCGATTCGGCGGCGCCAATATTCGGTGCAGAGGCCACGAACAGTGCAAGTACCAATATGGTTGCTCGCCTGATGGATAAAGATTTCATTGCCCAACCCATTTGAAAAACCCAAGACTGGCAGATATTCAGCTATTTGGAGGCGGCTATTTCGCAGCCTCCGCCTGTCGTAACCTTATAACTGTTGCGGGTGGCCTGACAGGATTTTAACGCCAACTCTTCGGCAGCTTGCTGTGATGGTGCATTCAAGCGCGAGCCGCATATGATGTACAGCGAACGCACCCGGGAATACGGAGTGCTTGCATAGGCCGAATGGCCACCGGCCGCTACATAGGCCTTGTAAGCCATGGTGCATGGATCCTTCGGATTCTTCGGCAAATAGGGGTAGAAACGGGTCTCGCCCTTGCTTCCCGCCAGCGATTCCGCCGTTCCTATGCCAGGTGCCGTGAATACAAGAAAGCCGGCAAGTATCGAAGCGATTGTACTTTTGACGTGTCTCGGTGTCATTTTTCCCCCTGGAAGAGCGAACGCCAACAGCATCTCCTACTTGGAGGCAGCGATGCTGCAAGCTCCCGCGGTTGTGACCTTGTAGCTCCTCTTGGCTGACTGGCAGGATTTCAGCGCCTGCGCCTCTGCAGCCTTTTGCGACGTTGCATTTGCACGCGCGCAAATCATGAACTCGGTCGCCCAATTGAATGGAGTCGACGCATAAGCGGAATGGCTGCCGGTCGCCACATAGGCCCTGTATGCCTTCTGACAGCCTCCCGTCGAGCCAGGTGCGAAATAGACGGGATAGCGGCTGTCGCCCTTGCTTCCCGCCAGCGACTCCGCTGCTCCGATACCGGGCGCCCCCAACACGAGCAACCCTGCAAATATGGATACAGTTGTTTTCTGAAAAAGCTGAAGTCTCATCTTCGCCCTATCCCCCATTGCTATCTGGCCCTTTGATGCCGAAAGCTACTTGGAAGCGACTACGCCGCAGCCGCCGACCATGTCCACTTTGAACTTCTTGCGACCGGATTCGCATGACTTAAGCGCGAGCGCTTCGGCAGCCTTCTGGGACGGTGCGTTAATGTGCACGCCGCAGACGAAATACAGGACCCTTGCTCCGGTGATGGTCGATGCGTAGGCGGAATGACCGGCCGCAGCCACATAGGCGTTGTAGGCCTGCCTGCAATTGCCTTCCGAGCCTTGCTGAGGGAGATACACGAAGGAACGCTTGTCGCCGACTTTCCCAGCCAGCGACGCCGCTGCACTGACGCCAGGCGTCGCTAATATAAGCAACCCCGCAAGTATAGACGCAGTTGTTTCCTTGAAAAGCCGCCGTTTCATCTTCGCCCAATCCCCATTGGTATTTGCGATGACCAATAGCCGTAATTCTTTCGGCTGGCCAGATGAAGAAGCAAAAAAATGGTCTGGAGGTGTGGACGGGTTCGTCGCCCGCGCAGGGTCACACCCTGCCGAGTGCAGCAACGACCCGCTGATACAGTTCGGCCGTCGGCTCGTCGAAGCAGCAGAAAATGACGGTTTCCGGAACGATGTTCTGGCCGATGAAGGCACTCACGGCACCGACAGCAATTTGCGTCGCCTGATCCTTAGGATAGCGGTAGACACCGGTCGAGATCGCTGGAAACGCCACCGTCCGGCAGTCCTTTGCGGCGGCGATTTCGAGTGACCGGCGATAGCAGGAGGCGAGCAGCTCGGCCTCTCCTTTGCTGCCGCCTTGCCAGACCGGTCCGACCGTGTGGATGATGTAGTGTGCCGGCAGCCTGTAGCCCTTGGTGAGTTTTGCCTCGCCAACCTTGCAGCCATTCAGCATCCGGCATTCGAACTCAAGCTCGGGGCCGGCCGCCCGGTGGATGGCGCCGTCCACGCCGCCGCCGCCGAGAAGCGAGGTGTTGGCGGCGTTGACGATTGCATCGACCGCCAGCTTCGTGATGTCGCCGGTGTGAACGCGAATCCTCTGGTCGATTTCGCTCATCTCACATCCTGAACACGCCGAACCGGGTCTCCTCGATCCCGGCGTTCAGCGCGGCCGACAGGCTTAGCGCCAGCACCTCGCGGGTCTTCGCCGGATCGATGATGCCGTCGTCCCAGAGCCTTGCCGACGAATAGAACGGGTGACCTTCATGCTCGTACTTCATCAGGATCGGCTTCTTGAATTTTGCTTCCTCTTCGGCGCTCCACTCGCCACCCTTGCGCTCGATGCCTTCGCGCTTGACCACGGCCAGCACCGTTGCTGCCTGTTCGCCGCCCATCACCGAGATGCGGGCATTCGGCCACATCCACAGGAAGCGTGGCGAATAGGCGCGTCCGCACATACCGTAATTGCCGGCGCCGAACGAGCCGCCGATGATCACGGTCACCTTCGGCACCTTGGCCGTTGCGACCGCCATGACCAGCTTGGCGCCATCCTTGGCGATGCCGCCGGCCTCGTATTTTCGCCCGACCATGAAACCGGTGATGTTTTGCAGGAAGACCAGCGGGATCTTGCGCTGGCAGCACAGTTCGATGAAGTGCGCGCCCTTCAGCGCGCTTTCCGAAAACAGCACGCCATTGTTGGCGACGATGCCGACCGGCATGCCGTTGAGATGGGCAAAACCGGTGACCAGCGTGGTGCCGTAATTCTGCTTGAACTCATCGAACTCGGAGCCGTCGACGATGCGGGCGATCACCTCGCGCACGTCGTAAGGCTGGCGCAGATCCGTCGGTACGATGCCGTAGAGTTCATGTGGATCGTGAAGCGGTGGGATCGATTTCTTCAGGGCCAGGCTTACAGTCTTGTTCCGATTCAGGTTTTTGACGATACGCCGGCATATTGCCAGCGCATGCTCGTCGTCGAGCGCATAGTGATCGGCAACGCCGGAAAGCCTTGTGTGCACGTCGGCACCACCGAGGTCCTCGGCGGTGACGTCCTCGCCGGTGGCCGCTTTCACCAGCGGCGGCCCGCCGAGAAAGATGGTCGCCTGGTTGCGCACCATGATTGTCTCGTCCGACATCGCAGGCACATAGGCGCCGCCGGCCGTGCATGAACCCATGACGCAGGCGATCTGCGGAATGCCGGCGGCCGACATGTTGGCCTGGTTGTAGAAGATGCGGCCGAAATGATCGCGGTCGGGAAACACCTCGTCCTGATTGGGCAGATTGGCGCCGCCGCTGTCGACCAGATAGACGCAAGGCAGATTGTTCTGCAATGCGATCTCCTGTGCACGCAGATGCTTCTTCACCGTCAGTGGATAATAGGTGCCGCCCTTCACCGTGGCGTCATTGACGACGACCATGACTTCGGTGCCTTCGACGCGGCCGACGCCGGCGATGAGGCCGGCCGAGGAGATGTCCTCGCCATACATCGACCACGCCGCGAACTGGCCGATCTCGAGGAAGGGCGAGCCGGTATCGAGCAATTGGGCAAGACGTTGCCGCGGCAGGAGCTTGCCGCGCGAAACATGCCGCTCACGCGCTTCCTCCGAGCCGCCGTGTTCGACCGTAGCAGCCTTTTCCGCAATATCGGCGACCAGCGCCCGCATGCGCTCGGCATTGGCGCGGAAAATATCGGAGACGGGCGAGATCTGCGAGGTGAGGGGGGCCATGGCGCTACCGGATCAGCTCGATCTTGCAGCCGACATCCAGGTCGCCCCAGTCGCGATCGGCGGTGACGGCAATGGCGTTCTCGCGAATCGCCAGCGCCAGGCAGGCCCGATCGCCCAGCGACAAGCCGCGATGCCGCGTCAGTTGGCGAAGCTGGCCGGCGGCGATGCCCATCGCTTGGTCGAAAACGGCGATCGGCATGCCGAGACTTCCGAGGTCGTCGGCAGCCTGTTCCAAGCTGCGTCCCTTGTCGATCAGCTTGGCAATGATCTCGGCCGCATTGACTGAACTGCATTGTGCATCCGGCGCGAACCCCAAAGCATTCTCGGTGCCTTGCTCGTTGAGCAGGATTGCGAGCGCCGCCGAACTGTCCATGACGTAGGGCTTCATTTCACCCGCTTTCCTGTCGTCCCTTCGGCGTGAAGCCGGTCGAGACGCTTGTCGCTTCGACGCTGCTCTTCCCGCCGCTCCTTCAGAAATTCGTCGACGACGCTTTCACCGGGCTGTTTCAGCGCCGACAATTCGGCCTGAACGCGTCGCAGATTCTGCAGCCACGATCTTACCCGCAACTCGCCGTTTTCGACATGAAGGATCATGTCCTCGCCAGGCTTCACGCCCATCTCCTCGCGCATCGCAGCAGGGATGACGAAGCGCCCGCCCTCGCCAAGCTTGACGCGCTCGCGTTTCGCCGGAACCCGAAGCCGCGTTTTGCGAGCGCCAGCATCGAACTGTGCTTGCGGATCTTCATCAAATCCGGACTTTCCCGTTCTGCCCGCCATGGTCCGTCTCGCTTGTATTTATGGCATATGTCCAGAAGTATGCCATATCGTGCGGCTTCTGGCAAATCTCAAAAGAATGCCATTAGGCGCCCTCCGCCATGATTTCCCGCCCGATCAGCCAGCGACGGATTTCGCTGGTGCCGGCGCCGATCTCGTAGAGCTTGGCGTCGCGCAGCAGCCGGCCGGTAGGGTAATCGTTGATGTAGCCGTTGCCGCCCAAAAGCTGGATGGCGTCGAGCGCCATCAGCGTCGCCTTTTCGGCGGCGAACAGCACGCACCCGGCGGCGTCCTTGCGCGTCGTCTCACCGCGATCGCAGGCGGCGGCTACGGCATAGACGTAAGCACGCGCCGCATTCATCGTCGCATACATGTCGGCGAGCTTGCCTTGCACCAGCTGGAATTCGCCGATCGGCTGGCCGAACTGCTTGCGTTCGTGCACGTAAGGTATCGCCACGTCGAGGCACGCAGCCATCAGCCCGATCGGGCCGCCGGCCAGCACGGCGCGTTCGTAGTCGAGGCCCGACATCAGCACCTCGACGCCGCGCCCTTCCTCGTGCAGCACATTGTCGAACGGCACTTCGACATCCTCGAACACCAGCTCGCCGGTGTTCGAGCCGCGCATGCCGAGCTTGTCGAGCTTTTGCGCAACGGAAAAACCGGCAAAAGCCTTTTCGACGATGAAAGCGGTGATGCCGCGCGAATGGAGTTCCGGATCGGTCTTGGCGTAGACGACCAGCGTCTCGGCATCCGGCCCGTTGGTGATCCACATTTTGGTGCCGTTGAGCACGTAGCGATCATTGCGCTTTTCGGCGCGCAGGCGCAGCGACACGACATCTGAGCCGGCACCCGATTCCGACATCGCCAGTGCCCCGACCTTTTCGCCGCTGCAGAGCGAAGGCAGATATTTTTCTTTCTGCGCCTGCGTCGCCCAGCGGTTGATCTGATTGACGCAGAGGTTGGAATGGGCGCCGTAAGAGAGGCCGACCGAGGCCGAGGCGCGCGAAATCTCCTCCATCGCCACGACATGGGCGAGGTAGCCCATGCCGCTGCCGCCGAAATCGGGATCGGCGGTGATGCCGAGCAGGCCGAGCCCGCCGAGCTCCGCCCACAGATGTGCCGGGAATTCGTTCGAGCGGTCGATCTCGGCGGCTATCGGCGCGATTTTCTCCTGGGCGAAGCGCCGCACCAGATCGCGCAGCGCCTCGATGTCTTCGTCAAGCCCGAAGTTGAGCGTCTGCGTGTACATGCCGTTCCTCCCGGCGCACGACCCCGAAATCGGGATCATGCGCGAAATCAAAGTGCTACAGCGTCCTTTGCGCGCTCGAATGGACGCACGGTGCCGTGGCTCGTCCTCGCGCCATCGCTCTTTGCTCCAGCAAGGCGCATTGTCATTGCTAGATATGTAGCGGTGACTTCGGCGATCGACAGCCGTTCGCCCGGCCGGAACCACACGATGACGCCGGTCATCATCTGGATCAGCGCCATGGCGGTGAGCCCGGTGTCCTCGACGCTGAACAAGCCCGCTTCGACGCCGTCGCGCAGAATGGCGCGCAGCTCCTTCTCGTAAGCGGTGCGCATGCGCAGGATCTGCGTGAGTCTTTCGTGCGACAGGCTGCGCAGCTCCATGTTCGAGACATGGGTGGAATGGCGGCGTTCGACGTGGAAAGCGATGTGGTTTTCGACATAGGCGGCGAGCCGCGCTGCCGGATCGGCGCCGACAGGGCGTGTTGTGCGCCACGCCTCGATCAGGCCTTCCATATGCTCGCGCATCAGCGTGAACAGAAGGTCCTGCTTGGTCGGGAAATAGCGGTAAAGCGCCGCTGCCTGGACGCCGACCTCGGCCGCCAGCTGGCGCATCGACATCGCCTCGTAGCCGAGACGCGCAATCAGGCTGACCGCCGCCTCGCGGACCGCAGCTTCGGTCTTCTCTCCGTCGGAACCGGTCGTACGCGCCATGACAAGCCGCCTTTTCAGAACAATAAAACAAACGTTCAATTAATTCAAGGAGTGTGTTCGGGTAAGGCAATGGCTTCAGGTTTGCTCTATCTGCACCCTGGAGATTTTGTGCGATGGAAGCGAATGAGCAGGATCATGCCTTTCTAGGCAACAATCCTGAAACCCGCGGACATGTCGCGTGCCTCGATCTCCTCGACGTCAACTTTCGAAACCGCTGCCCCTGGCGGCCCTTGCCGAAGCCGTTCGATCATTGTCGAGACCGCCGCATCGGCCCCTGCAATCAAGGCTGTCACCGAGCCGTCAATTTCGTTGCGCACCCAACCGGCAAGGCCAAGTCCAGACGCCTCGCGCCGCGCCCAGACCCGATAGCTGACGCCTTGCACCTTGCCATATATGCGTACCTGCACCGTCCGGTCGTTCATCGCGCTCTCCATCCTTTGAGTCGAGTCTGGCGCATCGCCATGCAAATTCAACCGCGCAGCGTGGATCGAAGGTCTCTCCCGGTCGCGGTTCGCCAGCTTCGCATTGCGAGACAGGCGGCGTGCTCCATCAAATGATTGAGTAAGTCAAATAATAGGCGATCATAGTTCGACGGGAGCGGTCTTCCCCCGAAGGAGGTCGACATGCCGGCCGATCGGAATGCCCTTGTCGCGGAGATACGTTGCTTCAATCGCTTCTACACGCGCCTGATCGGGCTGCTCGACCTGACCTTGACGCACAGCGCCTATACGCTGGGCGAGGCGCGGCTGCTGTTCGAATTGGGCGACCGATTCCGCGCTGCCGCCAATAGCGGCGGTGAGGCTGGGTTTCTGGCACGGGCGTTCCACCTCGGTCTCGGACCGGCAGCCTCCGAAATCGCCGCCGAACTCCGGCTCGATCCGGCCTATGTCACACGCATACTGAGGAGATTCGCCGCCGCTGGCCTGACCGAGATACGCACTGACCCAGCCGATCGGCGCAGACGCATCCTGTCGCTAACCGCTCGCGGAAGTGCGGAACTCGCCAGGCTTCAGGCTGCGACGGATCGCGATCTCGCCCGGCTGACGGCCAGCCTCGCCGATGACGCGGCTGCCGAATTATCGGACGCCTTGAAACGGGTCACGCGCCTGCTTGGTGGTGGGGAGAAGTAGCGGCGGTACTGGAGGTCGTGGTGCTCCGTCGCCCCTTTTGGCGCCTCAATTCCCCCGCGCTGCGGCCAGTGCGCCCGGCAGTTCCTCGGCAAAAATGTCGAGCTCGTGATCGAGGCCGACGCTGACCCGGATGCAGCGATCGAGCACTGGCACCATCGGCTTGCGGATGAACACGTCGCGCGACAACAGCGCCTGCAGCACCTTCAGCGCGAAAGCGCCGTCGCGGCCGCACTCGATGGTGACGAAATTGGTCGCCGAAGCCAGCGGCTTCAGCCCGTTCGCCTCGGCTATTCCGGCGATGCGCCGGCGGCCGGCGGCGACCCGCGCCACCACGCTCTCCAGCCATGCCTGATCGGCAAGCGCCTCGACGCCGGCGATCTGCGCCATGCGGCTGACGCCGTAATGGTTGCGTATCTTCTCAAAGTCGCGAATCACCTGGGCTTCGGCCACCGCGTAGCCGCAGCGTATGCCGGCTAGCCCATAGGCCTTGGAGAAGGTGCGCATGCGGATGACGTTCGGCCGCGCCACATCGATCGGCGGCATCGCTGAGGCTGGCCCTAATTCGCCATACGCCTCGTCGAGCACCAGCATTGTGGTCTCCGGCAAGGCCTCGAGGAAGCGGCTGAGCTCGGCCGCTTCCCACCAACTGCCCATCGGATTGTCCGGGTTGGACAGATAGACCAGCGGCGCCTTGTCCCTGGCCACTGCCGCCAGCAGGCCGTCGAGGTTTTCTCGGTCGTTCTCGTAGGGCACTGCGACCAGCCGGCCGCCGACGCCGGCGACGTGAAAGTTGAAGGTCGGGTAGGCGCCGAGCGAGGTCACCACCGCGTCGCCGGGCGCCACATACATGCGCGCCACCAGGCTGAGCAGCCCGTCTATGCCTTCGCCGACGACGACGTTTTCGGCGCCGACACCGAGATGTCGGGCCACGGCTACCTTCAAATCGTGATTGTCGGGGTCGCAATACATCCACATGTCGCCGGCAATCTCGGCCATGCGGGCAACGACCCGCGGCGAGGGGCCAAAGCTGCTCTCATTGGCGCCGATGCGGGCGCGAAAGCCGCGGCCGCGATCACGCTCCTGCGCCTCAGGGCCGACAAACGGCACCGTAGAGGGAAGCGCGTCGATGAGCGGCGTAAGGGGAGGGCGCATGGCAAAGGCTCGTTCAAAAAGGGCCTTCTTTGCTAGCCTGCCGGCTGGGCCTGCGCAAGTTCCACGAACGGCGGCGACGGTCAGGCTGGATTCTCGCGGATCATTTTGCTAGCGAGACATGATGAGGAACCGACTGCCGCCCGCCTGGTCCAAGCATATAAAGTCCCACCCGGCGCCGAAAGTGGAACCGCCGAAGGCGAAACCATTGACGCGCGTGCAGGCCGACGATGCGCTGCTGAAACAGGCGTATGGCTTGCAGCAGGCCAAGCGGTTGGCCGAGGCTCGGGAACTGTGCCGTCGCGTGCTGGAGCGCACGCCCAACCATCCCTTGGCTTTGTATATCATGGGCACGCTATTCATCGGGCTCGACGATGAAATGGCCCTGCGATATTTGGCGCGAGCCGTCGGCGTGGAGCCCCGAAACCCCTATTATCACCTTAGTCTGGGTGAAGCTTATCTGAGGGTAAGCGAATATTCGCCCGCAATCACGCACATCCAGCACGCTCTGGAGTTGAAGCCCGATTTGGTGGAGGCGCTTTGCGCATTGGGGCGCGCCTACGTCGAATTCGACAAGGCTGACATGGCTGTGCCGGTTTACGAGAGAGCGCTCAAGATCAACCGCGATCATCCCCGCGTTCGGACGGGGCTTGCCAGCGCACTCACCGGTCTTGGTCGCATGGATGAAGCCAAAATCTATCTGAAGGAGGCGATCGAACGTCGCATCGCTATGCCCGCCGCCTATAATGAGCTTGTGCGTACGCGCAAGTTCACCGAGGAGCCGGCCGAACTTAGGTCCATCCTGCGCGAGCTTGGTGAGCCAAAGCTTGACCCGGACAGTGTGACGACACTTCATCACGCTGCCGGCAAAGTGCTGAACGACCTTGGGCGCTACGAAGACGCGATAGATCATTTCAAGAAAGGCAAGCGGGCCGCCGGCTATAAGTTCGATCTGGAGACCTATCGCCGCTGGATCGACTCCACGATTGAGTTCTTCAACCCGGACATGTTGGCCGCCAAGGCGGGTTATGGAAGCCCGTCGGAAGTGCCCGTGTTTGTATTGGGCATGCCCCGATCGGGCACCACCCTGACCGAGCAGATTTGCGCGAGCCACCCGAATGTTCATGGCGCCGGAGAGCTGAAAAAGATAAGGCGAGCCGCAAATGCTATCGGCCTCACGAAGGTTTCGGCACGGACCTTGGACCAATCGATCGTTCCGATCACCCCCGACCTATCCAAAATGCTGGCCGAGGAGCACCTGTCCTATCTTCGTGAGCGTGCGCCGACCGCGCTTCGCATCGTCGACAAGATGCCCCGGAATTTCGAACTGATCGGTCTCATAGGGCTTCTCTTCCCCAATGTGCGGATTATTCACTGTCGTCGCGATGCCATCGACAATTGCCTCTCGTGTTTTTTCCAGAATTTCTCCAAGGGACACAGCTACATCGCCGACCTGCAGACACTCGGGCTGTACTACCGTGAATATGATCGCCTGATGCGACATTGGGACAAGGTTTTTCCCGGACGCATCTTCGAAAGTCGCTACGAGACGCTGGTTGCGGATCAGGAGGCACAATCGCGCCGTCTGATCGATCATCTTGGATTGCCCTGGGACGATACCTGCCTGCGCTTCTTCGACAAGGAGGGATCGGTCAACACGGCCAGTCGCTGGCAGGTTCGGCAACCGATCTACAGTTCATCTGTCAAGCGCTGGAAAAACTATGAGAGCGCAATCCAGCCGCTGATCCAGTCGCTCGGTGATCTCGCCGAGATTTGACTCGGGAATTGCAGTCGGCAATTTGCATTTGTGTGGGCCACGAGATCTGAATCGCCAGGTTTGTGGGCTGGGGCTGCAATTGCGGCGGGGCACCGGTTGCTAGACTAAGCTGCCGGCCTGGCTGCCAAGTTCTGCGGCGGGCGGGCACGTCAGGCTGGATTCTCCCAGATCATTTTGCTAGCGAGACATGATGAGCAACCGACTGCCGCCCGCTTGGTCCAAACACATAAAGTCCCGCCCGGCGCCGAAAGTGCAGCCGCCGAAAGCGAAACCGCCGTCGCGCGCGCAAGCTGACGACATGCTGTTGCGACAGGCGCTCGAACTCCAGCAAGCCAAGCGGCTTCCAGAGGCCGAGGAGTTATGCCATCGCGTTCTCGCCCGCACGCCAAACCACCCGCTTTCGCTGTACATCCTCGGCACGCTGGGGCTCGGTATCGACGATGAGTTGGCTCTCAAATATTTTGCACGAGCAGTAAGCCAGACGCCTCAAAATCCGTATTTCCACCTTAGCCTGGGAGAGGCCGGTCTGAAGCTTGGCGACAGCTTGCTTGCGATCAGGCACCTGCAGCGCGCCTGCGAATTGAAGCCCGATCTGGTGGAAGCGCTTTGCGGACTGGCGCGTGCCTACGTCAACTTCGACAAGGCCGAGATGGCTTTGCCCCTTTACGAGAAGGCACTGAAGATCAACGGCGACCATCCCATGGTCCGAATTGGTCTGGCTGGTGCGCTCGCCAGCCTCGGTCGCATGGACGAAGCCAGAGCCTATCTCAATCAGGCAATAGAACGTCGCGTCGATGTTGGGGCAGCCTACAACTACCTGGTCGACACGCAAAAGTTCACCGAAAAACCTGCCGAGCTCGACTCTATCCTGCGCGAACTCTCCAATCCCAGGCTCGAACCGGTTGCTGCATCCCAGCTCCATCACGCTGCAGGCAAAGTGCTGAACGATCTCGAGCGCTACGATGAGGCGATGGATCACTTCCAGAAGGCAAAAAAGGCCGCTGGTCACGATTTCGACCTGGAGTACTACCGCCGAAGTGTCGATTCCATGATCGAGATATTCAGCCCGTCACTATTGGAAGCCAAGGCTGGCCACGGCAGTCCATCCGAAGTGCCTGTGTTTGTGCTGGGCATGCCCCGGTCGGGGACGACGCTGACCGAGCAGATCTGCGCGAGCCATCCGGACGTCCATGGCGCCGGGGAGCTTACGAAGCTGCGCCGAATCGCGAACTCGATGGGCTTTAGAACACAATCGGATGAGGACCTGCGCAGTTCGATCATGTCGATGACGAGGGATCAGTCGAGGGCGCTGGCCGAAGAATACCTGTCTTATCTGCGCCAGCACGCGCCTGCCGCGCTCCGCATAGTCGACAAGATGCCGCACAATTTCGAGTTTATCGGAGTGATTGGAATTCTTTTTCCCCACGCGCGCATCATTCATTGCCGGCGCGATGCCATCGACAATTGCGTGTCCTGCTTCGTCTTGCATTTCACCAAGGACCACGGCTACAACGCCGACCTTGAGACACTCGGCCTATACTACCGTGAATATGATCGCTTGATGCGGCATTGGAATAAGGTCTTTCCCGGACGTATTTTCGAAAGCCGCTACGAGACGCTGATTGCGGATCAGGAGGCGCAGTCGCGCCGTCTCATCGATCATCTCGGCTTGCCTTGGGACGATTCCTGCCTGCGCTTTTTCGAGAAGGACAGGTCGGTCAATACCCCCAGCCGCTGGCAGGTGCGGCAGCCGATCTATACATCATCGGTCAAGCGCTGGAAAAAATATGAGAGCACAATTCAGCCGCTGATTCACGCCTTGGGAGATCTAGCCGAACTTTGAACGAGTGGGTGGCGTTCGGCAGGCCGAGGTCGACGGTGACTTGCTGTCGAGATCCGTTGATCCTGTAGGCCAGCCCTTCAGATCGTGCCAAGATCTTCATTTTTTGCACGTTCGGACAAGCGGGCGCGGCGAGCATTACAATTGACCAGCTCAGCCCTGCGATAGGTATTCAGTGGCAGCCTGTATTCATGCACCGAGAGTTGTTAGCTGCGTCGCCCGATACGAAAAACCCGGCGGTTGGCCCGCCGGGTTCGATCTCAATCAGGTTCGGATTGTTAGAATGAGCGCTGGAAGCGCAGCATCCCGCCGACGCTGTCCTTGTCGTCGGCATTGGTCCAGTTGCGATCGTAGGCTTTATCAAACTGACCGTCGCGAGCCCAATCGACTTCGGCAGTGATCGTGAAGCCGGGAACGATATCGTAGGCGATGTTCGCGGCGACGCCGTAGTTCTTGTCGTCGTCAACCGATGCTTGGAGGTTGAACGAGGTCTTCTCGTTGATGGTGTAGGTGCCACCACCCCAAACTGCCCAGTTGCCGCCCCACTGCTTATAGAAGTTGCGGTCGATGTTGTCGTCCGAACCGTAACCGGCCATGACGAACAGTGTCAGGTTCTGTATCGGCGTAACGTCGACGCGAACCTTGCCGGCCCACTCTTCCCAAGTGCTGTCATAGGCGGCAACACCGGTGATCGAGCCCCAACCCTGCGTGTATTTAATACCGCCGACCACATACGGAACATAGCTGTCGATCGAATCATTGCCGCTGTTGCTGTCTTGGAAAATGCCAGGATCCGCATCGGCACTGCCCGAACCGGTTTCCAACGAAGCCACGGCCGAGAAGCCGTTGCCGGCGTCGAAGTAGTACTGGACGACATTGGTGTCGAAGCCGCCATAGGGGACTAGCGTATCCTGGATGACGTTGCCGGCGTAGCCGATGAACGTGTCGAAGGCCGATTCGTCTTTGCCGACGCGCAAACCACCGAGTTGGACCCAGGCAAAGTTCAGCGAAACACTCGTACCGCCGTTAAAGTTGTCATCAAGATAATCGTTGTGGTTACCCCAGTTGAAACGGGTCTCGGTGTAGGTCTTCAAGGTGCCGAGCTCGGTTTCCTGGCCGGTCCAGGTCTTCAACGTGAATCGGGCGTGCTTGTAGTAGGTATCCTGCGAGCCGCCGTCCATCTGGTCCGTGGTCTTCGCACCGTCGAAGGAGCCGACGTCGCCGATGCCGATGTCATAGCGGACATAGCCACCGATGCGCAGGCAGGTTTCGGTGCCTGGGATGTAGAAGTAGCCAGCGCCGTAGACGTCGCAAATCTTGACGTATTCAGCGGGTTCCGGCTCGGCGACGACGACGGCGTCGGCGGCGCGCGCACCGGAAAC
>NZ_AYVY01000004.1 GCF_000503055.1 Mesorhizobium sp. LSHC420B00 | reverse complement strand
GTCGCCCTGGCTGGCGCAGGCCTGGAGCCGCTTCATGGCGGTGCCGACCGGCGTCGCCTGGGCCGCGGCCGCGGTGCTGCTGGCCCTGGTCGTCGCGCAATCCTTTGTCCAGACCGGCAGCAGAGGTGGCGACTTCAAGATTGCCGGATCGGCAGACGATCTGGCCAAAATGCCGTTTGCACTGGTGAAGTTCAAACCGGATGCGAAGCTGTCCGATATCGTCGCTTTTCTCGACCAGAACCAGTTGAAGATCGCCGGCGGGCCGACCGCCGACGGTGTCTTCCGCCTCGGCGTTCCGGCCAAGACCGCCGCCGACTATCAGAAGCTGCTTGGCCTTATTGCCGCCCAGCCTTTCACCGAAGCTGCCCTGGAGGGAAGGAAACCGGCTGATGGCGGCTAAGGCGGTCATTCGATTGACGGCGGCGATGACAATCTTCGCCACGTCCGCGATGGCGCAGACCAACGACCCGAACCTCACCCAGGCGGAGATCGACTGCCTGAACCGGGCAAGTGCCGCCGGCACCGACTGCGCCAAGGACGGCGACGACGGGAAGGATAGCGGCGGCAAAACGCCGGCTAAGGCTTCAACGGTGAGTGCCGTGTTTCTTCCCGCGCTGATCGTCGACTTGTTCCCCAATCCTACCCTAGTCACCGAGGCGCCGATACCTCCCGGCAATACCGCGGCCCCGCCGACCGCTCCGCCTTCGGGCCTGCCGGCAATACCGGCGGCCGCGCCGGGCGGTCCGATCGTAGCACCCACCGATCTTGTCGCAACCGAGCCGCCGCGCGCCGTGATCGGCGATTTCGTGCCCGACGAGGTGCTGGTCACGGTCAATGGCGATGCCGGCGCGGTCCAGCAGATCGCCGCCTCGTTCGGCCTCGAAATACGCTCGCAGCGGCAGTCGCGGCTGCTCGGCAACACGCTGGTGCGCTTCGGCATTCCCGATGGCCGCCCAGTCGGCGTCGTGCTGGCGCAGCTTGCCGCCGACGGCCGCACTTTGCGGCGTGAGGCCAACCACGTCTATTCGCTGCAGCAGGCGGCCAGCATCGTCAATTATGCGTTCGAGCGCATCGCGCTCGACGCCAAGGAAGCCAGCGGCGAGAATGTCCGCGTCGGCGTCATCGACACCGGCATCGACGACAGCAATCCCGCGCTCTCCGGTGTCATCGCCGAGCAGTTCGATGCCATGCCCGACGTGCCGATCAAGGCACGCGACCACGGTACTTCGGTCGATGGACTGATCGCCGGCACCGGCGCGTTCAAAGGCATGGCGCCGGGCGCCAGGATCTATCACGCCCGCGCCTTCGAGGGCGGCAAGTCGACCATGGACGTCATCCTTTCGGCGCTCGACTGGGCGGCGGAGCAGGATGTCCGTATCATCAATATGAGCTTCGTCGGCCCGAAGAACGACCTGCTCGGCATCGCCTGCCGCAATGCGCGCGCGCTCGGCATCGTGCTGGTCGCCGCCGCCGGCAATAACGGGCCGAAGGCGCCCTATGGTTATCCGGCCGCCTTCGACGGCGTGATCGCGGTGACGGCCACCGATGCCAAGGACGGGCTGATGCCGCAGGCCAATCGCGGCGCCTACGTCTTCATCTCCGCTCCCGGCGTCGAGATGGTGGCGCCAAGCGGCGCCGGCTCGGATGTGGTGACCGGGACGTCCTTTGCAGCGGCGATCGTGACCGGCGCGGTCGCCAACCTGTTGCATGCCGCGCCCGACCGTTCGGCCGACTGGGTCGAGAAAGCACTGGCCGCCACGGCAAAGGATCTCGGCCCCAAGGGGCGGGACAATGATTTCGGCTTTGGGCTGCTGGACACCAAGGCGGCCGAGGCGGCCAAGGACTAAGTCTCGTGTTTGAACCGAGCCGTCTCATAACGCTGTCGCGAAACTTGTCTCACGCCGTGCTATAATGACCAAGCCAACCTGCACTACGCCGCCGTAGGGAAAATGCTTCACCGCTGCGGGCGCACAGAATGTAGACCTGTGGTCGCCAGTCCGGATCAGAAATAAAAACGACAGGGAGGATGACGTGTCCCTCGACGCCAGTGGCTTCGATCAAGCAGTTGAAGAATACCACCTGGCTCTGGATGAGTTCATGAAAGGAAACCCCGCGCCAGCGAAGAAGCTCTTTTCCCAACGAGACGATGTAACACTGGGCAATCCCTTTGGCCCTTTCGCTCATGGATGGAAGCAGGTCGTTGAGACGATGGAGCAGGCGGCATCGAACTACAGGGACGGCGACGCTAGCGGCTTCGAGAACATAGCGAAGTGTGTGACGTCTGAGCTGGCATACATCGTCGAAGTGGAGCGGCTCAGGTCCAAGGTTGGCGGTCGGAGCGATGTCACGCCTCTTGCGTTACGCGCGACGAGCGTCTTTCGCCCAGAAGATGGTCTGTGGAAGATTGTGCATCGTCATGCCGATCCGATAACGACGGCTCAGCCGGCCGATTCGGTACTCCGATAGCGGTTGTGGTATTGGGGAAGCGATCGATCTCCTTTGCTGCTGCAGCGCGGCTATTCTTCAGTCCGTTTTCTGCTAAGGGTTGGCCAGCGTCATCGGGCTCGCAGGGTCGGACGGCCGCTCTGGGTCGAACTCGGTCGCCGGGAGTGATCGAGTTTTGACCTTTACATCGGCGCGCCGGCCCTGGATGCCCTGACCACTGGTCGAACGGCCAGACCTCGCCGCGCGCGGCCTGCTCCGGCCGGAGATTCGCGACGCCAGCCGTTCGGCAATGCGCGCCGGCCAGGCGGATCGACTACGATGGCTTAAGTCGCGTTTTGCCGAGGACGCGCCAGAAAATAGAATGCGGCGATGTGCGTTATCATCAGCAGCGGTACGTAGATGATCGGGATCGCGTAGGTTGCGCCCAGTTCCCCCGCGCGTGCAGGAAGGCCGATCTGAATGGCGTGGTAATAGTCGACGATGAGGTCGACCGTCCCTACGACGTTGAAGGCGACGACCAACGGCCAGAAGAGCGGGCGTATCCTCACTGGGAGCAGCGCCAGCATGGCCAGCACGCCAGTCGCGAAATCGCCGTAGGCGGCAAACACGGCGAAATCGGCGGGCAGATTGGGGCTTACGACGCCCGGAACGATGAAGACGAGCCCGAAGAAGCGGAAGCTGTGCAGCGTAGCGATAGCACGTTGCGCTGCGACCCGGTCCATCGACCTGAGCCACGGCAAACCGTATGCGCCGAAGCAAAGCAGCCATGCGACATAGCCGAGAACAAGATGGGTTTGGAACACTATTTCCGTGGACATTTGGCCTTCTCTCAACAGTTGATTCACGCGGCTTTAAGCCCGCTACCGCAATTCGACTATCCGGTGTAATCACAACAACCTATGAAGCAGAACTACACAGTCCGACATGGTGCGCTGGAGGGCGTCGAGGCGTTCCTGGCCGTCGCCAGGCGCCGCAACTTCCGCCGTGCTGCCGCCGATCTCGGCGTGACGCCGTCCGCTGTGAGCCAAGCGGTGCGCGCGCTGGAAGCTCGCCTGGGTACGGCGCTGTTCGTCCGCACGACGCGGAGCGTCGGTTTAACCGAGCCTGGCCAGCGGTTCCTCGACCGTGCCGGCCCTGCATTCGAAGAGCTCGTCGCGGCCGGCGAGGCTGCCCGCGATATCGGCCAACGGCCGACCGGTCTGCTGCGTCTGTCTGTGCCCCGCGCCATCGTGCCATTGATGTTGGAGCCGGTGCTCGCGTCGTTCTGCCAAGCCTATCCTGAGATCGAACTGGAGATCGCCGTGAGCGACCAGATGGTTGATCTGGCGACCGGCGGGTTCGATGCCGGCATCCGCCTCGGCCAGTTCATCGCCGCCGACATGGTCGCGGTGCGGCTGACTCCGCCGTTCTCGTTCGTGGTCGTCGGCAGCCCTGATTATCTCGAGCGCCACGGCCGTCCCGAGCGTGTCGAGGACTTGCGCCGCCACGCCTGCTTACGCTTGCGCCGCTCGAATGGCGCGATCGCGCCCTGGTCCTTCGTCGACGGCAATGGCGCGATCGAAGCGATCGTCTCAGGCCCGCTGATCGCGCACGACTATTCGACATTGGTCGGGGCTGCGACGCGGGGCGTTGGGCTGGCGCAGACACCACGACCACTCGCCGAAGGTCTGATAGAAGAAGGAAAACTCAAGTCGGTGCTGGACAGCATCGCCACGACGACGCCGGGTGTCTTCCTCTATCATCCAGGCAAGCGCCAAGTCCTGCCGAAGCTGCGCGCCTTCATCGATCACCTCAAATCTGCGGCCTGAGATCAGGACGCACTCGCTGGTGCTGGCCAACAGCCGCCAAGAGTCGACCTCGGCCGTTCAGAGTGATTGCCTCTAGGCCGGTGCGCCGGCGACCGATCCCCTGACCACCAGGTCGACCGGCCAGACCTCGCCGCGAGCCCCCTCCTCCAGGCCGGAAATCCGCGCCGCCAGCCGTTCGGCGATGCGCGCGCCGGCCAGGCGGATCGACGAACGCGTCGTCGACAGCGGCACCGAAAAATTCTCCGGCTTCAGCCAGGGAAAGACGTCGTCATGGGCGATCAGCGACAGGTCGCCCGGAATGGTCAGGCCGAGATCGCGCACCGCGCGCACCACGCCGAGCGCCATGATCAGGCTGGAGCAGGCGATCGCCGTCGGCGCGTCGCTTTGTTCCAGCAAGCGCCGGGCAGCGCGGTAGCCATTCTCCTCGGTCATGGTGAGGGAACAGACATGCTGATCACCAAGCACCAGGCCGCTTGCCGCTAGCGCGCGCCGAACGCCGCGCTCGCGGTGGATGGCGAAGGTCTCGCGATCGTCGCCATTGATCAGCGCCAGACGCCTGTGACCGAGCTGGACGAGAAGCCGCGCCGCCTCGTGGAAGGCGCCCTCATTGTCGATGTCGGTGAAGGGATAGTGGAAATCGAAGCCTTCGCTGCGGCCATGGACGATGAAAGGAATGCCGAGCGTATTGACCAGCGCCACCCGGCGGTCGGCCGGCCTCGGCGACGAGATATAGACCGCGTCGACCTGCCGGTTGGCGACAATACGGCGGTAGGTCGTCTCCTGGTCGTCGGCATCGGCCGGTGACAGCACCAGGTCGAGCTCGTGCGAACGCGCATAGTCGCCGAGGCCGGACAGGAACTCGACGAAATGCGGGTCGATGTCGACGGTCGTCCCCGTCGGCAGCACATAGCCGATCATGCCGGTCTTGCCGGTCGCCAGCCGGCGCGCGCTCGGATTGGGGCGATAGCCGTGACGCTTGGCGGCATCGACCACCCGCCGGCGCGTTTCCTCGTTGACTTCCGGGTAGCCGTTCAATGCGCGGCTGACCGTGGTCTGCGAAAGCGCCAGCATGTGGGAGAGCTGCTTGAGGTTCACCGGAGGCCTCCAAAACCTCAAAGCGCTTTTAATCTGAATCGAGCTGGCCGCTACGAACCGCCTTGCCGAGCGCAATGACCATACGCACGGTTCAGACCGGTTTGAAGCCGAATTTGCTGCTGCACCGCCAGAAAACTGTGCTGCAGCGCACTTTCGCTGGCACTCGGCCGCAGAAATCAAATCGATTAGCGTGGCTTTCTCTTGACTCCGGATCAATTCAGTGGCGTGATCAAAATCACCAAAGCGCTTTGGAAGACTCTACGAAAGGTTGCAGTTCCTTTCCGACTGAGTCACAGTCCTGCAGCGCCGCCGGACGGAATGGAGGTTTCGTTCGGTGTTTGTCACCACTGGGAGGGAATACCGATGAAGAAAATGCTTCTGCTGGGCGCTGCGTTTGCCACGCTCGCCCTGGCCATGCCGGCGCAAGCCGAACTGAAGTTCAAGCCGGGCGAAGATCCCCGTTTCAACTGGGCCAACTACGAGGAGCTCAAGAAGGTCGACCTCAAGGGCGAGACGCTGACGATCTTCGGACCGTGGCGCGGCGAGGACGAAGGGCTTGTCCGCACCGTTCTCGATTATTTCTCCGAAGCCACCGGCGCCGAGATCAAGTACTCCTCGTCGGAGAATTACGAGCAGCAGATCGTCATCGACACGCAGGCCGGCAGCCCGCCCAACATCGCCGTGCTGCCGCAGCCGGGTCTGATCCAGGATCTGGCATCGAAGGGGCTTTTGACGCCGCTCGGCGACGACACCGCCACCTGGGTCAAGGACAATTACGGCGCCGGCCAATCCTGGGTCGACCTCGGCACCTTCAAGGACAAGGACGGCAAGCCCGGTTTCTTCGCGTTCCCCTACAAGGCCGACGTGAAATCGCTAGTCTGGTACTCGCCGGATAATTTCGAGGAAGCCGGCTACAAGGTGCCGAAGACGCAGGAAGAGCTTGCCGAGCTCGAAAAGAAGATCATCGCCGACGGCGGCACGCCATGGTGCATCGGGCTTGGTTCGGGCGGCGCCACCGGCTGGCCTGCGACCGACTGGGTCGAAGACATCATGCTGCGCACCCAGACGCCCGAGACCTACGACAAATGGGTGAAGAACGAAATTCCGTTCAACGATCCGGCCGTGGTCAACGCCATCGACATTTTCGGCAAGATCGCGACCGACGACAAAATGGTCGAGGGCGGTGCAAAGGCGGTTGCGGCGACCGATTTCCGCGACAGCCCGAAGGGCCTCTTCTCGGTGCCGCCAAAATGCTATCTGCACCACCAGGCATCATTCATCGCGACCTTCTTCCCGCAAGGCACCAAGATCGGCGAGGATGCCGACTTCTTCTATTACCCGCCCTACGCCTCCAAGCCCGATCTCGGCACTCCGGTGCTGGGCGCCGGCACGCTCGCCATGATCACCAAGGATAGCAAGAGTGCCCGCGCGTTCATCGAATTCCTGAAGCTGCCGCTCGCTCATGAGATCTGGATGGCGCAGGGTGGCTTCGTGACGCCGTTCAAGTCGGTCAACAAGGACGCCTATGCCAGCGACGCGCTGAAGAAGCAGGGCGAAATCCTGGCCAACGCCTCGACCTTCCGCTTCGATGGGTCCGACCTGATGCCGGGCAAGATCGGCGCCGGCGCCTTCTGGACCGGCATGATCGACCTGGTCGGCGGCAAGTCCGCCCAGGACGTCGCCACCGATATCCAGAAAAGCTGGGACGCGATCAAGTAAGCGGCCGGCTTGCGTTCCCAATGTGATGCGGTCCGGGCCTCAAACGGCCCGGACCTTATCCGGTGCTTGGCGTCGCGTCGATTGTCGTGAGCACAACGCATTCCGGCATGATGCGCGCCCAGTGACCTGCTTTTCGGCTGGTCGCGCTCCAGACAACTGAATCGGCGCATGATCCCGTCGCCAAAGCCATTCTCGACTGGCGGATCCGTGCGCAGGGGGAGGGACCCATGGCGGCTCAGATTTTTTCGGCGATATTCGTCATCATCATCGGCGTGGGCGGCTGCGTCGCCTATTTCTGGGGCGCCAACAAGGCACTCGATACGATCTTTCCGGCACGCGGCGTTTCCGGCAAGGCGGCGATTAACAATCTGCGGCGGCAGGGGGTGATCCGGCCGTGGCTGTTCGTCGGGCCGGCGATGATCATCCTCACCATCTACCTGATCTACCCGGTGGTGGAGACGCTGAGGCTGTCGTTCCTCGATCGCGGCGGTGGCCATTTCGTCGGCTTGGCCAACTATCAATGGGCGTTCGGCGACCGCGAGTTCCGCAACTCGATCCTCAACAACATCATCTGGCTGGCAGTGGTGCCGGCCGCCTGCACCTTCCTCGGGCTGATCATCGCCGTGCTCACCGACAAGATCTGGTGGGGCACCATCGCCAAGAGCCTGATCTTCCTGCCGCTGGCCATCTCCTTCGTCGGCGCCAGCGTCATCTGGAAATTCATCTACGAGTACCGCGGCGACGGCCAGACGCAGATCGGCCTGCTCAACGCCATCATCCAGTATTTCGGCGGCCAGCCGCAGGTCTGGATATCGCTGCCGTTCTGGAACAACTTCTTCCTGATGATCATCCTGATCTGGATCCAGACCGGCTTTGCCATGGTCATCCTGTCGTCGGCCTTGCGCGGCATTCCGGAAGAGACGCTGGAAGCCGCCGTCATCGACGGCGCCAATCCTTTCCAGATCTTCTGGAAGATCATGGTGCCGCAGATCTGGGGCACCATCGCCGTCGTCTGGACCACCATCACCATCCTGGTGCTGAAGGTTTTCGACATCGTGCTGACCATGACCAACGGCCAGTGGAACAGCCAGGTGCTGGCCAATCTGATGTTCGACTGGATGTTCCGCGGCGGCGGCGATTTCGGCCGCGGCGCCACCATCGCCATCATCATCATGATCGCGGTCATTCCGATCATGGTCTGGAACATCCGCCAGGCGAACAAAGAGACGGAGGGACATTGAGATGGCCGTGGCGACCGGAAAGTCCTTTGTCAGCCGTTTCGGCGTCCATATCGCCGTCTTCATCTTCGTTGCGATCTGGACGATCCCGACGCTCGGCATCCTGGTCTCGTCGCTGCGCGACAAGGACCAGATCATCGCTTCGGGCTGGTGGAACTCGTTCACCAGTTCCAGCCAGACGGAAGCCGGACGGCTGCCGCCCGCTTCGGCGCAGGTCGAGAAGGACGGCAAGTTCGTCCTGCAAGGCAATATCTTCGGCGACGGTCCTGCCCGCAACATCAGCGCCTTCGGCGTCAAGTCGGCCGCACCGACGCAATATCCCGCCGGCACGACAGCCGATCTCGGCGACGGCGTGACCCTGCAGCTCAATGCCGACGGCAGTTTCGTCATGACCTCGCCGAAGGCTTTCGAAAGCGAACGCGGCCAGCGCGTCTATTACGCCTCGTCGGCGCCGCCGAAATTCACCACCGACAACTACGACACGGTGCTGTTTTCGGAAGGCATCGGCCGCTCCTTCATGAATTCGCTGACCGTCACCATTCCGGCGACCGTGATCCCGATCCTGATCGCCGCGTTCGCCGCCTACGCTTTGGCGTGGATGCGCTTTCCCGGCCGGGCGCTGCTCATCGCCGTCATCATCGGCCTCCTGGTCGTGCCGCTGCAGATGTCGCTGATCCCGCTGTTGAAGCTCTACAACGGCGTCGGCAGTTTCTTCGGCGTGCCGTCGAAAACCTATCTCGGCATCTGGCTGGCACATACCGGCTTCGGCCTGCCCTTCGCCATCTATCTGTTGAGGAGCTATATCGCCGGCCTGCCACGCGAGATCATGGAATCGGCGCGCATCGATGGCGCCAGCGATTTCGAGATCTTCGTCAAGATCGTGCTGCCATTGTCGTTCCCGGTGCTGGCCTCGTTCGCCATCTTCCAGTTTCTCTGGGTGTGGAACGATCTGCTGGTGGCGATGGTTTTCCTCGGTACCGAGGGCGACCAGATCGTGCTGACCGCCAAGCTCAATGCGTTGCTCGGCTCGCGCGGCGGCGACTGGGAGATCCTGACGACATCGGCCTTCGTCACCATCATCGTGCCGCTGATCGTGTTCTTCTCGCTGCAGCGCTATTTCGTCCGCGGGCTGCTTGCCGGCTCGGTGAAAGGAGGTTGAGATCATGCAATCCGCTTTGAAGGCCACCCCGAAGCGCGATCTCGCTATCGATCGCGACTGGTGGCGAGGTGCCGTGATCTACCAGATCTACCCGCGCAGCTATCAGGATTCGAACAGCGACGGCATCGGCGACCTCAGAGGCATCATCGGCCGGCTGCCCTACATCGCCTCGCTCGGTGCCGACGCCATCTGGATCTCGCCATTTTTCAAATCGCCGATGAAGGATTTCGGCTACGACGTGTCGGATTATTGCGACGTCGATCCGATGTTCGGCACGCTGGCCGACTTCGACGCGCTGACCGCAGAGGCGCACCGGCTTGGCCTCAAGGTGATGATCGACGAGGTGCTGTCGCACACCGCAGACATCCATCCATGGTTCAAGGAAAGCCGTTCGAGCCGCAGCAATCCAAAAGCCGACTGGTATGTCTGGGCGGATGCCAAGCCGGACGGCACGCCGCCCAACAACTGGCTGTCGATCTTCGGCGGCTCGGCCTGGCAGTGGGACACCAGCCGCCAGCAATATTATCTGCATAATTTCCTGGCCGAGCAGCCCGACCTCAACTTCCACAGCCGCGCGGTCCAGGACGCGCTGCTCGATGTCACCCGCTTCTGGCTGGAGCGCGGCGTCGATGGCTTTCGCCTCGATACCATCAATTTCTACTTCCACAGCCAAGGCCTGGAAGACAATCCGCCGCTGCCGCCCGAGCAGCGCAACGACCAGACGGCGCCGGCCGTCAACCCCTACAACTACCAGGACCATCTCTACGACAAGAGCCGGCCTGAAAACCTCGGCTTCCTCGAACGCTTCCGCGCCCTGCTCGACGAATATCCGGCGACGGCCGCGGTTGGCGAAGTCGGCGATTCGCAGCGTGGGCTGGAAGTGGTGGCGGCCTATACGGCCGGCGGCAAGCGCGTGCATATGTGCTACTCCTTCGACTTCCTGGCGCCGGAGAAGATCAGCGCGGCAAAGGTGCGCTCGGTGCTGGAAACCTTCGGCAAGGTGGCCAGCGACGGCTGGTCGTGCTGGGCCTTCTCCAACCATGACGTGATGCGCCCTGCCTCGCGCTGGGCAGCCGGCGAGCCCGACCCGACCGCCTACCTCAAGGTCATCTCGGCGCTGCTGATGTCGTTGCGCGGCTCGATCTGCATCTATCAGGGCGAGGAGCTCGGGCTTAGCGAGGCCGAGCTCAGCTTCGAGGATCTGCAGGACCCATACGGCATCCGCTTCTGGCCGGAATTCAAGGGCCGCGATGGCTGCCGCACGCCGATGGTCTGGGACGGCGCTGCCCGCAATGGCGGCTTCTCGACGGCAAAGCCCTGGCTGCCGGTGCCCAGCAAGCATCTTGCGCAAGCGGTCAATGTGCAGCAGGGCGACGACGGCTCGCTGCTCGAGCACTATCGGCGCTTCCTGGCTTTCCGCCGCGCCCATCCGGCGCTGGCCAAGGGCGATATCGAGTTCATCGAAAGCGAGGGCGACACCGTCGCCTTCACGCGCCGCGAAGGCAACGAGCAGATCGTCTGCGCCTTCAATCTCGGAGCAAAGCCGGCCGAGGTCGATCTCGGCGGCCGCTCACTGCAGCCCTTGCCGGGACACGGGTTTTCGGGACAGACTGGCGCCGGCACTATCCGCCTCGGCGGCTACGGCGCCTGGTTCGGGCGTATCGACTGAATTCAAGGAAGAACTGGAGGGTACCATGGCCGATGTCACGCTAAGGCAAGTGAAGAAATCATACGGCAATCTCAACATTCTGCACGGCGTCGACCTCGACATAAAGTCGGGCGAATTCATCGTCTTCGTCGGTCCGTCTGGTTGCGGCAAGTCGACCTTGCTGCGCTGCATCGCCGGGCTGGAGGAGATCACCTCGGGCGAGCTCAAGATAGACGGCGAAATCGTCAACGACGTGCCGCCGTCGAAGCGCGGCATCGCCATGGTGTTCCAGTCCTATGCGCTCTATCCGCACATGACCGTCTACGACAACATGGCGTTCTCGATGAAGATCGGCAAGGAAAGCAAGGCCGAGATCGACAAGCGGGTGCGCCAGGCGGCCGAGATCCTGCAGCTGACCAAATATCTCGACCGTCTGCCCAAGGCGATGTCGGGCGGCCAGCGCCAGCGCGTCGCTATCGGCCGCGCCATCGTGCGCAATCCCAAGGTCTTCCTGTTCGACGAGCCGCTGTCCAACCTCGACGCGGCGCTGCGCGTCGCTACCCGCATCGAGATCGCCAAGCTCAAGGAATCGATGCCGGCCACAACGATGATCTACGTCACCCACGACCAGGTCGAGGCGATGACGCTGGCCGACCGCATCGTGGTTCTGAAGGAAGGCCATATCGAACAGGTCGGCACGCCGATGGAGCTCTACAAGCGGCCCGGCAATCTGTTCGTCGCCCAGTTCATCGGCTCGCCGGCGATGAACATCCTGCCGGCAACGATCGACAAGACCGGCAACCCGACGCTCGTCAGCCATGTCGGCGGCCGCAAGGCAACGGTGCCGATCGCAACGCCTGCCTCGGCGAAAGGCGCTGCGGTGAGCTTCGGGGTGCGGCCGGAGGATCTGATGATTGCCACCGGCGCCGACTATTTGTTCGAAGGGACGGTCGATTATGTCGAGCAGCTCGGCGAGGTCCAACTCGTCTATGTCGACATCGGCCGCGCCGACCTGCCGCTGGTGACCAAGCTGCCGGGCAATGTCGAGGTCAAGCGCGGAGCGACGCTGCGGCTGACGGCGGACGCAGGCGACCTGCATATTTTCGACGCCGACGGGCGCTCTTTCGCGCTCCATGAAGCAGAAGCAAAGGCGGCTTGAAGCAGGCGTTTTTCCGCCATGCAAAGACAAGAGCGGCGGGCATGGCCCGCCGCTCTTGTTTGGAATTCCAGTTCGGCTGTTAGTTGTTGCCGAAGAGGTTGCGGTCGGCGCCCTGAGGCGCGGACTTGGGCACATCGCCAGACGAATTCAGCAGTTTGTAGATCGGCGAATTGCTGTCACGTACCGAAAACGTCTGCGTCTTGTCGACGTTGACGGTCGACTGCTTGTTGATGTCGGTCCCGCCAACATTGTCGTTGCGGGCATAGGCGCTGCCGGCGGCAATCAAGAGAGCGGCGGCAGTAAGAACAATCTTTTTCATTTGGGTACTCCTGGATTTTCGAATCAAGCGGCGGGCTCACCCGCCGCTTTGATGCTGGGATCGGCTATTAGTTGTTGCCGAAGAGGTTGCGGTCGGCGCCCTGGACGACCGGCTGCTTTTCAGCATGGTCCGACGTCTTGACGGAAGCCGTGTACGAGCTATCGACGGAAGGCGCAGGCTGGTTGGCACCGTTGGAACCATAATTGTCGCTAGCGGCGAAAGCGCTGCCGGTGATGGCCAGAACGGCGGCGGCAGCAAGAACGATCTTTTTCATTTTAATACTCCTGAATTTCTCGGGTCCCGGGCGGCGGATAATGCCCGCCGCCCTGATGCTGGGATCGGCTGTTAGTTGTTGCCGAAGAGGTTACGGTCGGCGCCCTGGACAGGCTGCTCGTCAGCATGAGCCGGCTTCTGAATGGAAGCCGTGTACGAGCTGTCGACCGAAGCGGCAGGCTGGTTCGCACCCTTGGAACCAAAGTTGTCGCTGCCAGCGAAGGCGCTGCCGGTGATGGCCAAAACGGCGACGGCGGCAAGAGCGATCTTTTTCATTTTAGTACTCCAGTATCTCAGTTTTTCCGTCCGGCGAGCGGCGTGTCTTGGGAGGAATTCGCGTCGTTCGGACAGCCCCGATGTGGGAAAGGCAATGGCCAGTTTCCAATCACGAAGTTGTTTGGTGTGGACCAAGAATCTACACCTTGAAATTGTGCCAGAGATTCCCTCCGCCACAATTTTATTGCTAAATATCAAGTAGATAGCCCATAGCATCGGTCTGGCTGCAAGGTGGCTTGGAGAGGCAGCGTTCACAGCGTCCTGCACGCATTGTCAACAGAAACGAACCGTTCGGTTCGATTTTTTAAACCGATAAAAGTAGCAGCAGCGGTTGTTTGTCGAATCGTTAACCATTTCAGCCAAACGCGACCTTGCCGTTCTACCTGTTTTCGGCCCGTTTATGCCGGGCAGCGAAGACTGCAACGGAGCAAGCAGAACCGGATCAGACCCCGTAGCGTTCGGTGCGGATGAGTGCCGCCGGGACGCCGGCATCGATCAGTGCCTCGGCGGCGGCCGTCACGAATGCGTTCGAGCCGCAGACGAAGGCCAGCTTCGGCGGCGCGGGCAGCCTCGTCATGGCTTGCACCATCATCGCGGCGTCGATCCGCCGCGCATAATCCGCCGGACGGCGGGCCGGCTCGCGCGTCAGCGTCAGCACCAGGTCGAAGCCATCCCGGCGCTCGGCGAGGTCGATCAACTCGTCGCGAAAGATCACCTCGTCCCAGACCCGCGCGGAAAATACCAAGGCGGCGGCGACCAGCGACCCCCGCATCGCCCGGTGACGGACCATCGACATCAGCGGCACCACGCCCGACCCGCCGCCGACGAGCAGGAGCGGTCCGCCATCGCTGTCGGACCAGACGAAATGGCCGCCGAGCGGCCCGCGCAATTCGACGTCGTCGCCCACCGCCGCGATCTCGTGAAAGAACGGCGAGACCTCGCCGTCCTCGAGTTTTTCAATCGCCAGCTCGATGGTCTCGCCGGTCTCCGGTGCCGAGGCGATGGAATAGGAGCGGCGCGCCTGATAGCCGTCAGGCGCTGTCAGCCTGACGTCGACATGCTGTCCGGCACGGTAAGCGAAGGGCCGCGATGGCTGTAGGAAAAAGCTGGTGACGCGCGGCGTGCGCTTTTGGATGCGGGTGATGGTGACTGTCTGCCAGGGCGACTGCGCCGCCGGTGCGTCGCTCATAGATCGTTCGTGTAGCGCTGTTCGCGCCACGGGTCGCCATAGATATGATAGCCTCGCAGCTCCCAGAAACCCGGCTCGTCACGCTCGGTGAACTGCAGCCCGTTCAGCCATTTGGCCGATTTCCAGAAATAGAGATGTGGAACGAGCAGCCGCGCCGGCCCGCCATGATCGGGGGTGATCGGCTTGCCCTCGTAAAGCAGTGCCACCATCGCCTTGCCGCCGGTGAGATCCTTCGTCGGCACGTTGGTGGAATAGCCGTCGAAACCCAGCGCCAGCGTGAAGGCGGTGGGCGGCTCGATGCCGGCGTCGGCAAGGATGTCATCGACCAGCACGCCCTGCCACGCGGTGTCGAACTTGGTCCATGCGGTCACGCAATGGATGTCGCGCGTCATCTTGGTCAAGGACAGCGCATTGAACTCGGCCCAGTTCCACTTCTTGATCGGCCGCGGCCCGTGCTTAAGCGTGAACGACCAATGCTCGGTGCGCACATGCGGCGTCGGGCCGGCCGACAGGACCGGGAAACCTTGCTCGAGATACTGCCCCGGCGGGATACGTGCATTCGTATCCGTCGGGGGCTTTCGTCCGGAAGAGAAGCCTCGGGTAACCATCGAGAATATCCATTTGCGCAAGGTCCAATCGACCCTTGTCAGTTTTCTCGAAGACGCGCCCGCGGGCAACCGAAATCTTGGCTCGGCCTGGCGGCAGTGCTCTACGTCGATCTTGGCAGCGCGGCGCGTGCCTCAGCCACTGGCAAAGGGCACGGCGACAAACATCTGGGCGTCGCCGCGCTCGACAAGCAGCAGCACCGATTTCTTGCCGGATTTGGCAGCCTGAGAAATCGCCTGGTTAGCCTGCCTGGCGCTCCTCACCGGATGCTGGTCGACGGCGACGATGATGTCGCCGGGCTGAATGCCGGAAGCCGATGCCGCCTTGTTCGGGTCGACGCGCTCGACCAGTGCGCCGTGCTGGTTGCCTGCCAGGTTCATTGCCTGGCGCACATCCGGGGTGACGTCCATCAGGCCGAGACCGAGCGTCGGTGCGCGAAGGCCCTGCCCCGTCGACGGCTGACCCTGATCGCCGGCCACCGATCCCGTCGCCATATCGTCTTCGTTGCGCCCGATCTCGACGGAGATCTGCAGGCCCTTCCCCTTGCGCCAGACATTGAGCGCTTCCCTCGTGCCGGGCGCAATGTCGGCGACGGCGCGTGACAGGTCCCTTGGATCCTTTATGTCCTGGCCGGCGAAGCTGGTAATGACATCGCCGGTCTCGATGCCGGCCTTGGCGGCCGGCGATCCGTCGCTGACCTGCGCGACCAGCACGCCGGCGGGGTGATCGAGGCCGATGGCGCTCGCCATATCAGGCGTCACCGGCTGGATCTGGACGCCGAGATAGCCGTACTGGATGGAGCCGCCCTTCATCAGCTTGGCGACGACCTTTTGCGCCTGGTCCGAGGGGATGGCGAAGCCGACGCCGACGCTGCCGCCATTCGGCGAAAAGATCGCCGTGTTGATGCCGACGACGTTGCCGTTCACATCCGTCAGCGGGCCGCCGGAATTGCCCCGGTTGATCGGTGCGTCGATCTGGATGAAATCGTCAAACGGCCCGCTGTGCAGGTCGCGGCCGCGCGCCGAGACGATGCCGGCCGTGACGGTGGTGCCAAGGCCGAAAGGATTGCCGAAGGCGAGCACCTGATCGCCCGGCATGAGCTTGTCGGAATCGCCCCATTTGACGGTCGGCAAGGGCTTGCCGGCTTTGACCTCGAGCACGGCAAGATCGTTCTTGGCGTCATGGCCGATCAATTTGGCGGGAAGCTCGGTGCCGTCGTCGAGCGTCACCTTGATCGACTGGGCGCCGTCGACGACGTGATTGTTGGTGACGATGGTGCCGTTGGCGCCGACGATGAAGCCTGAGCCGAGGGCCTCGGTGCGCGGCGCCTGTTCCGGCGGCGTCTTGGGGGCGGGCTGTCCCTGGTCATCGAAGAAATGGCGGAAATAATCGTCGAAAGGCGAGGTTCCGCCAAAGGGAGAGCCATCGCTCGTGGTGTCCGGCTGTTGGGCTTTCATGACCGTCGTGATGGTCACCACTGCCGGTTTGTCGGCCGCCACGACCGGAGCGAACGAACCGCTGGGAGCGGTCATGCCGGTGACAGGTGGCGTCACTGTTGCCGCCAGGACATCATTCAGCCTGGGAGCGAGAGGCAGGGCGAAGGGGCTGACGATCAGCGCGGCGCCCAGCAAAGCGGCGACGCGATGTCTGCGAAGGGTCTGGATTGGTGACATGGCCGTTGTCCGGGCGAGAGATTGATCGGGCGCCGCAGCGTTCCGTCACCGGAACGCTCCATCGGCGTGTCGGCCTTGCCTGTCTCGCCTGGCACGGCGGCCGACCGAATCGACAGCCCCGCATCTAGGGCGCCGATCGTGGTTTCCAGATAATATTACGAAGATTTAATTTCCGGCTGGCAGCCGCCTTGCCGGGCTGGCGCCGAAAGCCGAAAACAAAAACCCGCCTTGCGGCGGGTCGTTGGGGCAAATCAGCACCATACCCAAATTACTAGCATAGCTGCCGGCACAAAGCAAGAACAAAATAGCTACCCAAGAAAAATCGCCTCAGGTTGTGCCGCCCCTCACCGCCCCTGCCGAGGCTTCCTATGCCGCTGTCCCGTCCGTTCGCCTGAGATACGCCGAGGCGATCTCGCGCATCCGCCTGCCGTCGAAGCTCGGTCCATGACCGCCATGGCCGATGCGGATCGGCAGATCGAGCAGCCGCTGCATCGTGTGGCGGTAGGCGGCACGATCCGAATCCGGCAGGTCGTCGATCAGCGTGGCGTCGTAGATGGCGTCGCCGGCGAAGAACAGGCCGTCGGCCTCGTCGAACAGCGCGATCGAATCAGGAGAGTGGCCGGGCAGATGCAGGACGCGGAATTGGCGGTCGCCGAGGTCGACCCTATCGCCCTCGTCCAGGGTCCTAGTCAGCGGCGCCGGCGGAATCCTGTAATCGGCGGCTTTCCAGCCCTCCGCCGGCAGCCTGGAGACAGCCCCTTCCAGGTCATGGAACATGTAGGCGTAGGTAATCGCTTCATCCATGCTGCCGAACTGCGCGGCGCTGTGGCGCGGCCCTGCCCGCAACGGAAACTCGTGCAGCGAGCCGACATGATCGAGATGGATATGCGTGGCGACGACGAGCAGCGGCTTGCCGGCCGGCGTGTCGACCTGCGGCGCCAGTGGGCAGATCCCCATGCCGGTGTCGACCAGCAGGTCGACGTCGCGGCCGCGCAAATGCCAGATGTTGGCGCGCACGAATTCATGCACGAAGGGCTCGGTCAGCATGGTCGTCTCTGCGTCGACGATGGTTTTGCTGAACCAGTTGTCCATCAGATCAAGGCCGGCATCAGACGAACGGCCTGCCGACCTTGTATTTTTGCGGGACCAGCCGCTTCAGATAGGCCATCCCCGCATCGGACAGCCGGTTGACATCGGGCAGCATGAAATCATCCGGCATATGGCGCGTCTTGCCGGCGACGTTCTTCAGCGGCACCTTCTTCAGCACGGTTTTCTTGCCGTCATATTGCAGCGCCACCGAACCGCCGCCCTCGTCGGCGACCGTGACCGCGAAGGCGCCGGCGTCGAAGGCCTCCTGCGCGTCCACCGCGCTGATGGCGCCGACATAGCCGCGCGGCATGTAGCCGAGCGCATCGACGCGCGCCCGCTTGCCCGGCAATCCCTCGGCCAGCGCGCGCTCCAAGGCTGCCGGCAGGTCGCTGCCCGACAGCTTGACGTTGCCGTGCTGGTCGCGCTCCAGCCTTTCCGGCGGCACCAGGCTTTCGACCAGTGCCTTGCCGTCGGCGGTGCTGACGCCTTCGGAGACGGCAACGATGCAGCGCTTGTGGCGGTCGAGCGTGGCGCGCACGTCGTCGATGAAACCGGCCGCCGAGAACGGCCGCTCCGGCACGTAGACGAGATGCGGGCCGCTGTCCTGATCGAGCTGCCATGCCGCGGACGCGGCCGTCAGGAAACCGGCGTGCCGCCCCATGACGATGCCGACATAAATGCCCGGCAAAGCGCGGAAATCGAGATCGACCGAAAGAAACGCGCCGGCGACGAACTCGGCCGCCGACATGAAGCCGGGCGTATGGTCGTTCTCCTCGAGATCGTTGTCGATGGTTTTTGGCGCATGCACGAAGGCCATCTTGCCGCCGGCGGCGTCGGTCAGGATCTGCTGCGTGCCCGAGGTGTCGTTGCCGCCGATATAGATGAAGGCGTCGGCACCGGCTTTCTTCAAGCCGTTGAGGACGAGGTCGCAATAGGCGGCATCCGGCTTGTCGCGCGTCGAACCAAGCGCGGCGCTCGGCGTCGCCGCGATCAGCCGCAAACGGTCCTCGGGGATGGCGGAAAGATCGACGTAATTGCCGTCACGAATGCCGCGCACGCCGTGGATGGAACCAAGGACCTTGGCGCCGGGATGCCGCTTGCGGATTTCGAGCGCAGCGCCCACCACCGTTTGGTTGATGACGGCGGTCGGGCCGCCGCCTTGCGCGATCACAAAAGTTCCGGCCATTGTTCACGTCTCCCGGGCGATGAAAATCGCAGGCACATTCGCCTGTCTTGTGGCATCGCGCAACGGCAGAGGCAGTGGGTCAGTTTGAAATCGCGCCACTCTTCGCTTGCAGCGCGATAGGATCCGTTTCGATGAGCCGAAGTGACCTGACCATACTCGCCGTCTGCGCCTTGTATTTGAGAAAGTGCGGCGTGGTCAGGTGGGCCTCATAGGCCGCCCGATCGGCGTAGCATTCGATCACGCGCACCTTTTCAGGCGTGCCTTTTACTGCCACCGCATGAAGGAAAAGCACGCCCGGCTCGACGCGTACAGAAGCCTCAATCTCTTCAGCAAGCAGGGCCCTGTAGCTGCCGATCTGCTTAGGATCGATTTCCAGTTCAGCTATCCTGACAAGCGGCATCAATTGCTTTCTTGCTTCTTGCAAGGGACCACGCATGGTCGGCTTCTCCGCTTCGCTCGCCTCGATCAGCGCAACGATGTCGCGATCTCCCAAAACTTGTCAGTCACACGAGCGGACATGGCTGGGCAAGGCGAAGCGTCGCATGAATTCGCACAAAATTGTAGTACATGGGTGTGCAGTGCTAGCCGGCAGAGTAATCGCTCGAGCCTTGGCCGCCGGTCAGACGACGACCACCGGATTCTTCTTGGAGACGCGGCTGTAGAGATCGATGATGTCCTGGTTGATCAGGCGCACGCAGCCCGACGACATCGCCTGGCCGATGCTCCACCATTCGGGCGAGCCGTGGATGCGATAGCCGGTGTCGCTGCCGTTCTGATAGATGTAGAGGGCGCGCGCGCCGAGCGGATTGTCGAGGCCGCCCGGCTTTCCGCTCTGCCATTTCACCAGCTCCGGCTTGCGGACGATCATCTCGGGCGGTGGGGTCCAGACCGGCCATTCCTTGCCGTACTGGATGTTGGCGCGGCCGGACCAGCGGAACCCGTCCTTGCCGATGCCGACGCCGTAACGGATCGCTTCGCCGCCGGGCTGCACCAGATAGAGCAGCCGCTCTTGCGAATGCACGACGATCGTGCCGGGTTGCTCGCCGGTCGGATCGACGACAATCTGGCGGCGGAATTCCGGCTTGACCTTGAGATAGGGCACTTCCGGCACATTGAAGCCACCGTCGGTGAGCGAAGCGTACATCACGTCGGGGCTGGTGATGTTCTTGTCGACGCTGATACTCGGGCGGATGGGCCGGATCGAGCCGGTGGTGACGTCGTCGAGCTGGAGCGACGGCAGATCCAGCGTCTGGCTGCAGCCGGCGACGCCGAGCAGCGCCAGCGCACCGGCGCCGGACAGCACCGTGCGACGGGAAAGCTGTATCTCGGTTTCGATTGCGTCGCCAGTGTGCGGCAGCGACAGACCGTGCGGCAACTCACGCATTTACCCAAACCCCACGCTATCGGCGGGAAACACGGTCCGGCCGAATAGCAGGCATTTTCACCAATCATGGTTGAAAAAGCGTGAAGACCAGCCATCTGCCGTTAACGAGGGGCTTTTTCGATTTTTGCCTCTTTACATCTTCGCGAGGCCAAGGATTTATCCTCTTCTTTGAGCTCAAGGAGAAGAAAATGTCCTTCGAAAACTGGGCCGCCTTCGCCGCCGCCTCGGCAGTCCTTCTGGTCATTCCGGGCCCGACCATCCTGCTGGTGGTGTCCTATGCGCTCGGCCAGGGCTGGCGCACCGCGCTGCCGATGGCAGTCGGCGTGGCGCTCGGCGACTTCACCGCGATGACACTGTCGATGCTGGGCATCGGCGCGCTGCTGGCGGCCTCGGCCACCGTATTCACCGTGCTGAAGGTGATCGGCGCCGGCTACCTGATCTATCTCGGCATAAAGCTGTTTCGCGCCGGCGGCGCGCTCCGGGCCGAACCGCGCACCGATGCGGTGTCATCGGCCAAGATGACGGCGCATGCCTGGCTGGTTACCGCGCTCAATCCGAAAAGCATCACCTTTTTCGTCGCCTTCCTGCCGCAGTTCCTCGACCGGCATGCGGATTTCTGGACACAGATGCTGATCTTCGAGACGACCTTCCTGGCGCTCGCCTTCGCCAACGCCTTCGGTTATGCGCTGATCGCCGCAAGGGCGCGCAACGTCGTGCGCAATCCAAAGGCGATCCGCATCTTCAACCGCACCGGCGGCACGCTGCTGGTCGGCGCCGGCATCGCGACAGTGGCGATGCGATCGGGCAACTGAGGACAAGCCATGGCGGTCAGGGACGCATTTGGCCTAGCGCTATCTGGCGCGACGGAGGCCGGGTTCTCGTCCTACAGCCGGGCTGTGCGCGAATTGCAGTGCTTCATCGGCGATCCTGTCGGTTCCGTTGACCGGGCAATCGCCGAAAATCCCGGCTTCGTCATGGCGCATGTGTTCAAGGGTTATCTGTTTGGCCTCGCCACCGAGCGAGAGGCGACGGCGGTGGCCAAGGCATGTCACGAGGCAGCGCTGCCGCTTGCCGCGACGACGCGCGAGCAGGCGCATGTCGCCGCCCTTGGCCACCTTGCGGAGGGACGCTGGCACGAGGCCGCCCGCGTGCTGGAGGATATCGCCATCGAGTTCCCGCTCGATGCGCTGGCGCTGCAGACCGGCCACCAGATCGACTTCTTCACCGGCAACGCCCGCATGCTGCGCGACCGCATCGGCCGCGCGCTGCCGTCCTGGCAGAGCGGCATGCCGGGCTACCACGCCATACTCGGCATGCAGGCCTTTGGGCTGGAGGAAATGGGCGACTACGCGCGCGCCGAAAAACTTGGCCGCACGGCGGTCGATATCGAGCCGCGCGACGGCTGGGCCCAGCATGCCGTCGCCCACGTCATGGAGATGCAGAGCCGGCAGAAGGACGGCATTCTGTGGATGCGCGCCAACCCCGAAGCGTGGACGCGGGAAAGCTTTCTGCAGGTGCACAATTGGTGGCATCTGGCGCTGTTCCATTACGATCTCGGCGAGACCGACGAGGTGCTGACGCTCTACGACGGGCCGATCTATGCCGAACGCTCGACGCTGGCGCTCAACATGGTCGATGCCTCGGCGATCCTGTGGCGGCTGCATCTCGGCGGCGTCGATGTCGGCGACCGCTGGACGGCGCTGGCCGCCAACTGGTTGCCCAAGGCCAGCGCCGGCAACTATGCCTTCAACGACGCCCACGCAATGATGGCGTTTGTCGGCGCCGCCCTCGAAGCGCCGGCCCGCGGCTTGCTCGAGGCGCAGCGCGAGGCGATGCAGGGCAAAGACGACAACGCTGCTTTCACCAGGGATGTCGGCCATCCCTTGACGCTCGCCATCAAGGCATTCGGCGACGGCAATTATGCCGAGACGATACGCCTGATCCGGCCGATCCGGGCAATCGCCCATCGCTTCGGCGGCAGCCACGCCCAACGCGACGTCATCGACCTGACGCTGATCGAAGCGGCATTGCGTTCCGGTGATGGCGCGCTGGCGCGGGCGCTTGCGGCGGAACGCGCGCTGGCACGGCCGGACAGCCCGCTGTCGGCACTGTTTTCACGGCGCGCAACCGCTCTCGCGGCGAATTGACCAAGGCCACATCTTGCCTTAAAAACTGCCCCGGCAAGATTTTTTCGAGTGTCGAAAAAATCTTCACGTGTTGACCGGAGCGCTTGTCCGGCGGCACGATTGCCGGGATATCTTCGCCGCCCGTGTCGCAGGACTGGGCAGGGAAGCAAGAAAGACCGTCGCCGCCAGGCCTGACGGACATGGGAGGAAACATGTATCTCGGCCTCGATCTCGGCACGTCGGGCGTCAAGGCGCTGCTGATCGATGCAGGGCAGAGCATCGTCGGTTCCGGCCATGCGTCGCTCGACGTGTCGCGCCCGCATCCCGGCTGGTCCGAGCAGAACCCGGCCGAGTGGATCGGCGCCTGCGAAGCGGCGATCGCCGAGCTGAAGGGCACGCATGCGAAGGAACTCGCGGCGGTCAAAGGCATCGGCCTTTCCGGCCATATGCATGGCGCCACCCTGCTCGATGCCGCCGACCAGGTGCTGCGCCCCTGCATCCTGTGGAACGACACACGCAGCCACGCCGAGGCGGCCGCACTCGACGCCGACCCGCGCTTTCGCAAGCTGACCGGCAACATCGTCTTTCCCGGCTTCACCGCGCCAAAGCTCGCCTGGGTGAAAAACAACGAACCGGCTGTTTTCGCCAAGGTGGCAAAGGTCCTGCTGCCGAAGGACTTTTTGCGGCTCTGGCTCGCCGGCGAGCATATTTCGGAAATGTCGGATTCGGCTGGCACGTCTTGGCTCGACGTCGGCAAACGAGCCTGGTCCGCCGAACTGCTCGCCGCCACGTCGCTCGACGAAAGGCAGATGCCGTCATTGGTCGAAGGCACGGCAAAGGCCGGTGCCTTGCGCAGCGAACTGGCTGCGAAATGGGGCATGCAGGCGGGCATCCCGATCGCCGGCGGCGCCGGCGACAACGCGGCCTCGGCCTGCGGCATGGGCACGGTCGGTGCCGGCCAGGCTTTCGTCTCGCTCGGCACGTCAGGCGTGCTTTTTGCCGCCAATGCGTCCTATCTGCCCAACCCGGAAAGCGCCGTGCATACATTCTGCCATGCCCTGCCCGGCACCTGGCATCAGATGGGCGTCATCCTGTCGGCAACCGATTCGCTCAACTGGCTATCGGCAATCGCGGGCAAAGGTGCTGGCGAGTTGACCGCCGAACTCGGCGATGCGCTGCAGGCGCCGACCGGTGTCTCCTTCCTGCCCTATCTCTCAGGCGAACGGACGCCGCACAATGATTCCGCCATTCGCGGCGCGTTTACGGGGCTTGCACACGAATCCGGCCGCGCGGCGCTGACCCAGGCCGTGCTCGAAGGCGTCGCTTTCGCTTTCCGCGACAGCCTGGAAGCTCTGGCCAAGGCCGGCACGACGCTGACCCGGGTGACGGCGATCGGCGGCGGCTCGCGTTCGCGCTACTGGTTGAAGGCCATCGCCACCGCGCTTGGCCTGCCCATCGATATTCCCGCCGAGGGCGATTTCGGCGCCGCGTTCGGTGCGGCCCGGCTTGGCCTGATCGCGGCGACCGCTGCCGATCCGCGCGCCGTGTGCACGGCGCCGGCGACGGACGCCACGGTCGAGCCGGTCGCCGCCCTCGGCGACGCCTATGCGCAGGCCTATCAGCGCTACCGCCAGCTTTACCCGGCGATCAGGGCTGTAACCGCGTGAGCTGGCGCTTACCCCCCTCTGGCCTGCCCTCTTTGCCACCATTTGGCATCTCCCCCTCAAGGGGGGAGATCGGCAGCGTCGACGGCTATGCAAGTCTTGCAAGATCGGTGATTGGCGAAGGCGGAAAGGCCAGCCAATCTCCCCCCTTGAGGGGGAGATGCACGGTAGGGCAGAGGGGGGTGCTTGGCCCCCACTTTGCCGAGATTTCCTCACTGTGCCGGCACCTTGTCGAGAAAGCCGGTGACGCTTTTCAGCCGGCCATTTTCGATGACGCCGATATCGGTGCCTTCGATGACGGGCTCGGTGCCGTCCGGCCCAAGGTTCCACGAAAAGCGGATGGCGTCAGCGAATCCGTCCGGCTCGCCTTTCAGCGAGAACCTGAAGCCGGCAAAGCGCTGCTGCACGCCTTCGATCAGCGCGGCGATGCCGTCATGGCCGTCGCCCTGCATGATCGGATCGCGGTAGCCGACATCCTCGGTGAAGGTCGTCTTGAGCAAGGCTTTCCTGCGCGCGGCGTCACTCTCGTTCCAGGCGGCGATGTAGTTTTCGGCAATGGTGTTGAGGTCGGTCATGGTCTGTCTCCTTCGTTGGATGCTCTTGACATGAGCCTTTTCGACCAGCGCCAGCGCGAAACCAATTACGCTTGAGGTAATCAGGCCGAACCATGCGAGAGGAAAAGAACATGACCAGCGGTTTTTTCGGCGACATCCAACAGATCAAATATGAGGGACCGGATTCGACCAATCCGCTGGCCTACCGGTTCTACAATCCCGACGAGATCGTCGCCGGCAAGCGGCTGGAAGACCATCTGCGCTTTGCCGTCGCCTACTGGCATTCCTTTGCCTGGCCAGGCGGCGATCCGTTCGGCGGCCAGACGTTTGACCGGCCGTGGTTCCCCAAGGCCGGCGGTACCGACACGATGGAGCTGGCCAAGCTCAAGGCCGACGTCGCCTTCGAGATGTTTTCGCTGCTGGGCGCGCCTTATTTCTGCTTCCACGATGCCGATGTGCGGCCGGAGGGCCGGGACTTTTCCGAAAGTGCGGCGCGGCTCGACGAGATCGCCGATTATTTCTCGGGAAAGATGAAGCAGACTGGCGTCAAGCTGTTGTGGGGCACGGCCAACCTGTTCTCCAACCGCCGCTTCATGTCGGGCGCCGCCACCAATCCCGATCCGGACGTCTTTGCCTATTCGGCCGCGACGGTGAAACACTGCATCGACATCACCAAGCGGCTGAACGGCGAGAACTACGTGCTGTGGGGCGGCCGCGAGGGCTATGAGACGCTGCTCAACACCGACCTTGCCCGCGAGCAGGAACAGGCCGGCCGCTTTCTCAATCTGGTCGTCGACTACAAGCACAGGATCGGCTTCGAAGGCACCATCCTGATCGAGCCGAAGCCTCAGGAACCGACCAAGCACCAGTATGATTACGACGTCGCCACCGTCTATGGCTTCCTCAAGCGTTTCGGACTGGAGAACGAGGTCAAGCTCAACATCGAGCAAGGCCACGCCATCCTGGCCGGCCATTCGTTCGAGCATGAACTGGCGCTGGCCAATGCGCTCGGCATTTTCGGCTCGATCGACATGAACCGCAACGACTACCAATCGGGCTGGGACACCGACCAGTTCCCAAACAATGTACCGGAGATGGCGCTCGCCTATTATCACGTACTGCAGGCGGGCGGCTTCAAGACCGGCGGCACCAATTTCGACGCCAAGCTCAGGCGCCAGTCGCTCGATCCGCAGGATCTGCTGATCGGTCATATCGGCGGCATGGATTGCTGCGCTCGAGGCCTCAAGGCAGCGGCACGCATGGTCGAGGACAAGGCGCTGTCGGCGCCGCTCGCCGAGCGCTATGCCGGCTGGGATTCGGCCGAGGCCAAGGCGATGCTTGCCGGCAAGCGCACGCTGGAGGAAATTGCTGATCGCGTCGTCAAGGAGAAGATCGAGCCGCAGCCCCGATCCGGCCGCCAGGAACTGCTCGAGAATATCGTCAACCGGTACGTCTGAGGCGTACCGATTCGCGGCCGCATTGTTCAGCGGCCGCCGGCTGACGACTTTCCGCGGGGCCGAAACCGACAAGGTTTGCCCGGTGCGACACTTTCGGTCTGCTTGCTGACCGGGCCTGGCATATGTCCTAGCCGTGATCGAGGCCTCTTAGGTAGGCGCAGAACATGTCGGCCATGGCGTCGGCGTAGGCTTCGATCTCCGCCGGGGTTCGAGGCGCCTCCGAGAACTGCTTCCCCACCGTGCTCAGCGCCGTCATGACGAGGTCGCCGGCCAATTCGCGGGTCGCTTGCGCGGCGTTGGGCAACGCCTCCTGCATGAAGAGCTGGATGGTGCGGTCTCCGGACGCCCTTGCCGCCCGCGCCTCAGGCGCGTCGCGGTAAAGCGGTGCGGCGTCGTCGAGCGCCACACGCACCGCGGCCTCGTCACACTCCGAGCGGAGGAAGGCGTGGACCAGGCCGCGCAGCCTTTCAAGCGGCGGTTTCCTGATATCCTCGAGGATGTCGCGCAGCAAATCGGTCGTCTGCCGCCATTCGTCACTCTGGAGCCGGAACAGGATCGCCGCCTTGTTCGGAAAATACTGATACAGCGATCCGACGCTGACACCGGCCTTCTCGGCCACCCGCGCCGTGGTGAAGCGCTGCGCGCCTTCCCTCGCCAAAACCTGAACAGCAGCCTCCAAAATCGCAGCAACGAGCTCCGCCGAGCGGGCCTGCTTGGGCTGTTTTCGCGAGGAAATCCGCGGACTTCGGTGATCGCTCATTGAGAGGCGCGCCAATGCGATTATTGAATGCGAATGATTAGTCGTATTTTGAATGCCGCACAAGAACGCATTCAATTTTGACTGGAGACCAATATGACCACACTGACGACAACGCCGCTGGCGCCCCTGCTGGACCGCCTGTTCGAGGAAGCCGCTGCGGCAACGAGCCCTGCCGTGGCGGAGCTCTCCGCCGAGGAGCGGAGCCGCTTCATTCGGAGCAAGACCGAATACCTCGATTTCTACGGGCGGCTAAAGGATCTCTGGCTTCCCGTTTCGCGAGAGACCGGCACGCTGCTCTACATGCTGGCACGGAGCAGCGGCGCCCGGACGATCGTCGAATTTGGAACCTCGTTCGGCATCTCGACCCTGCACCTTGCCGCAGCCTTGCGGGACAATGGCGGCGGCCGCCTGATCACCAGCGAGTTCGAGCCATCCAAGGTGGCGCGCGCCAGGAGCAACCTCACAGCAGGCGGTCTCATCGACATGGTGGAAATCCGAGAGGGAGACGCGCTGCAAACATTAAGCGTCGATCTTCCCGAAACGGTCGACCTGCTGCTGCTCGATGGCGCCAAAGCGCTCTATCCCGAGGTCTTGACCCTAGTTGAAAGTCGCCTCAGGCCGGGCGCCTTGGTCGTTGCCGACAATGCCGATCTTTGCCCCGAATACCTCTCGCGGGTGCGCTCGACCGGAAGCGGCTACATGTCCACGCCGTTCGGCGAGGATGTCGAACTGTCCATGCGGCTCGGCTGACGCACCGCCTGATCTGTCGGAAAGATCGTGCCCAAGATGGGCGGCGGCGGACAAAACTTTGCCCGGCATCGCCCATCAATCGCCTCGCTCTTGCCTTCAAACAGCCGTCACGGAGTTCCTATAGTGTGGTTCGTGGCGGGAATCAGAAAGAAGGAGGCGAAACGATATGCAGCACGAACGCGAAATCGACGCCCTGCTCTCATCTGGCGAGGCCGGATCGATCATCGACCGGCTGATGGCGCTGCCGCACCCCAAGCATGGTGCGCTGAGTGCAAACGAATGGGATCGCGCGGTCGCCAGCCGCTTCGAGACCCATCTGGCGAGACAGATGCGCTCGCAGATCGACGGCAACAGCGTCCGCCAAGACGCTGCCTGATCCACCTTTGTCTGTGCATGTCGTTACCCCAAAACCGCTACGCACTTTTGGGCGACATGCATTATCCTCGACGCAGCCTGACCGGCGCTTCGCCGAACGCTCTTGAAAACGCTCTGGAAAATGCCGCGGCGGACGAAAACCCCGTTCGCCCGGCAATGTCCGCCATAGCGATGCGCGTATCGACCACCAGCCGGCGCGCGGCGCCGAGGCGCAGCCTGAGATAATAGGCGCCCGGCGTTTCGCCGATCGACTTGCGAAAGATACTTTCCAGCGTCCGCGCCGTCACCCCGGCGCGCTTGGCCACGGCGGCGACAGTCAGGGGCTGGTCGACATGCGCTTCCATCAGCCGGATGGCTTGCGCCAGCCTGGGATCGTAGCCGTCAAGACGGCCGAGCGAGACCAGCGGCTGCGCGTCCGTCGCGGCGCGCGCCTGGTCGTAGATGAAGACGCTCGCGACATCGAGCGCCACGGCCATGCCGAGCCGCGTGCGGATCAGATGCAGCATCAGGTCGAAGGTCGGCGAGGCGCCGCCAGAGGTGAATACGGGACCGTCGATGACGTAGCGGTCGGGGCGCACGTCGACGCCGGGAAAGGCCGAAGAAAAATCCTCCATATCCTCCCAGTGGGTGGTGGCGCTGCGCCCCTCCAGCAAGCCCGCGCGCGCCACCAGCCAGGTGCCGGCCTCGACGCCGCCGCAGGCGCGTGCCGCGCGCGCCGCCCGGCGCAGTCCGGAAAGCAAGGCTGAAGTGGCGTAGTTCTGCGTGCCGAAGCCGGCGACGACGACCAGCATGTCGGTTGTGTCAGCCGCATCGAAGCGGCCGCTGACCGCCACCGGCAGGCCGCATGTGGTGACCGGCGCCTCGCCTGTGACCGAGACCAGCCTGAAATCGAACAGCGTCTCGCCGGCAATACGGTTGGCGGCGCGCAACGGGTCGACGGCCGACGCGACGCACATGATCGACGAGCCGGAGAATACCAGCAGCGTCACCTTGAGCGGCAGACGTTCGGCACGAAAGATCGTCGGTTTTTCGGTTTTGGTCACATGATCTTCGTAAAACGCAAAACAGTTTCCGGCAAGTCAGGCATTCTTGCCCTACGTTCTATTGGGAGAGAGTCCGATGCCGTTAGCGATGAACCGTGAGGTCTTCATTACCTGTGCCGTGACCGGGTCCGGCAGTTCGCAGGACCGCAGCCCGCACGTGCCGCGCTCGCCCAAGCAGATCGCCGATTCGGCCATTGAGGCGGCAAAGGCAGGGGCTGCGATCGTGCACTGCCATGTGCGCGATCCCGAGACCGGCAAGCCTAGGCGCGACGTGCACCTCTACCGCGAGGTGACCGAGCGCATCCGCGCGGCTGACGTCGACGTGGTTTTGAACCTGACCGCCGGCATGGGCGGCGACATGGTGTTCGGCCCACCGGAAAAGCCGCTGCCGCTGAACGAAAAAGGCACGGACATGGGCGGCGCGACCGACCGCATGGAACATGTGCGCCAGTGCCTGCCGGAAATCTGTACGCTCGACTGCGGCACGATGAATTTCGCCGAGGCCGATTATGTCATGACCAACACGCCCGGCATGCTGCGCGCCATGGGCGGCATGATGACGACGCTCGGCGTCAAGCCGGAGATCGAGGCCTTCGACACCGGGCATCTGTGGTTTGCCAAGCAATTGGTCGAGGAACAAGTGCTGAAGCCGGACGCGCTGGTGCAATTGTGCATGGGTGTGCCGTGGGGGGCGCCGGACGACCTCAACACCTTCATGGCCATGGTCAACAATGTACCGTCGACCTGGAACTGGTCGGCGTTCGCCATTGGCCGAAACCAGATGGCCTATGTCGCTGCCGCGGTGCTGGCCGGCGGCAATGTCCGTGTCGGGCTGGAGGATAATCTCTGGCTCGACAAGGGGGTGCTGGCGACCAATGCGCAGCTGGTCGAGCGGGCGGTCAGTATCGTGTCGAATATGGGCGCCAGGGTCATCGGCCCGGATGAGGTGCGAAAGAAGCTGAACCTGACGAAGCGCGCACCGCTTTGAGCAAGGGCGGGAAGAACCCGGTTGGGAGGAGCCGCCGATGAAGACCGTGAAGTTCACCGCCATGAAGGACGGCGACCGCGAGGATTATGCCTTCCTCACCGAGCATGAGATCGACCATGCGGCAAAGACCGGCGAGCGTCTGCTCGACGCGCTTGTCCAGCTCGACGAAGGGCTGTCGGGCTACAAGATCACCCGGCTCGGCCATTCGCTGCAGGCGGCGACGCGGGCCTGGCGCGACGGCGCCGACACCGACTGGATTGCCTGCGCCTTGCTGCACGACATCGGCGACATCTACGCGCCCTATAATCACGACGAGTATGCGGCGTCGATCCTGAAGCCCTTTGTACGCGAGCAATGCACCTGGGTGGTGGAAAAGCACGGCGACTTCCAGCGCCTCTATTACGCACATCACCTCGGCGGCACCCCGCACGCCCGCGACCGTTTCGCCGGGCACATCTACTTCGACGATTGCGATGAGTTTTGCGAGCGCTGGGACCAGTCGAGCTTCGACCCGGATTACGAGACATTGCCGATCGATTTCTTCCGGCCCTTCGTGCTCGAAGTGTTCGCGCGCAAGGCCTATGACGCGTCCGTGATCCGTGCCGGCGAGCGTGTCGCCCTCACCGACCCCGCAACAGCCAGCACAAGAACCGGAGCCTCCGCATGAGCATCATCAACAAGGCGGCAGCCATCGGCGGCGGCGTCATCGGCGCCGGCTGGGTCGCGCGGCTGCTGCTCAACGGAATCGACGTGTCGATCTTCGATCCCGACCCCGAGGCGTCACGCAAGGTCGGCGAGGTGATGAAGGGAGCGCGACGCGCCTACAAGCAGATGCTGCCCGGCGGCCTGCCGAAAGCGGGCAAGCTCACTTTCGCCAAGACGATCGCCGAGGCGGTCGCCGATGCCGACTTCATCCAGGAAAGCGTGCCGGAGCGGCTCGACCTCAAGCACCGCGTGCTGGCCGAGATCGACCTTTATGCGCCGGCCAACGCCATTGTCGGCTCCTCCACCTCCGGCATCAAGCCGACCGACATGCAGGTGGCGATGAAGAAACATCCGGAGCGGTTGGTGGTCGGCCATCCGTTCAACCCCGTCTATCTCTTGCCACTGGTCGAAATCGTCGGCGGCGAACAGACCTTTCCCGAGGCGATCGAAGTCGCCAAGGAGATGTATGCCTCGATCGGCATGAAGCCGGTGGTGATCCGCAAGGAGATCGAAGCCTTTGTCGGCGACCGCCTGCTCGAAGCGGCCTGGCGCGAGGCGCTGTGGCTGGTCAAGGACGGCATCTGCACGGTCGAGGAGCTTGACGACATCATGCGCTATGGCTTCGGCCTGCGCTGGGCGCAGATGGGCATGTTCCAGGTCTATCGTGTCGCCGGCGGCGAGGCCGGCATGCGCCACTTCATGGCGCAGTTCGGCCCGTGCCTGAAATGGCCATGGACCAAGCTGATGGATGTGCCGGAGTTCAACGACGAATTGGTCGAGCTGATCGCGACCCAGTCGGACGACCAGGCGCACGGTCTGTCGATCCGCGAACTCGAAAAGATCCGCGACGACAATCTGGTCGCGATCATGGAGGCACTGTCGAAGCAGAACAAAGGCAAAGGCTGGGGCGCCGGCGCCCTGCATAAGGACTATACCAGGCAGCTGGCCAAGCTTGCGGCGAAGAAGCCCACCGCCTCCAAGGCTGCCGAGAAGGCCAAGGCTGAAAAGCCGAAGAAAAAGAAGAAAGGCTGAGACCATGGATTTTGGTCTTTCGGAGGAACAGAAGCTCATCGTCGAGACGACGCGGGCCTTCGTCGAGAACGAGCTTTACCCGCATGAGCGCGAAGTGGAGCGCACCGGCGTGCTGCGCCGTGAGCTGATCGAGGAGATCAAGGCCAAGGCGATCGAAGCTGGTCTCTATGCCGCCAACATGCCGGCCGATGTCGGCGGCGCCGGGCTCGATACGGTGACCTGGCTGCTCTATGAAAAGGAGCTCGGCCGCGCCAATTACGCGCTGCACTGGACCTGCGTGGCGCGGCCTTCCAACATCCTCCTTGCCGGCACGCCGGAGCAGCGCGAGAAGTATCTGTTCCCGTGCATTCGCGGCGAAAAATGGGATTGCCTGGCAATGACCGAGCCGGGCGCCGGCTCCGATTTGCGCGGCATGAAGGCAACCGCCGTGCAGGACGGCGACGACTGGGTGCTGAACGGCACCAAGCATTTCATAAGCCACGCCGACCTCGCCGATTTCGCCATCGTCTTCATGGCCTCGGGGGAGGAAGAGTCTTCGCGTGGAAAACGCAAGAAGATCACCGCCTTCTTCGTCGACAAGGGCACCAAGGGCTTTACCGTGCGCGACGGCTACCGCAACGTCTCGCATCGCGGCTACACCAATGCCATCCTCGAATTCGACGATTGCCGTCTGCCGGCCACTCAGGTTCTGGGCGAGGTGCACAAGGGCTTCGACGTCGCCAATTCATGGCTTGGCGCGACGCGCCTGCAGGTCGGCGCCACCTGCCTCGGCCGCGCCGAACGGGCGCTTGGCCACGCCATCGAATACGCCGCGCAGCGCCAGCAATTCGGCCAGCCGATCGGCAAGTTCCAGGGCGTGTCGTTCAAGCTCGCCGACATGGCGACCGAGCTGAAGGCCGCCGACCTGATGGTGTTCGAAGCCGGCTGGAAGTACGATCAGGGCACCGTCACCGATCAGGACATGGCCATGGCCAAGCTGAAGGCCACCGAGATGCTCGCCTTCGTCGCCGACGAGGCGATCCAGATCCATGGCGGCATGGGGCTGATGGACGATCTGCCGCTGGAACGCATCTGGCGCGACGCCCGCGTCGAGCGCATCTGGGAAGGCACCTCGGAAATCCAGCGCCACATCATTTCGCGGGCGCTGCTGCGCCCGTTCGGGGGCTAGAGCATGATCCCAAAAAGTGGAATCCGGTTTTTGGAAAAGATCATGCTCAAACGAAAAGATGACGATGCACAAACTTGAGCGGCTTTTGCGCCCACGAACGATCGCAGTCTTCGGTGGCGTGCAGGCTGCTGCCGTCGTCGCGCAGTCGATCAAGATGGGCTTTGCCGGCGAGATCTGGCCCGTGCATCCGAGCAAGGACGAGGTCGCCGGCCGCAAGGCGTATCGCTCGGTGGCCGAATTGCCCGGTGCGCCGGATGCCGCTTTCATCGGCGTCAACCGGCACTTGACCATCGAAGTGGTCAAGGCGCTGGCCGAGCGCGGCGCCGGCGGTGCGGTCTGCTTCGCCGCCGGCTTCCTCGAAACCGAGGCCTATGACGAGGACGGCGAGCGGCTGCAGGCCGAGCTGGTCGCGGCGGCGGGTCCCATGCCGATCATCGGGCCGAACTGCTATGGGCTGATCAATTACGCCGACGGCGCGCTTTTGTGGCCCGACCAGCATGGCGGCATCAGGCTGCCTGAAGGCGGTCGCGGCGTTGCCATCATCACCCAGTCGTCGAACATCGCCATCAACATGACGATGCAGAAGCGCGGCCTGCCGATCGCCTTTCTGATGACCGCCGGCAACCAGGCGCAGACCGGGCTTTCCGAAATGGCGCTCGGCCTGATCGAGGACGACCGCGTCACCGCGCTCGGCCTGCATATCGAGGCCTTCGACTCGGTGGCCGGCTTCGAAAGGCTGGCGGCACGGGCACGAGAGCTGAAGAAGCCTGTTATCGCCATGAAGGTCGGCCGCTCCGAGCAGGCGCGGCAGGCGACCGTCTCGCATACCGCGTCGCTGGCCGGCTCGGACGCAGCGTCCGGCGCGTTCCTGAAGCGGCTCGGCATCGCCCGCATCGATTCGATCCCGGCCTTCATCGAGGCGCTGAAGTTGCTGCACGTCACCGGTCCCCTGCCCGGCTACCGGCTGTCGTCGATGAGCTGTTCGGGCGGCGAGGCGTCCGTCATGGCCGACAGCGCCGAAGGCCGCTGGGTGACCTTTCCGCCTCTCACCGCCGAGCATCGCATTCAGGTCAAATCGACGCTCGGCCCGCTGGTCGCGGTGGCCAACCCGCTCGACTACCATACCTTCATCTGGAACAACGAGCCGGCGATGACCGCCACCTTCACCGCCATGGTGTCTGGCGGCTTCGACCTCAACATGCTGGTGCTCGACTTTCCGCGCCCCGACCGCTGCTCCGACACCGACTGGTGGGCGACGCTGCGCGCCTTCGAAGCGGCGCTGAAGGCCAACAGCGCGCAAGGCGCGATCGTCTCCTCGCTGCCGGAGAACCTGCCCGAGGAATACACTGCAGGGCTGATGGCGCGGGGCATGGTGCCGCTGTTCGGCATTTCCGAGGCCATGGACGCCGCCCAGGCGGCAGCCTTCATCGGCTGGGCGTGGCGCGAGCCGCTGGCGCAGCCGATCGACACCTCGGCGTCTGGCGCGCCGGCTGGCGACCATGTCACCCCGGACGAGGCGGAGGCGAAAGCGCGGCTCATCGAGGCCGGGCTCCCGGTGCCGAAGGGCGAGCGCGCCGGCAACGCGGTCGAGGCTGTGATCTCCTCGATGGCGCTCGGCTTCCCGGTAGCGCTGAAGGCTCTTGGCGTCATCCACAAATCCGAGCTCGACGCGGTCCGGCTCAATTTGAGGGATGCCGAATCCGTCAGCACCGCCGCCCATGATCTCGGCCCGCTCGGCACCGGCCTTTATGTCGAGCGCATGGTGCGCGATGGCGTCGCCGAGCTGCTGGTCGGCTTCACCCGCGACCCGATGTTCGGCGCGGTGATGACGCTCGGCACCGGCGGCGTGCTGGTCGAGCTGTTGCGCGACAGCGTCACGCTGATGCTGCCGGCGACCCGTGACGACATCGAGGCCGCTTTGCGCGGGCTGAAACTGTTCCCGCTGCTCGACGGCTATCGCGGCCGGCCGAAGGCCGATGTCACGGCGGCAATAGAGGCGATATCGGGCATTGCCGGCTTCGTGCAGCAAAATGCCGGCGAGATCGAGGAACTCGACATCAATCCGCTGATCGTCTGCGCCGAGGGCAAGGGCGCCTGGATCGCCGACGCGCTGATGGTGCTGGGAGGCAAGAAGAATGGCTGAAATCATCACCACCCGCCGCGAGGGCACGATCTTCGAAGTCACGCTCGACCGGCCCAAGGCCAATGCCATCGACCTGAACACGTCGCGGCTTATGGGCGAGACTTTCAAGGCGTTTCGCGACGATCCCGAGCTGCGCGTCGCCATCGTCAAGACCGCCGGCGACAAGTTCTTCTGCGCCGGCTGGGACCTGAAGGCTGCTGCCGGCGGCGACGCGGTCGACGGCGACTATGGCGTCGGCGGCTTCGGCGGGCTGCAGGAATTGCGCGACCTCAACAAGCCGGTGATCGCCTGCGTCAACGGCATGGCGGTCGGCGGCGGCTTCGAACTGGCCCTATCCTGCGACCTCATCTATGCGTCGGACCACTCCTCCTTCGCGCTGCCCGAAATCCGTGCCGGCACGCTGGCCGATGCGGCGACGATCAAGCTGCCGAAGCGCATCCCCTACCATGTCGCCATGGACCTTTTGCTCACCGGCCGCTGGATGGATGTCGCCGAGGCGCATCGCTGGGGCCTGGTCAACGAGGTGCTGCCCAAGGACAGGCTGGAGGACCGCGTCTGGGAGATCGCGCGGCTGCTCGCCAGCGGCCCGCCGCTGGTCTTCGCCGCGATCAAGGAAACGGCTCGGGTCGCTGAATCGCTGACGTTCCAGGACGCGATGAACCGGGTGACGCGCCGGCAGCTGCCAACGGTTGACGCACTCTACGGCTCGGAGGACAATCTCGAGGGTTTTCGCGCCTTCGCCGAGAAGCGCGACCCGGTGTGGAAGGGGAAGTGACGCTGCGGAGATGATGGCGATCCTTCACACCCCCCTCTGCCCTGCCGGGCATCTCCCCCGCAAGTGGGGAGATCGGATGTCGCATCGGATTTCGCCAATTTCCAGCGTTGCAGGACAAGCGGCAAGGCCAAAGCTGCCGATCTCCCCCCTTGCGGGGGAGATGGCCGGCAGGCCAGAGGGGGGTGTCCAAGCTCAACCTTGGCGGCCCATTCGGCGCCAATGACCAACTACAAAACCCTCATCGACGCCGAGACCTGGGCCTTCATCGAGCGGACCAATTCCTATTATCCACCCGATACGATCGACTACACCATCGCCGAGCAGCGCGAGATCTATAACCGGATGTGCCGCGAGTTCTTTGCCGGCTATCCCCAAGGCGTCACGGCGGAAACCACAGCCATTGCCACACCCTGGCACATCCCGACCCGCGTCTACCGCGCCCCGGCGCCGGAAGCGGCGGCGATGGTGCTTTATTTCCATGGCGGCGGTTTTATCCTCGGCGGGCTCGACAGCCATGACGACCTTTGCGCCGAGCTTTGCGGCCGCACCGGCTACGAAGTGGTTTCGGTCGACTACCGGCTGGCGCCGGAACACCTTCATCCGGCCGCCTTCGACGATGCCATCAGCGCCTTCGAATGGGCTTCGACCACTTACGAACGGCCTATCCTGCTGTGCGGCGACAGTGCCGGCGGCAATCTCGCCGCGTCCGTCAGCCACGCGACGCGTGGCCATGCGCGCAAGCCGATCGGCCAGATTCTGGTCTATCCCGGCCTTGGCGGCGACAGCTCCGCCGGCTCCTACGTCACCCACGCGGAAGCGCCGATGCTTAACGTGCGCGACCTCGTTTTCTACAGGGACATCAGGACCGGGGGCGAGGACCGCACCGGCGATCTCACCTTGTCGCCGCTCGCCGACGCCGACTTTGCCAATCTGCCGCCTACCGTCGTGATCACCGCCGAATGCGACCCGCTGTCGTCGGACGGCGAAGCCTATCGCGACCGCATCATTGCTGCAGGCGGGCGCGCCTGGTGGTTCGAGGAGCTGGGACTGGTGCATGGCTATTTGCGCGCCAGGCACACGGCCGGCCGCGCCCGCTCGAGCTTTACCCGGATTGTCGATGCGGTAGCGGTTTTGGGAAGGGGCGAGTGGATCTGGTGAGGGATGTCTTCCCGACCAGAACGGGCCTTTGTCGGCCGGTACAGCTCTATTTGCGGCGGCGTCGCCGGCCGGAAACCTGCTTCAGCCAAGGTCCTAAATGAAAGGCGCTCATCAGCAGGTACATCGGGACCATGCCGGCCAGCGGTGACGCCTCTTGCCCGGTCGAGCACATCATATCCGGCGCTCCGCCGAGAAGCGTCAGCAGCGCCATGGTTGCGAAGGTCGGCGCGGCGGCGAAGGACAGCCAGTCGGCTGCGCCAAGGGCGGCCGGGCTCGCATCGCCGCCGGATCCGCCTGCATGAATCTCGCTCATGTCCGTTGTCCTGGTAGTGAGCGGGATGCGTTCGAACTGAACCGTGCATCCCGCTCCTCCATTTGTCTTAGCCGCATTTCTGCGACGCCAAAGATGTTCTATTCGGTGCGATTCCGGAACGCGGCCTCTCCGGCGTCCGATATCTCGACCCATTTTTTGTCGGGGACGGCTTCGGCACCGTAATTGTCGTGCCAGTTCCACCACTTGTACGTCGGCGTTTGCGGATAGCCCTCGGGCGAATCCTCCCAAACCTCCTGGCGGCCGAGCGGCGTCAGGTCGAGGTAGCTCCATACGGTCCCCATCGCCTCGTCGCCGCGGTTGTTGATGAAGTAGGTGCGGAACACGCGATCGCCGTCGCGGATGAACACGTTATGGCCGTGCCACTCGTCAACGCCGAAATCAGCATCGAAGCTGTCGGTGATGGTGTACCAGGGCATCTTCCAGTCCATCCGCGCCTTCAGCCGCGCAATGTCGGCCTGCGGTGCGCGCGAGGCGTAGGCAAGCGTGGTGTCGCGGGCATTCAGATGGGCAAGGTTGCCGACCTGGTCCGCCCCCAGCGAGCAGCCGCGGCAGGCGTGGTCGGGCCAGCCGAATACGCCGGGCTCGAAGAAGGCGCGGTAGACGACCAGCTGGCGGCGGCCCTCGAACAGGTCGAGCAGGCTCACCTTTCCGTCAGGCCCTTCGAACGTATAGGACTTCTCCACCGCCACCCATGGCATCCGCCGGCGCTCGGCGGCCAGTGCGTCGCGAGCCCGGGTCACGGTCTTCTCCTTCACGAGCAGCTGCTGGCGCGCGGCCTCCCATGCGTCAGGCGAAACGACCGGTGGTGTCTTCATCGCGAGCCGCGAGCCCTGCTCGCCTGTGCCATTCTGATGTGCCGTCATTGTGCATCTCCCTTGCTGGTTTGTCGCCGCACCGGCGCGACGTGTTGGGTCGTGAGATAGGATAGGGGCTGATAGCGGATTGGCGAGAGTGACAAGTGTGACGCGATTCCGACGGGTTCGCTGATCACGGCCAATTTCGCCGCCAGCGACGCCTCTGCGCTCATTCGCGCCCGGACTGCTGAATGGGCCGTGCGCCGGCCAGGTAGCGGTCATTGTCAAACGGCTCGGCCTGGTTGCTTTCCGGGCTCCACAGCTGCCGGTGGGTTCGTGTGAGATCGCCGAGGTAGACATGCAGCGCACCCGATCGCGCGCTGCCGGTATTCGCAACCGCATGCACGGTATTTGAGGCCATGTGCACCACGGCAGGCGCTGCGATGTCCTGCCTTTCCGGGACATCGAGTTCGCTGCCGGCAACAGGATAGATGAAGTTCGTCTCGCTGCCCTTGTAGATGCCGATCAAGGCATCCATCAGGTGGTTATGAGGCGGGTACTGCAGGCCGGGCGACAGCGTGATGTGATAGATCGTCAGGTTAGGGCTCGCATGCAGAAGCACCTCGTCGTCGTCTTCTTCGTGAGCGAGTGTTCCCGATGCGTGAAAACGGTTCGTGTAGTCGCCCAGGACCGTCCTTACCGCTTCGAGGGGATCTGGGCCTCTCGCGGCATTGACGATATCATCGGCAACGGCGTAGAGAGGTGAGTTGGCGGCTAAAGGCATATCAGTTATCCTTCCTGAGATGCTCAGATTATCAATCTGAGGTGCTCACGCTAGCGAATGCTGAGGCCAGCGTCAACGGGACAGCCAGACGGACAGAATATGAAAACGACGAAGTTGACCGCCGAACCGGCAGGGCCAGCCACCGTCGAGGCGACAGCACTGTCAGCCGCCGACGTCCTTCGCAGGGAACAGGCATATGAGCAGCTGAGGAACGACATCATTGCCTGCGTGCTGCGCCCCGGTGAAGCGCTCACCGAGAAACAGATCGGCGATCGATACCAGATCAAAAAGGCTACCATCCGCGCGGCGTTGGCCCGCCTGATGCAGGAAGGGCTGGTCAGGAGCGAGCCGCGCCGCGGCTACGTCGTTGCGACGCTCAGTCTGCGGGACGTCAACGAGATCTTCGATGTCCGCAGCTTGATCGAGCCGGAAGTGTTCAGGGTGGCGGCATCGAACATGACCGAGCGCGGGCTGGAGGATATCAGGCTGGCAGCGAAAAAAGTGCTGAAGCCGGAGACGCTACGCAGCCACATTGCCTTCCTTGCGGCCGATCGTGCTTTTCGCCTGGCCCTTGCGGAGCTCTCGGGAAATTTGCGGCTGGCGCATCTCCTGGACCAGATACTCGACCAGTCGGCGCGGGTTCTCCACCTCGGCTTCAAGTCGCGCGACTTCACCCAGTTGATCATCGCCCAGCAAAAGGAACTGGTTCTTGCCTGCGAGGCAGGCGACGTTTCCGCCATCGTGAAACTTGCCCGTGCGCAGTGCCTGTTTTTGAAGAAGCAGGTGCTCGAGGCTTTGCTTGCCGGTTCCAAGCTTCAAGACGTCAATTTGCAACCTTTCGCCTAAAGCGCCTTGTTTCACCCCACCGCTCGCGCCGCTGCCCGTCCGGCACTGCGGCCGGAAAAGATGCAGCCGCCGAGAAACGTACCTTCGAGCGCTGCATAGCCGTGCATGCCGCCGCCGCCGAAACCGGCTGCCTCGCCCACCGCGTACAGCCCTTCGACCGGTTGGCCGCCGGCGCCCAGCACGCGGCTGTCGAGGTCCGTCTCAAGCCCGCCGAGCGTCTTGCGGGTCAGGATGCCGAGCCTGACGGCGATCAGCGGGCCATTGGCGGGATCGAGCAGCTTGTGCGGTCTTGCGGTACGGATCAGCCGGTCTCCGAGATAGGCTCGCGCGCCGCGCAGCGCGGTGATCTGCATGTCCTTGGAGAACGGATTGTCTAGCTGCCGGTCGCGGGCGCGGATTTCGCGCTCGACCTGCGCCAGTTCGAGCAGCGGCTCGCCTCCGGCCAGTGCGTTCATGCGGGCGACCAGCGCCGGCAGTTCGGGCTCGACGATGAAATCCTCACCCTTCTCCATGAACGCCTTGACCGGCGCGGGCACGCCGCTGGTGGCACGGCCAAGCACCTGGCGCCAGCTTTTCCCCGTCAGATCGGGGTTCTGCTCGGAGCCGGACAGCGCGACCTCCTTCTGGATGATCTTTTTGGTCAGGATGAACCAGGAATAGTCGTATCCGGTGCTCATGATGTGGCTGAGCGTGGCCAACGTGTCGAAGCCGGGATAGAGCGGCACCGGCAGGCGTTTGCCGCGCGCATCGAGCCACAGCGATGACGGGCCGGGCAGAATGCGGATCGCATGATCGGTCCAGATCGGTGCCCAGTTCCTGACGCCCTCAACATAGTGCCACATGCGGTCGCGGTTGATGAGCCTGCCGCCGGCAGCCTCGGCGATCGCCAGCATGCGGCCGTCGACATGGTCGGGAACGCCGGTGATCATGCGTTTCGGCGGCGCACCCAGCCGCTGCGGCCAATTCTCCCGGACCAGCTGGTGATTGGCGCCGATGCCGCCGGAGGCGACGATGACGGCCTGCGCCTTCAACTCGAAATCGGCTGTGATCTCGCGCGAGCTCTTGCGGCCGCGCTCGGCATCACTCGCCGCCAATATGTCGCCGCGCACGCCGTCGACGGCAGCACCCGTCCGGCTCAATTCGTTGACCCGGTGACGGAACCTGAAGCTGATCAGCCCGCGCTTCTCGGCCTCGCGCACGCGCTGCACGAACGGTTCGAGCACACCAGGCCCGGTGCCCCAGGTGACATGGAAGCGCGGCACCGAATTGCCGTGGCCGACGGCATTGCCGCCGCCGCGCTCGGCCCAGCCGACCACCGGAAAGAATTTCAGGCCGCGCTGCATGAGCCAGGAGCGCTTCTCGCCGGCGGCGAAGCCGACATAGGCCTCAGCCCAGCGGCGCGGCCAGAGATCTTCCGTGCGGTCGAAGGCTGCAGTGCCCAGCCAATCCTCGAGCGCCAGCTCATACGAATCGCGGATGCGCATGCGCCGCTGTTCGGGCGAATCGACAAGGAAGATGCCGCCGAGCGACCAGAACGCCTGGCCGCCAAGCGACTGCTCCGGCTCCTGCTCGACGATGATTGTCTTCTTGCCGGCCTCAGTCAGTTCGGCCGCCGCGACAAGACCGGCAAGGCCGGCGCCGACAATGATCACATCCGCGTCGTTTGGCATCTATTTGGCCATGATCTCGTCCAAAAACCGGTCCCTCATTTTTTGGGATCATGGCCGGCCTAGACTGTCTCCCAGCCTTCCTTCTCGCCGGCGCGGAAGATGGCATCGATGACCTTCTGGTTGAGCACCGATTCTTCCAGGGTGAAAACGCGGTCCTTGCCGCCCTGTGCCGCCCGCGCGAAGGCCTCGACTTCCAGCCGGTATTGCTGCGTGCCGGGAAAGCGGAATACCTGCGCCTCGCTGTGGTTCTGGTTGTGCAGCTCGACGCGGTGATGGTCATAGAGCCCGGCGTTGAACGGTGAGAACACCTCGATGAATCCCTTCTCGCCGTGGAACACCATCACCTGGCGTGCCGCCATCTGCGTCGACAGGTAGAATGACAGCTCGAAATCGCCGAAATCGGCGCGGATCGAGGAATAGATGTCGGTGCCGAACGTCTTGTCGCGCTCGATCGTCGCCTGGACGCGCAGCGGCTCCTTGCCCGTCGAAAAGCGTGTCGACACCGTCGGGTAGACACCGATGTCGGGCAGCGCGCCGCCGCCGAGATCGAGCTTGTTGCGCATGTTGTTGGGGTCGACATTGTAATAGGAGAACGCGCCCTGGACATGGCGCAGCCGGCCGATGGCGCCGTTGGCGATCAGCTCGCGCACCTTGATCCATTGCGGATGGTAGACGACCATGAAGGCTTCGCAGACCAGCACCTTCTTGGCATCGCGCAGCTTGATCAGCGGCGGAATGTCCTTGGCATCGAGCGCCAGCGGCTTTTCGACCAGAACATGCTTGCCGGCCTCGATCGCCTTGGCCGTCCATTCGACATGCTGCGAGGTCGGCAGCGGAATGTAGACGCCGTCGATGTCGCTGGAGGCGAGCAGCTCCTCATAGGAGCCGAAAGCGTGGCGCGCGCCGAAGCGTTCGCCCAGTGCCCGGGCTTTCGACAGATCGCGGCTGGCGATCGCCGACAGCACGCCGTTCTCCGCCTCGACGATTGCCGGCAAAAGCTGCTCGCGGCCGATCTTGGCCGTCGACAAAACACCCCATCGGAACATCAGATTTCTCCTCTCGATTGCAGGCCTGGAGGTTTGCCCTAATTCAAGAGAAAAGCCAATTGGACACTTGGACTGGTCCTTCGAACCGGGCTTTCGTCATCCTCGGGCTTGACGATGCGAGACGTGTCTCTGCCAATCGCGAAGTCAAGCTATCCCCGCTTGCCGGTCAGCGTCATGTCGAAGTCGACGACGTTGGAATAGATCGGCGTGCCGACATCCATGCCGTAGCGCGACCGCAGCACCTTGCCGGTGACATGGAATTTTATCGTGCCCGCCCTGAGGCCGCGGAGCTCGGCCGTGAATTTTTCCTGAAAGGTCTTGCCGCGCGCCGTCAGCCGGCCGGTGACAAGGGCTGACGTGGCGCCGGTGCGTTTGACGCTGGTCGAACGGAACTGGATCTCCGGATTGTTGGCCGCGTCGAAAACCGCGTCCGAGCGGAGAAATGCGTCGATGCGGCTTTGGTCGGTACCGACGCTTTCGGGGAAGATGGTGAAATTGACCTGGGACCGGCCGATATCGCTGTTGTCGATGAGGATACTGCCCTTGAAGCGGGCAAAGGCACCGTCGAGCCCGCCGCCGCCGAGCTTGGCGATGGAGAAGTGGATGCTGGAACTCCCCGGGCTGATGGTGTAGCTGCCGGCCGCGTCGCCAAGGGCGACGGCGGCGAAAACAGGCATGGCAAAACAAGCGACGGCTGCCGCAAATCCGAAGATGCGCGCGTACATGGGACTGGTCCTCTTGGGAGGCAACGCTTTCTTGCGTCCTCGCCCCATGAACGAATGAGCCGCCCGCTCTATTCCGTGTCGCGATGTGACGAAGCCGTGATCATGCGCGTCAGCACGGTATCCCTCAGCCAGAAATGATGACGCAGCGCCGCGGCCAGATGCAAAGCGACAAGCCCGATGCCGGCATAGGCGAGATACCAGTGCGTCGCCGCCCAGAAGCTTTCTGCCATGTCCGATTCACCAAGCGGCAGATTGGGCATGACGAACAGATTGAACGGCACGCTCGGGATCTCCAGCACCGAGACCGAGACCAGCGCCCAGCCGGACAGCGGCAGAGCGAGCTGAAACGCATAAAGCGCAAGATGGACAAGCGGCGCGATGCGGCGCTCGAACGGGCCGACCGAGCGCGGCAGCGATGGGGCCGGTCTGGCAAGGCGCCAGGCGATGCGCAGGATGACCAGCCCAAGCAGCAGGAAGCCGAAGGATTTATGCAGCTGGATCAGCTCGAAGGCGGTGCGCTGGCTGGACAGTCTCACCATGACGAAGCCGAGCACGAACTGGCCGATAAAGAGCGCCGCGATCAGCCAGTGAAGGATGAGCGCCGTCCAGCCGTAGCCGGTGGCCTGGTTTTGGGCAGTGCTGACATGGTCGGTGAACGAATGCCAGGTCGGCTTTCTTCCACCTCTCTCTTGTGGGGAGGGTTGGCTTACTCGCCGACCTTGAAGAAATCAACAAAGGCCCTGAGCGCCGGCCGCATCTGGCGGCGGCTTGGGTAATAGACGAAGAAGCCGTCGAAAGGCGGGCACCAGTCCTCCAGCACGCGAACAAGCTTGCCAGCGGCGAGCGCGTCGCGGACATAGTCCTCGAACACGAAGGCGAGCCCGGCGCCGTCGACTGCGGCGTTGGCAATCAAATGGTCCTCGTCGAGGATCAGCGGCCCTTGGACCGGGATTTCGATCTCCTCGCCGTTCTTCTCGAATTCCCAGCGATAGAGAATGCCGCTGGAGAAGCGGAAGCGGATGCAGCGGTGACCGGCAAGATCGCGCGGATGCTGCGGCTTGGGCATGGTCTCGAAATAGGATGGCGCGCCGACGACTGCGCCGCGAAGGTCCGGCCCGATGCGCACGGCGATCATGTCGCGCTGCAGGCTCTCGCCCAGCCGCACGCCGGCATCGAAGCCGCCCTCGACCACATCGGTGAAGCGGTCCTCGATGACGATCTCCAGCACGATGTCGGGATAGGCAGCGGCAAAGGCGCCGAGTCTTGGCGTCAGCGTCAGGTGGGCCGCGGTGCGCGGCACGGTCAGCCTGAGATTGCCGGCCGGCCGGTCGCGCGCCTCGATCGCCGATTCCAGCGCCAGATCGATCTCCGATAGCGCCGGCCTGAGGCGCTCGAGCAGCTGCGCGCCCTCCTCGGTCGGAGCGACGCTGCGCGTGCTGCGCGCCAGAAGGCGCACGCCGAGGCGCGCTTCGAGGCTGGAAACCGCGTGGCTGACCGCCGATGGCGCGATTGCCAGTTCCTTGGCCGCGCCGCGAAAACTGCCGCATTGGGCGACCGTTGCCAGTACAGCGAGCTGTGAAAGATGGGTTCGCTTCATTGATCTATTTTTTGGAACAGCCTGTGCAAATGAGAGCCGATTATCGAACGCAGCGCAAGACGCTATCTCTGCGGCATCACAACCATCACAACAAGGAGATACGTGATGCAAACCCGCAAGCTCGGCAATGAACTTGACGTCTACCCGGTCGGCCTCGGCTGCATGGGGATGAGCTTTGCCTATGGTGGCCAGCCGGAGGCGGACGCGATCGCCACGCTGCGCCACGCTGTCGACATCGGCGTCAATTTCTTCGACACGGCCGAAGTCTATGGCCCCTACGAGAACGAAATCCTGGTTGGCAAGGCGCTGAAGCCGGTGCGTGACAAGGTGACGATTGCGACGAAATTCGGCTTCAAAATCCTGGAAGAAGGCAGCGGCATGGAGCGCATGGCCGGCGTCGACAGCCGCCCGGAACACGTCAAGGCGGTTGCCGAAGCGTCGTTGAAGCGGCTGGATACGGAGGTCATCGACCTCTATTACCAGCACCGCGTCGATCCCAACGTGCCGATCGAGGATACGGTCGGCGCCATGGCCGAGCTGGTGCGCGAGGGCAAGGTGCGGGCGCTCGGCCTGTCGGAGGCGAGTGCGGCGACCATCCGCCGGGCGCATGCGGTGCATCCGATCGCCGCGGTGCAGAGCGAATATTCGCTGTGGAGCCGCGATCCGGAGGAGGAGGTGTTTGCCGTCTGTCGCGAGCTCGGCATCGGCTTTGTCCCCTATAGCCCGCTCGGCCGCGGCCTGCTCACCGGCACGATCGCCAAGCCCGATGTTCTCGGCGCCGACGACTGGCGCCGCGGGTTGCCGCGCTTCCAGGCCGACGCCATGGCGGCCAATGCGGCGGTCGTCGCCGTGCTGGAAAAGATGGCCGCCGAGAAGGGCGTGACGCCGGCGCAGCTGGCGCTCGCCTGGGTGCTGCATCAGGGCGACTTCATTGTGCCGATCCCGGGTGCGCGAAAAATCCGCCATCTGGAGCAGAATACGGCGGCAGCGGATATCGTGCTGAGCCAGGCCGAGGTGGCATCCATTGGCGATGCGCTGTCGCCGGAGAAGGTGGTCGGTAAGCGCTATACCGAGGAGCTGCTGGCGCTGGTCAACGGTTGAACGGCGATCGACGGCGTAATCGAAACGGGGCGTTTCGGCGTCCCGTTTTCGGTCGCACCGCAATGCAAATAATTGCGAGATATTGGCGCGAGGCACCCCCCTCTGTCCTGCCGNCGTCCCGTTTTCGGTCGCACCGCAATGCAAATAATTGCGAGATATTGGCGCGAGGCACCCCCCTCTGTCCTGCCGGACATCTCCCCCTCAAGGGGGGAGATTGGACGTCACCTCGGCTTTCGCCAATCACGGACGTTGCAGGAGCGAGCGGATCGCCGAAGCTGCCGATCTCCCCCCTTGAGGGGGAGATGTCCGGCAGGACAGAGGGGGGTGCTGTCCCGCCGACATTTCCTACCAAGGCACGACACTGATCTCCGGCCAGTTCTCCCTCGCACGCGCGCCCTTCATCTCGTGCGTCTGCTGATTATCCAGTGCACGGTTCGGGGTAACGCGAAACGAGAAGATGTCGTCGAGCCCGAACGGCGCCACGAGCGCGAGTTGCCCATCGGTGCCGAATCTAACGCCGACCGGATGGTTTTCGAAGCGAAATAGGACAGCGCCTCGGCGGACGACGACAGTCTGGGATAGGAACCGCCAAAGCGCGCCTCAAACCACAGATGCACCCGCGCCTGGTTGCGCACTTCGACCGACAGCGTCAGTCCTTCGAACTGCTTCGCCGCCCGGCGGATGACCGTGTCCTCGGCCTCGTAAGACAGATCGCTCTCATCGAAATAGAACAGATCGACATCACGAATGCCATATCCCGAAGGCTTCGCCGTCAGATGGTTCCAGACACTGTTGTAAAGCGCGCCGGAAACGACAAGCCAGTCCGGCAGGCCTAGCGCGCGCACTCGCGACAGTGTCTCGTCAATCAGCGGATCGGCTGAGACGATGTCGAGAAACGCCGTGCGCTGAGTTTCGAAGGAGAGCCCGGAATAGCGCAGATGGTCCATCGCCCTTTGGAGAGCGATTCGCCATGTGTCCGCAAGCTCAGCCGCGCAGCACACCGCCGGTCTGCTTGCCGACATTCTCGACGATGCGCTTGGCCAATGCCTCGAAATCCTCGTCGGTCAGCGTCTTTTCGACCGGCTGGATCGACACCTCGATGGCGATCGATTTCTTCGCCGCGCCGAGTGCTGCACCCTCGAAAACATCGAACACCGAGACGCCGGAAATCAGCTTCCTGTCGGCGGCAAGGGCGGCGCGAACGAGTGTGCCGGCTTCGACCGCCTTGTCGACGACGAAGGCGAAATCGCGCTTGACCGCCTGGAAGGCGGACAGATCGAGCCTCGGCTTTGTCCGCGTCGGCTTGGCCTTCGGCTCGGGCACGGCATCGATGAACACCTCAAACCCGCAAAGCGGACCGGAGACGTCAAGCCCCTCCAGCGTCTTCGGGTGGAACTCGCCGAACGTGCCAAGGATTACCTTCGGCCCGAGCTTGATCGTGCCGGAGCGGCCGGGGTGATACCAGGCCGGGCTGCCGGCCTCGATCTGCAGCCGCTCGACCGGCGCGCCGCAGGCTTCGAGTGCTGCGATCGCATCGGCTTTGGCGTCGAAGACGCCGACGGCGCCGGCGTTGCCGGCCCAATGACGGCCGGAGCCCTCGAGCTTGGCGGTGCCGCGCCGAACGCCGGCGGCAACACGCCGCTGCTGGTCGGCGCCGTCGCCCTCGTAAGTGCCCGACACTTCGAACAGCGCGACATCGCCGATGCCCTTGTCGGCGTTGCGCTGCGCGGCTGCGATCAGGCCCGGCAGCAGCGACGGCCGCATGTCCGACATATCGGCGGCGATCGGGTTGACAAGCTTCAACGCCTGCTGGCCGCCGCCGAACAATTCGGCGTGTTTTGCCGGAATGAACGACCAGGTGACGGCCTCCATCATGCCGCGCACGGCAAGTGCCCGCTTGGCGGCGCGGGTGCGGATCTGCAGCACAGTCAGGATCTTGGCGTTGACCGCGTCATGGGAACCGAGCGGCTGCGGCGCGATATTGTCGACGCCGTGGATGCGCATGACCTCCTCGACCAGGTCGGCCTTGCCGTCGACATCCGGCCGCCAGGACGGGACCGCCACATTGACGACATCGCCGGTACCCTCCGGCTTGAAGCCGAGGCGGGCAAGAATGTCGAGGCTTGTCGAGCGCGGCACTTCGATGCCGGTCAGCCGCTTCACTTCCGACAAAGGGAACGAGACGATCTTCGGCCGATGGTCGGCATAGCCGACGGCTTCGGTTTGCGCCGGCGTGCCACCGCAGAAATCGAGCACCAGCCTCGTTGCCAGTTCCACGCCGGGAACCATCATTTCCGGGTCGACGCCGCGCTCGAAGCGGTAGCGTGCATCGGTGATGATGCCGAGCGTGCGGCCGGTGCGGGCCGTGGCGATCGGGTCCCAAAGTGCGGACTCGATCAGCACGTCGGTGGTGTTCTCGTCGCAGCCGGAATGCTCGCCACCCATGATACCGGCGATCGACTCGATACCATCCTGGTCGGCGATGACGCACATCTCCGGCGTCAGCGTGTATTGGCGGCCGTCGAGCGCCAGCACCTTTTCGCCGTCGCGTGCCCGGCGCACGGTGAGGTTGCCGGTGACCTTCGCAGCGTCGAACACATGCAGCGGCCGGCCGCGGTCAAAGGTGACGTAATTGGTGATATCGACCAGCGCGCTGATCGGCCTCAAGCCGATGGCGAGAAGCCTTTGCTGCAACCATTTCGGCGACGGTCCGTTCTTGACGCCGCGCACCAGGCGCAGCGCAAAGCCGGGACAGAGCTCCGGCGCTTCGATCGTCACCTTGACCGGCGTCTCGCCCTTGCCGGGGATCGGCTCTATCGGCGCGCTCTTCAGCGTGCCGAGCCCGCTTGCCGCCAAATCGCGGGCGATGCCATGGACGCTGGTGGCATCCGGCCGGTTCGGCGTCAGATTGATCTCGATCAGCGGATCATCGAGATGGGCATAGGCGGCGAAACTGGTGCCGACCGGCGCATCGGCCGGCAGGTCGATGATGCCGTCATGCTCCTCGGACAGTTCGAGCTCGCGCTCGGAGCACATCATGCCGTGGCTTTCGACGCCGCGGATCTTGCCGACGGTCAGCGTCACGTCGATGCCGGGAATATAGGTGCCGGGTGCTGCAAAGGCGCCGATCAGGCCCGCGCGGGCGTTCGGCGCGCCGCAGACAACCTGCACCGGCGCCCTGCCGTCGCCGGTGTCGACGGTCAGCACGCGCAGCCGGTCGGCGTCGGGATGCTGGACTGCCGTCAGCACCTTGGCGATGACGAAAGGTTTCAAGCTCGCCCGGTCGTCGACATGCTCGACCTCGAGGCCGATCGAGGTGAGACGTTCGACGATTTCCGCCAGCGAGGCATCGGTCTCGAGATGATCCTTGAGCCAGGAGAGGGTAAGTTTCATGACTGTGTTCCGTCTGGTCTGGGCACGCTGGGCTTGAAGCTATGCGGCCGCGCGTCGGACATGTGCAGGAAGGCTAGCTGCCCGCGGATTTGCTGCGGCCCGGTTGTCACGCGCTTAGCCCGCCAAACAGCGTCGGCATGTCGAGCGGCCTAAAACCGTAATGCGACAGCCAGCGCACATCGGCGTCGAAGAAGGCGCGCAGGTCGGGCATGCCGTATTTCAGCATGGCGATGCGGTCGATGCCCATGCCCCAGGCGAAGCCCTGGTATTCGTCGGGATCGAGGCCGCCGTAGCGGAGCACGTTGGGGTGGACCATGCCGCAGCCTAGGATCTCCAGCCAGTCTGAGCCTTCACCGAAGCGCACCTCGCCAGGCCGCGAACGGTCGCACTGGATATCGACCTCGAGGCTGGGCTCGGTGAACGGGAAGAAGGACGGCCGGAAGCGCATCTTGACGCTCGGCACCTCGAAGAAGGCCTTACAGAACTCCTCCAGTACCCACTTCATGTTGGCGACGTTGGCCGATTTGTCGATCACCAGCCCCTCGACCTGATGGAACATCGGCGAGTGGGTGGCATCGGAATCCTGCCGGTAGGTCTTGCCAGGAATGACAATGCGGATTGGCGGCTTCTGCATCTCCATGGTGCGGATCTGCACCGGCGAGGTGTGGGTGCGCAAAAGCTTGCGTTCGCCCTGCTCGTCCGGCTGGAAGAAGAAGGTGTCGTGCATCTCGCGCGCCGGGTGGCCTTCCGGGAAGTTCAGCGAGGTGAAATTGTAGTAGTCGGTCTCGATGTCGGGACCTTCGGCGATGGCAAAGCCGAGATCGCCGAAGATCGCCGCGATCTCGTCGATAACCTGGCTGATCGGATGGATGCGGCCGCGCTCGGCCGGCGATTGTCGCACCGGCAAGGTGACGTCGACCTTCTCGGCGGCAAGCCGTGCCGTGATCGCCACATCTTTCAGCTCGGCGCGGCGCGCCGAAAGTGCCTCGGTGACGCGGTTCTTGAGGCCGTTGATTGCCGGGCCTTTGACCTGGCGCTCCTCGGCGCTCATCGAGCCGAGTGTCTTCAGTATCTCAGAGACCGAACCCTTCTTGCCGAGGGCAGAGACACGCACCGCCTCGATTGCCTGCTCGTCGGCGGCAGAGGCGATCTCGGCCATCAGGGAATTTTCGAGAGTTTCCATGTCACTCATGTTCCAGACCCGATTGGAAGCAAAGAAAAACCCGCGCCAGCCCTGCCAGCGCGGGTTTCCCAAATCAAGTGTCGAATAGCTTGGGAAGCGCTGGTCTTAAGCGACAGCGCTTTCAAAAGCATTCGGCGTGGTGTTCTTGAGGTATTCGAGCGCGACCTTGGCCTTGGCCACGAGTGCGGCAAAAGCCTGCGGCTCGTGGATGGCCATATCTGACAGGATCTTGCGGTCGATCTCGATGCCGGCCTTGTTGAGACCGTCGATGAAGCGGCCATAGGTCAAGCCATGCTCATGCGTCGCCGCATTGATGCGCTGGATCCACAGCGCGCGGAACGAACGCTTGCGATTCTTGCGGTCGCGATAGGCGTACTGCAGCGACTTTTCCACCGCCTGCTTGGCGATGCGAATGGTGTTCTTGCGGCGGCCGTAAAAACCCTTGGCGGCTTTCAGGACCTTCTTGTGCTTGGCGTGCGAGGTGACGCCTCTCTTTACGCGTGCCATGTCATGATCTCCTTAAAAGCAATTCCAGGAAAAGTGCCTAGCGGTTTTCCGTTCGGAATTGCGTAAAACAAATGCGTGTCCAGACCGAATGCCCTTATTTTGGCGCATGATGTTTTCCAAAAAGTCTGCAACTTTTTGGCATCATGCCCTAGAGGCCGTTCGGCAGAAAATTCTTGATGACCTTCTTGCCATCCGGTTCAGCCAGAACCATCGTGCCGCGGGCATTTCGAATGAACTTGTTGGAACGCTTGATCATGCCGTGACGCTTGCCGGCCGCAGCCGACAGAACTTTACCCGTACCTGTGATCTTGAACCGCTTCTTGGCGGCCGATTTGGTCTTCATCTTGGGCATTTTGCTACTCCGTTTATATGCGCACCAATGCGCTTTTTGTTCGCTTCAGGCCGACCAAAGCCCGAAAAGCAAATGAAACCGCCACGGCATGCCCTGCCGGGCGGTTTTTTTGGAACGCAGTCATATACGTCAAAGCGAGGGCGCGCGCAACACCCAGCGCTCAGCAACCTTGTAGTGCTCAGGGGAAACGGAACAGCACCGGTAATATGCCCGACTGCTGGGCGCCGTCGATCAGTTCGAAAGCCGGCAAGGCAAGGAGGAACACCAGCCCGTCCAGTAACGTGGTTCGCAGCAGGCGCGGCTTGAAGCTGCCGGTGTCGCCTTCCTGATACAGTGACAGTTTCGGGAAGAAGCGCGGCACTTTCGCCAGATAGGCCTGGTATGGCGCGCCGAGAACCTCCTTGAGGAATTTCTCCTCGCGCAGGATAACGATGTAAAAGGCACCCGCGCAGAGCGCTCCAAAGCCGATCGTGGCCGCGATGGAGCCGATCTGTGCGCCGACACCAGCGGCAGCTAAAGTGGAGAAAAGGTAGAGTGGGTTGCGCGTGATCGAATAGGGTCCGCCGGTCACCACTTCGGAGGATTTGCGTCCGCCGATGTAAAGCGTCGACCACAAGCGCCCGACGATGCCGAGAAAGATCAGCACGACGCCGACCATTTCGATCGTTTCATGCACTGGCGTATCGGGCGGGAAAACCGACTGGCCGAACAGCAGCGCCGCGAACATCACCATGATGAGAACGGCAAGTACCATCCTGCGCATATGCTGGTAGCTGCCAAGCCCGTGCTTAACTTGCGCGTATCTGACTTCATTGACCATGTCGGGAATCCGATCGTCGAGGGAACCAGAGCGTCGTTGCTCTCGCCGGCGATCGCAGCGTCTGGCCAAGAAAACAGGCGCCCCGCCGATCGCCGGGACGCCTTGCAACATGATTCAGGCGGATTTAATGCATGTCGCCCAAAAGTGCGCAGCGGTTTTGGGACAACGACATGCACAAAACAGAACCAAAGCGCAACGCGCTTTAGCGGGGCGCCAGCACCATCATCATCTGGCGGCCTTCGAGCTTCGGTTCGGCTTCGACCTTGGCGATGGGCGCCACTTCCTCGCGAACCTTGTTCAGAAGCTGCATGCCGAGTTCCATGTGCGCCATCTCGCGACCGCGGAAGCGCAATGTCAGCTTGACCTTGTCGCCTTCCTCGAAAAAGCGCCGGACGGCCTTCATCTTGGTCTCATAGTCGTGGCTGTCGATGTTCGGGCGCATCTTGATCTCCTTGATCTCGATGACCTTCTGGTTCTTGCGCGCCTCGGCCGCCTTCTTCTGGTTGGCGTATTTCAGCTTCCCGAGATCGAGGATCTTTACGACGGGCGGCACTGCATTGGGCGATATCTCGACCAGATCGAGCCCAGCCTCTTCGGCGAGCAGCAATGCGTCGTTGATGGAGACATCGCCCCGGTTCTGGCCTTCGGCGTCGATTAGCTGGACCCGGGGAACCCGGATATCACGGTTGGAGCGCGGGCCTTCCTTGGTGGGCGCCGCTGCTTTGAAAGGTCTGCGAATGGTCGTGGTCTCCTTGAGCCGTTTCGTTAAGGGGTTCTTCAGTTCAGAATTGCGAACGCGCAATGTGGTGAGCGCGCGGTCGGAGTCAATAGCACAGCATTCTCAGGAAATCACCTGCTCGATGAATGCTCCTCTGCACCAAGCGAAGAAAGTAACAGAGCACTTTTCGTTGAACCCCCGCTTGTGCCAAAAGACCGGCGCGAGGGAATACACCATGAGCACCACCACCCCGATCTTCCTAGACGTCGACGGGACGAGCATCGCCGTCAGGCATGCGGCAGGTGCCGAGCCCGGCATCGTCTGGCTTGGCGGCTACAAATCCGACATGCTGGGCACCAAGGCCGAAACCCTGTCGGAATGGACGCGCAAAGAAGGCCGGGCCTTCCTGCGCCACGATTATTCCGGCCATGGCGAATCGGGTGGCGCCTTTGCCGACGGCACCATCTCGAAATGGCTGGGCGAGAGCCTGGCGGTTTTCCGCCGCTTCACCCAGGGCAGGCAAATCCTGGTTGGTTCGTCGATGGGCGCGTGGATCGCGCTGCGCATGGTGCAGGAATTGCGTAAGGCGGGCGAGAACAGCGTCGCCGGCCTTGTGCTGCTGGCCCCGGCGCCCGATTTCACGTTCGAACTGGTGGAGCCGGTGCTGACCGGAGCGCAGAAGCGCGACCTCAGGAAAAAGGGTTTCTTCGAAGAGCCGTCGGACTATTCCGTCGAACCGTACATCTACACCCGCGCACTGATCGAGGACGGCCGCAGCAACCGGGTGATGACCGGGCCGATCGACACGCACTGCCCGGTCCACATCTTGCAAGGCCTGGCCGATCCCGACGTGCCGTCGAGCCATGCGCTGAAGCTGGTCGGCCAGTTGCCGGCCGACGACGTCACGCTGTCGCTCATTCCGGACGGCGACCACCGCCTGTCGCGACCTCAGGATCTCGACATGCTGGTGCGGGCGGTGGACGCGATGGTGCGGCAGGCGGGATAGAAACATGCGCATTTCCATTCCGGTGTCCGCCTTTGTGGCGGCGATCGTCGGCTTCGGCGGTACGCTGGCCATCGTCATTGCCGCCGCCAAGGCGGTCGGCGCAACGCAGGTCGAGACCGCAAGCTGGGTGACGGCACTCTGCCTGGCGATGGCCATCGAGAGCCTGTGGCTGTCCTGGCGCACGAAAATGCCGGTCATCACCGCATGGTCGACGCCGGGCGTCGCGCTGATCGCCGCATCGACCGGCTTTTCGATGGGCGAGGCGGTTGGCGCCTTCATCGTCACCGGGGTCCTGCTGGTCGCCACCGGCCTGTTCGGGCCATTGACCAAGCTGATCGCCAGAATACCGGCTTCGGTCGCGTCCGGAATGCTGGCCGGCATCGTCGTAACCTTCGCCGTCAATGCGGTGAAGACCGTGCCCGTCGACCCCTGGCTGATCCTGCCGCTGGTTGCGGTCTTCTTCGTCATCCGCCTGTTCAACCCGGCGCTGTCGGTGCTGTTGGTGCTGATCGGCGGCGGTCTCGCGGCCTTTCTTACCGACCGGGTCGGCGGTCTGCCGGCACCGGAACTCTCGAGCTTGACGCTGGTAATGCCGCAGTTCACCGCCGCTTCGATCATCGGCCTGGCATTGCCGCTCTATCTGGTCACCATGGCCTCGCAGAACCTATCCGGCCTCGCCGTGCTGAGGGCAGCCGGCTATCATCCCGAACCCGGGCCGCTGATCGGCGTCACCGGCCTGTTTTCGCTGCTGACGGCGCCGTTCGGCGCCTCAACAACCAATCTTGCGGCGATCTCGGCGGCGATCTGCACCGGACCCGACGTGCATCCCGATCCGGCCGAGCGCTGGAAGACCGGCCCGTTCTACGCGCTGGCCTATCTTGTCTTTGCCCTGTTCGGCGCCTCGCTGGTGGCGATCTTCGCCGTATTGCCGCAGAGCCTGATCGCGCTGGTCGCCGGCCTGGCGCTGATGGCACCGCTCGCCAATGCGCTGTCGATCGCCTTGAAAGACGAGGACGAGCGGATGGCCGCTACCGTCACCTTCGCCGTCACCGCATCGGGGCTGACGCTGTTCGGCGTCGGTGCGGCGTTCTGGGGCCTGATCGCCGGATTGGTCGTGCTTTTCCTTGAAATGCTCAAAAAGCGATAATCTTTCAGCCGCTTGTCCGGTTTTGGCGGTTGCTGTCTTGAATCGCCGTTTTCTCCATCCCATTTCGATTCCACGCAGCCGGATTTGGCTGTCTCCAACTGAAGGATTGGGAGAAATGAACACATCTGCATTGATCCGTCCGGCCTGGACGCCGGCGACCATCGCGCTGATGGTGATCGGGTTCATGGTGTTCTGGCCGCTCGGCTTCGCCATGCTCGCCTACATCATCTGGGGCGACCGGCTCGACGGCTTCAAGCGTGACGTCAACCGCGCCACCGACGGCATCTTCGCCGGCTGCCGCCGCGGTTCCGACAAGGCCGCGCGCTGGGGCCATGGCTCCGCCCGCACCGGCAACATCGCTTTCGACGACTGGCGCGAAAAGGAACTCGAGCGGCTTGCCGAGGAACGCCGCAAGCTCGACGAGATGCTGAGCGAGTTCGACGAATATGCCCGCGAATTGCGCCGCGCCAAGGACCAGGAAGAGTTCGATCGTTTCATGGCCAACCGCAACAAGTCGACGTCTCCCACGACCGGGTCGACGACGAACAAAACCACCGGCAAGTCCACGCCAGGCCTGCTCGACGAGTAAGGGTCCCGTGCCCAGATGGATAATCCAACGGCGCCGCGTCAGCGGCGCCGTTTCTTTTTTGTTCTAGTCGTTTCCCTCGAATCACGTATCGTCCCGGAATGTCCTTCGGCTTCTTTCGCACCCCGACGAAACCCAAGCCCACGCCCGTCGTGGAGCGCGAGCATTGCGTTGCCGGCCGCACGCTGCCGCTCAAGATCGTCGAGAACGACAGGGCGCGGCGCCTGACGCTGCGCATCGATTCCGGCGGCCGCGGCCTGCGCATCACCGTGCCGCCGGGGCTGCGGCGCGGCGAGGTGGAAAGATTCCTCGACCGTCATCAGGACTGGCTGGAGCAAAGGCTGGCCAAGGTGCCCAACCGGCCGCAGGTGCGGCCCGGCATCAAGATACCGGTGCGCGGTGTGCCGCATCGCATCGTCCATGAACCGTCGAAACGCGGTACAGTCACGCTGTCGCGCGACGAGCGCGGTCCGCTGATGATCGTGCATGGTGAGCGCCTGCATCTGCCGCGCCGCATCGCCGATTTCCTCAAGCGCGAAGCCAAGCGCGAGATCGAGGCGCTGGTGACCAAGCACAGTGCTGCGGTCGGCAAGCGCGCCAAGGCGATCCGCTTCAAGGATACGTCGAGCCGCTGGGGGTCCTGCACGTCGGACGGCAATCTGTCGTTTTCCTGGCGCATCATGATGGCGCCGCGGCCGGTGATAAACTACCTCGTGGCGCACGAGGTGGCGCATCTCAAGGAGATGAACCACGGCCCGAAATTCTGGAAATTATGCGAGCAGCTGTGCCCGGACACCGAGCGCTGCAAGGATTGGCTCAAGCGCAATGGCGGCGCGCTGCAGGCGATCACGTTCGAGTAGTTGTCCGATCAATCGTCATTCGCCGCGTTCAACTCCTCCGGCCGCAACCCCTCATCGACATGGCGCGGCCAAGGCAGAAAATCCTTCTCGAAGCCATCGTTGCTGAAATAAGCCAGCGCCCGATGCGCCTCCGCGCCGTTGAAGGCTGCCTTGTCCATCAAATGAGCGATGACCTCATGGGCCTGCGCCAGCTTTTGCCTGAGTTCCGCGACGGTCTTTTCCGGCATGGTCTTTGTTCTCCCGCCTTTGTGCCTGAGCAAGGTGGCGCGTTGCGCTCTTATATTAGCAAGGTGGCGCGTTCCGCTCTTACATTAGCAAGGTAGCGCGTTCCGCGCCGGCGGCAAACAGGATGCTTTTTCTCGACTCTTTGGTCGTTTCGTGCCAATCCCGCGCCATGGCGCTGGACATCAAGATATGCGGATTGAAGACTGACAAGGCACTGGCCGCGGCATTGGCCGGCGGCGCCAGCCATGTCGGCTTCAATTTCTTTGCCAAAAGCCCGCGCTATGTCGAGCCGGTGGAAGCCGGCCGCCTGCGCGAAGCGGCGCGCGGCAAGACCAAGGCGGTTGCGGTGACGGTCGACGCCAGCGACGCGTTCCTGGACGAGATCGTCGAAAAAATGCAGCCCGACATGCTGCAGCTTCACGGCGCCGAAACGCCCGACCGGGTGGCTGAGGTGAAGGCGCGCTACGGCTTGCCGGTGATGAAGGCACTGCCGGTCAGCGAGGCTGCCGATCTCGAGCGGGTTAAACCCTTCGTCGGCATTGCCGACCGTTTCCTGTTCGATGCCAAGCCGCCTAAGGGTTCGGAACTGCCGGGCGGCAACGGTCTTGCCTTCGACTGGCGCATTCTGGCCGGCCTTGACGCCGGCGTCGATTACATGCTTTCCGGTGGGCTCAATGCCGGCAATATCGGCGACGCCCTTCGGCTGGCGAACCCGCCCGGAATAGATCTTTCCTCGGGCGTGGAAAGCGCGCCGGGGGTCAAGGAACCGGCGCTAATCGAACAATTTTTCCGGGCCGTCGGGGCAGCACGCGACAACCGCGCCGCCTGACCACGCTTCAAACCACAGACCAGGAGATCGGCGATGGATAAGCCGGCGATACCGAATTCCTTCCGCACCGGCCCCGACGAGCAGGGCATGTTCGGCATTTTTGGCGGTCGTTTCGTTGCCGAAACGCTGATGCCGCTGATCCTTGAGCTGGAGCGGCACTGGAACGAGGTCAAGAACGATCCGGACTTCAAGGCCGAACTGACCGATCTCTCGACGCATTACGCCGGGCGGCCGTCGAAGCTCTATTTCGCCGAAGGCTTGACCAGGCATCTTCGCGAGGTTTCCGCAGCGAAGGGCCTCGGGGGCGGCGCAAAGGTCTATTTCAAGCGCGAGGATCTGAACCACACCGGCTCGCACAAGATCAACAACTGCCTCGGCCAGATCCTGCTCGCCAAGCGCATGGGCAAGACGAGGATCATCGCCGAGACCGGAGCCGGCCAGCATGGCGTCGCTTCCGCTACAGTGGCGGCGCGCTTTGGGCTTCCCTGTATCGTCTATATGGGCGCGACCGATGTCGCCCGGCAAAGCCCCAACGTCTTTCGCATGAAGCTTCTGGGCGCGGAAGTGCGGCCGGTGACCGCCGGCCACGGCACGCTGAAGGACGCCATGAACGAGGCGTTGCGCGACTGGGTGACCAATGTCGAGGACACCTATTACCTGATCGGCACCGCCGCCGGCCCCCACCCCTATCCAGAGCTGGTGCGCGACTTCCAATCGGTGATCGGCACCGAGGCGCGCGCCCAGATCCTCGAGCAGGAAGGCCGGCTGCCGGACACCATCATCGCTTGTGTCGGCGGCGGTTCCAACGCCATCGGCCTGTTCCATCCCTTCCTCGACGACAAAGAGGTTCGCATCATCGGCGTCGAAGCCGGCGGCCGCGGCCTCGATGGCATCGAGCATTGCGCTTCGATGAGTGCCGGCGCGCCCGGCGTGCTGCATGGCAACCGTACCTACCTCCTGCAGAACGCCGACGGCCAGATCATGGACGGCCACTCGATCTCGGCCGGGCTCGACTATCCCGGCGTCGGGCCGGAGCACTCGTGGCTGCGCGATTCCGGCCGCGTCGACTATGTGCCGATCCTCGACGACGAGGCGCTCGAGGCGTTTCAGCTGACGACGCGCGTCGAGGGCATCATTCCGGCGCTGGAATCCGCCCACGCTATCGCGCAGGCGGTGAAGATCGTGCCTGATATGGACAAGGACCAGATCGTCATCGTCAATCTGTCCGGCCGCGGCGACAAGGACGTGCATACGGTGGCCAATATGCTGGGCATGGAGATCTGATCATGACCACCCGTATCGACCGCCGCATGGCGAAGCTGAAGGCCGAAGGCCGACCGGCACTCGTCACCTATTTCATGGGCGGCGACCCCGACTACGACACGTCGCTGTCGATCATGAAGGCGCTGCCTGGCGCCGGCAGCGACATCATCGAGCTCGGCATGCCGTTTTCTGATCCAATGGCCGACGGCCCGGCGATCCAGGCGGCCGGCCTGCGGGCGNTCGAGCTCGGCATGCCGTTTTCTGATCCAATGGCCGACGGCCCGGCGATCCAGGCGGCCGGCCTGCGGGCGCTGAAGGGCGGCCAGACACTGGTCAAGACGCTGAAGATGGCCTCGGAATTCCGCGCCGGCGACAATGAAACGCCGATTGTCTTGATGGGCTACTACAATCCGATCTACATCTACGGCGTCAAGCGCTTCCTGAGCGACGCGCTGGCCAGCGGCATAGACGGGCTGATCGTCGTCGACCTGCCACCGGAGATGGACGAGGAGCTTTGCATCCCGGCACTCAAGGCCGGCATCAACTTCATCCGGCTGGCGACCCCGACCACCGACGACAAGCGCCTGCGCAAGGTGCTGCAGAACACGTCGGGCTTCGTCTACTATGTCTCGATGACCGGCATTACCGGCTCGGCGCTGGCCGACACCGGCAAGGTGGCGGCAGCGGTCAAGCGCATCAAGAGCCATACCGACCTGCCCGTCTGCGTCGGCTTCGGCGTCAAGACCGCCGAGCAGGCGCGCACCATCGGTGCCTCGGCCGACGGCGTCGTCGTCGGCACGGCGATCGTCAATGCGGTCGCCAACGTGCTCGGGCCGAAGGGCGAAAAGACCGCCGATCCGGCAGAAGCTGTCGCCACGCTGGTCAGCGGGCTGTCGCAAGGGGTTCGCGCGGCTCGCCTTGCTGCCGCCGAATAGTCTTGATCATCTGGTTGACCATGATCTTTGCCGAAAACCGGTTTCCACTTTTCGGGATCATGGTCTAACTCTTCGTAAGGACAGGAGCCGAAGCGATGAACTGGATCACCAATTACGTCCGCCCGAAGATCAATTCGATGCTCGGCCGCCGCACCGACATGCCGGAAAACCTGTGGATCAAGGATCCCGAGACCGGCGAAATGGTGTTCCACAAGGATCTGGAGCAGAACCAGTTCGTCATCCCGTCCTCCGGCCACCATATGAAGATATCGGCCAAGGAACGGCTGAAGTTCTTCCTCGACGACGGCAAATACGAAACGCTGGAAAACCCCAAGGTGGTGCAGGATCCACTCAAGTTCCGCGACGAGAAGCGCTATGTAGACCGGCTGAAGGATGCCAAGGCCAAGACCGGCATGGAAGACGCCATCATCAATGCGCTGGGTACCGTCGAAGGCCTGCCGGTGGTGGTGACGGTGCAGGATTTTGCCTTCATGGGCGGCTCGCTCGGCATGGCGGCCGGTGACGCCATCGTGCATGGCTTTGAGGTCGCCCTGCAGCGCAAGCGGCCGCTGATCCTGTTTGCGGCCTCCGGCGGCGCCCGTATGCAGGAAGGCATCCTGTCGCTGATGCAGTTGCCGCGGACCACGGTCGGCGTCGACAGACTGAAGGAGGCCGGCCTTCCCTACATCGTCGTCCTGACCAACCCGACGACCGGCGGCGTCACCGCCTCCTACGCCATGCTGGGTGACGTGCACATTGCGGAGCCCGGCGCCCTGATCGGCTTTGCCGGCCCGCGCGTCATCGAGCAGACCATCAGGGAAAAGCTGCCCGACGGCTTCCAGCGCGCCGAATATCTGATGGAACACGGCATGGTCGACATGGTGGTGTCACGGCTGGAGATGCGCCAGACGATTGCGCGGCTGCTGAGAATGCTGCTCAAGCTGCCGGAAGAGCAAAAATCGCAGGAGCCGGAAATCCTGCCGCCGTCGGTGATCCCGGTCGAGGCCAGGCCGCAAGCCTGACACGACATCATGCGGCGCGGGCGGCTGTTGTGTGCCGTTGTGCGCACGCTTAGGATTCCTTCATGACCACGCTTGCCGCCGACCGCGAAATCGAAAGCCTGATGGCGCTTCACCCGAAGGGCTTCGACCTTTCGCTTGACCGCATTTCGCGGCTACTCGAGCGCCTCGGCAACCCGCAGGACCAGCTGCCGCCGGTCATCCACATCGCCGGCACCAACGGCAAGGGCTCCTGTGCCGCCTTTTCACGGGCGCTGCTCGAAGCCGCCGGCTACCGCGTCCATGTCCACACATCGCCACATCTGGTGAACTGGCATGAGCGCTACCGACTGGCCGCCGATGGCGGCGGCAGGCTGGTGGACGACAAGGTCTTCGCCGAAGCCATCGCCCGCGTCGCCAAGGCCAATCAAGGCCAGAAGATCACCGTGTTCGAAATCCTCACCGCAGTCACCTTCGTGCTGTTTTCCGAATATCCGGCCGATGCCGTCATCCTCGAGGTCGGCCTTGGCGGCCGATTCGACGCCACCAATGTCATCGCCGAGCCGGCCGTGTCGGTGATCATGCCGGTCTCGCTCGACCACGAAGCCTATCTCGGCGACCGCGTTGAACTGATCGCCGCCGAAAAGGCCGGCATCATCAAGCGTGGATGCCCGGTCGTCATCGGCGCGCAGGAAAGCGAGACGGCGCAGCAGGTGCTCATCGAAACCGCCGAACGGCTCGACTGCCCCGCCTTCGTCTATGGCCAGGATTTCCTTGCCTATGAGGAAAACGGGCGCATGGTCTATCAGGACGAAGACGGATTGATGGACCTCCCGCCGCCGCGCCTGCCGGGGCGCCACCAATTCGCCAATGCGGCAGCGGCGATCGCGGCGGTCAAGGCGGCGGGCTTCGAGATCAGCCACCGCGCCGCCGAGAAAGCGATGGCCAATGTCATCTGGCCGGGCCGCATGCAAAAGCTGCCGCAGGGGCGGCTGGGCGAACTGGCGCCGAAGGGCGCCGACATCTGGCTCGACGGCGGCCATAATCCCGGCGCCGGCGTGGTCGTCGCCGAGGCGCTGGCCGAGCAGGAGGAAAAGAACCCGCGGCCGCTGTTCCTGATCTCGGGCATGATCAACACCAAGGACCAAAGCGGCTATTTCCGTGCCTTCAAAGGGCTGGTGCGGCATGTCTACACCGTGCCGGTGAGCACGAGCGACGCCGGCGTGCCGAACGACGAACTGGCGACGCGCGCCATCGAGGCCGGCCTGTCGGCCGAACCCGTCAGTTCCGTCGCCAATGCGCTGATGCTGCTGCGCGACACATGGGACGGACCGCCGCCGCGCATCCTTATCGGCGGCTCGCTTTACCTGGCCGGTGCGGTATTGGCCGAAAACGGCACACCGCCGGTTTGAGGCGTGCCTCCACCCGGGCCATGATGACGCCACACCTATCAGATCACCGCGAGGAGCCAATCATGATCAAGGTAAAGCAGCTCGCTCACGTTTGCATTTTCGCGAATGACCTGGAGAAGACGCGAAGCTTCTATCGGGACGTCCTCGGCATGGATACGCAGTTCAATTTCCTGCGCGACGGCAAGATTTTCGGCTTCTATCTCAATTGCGGCAGCCGTAGCCATGTCGAAGTGTTCCAGAAAGACGGCGCGAGCTATAGCGACTTGAACCAGATCAACCACTTCTGCCTCGAAGTGGAAAACATCGACGCCGCGATCGCCCATCTGAGGTCAGAGGGGGTTGATGTCACTTCCAAGAAACGCGCGTGCGATGACACCTACCAGGCTTGGATCCGCGACCCCAACGGCGTGAAGATCGAACTGTTCGAATACACTGAGAAAAGCGCACAATTCGTCGGCGGCGATCGTATCGCGGATTGGTGATCGCGCGTCGACGGACAATGTGGCGGCGCAGCCGATGCTTGGTGGATTACTTCAGCTCGACCTCGATAAAGGCGAATTCGCCGTCGTTCGCGCTGATGACGTCATGTTCGACGCCCTCGTTGCGGAAATACGGCGCGCCCTTCTTCATTTCGGCGAAGGATTCGCCATCCTTGGTCAGGAGCTTCACCTTGCCGTCGGTCAACGGCACGATCACATAGTCGTGGCCATGGCGGTGCCAGCCGGTGTTGTCGCCCGGGGCGAAGCGGTATTCGGTGACGATGACGCGCTCATTGTCGATGAAGACGGTGGCCTTGGCGGATCCGGTCATATCGCTTCTCCTTTGTATTCAGAAGAGAAGAATACGGGGCGGCAAGCCGCGAGTGCCAGAGCGGCCCACCAATGACGCCAGCAAAAGAAAGCCCGGCACGAGGCCGGGCTTTTCTGCAAAATTTTGATCGGATCAGGCGAGACTGCCGTTGATCCAGTGCGACAATGCCGTTTTCGGCGCAGCACCGACCTTCATATCGGCGACTTCGCCGCCCTTGAAGATCATCAGCGTCGGGATCGAGCGCACGCCGAACTGCGCGGCCAGCTCAGGATTCTCATCGATGTTGAGCTTGGCGATCTTTATCTTGCTGCCGAGTTCGATGGCGATATCCTCAAGCGCCGGGGCGATCATCTTGCACGGGCCGCACCATTCCGCCCAGAAATCGACCACGACCGGCTCCTTGGCGTTGAGCACGTCGGCCTGGAAATTGCTCTTGTCGACCTTGACGGTGGCCATGCTGAGATCCTTTCGATTTGTTCGTCGCACCAAATGTGGTGGTGATCGCGTCCGTCTTCAAGCAGGTGTTGTGTCACGCTCCCGTGAGTCGAGCAAGGGCGTCGTCCATCGCCGCCGCCGGCAGCTCGATCAGCCGCGGGGCTTCGGTGAACAGCAGCGCCGCCAAGACCTCGCGTCCCCGATAGAGCGGCTGAAGCAGCGCGCGATACAATGCAAGCTGCAAGACATAGGCAGGGGGCACTTCGGCGAGCGTCGCCGGCGCAGGCCGGTTGGTCTTGTAGTCGACGATCGACACCTTGTCCGGCGCTACCGCCAGCCGGTCGATCTTGCCGGAGATCGAGCGCAGTTTGCCCCTCACCTCCAGGCTGCCCATGATGGCGACTTCAGCGCGCGAGTTTGGTGCAAACAGCGGCGCGAAGCGGCTGTCGGCAAGAATTCTGGAAACGCCAGCCAAGGCTTTGTCGCGCTCGTCTTCAGGCCATTGAGCTCCGGCGCGCGCCAAATAGCGCTCGGCGGCATCCTGGCGTTTTCCTTCGGCGATGCCGGGCAGCATCTGCAGCAATTTGTGCAGCGCCAACCCGCGAATCACGGCAAAGCCGGGCTCGGCGTCGGCATCCAATACCGGCGAACGCGTGTCGGCCACCGCTTGCCGCGCCTCGTCGATCAGCACCGAGGCGCCGGACGGCGAGAGCGGCCGCGGCAGTTCCTCGAAAGGCGGCAAAGGCTGGAACAGGGTTTCCGGCAGTGGCGCAAAGCGTTCCGCCTGTCGTGCCTCATCCACTGCCGCCAGCGGCATGGGCGGCAGCTTCGTCACCTGAAAACGATGCACGGTCTCGCCAGTGGCGGGATGCCGGCGTTCCGCGCTTTCGGCGGCGCCGACCAGCGCGCGGCTGACGACCGAATGCCAGGTGCCGGTATTCGGCGCCCGCTTGCCATGGTAGCCGCAGACGATCAGCCGATCCTCGGCGCGGGTCATGCCGACATAGAGCAGCCGGCAGTATTCGTCGTCGGCGAGCTCGCGGGCGCGGGCCGATGCGGCGCGTGAAAATCCATTGGCGACATCGCTGGCCGAACGCCAGAGATAGCCCTTGCCTTCCCAGCGGTCGCCCGAGCCTTGGAACGGCATCAATCTCGGCAGGTGCTGGTCGCTGAACGGCGCGGAGCCGCCATCGACAAGGAATACCACTGGCGCTTCCAGGCCCTTGGCGGCATGCACGGTCATGACGCGAACCTCGTCGCGGGTCTGGTCCATTTCGCGCTTGATCTCGGGGCCGGCGTTTTCCAACGTCGACAGGAAGGATTCCAGTCCCGGCAGGCCGGTCCGCTCCTCGGCCAGGCAGAAATTCAGGAATTCGTCGAGGATGTCGCCGGCCTCCGGCCCGAGCCGCGCGATCATCTTCTTGCGCAGGCCGTCGCGGGCGAGAGCTGCGGCATAGAATTCGAACACCGGCTTGAATGCGGCCTCGTTGGACCATGTGTCGAGCCGGCTGACGACGGCGGCCAACGCCTCGCTTTCGCCGGCATGCCGACGCACCGAGGCGATCAGCGAGACGCCCGACGGCCTCTCGGCAGCAAGCGCGAAAAGCTGCTCTTCCGAGACATCGAAGATCGGGCTGCGCAGCACGGCGGCCAGCGACAGATCGTCCTGCGGCTGGATGAGAAAATGGCCGAGTGCGATCAGGTCCTTCACCGCGATGTGGCCGGGCAGGCTGAGCCGGTCGGCGCCGGCCACCGGAATGTCGCGGCGCTTCAGCGCCCGCGTCAGCGCATGGACGAAGCGATCGCGCTTGCGCACCAGCACCAGCACATCGCCGGGCCGCAGTTTCTTGCCGCGGCCTTCGATAGTCTCGCCGCCGCCGATCCAGCCGGCAATGGTTGCCGCGACGTTTTCAGCGACGCGTACTGCCGGCGCATGGGCATGGTCGACCGCTTGCGTCCAATCGTCTGGTTCGTCGACGACATCGGCGCCGATCGACGGCCAGACCTCGACATAACCCGGCGCATCGGTGCGGATCGCCTTGTGGTCGAGCGGATCGGGATCGTGGCTGATGCCGCGCCGCACGTTCGGGTCGGCAAAGACACGATCCACCGCCGCAAGCACGTCGTCGGTCGAGCGGAACGACCAGGTCAGCTTGAGATCGGCGAAGGCGGCGGCGGCGCTTCTAACTTTGCCGGCAAACAAAAGCCGGCTGTCAGCAAAGGAATCCGGGGCGGCCCCCTGAAAGGAATAGATCGACTGCTTTTCATCACCGACGGCAAAGATGGTGCGGTGGACGGCGTCGCGGGCGCCGAGCCCGGCAAAGAACTCCTCCGCCAGCCGCTTGACCACGTCCCACTGGTCGGGACTGGTGTCCTGCGCCTCGTCGAGGAGGATGTGGTCGATGCCCTGGTCGAGCTTGTATTGCACCCATGGGCCGGCGTCGGGCCGCGCCAGTAGATTGACAGTGCGGGTGATCAGGTCGTTGAAGTCGAGGAAGCCGCGGGCGCGCTTCAATTGCTGGTAGCGGGCGATCAGCCAGTCGGCGATGGTCAGCGCGGCACGCGTGCCTTCCAACATCCTGAACAAGGCCAGGCGGTCGGAGATTTCGAGAATGGCGTCGACCGCCACGAGATAACGTTCGGCAAGATCGGGCAGCCGGTCGAGCAGCGCCTTCTTGAACGTCTTTGCCGGATCATAAGGCTCGCCATCGGCCCTCAGGAAAGCCTTGGCAAGCAGATTCAGGCGTCGGACCGGATCCTGCTCGGCGAAGGCAAGACGGGCGTATGGCAGCAGATTGTTCAGCACGATGCGTGCATCGGCGGCCTCGGCCGCCCGTGAAAAGGTGACGAGATAATCCGGCAGGAAGCCGGGCAGCGGCCAGACCGAGGCGGCGATGCCTTCGGCGGTCTGGCCGGCGCGGAAATGGAACTCGTCGAACAGCGCCTGAAAACCATCGCCGCCGGCCGCGGCGATGAAGGTGCGCAAACCGTCGCGCTTGCGCACGATCTCGCCTAGCAACGCGTCGAGCCCATGTTCGCCGCCGCGCTCCAGCACGGTGGCGAAAGCCTCGGCCAGTGCCGCATCGCCTGCAACGCCGCCGGAGATCATGTCGCGGCGGGCGGCGGCGAACAGCGAAGCCTCCATTTGCGGATCAAGCATTTCGAAATGCGCCGGGATGTTGGCTTCCAGCGGGAACTGATGCAGCACCGATTCGCAGAAGGCGTGAATGGTCTGGATCTTCAGCCCGCCCGGTGTTTCCAGCGCCTCGGCAAACAGCCGCCGCGCCCGGCGCATGGTTTCGCGGTCGGGCTGGCGGCTGTCCAGCGCCTCTATCCGTGTCGAGAGCTCGGCATCACCAAGCGCCGTCCATTGCGACAGGGTCGAAAACACCCGGTTCGACATGTTGGCGGCGGCGGCGCGCGTATAGGTCAAGCACAGGATCTTGGACGGATCGGTGCCGCGCAGCAAAAGCCGGATGACGCGCTGGGCGAGCACATGGGTCTTGCCCGATCCGGCGTTTGCCGACACCCATGCGGAGTTATGCGGGTCGGAGGCGCTCGCTTGGCTGGCGGCGGTGTCGCTCGGGATGGGATAGGCCTTCTTCACGCCTCCCCTCCCTCCTCGTCGGCGTCGCCGCCGGCGGACCATTCCAGCACGCGGGCGAGATGGTCGTAGTCGCCGTCGGTCTCACCTTCGCGGAACGGCAGCGCCCGCGACAGATAGCCGGTCGCCGGGTCGGCGTAGTGGATCAGCAGTTTTTCCAGCCGCGCCCAAGCCTCTTCGGCGAGATCGGCGGCGGTTCGCGGCTTGCGGTTGTATTCGAGGATCGATTCCTCGAACACCTCTCCGTTCGGCTTCAGCCGCACGAAGGCCAATTGCGACGGCTCGCATGCGCCAAGCTCCTTGAAGGCGCCGCGACGCAGCAGCGCGCCCTCCAGCGCCAGTTGCGGCGCGAGCAGCGTGTGCGCCTGCGCTTTGGATGGCGAGGAGCCGGTCTTGTAATCGAGGATGTCGGCCATGCCGCCGGCCAGCAGATCGATGCGATCGGCATAGCCGGACAGGGTCACGCCGGATCGGCCGACGCCGGTCTTTTCGGCGCGTTCCTCGGCGTGCCGCCGTACCACGGCGGCGGCCCGGCCGCGCTCCCATTCGATAATGCCGGCGGCAAGCTTTTCGAAGCGCGGCCACCACACCGCCTCGACATCGGCGGGCAGGGCAGCCTCGGCAAAACAGGACCGGCCGGCGGCAATGAGCCCGTCCAGCGCCTCCGGCGCGCGCGGGTCGGCCACCCTCGCTGAGAAGAGGTGCAGAATGGCGTGAAACAGCGTGCCGCGCTCGGCAGCGCCCGGATCACGAACGACCGGATCGAGTGGCATCAGGCCGAGTATCCTTCTGGCATAGACCGCATATGGGTCGCGACGTAGCGTCTCGATCTCGGTGACCGAGAAGTGGTGCGGCCGCAGGGCGAGCGGCGGTTTCGGCTGCGGCCGCGGCGCAAAGTCCTGCTTTTCGCCGGCATCAAGCGCACGCGCCCAGGCAAGCAGTTCATCGCCGCGCCGGCGAAGTGCCACAGCATGGTCCTCGCCGACGAAGGTAAGGATACGCTGCAGCCAGCGCGACGGCACCGACGGAGCGTCGCCGGAACGGGCGGAGCGAGCCAGCACCACTTTTTTGGCGCCCATGGCCATCTGGAAATCATGGGCGGCAAGGCCGATGCGCCGCTCCGGCGGTTCAAGATCGATGCCGGTCTTCATCAGCCGCGACATAAAGCGGTCACTCTCCGGCTTGCGCGGCCACACGCCTTCGTTGAGTCCGCCGACGACCAGCGTGTCGATATCCTGAAGCCGCGCTTCCAGCACGCCCCAGATGGCGATGCTCCTGTCGGTGCCCTGCGCCGGCTTGACCATTTCGGGCGCAATCAGCGCCTCCATCACATCGGGCCATTCGTCCGCGGCGAAGGAGAACGACACCGAGGCCGCGACCAGACCGCGCAAGAGCTCGGCAAGCTTTTCACCGGCATCGCCGGCATAGAGTTCGCTGAGGCTTCCGTCAGCAGCGCGGCCGAGGCTTTCGAGCACGCCGACACTGGCGCGCACAAGCGTGGCAAGATCGGCATTCTCCTCGCCGCGAAAGGCAACCAGCGGCGCCAGCGCAGCCGTTAGCCGGATCAGCAGATCGCGCGCCTGTTCGATGCGCCTGACCGAGAGGCGCGATCGCCAGAAAGGCGGGCGGCGATTGCCGCCGTCGTCGAATTCGGCAAGCCGGGCACCGAAGAGTTGCGGCAGCGACGCGACGTCCGGGCGACCGGTGCCGCCGCGCAGCGCCACGAGTTCGACGATTTCGGCCGCATGGCGGACGCTTGCCCGCTCCAGGCCGAGGCCAAGCAAGGGATGCTTGAGCAGTGACAGCAGGGCGACCGGATCGCCCGGGCGGAACGCCGCCTGAAGCGCCAGCCGGAGCAGGCTGGCGGCTGGCGTGTTGATGAGCGGCGTGCCGCCGGAATCGTCGGCGGCGACGCCGAAGCGCAACAGCTCGACCGAGACGCGTCGCGCCAGCGCGCGGTCGCCGGTGACCAGTGCGGCGCGCTGGCCGGGCCGTTCGACGGCCTGTTTGAGCGCAACGGCGATCGCCACGGCTTCGTCGCGTTCGCTGGCGGCCTCGAGAAGCGTCACACCAGCGAAGGCCTCGGCACTATCGCCAGCGGTGAAGCGCGCGCGCGTCTCGGCCCAGAGCTCGGTGGTCTCCGCCGGCCGCAGCGCCTCGCCGACAAGTGCGGCGCGCAGCGCAAGTGGCCGCGGCGCAACAGCAAGCTCCCCGACATCGGCCCGAAGCACCCCGATCTTGCCGATCAACTTTGCCAGGCCGTATTGCGGATGGCCAAGCAAAGCCGGCCGCGCACCAGGTGCACTGACGGCGGCAAAGGACGGCTCGTCCAGCGTCCGGTCGAGGCCGGGCAGCACAACAGCGCCATTGGGCAGACCGGCGATTACGGCAAGCAGCTCGGCCGTGGCGGGGATGGAGCCGGTAGAGCCGGCGGCGATCACCGGCCCGGCGGGTGGATTGCGCTTCAGCCGCGCCGCTTCCAGCCTTATCAGGGCATTGCGATGCGCTGCCGGATTGGAGCGACGGCGTTCCTCGAGCAGCTTCGGCCAGTTCTCAGTCACGATGGTCAGGAAATCGAGCGTCACCTGCCACCAGCCTGCAAGGTTGCCGGTTACAAGGTCGGCGAGCCTCGCCCAATCCGTGCCTTCCGTCTCGATCTCATCCATCAGCCGTGCAAGGTCGCGCGCCAGCCAGATGGCGTCGGCGGCGGAGGCCGGGATGACGATCTCCTCGTCGAACAATGCCGCGACATGTGCCGGCAGGCGGCGTTTCCACGCCCGCACCAGCGGCGCAAGCAGCAGAAGACGCTCGACCGCGGCGATCGGCGGCGCAAAGTCGATGGCGGCCGAAGCTTCCGTCTCGAAGGCGGCTTCATCTTCATCAAACTCACCAAGTGGGCGGATGACCGGCAGGATCGCCGAACGGCTTCCCGAGCGCGAGAGAGCATCGACGAAGACGCCGCGGAGCGCCCGCGCTGCACGGCGCGTCGGCACGTAGATGGTGAGATCGGCCAGCACCAGCGGATCGCCATCATAGGCAAAGCCGGGAACCAGGCGCCCTGCAAGCAGCGCCTCGGCTAGCGTCGGCAGGAACGGCGCTCCGGGCGGGATCGAGAAAACGCGGCGGGAGCCGCTCATTTCGACTCGGCAAGAGCGCCGGGTGCCTCAGCAAGAGCATCGGGCGTGCCGGCAAGCGCGGCAGCGACCACTGCTTCCGCCCGCGGGATCGCGTCGGGTGTGCCGACAGTGATCCAATGGCCACGCATCGTCATGCCGAACAGGCGGCCGGCGGCGATTGCCGCATCGAAATAGGCGTTGAGCGACAGCGGGCCGGCCGGCGCGTCCTTGAAGATGCGCGGATGGACGATTGCGGCGCCGGCATAGATCAGGCCGGCCGGATCGTTGTTCGCACGCCGCAACGCGCCGTCCGGCGCCATCAGGAAATCGGTGCCGCCGCTATGTCCGGTTGCCGACTGGAGATCCGCAAGCATCAGCAAAATGTCCATTGTCGCGCCCTCCCATGCAAGGGCAAGTCGCCTGAGATTGGAAACGCCGCTGTCGATCCAGAAGGTGTCGGCGTTGAGCACATAGAAGGGTGCCCCTAACCTGGGCAATGCCTTGACGATGCCGCCGGCAGAGTCGAGCAGGCCGCTGCTCTCATCCGAGATGACGATTCTCGGCGCACTGCGGCGGGCTACATGGTCCACGATCTGTTGCGGCAGGTAATGGACGTTGACGACGGCCTTGGCGACACCGGCTTCGGCTAGGCTGTCCAGCCCCCAGTCGAGCAATGTCTTGCCGGCGACCTTGACCAGCGGCTTCGGCATGGTCTCGGTGATCGGCCGCATGCGCTTGCCGAGCCCGGCGGCAAGCACCATGGCGGTCGTCGGCATCGGTCCCGACGCTTTCAGGCCCAAATCCTTAGCCTTCAAATCGAGCGTTCCTCCAGCAAGCCGTGGGCGATGTAGAAATCCTGCAGCCCGGCCAGCGCCGGATGCGCCAGCGCCCGGCGAAGATAATCGCGGATGCGCGGCAGATGCTTCAGATAATAAGGCTTGCTGTCGCGTTTTTCGAGCCGCACGAAAATGCCGAGGATCTTGGAATTGCGCTGTGCGGCCATGATTGCATAGGTTTCGCGGAATTCGTCTTCGTCGAAGACGCCGGCGTCGCGTCGCGCGGCGATATAGGCGGCGAGCGTGTGCTTTTCGATTTCAGGTGAAATGGTGACGCGCGCGTCCATGGCGAGCGAGGCGACGTCGTAGGCTGACGGACCGATGAGCGCATCCTGGACATCGACGACGCCGAGACGATCGTGACCGGAACGGTCACCGCGCCAGATCAGGTTGGGCGAATGGAAGTCGCGCAGCATTAGCGTGTATTCGCGCCCCTCGAGCCGATCGAGCACCGCATTCCATTCGCTGCGATAACCGGCGCGCAACGCCTCGCTTGGCGGAGCGCCTGATATCGCAGGGACATACCAGTCGACCAGCAATTCGGCCTCGATCATCATGGCGTCGCGATCGAAAGGCGGCACCTCGTGGAAGACGCCGGGGCCGGCCTGCATGCTGGCCGGCCATGTTTTGCCGTGCATCATGGCAAGCAGTTCGGCCGCCGCCGCGTAGCGCTCGGCCACCGGCTGGCCGCGCTTGTCCAGGAACCCTTGGGACCCGAGATGCTCCAGCAGCAGAAAACCCTGGTCGAGATCCTGGGCATGGATTTCCGGGACGCTGACGCCGCCGGCCCGCAAGGCACGGTCAATGGCGACGAACGCCGAAACGGATTGCGCGGTGTGGGCGATCTCGGCATAGGGTTTGCCGTCGCGGACTGGCGGTCCGAGCACCAGCCTTGGCGAGTTCATCAGCACGCGCGGCGGAAATCCGGCGAGCGTGACGATCTCGTAGGAGCGAGCCGAGGCATCACCGATGAAATATCGCCGCTGCGCTTCGCCCCAACCGGCCTGGCCGAGAAAATCGCGCATGGCCAGCGATCGCGCCGCGCGCTCGAAGGCGGCGCCCCCTCCCGATAGTCTCGCCAATCGGCCGTCGCCCTGCTGGAGAAGTTCGACCAGCACCGAGGTTTTCGGCAAATATGCCTCTGCCCGTTCCGGCCATTCGACCAGTGCGGCCCCTTGCGTCAGCGCCTCGTCGAAACCCAGCTCGTCCAACTCGGATGCCGCGCACAAGCGGTAGAGATCGAAATGATGGACCGGCACACGCGTGTCGTAACTCTGGACCAGCGTAAAGGTCGGGCTCGGCACGTCGAGGCCGGCATCGTCGGCCAGTGCCTTGACCAGCGCCCGCGCCAAGGTCGACTTGCCGGCGCCGAGATCGCCCTTGAGAGCGAGCACGTCGCCAATGCGCAGCGACATGGCGAGGTCCTCACCAAGCCTTGCCGTCGCAGCCTCGTCGGCGAGAAAACGCTCCAGCACCAATACCGCCATCGAACGCGCTACTCGGCCGCCGCGCGGATGCCGGACGGCGTGTCGGGAAAGGCGCAAACAACCGTAGTGCCCTTGTCCCTGCCGGTCTCGATGCGGACGCTGCCGCCATGCAGTTCGACAAAGCTCTTGACGATCGACAGGCCGAGCCCGGCGCCGCGGCGGCGGCCGCCATTGGTGCGCGGCTCGAAGCGCCGGAACACCGAGTCAAGCAGGTCCGGCGGCATGCCAGGGCCGTCATCGTGAACGGAAAATTCCACGCCGTCGGCAAGTTGGCGGCAGGCGAGCGTTATGGTGCTCGCCTCCGGCGCGTAATTGGCGGCATTGCTGAGCAGATTGTAGAGGATCTGGCGGACCCGGATTTCGTCGCCGTGGAAGGTTTTCGGCGCGGCCGCCGCGTCGATCCTAAGCTTGATCGCATGTTCCTCCAGTCGGTCGGCGACCAGTTCGGCGGCGGCTGTAATGGTTCGATCGATGTGAACTTCGGAAATGTCGAGTTCCATGATGCCGGCATCCACCGTCGCCAGATCGAGGATGTCGTTGACGATGGTGAGCAGGACCGAGGAGGACGAGCCGACATGCCCGATATATTCGCGTTGCTTCTGGTTCAACGGACCAGTCGACGGCAGTGAAAGAAGCTCGGTAAAGCCGATGATATTGGTGAGTGGCGAGCGCAGCTCATAGGAGACGTGCTGCACGAATTCGTTCTTGATCTGGTCGGACTTTTGCAGCGCCTCATTCTTGTCCTTCAGCGCCCGCTCGACATTGACGCTGTCGGTAACGTCGACGAAGGTCATCATCACCTGGCCGTTGGGCAAGGGGATGACGGCGTAGCGCAAAACGGTGCCGTTGTTCAATTCGGTCTGGCCGTGGCGGTCGCGGCGCTCGTCGTCGAAGCCGGTGATGGCGGCAACGAACCCGCCCCACGGACTGTCGACGGCACGGCGGTCGCAAAGGTCGCGGATCGTCGAGACATGGACGTTGGGTTTTGAGGCATCGGCATCCAGCCCCCACAGTGCTGCGAAGGCCGGGTTGGACAATCTCAGCCTGCCGTCGGGACCGAATACAGCGACGCCTTCGGCAAGGTTGTCGAGCGTCTCGCCCTGAACCCGGACGGCGGTCTGGTAGCGGCTTTCAAGGTCCATCTTCTCGGTCAGGTTCTCGAACACCCAGGTGACGCCGCCCTTGGGCTGCGGGTTGGCGACGACGCGAATGGTCTTGCCGTCCGGCAGATGCCACCAATGCTCCTGCGATTCAACCGCGCGATAAGCGCCGAGCAAGCTCTCTTTCCAGCGCCGCCATTCGGGCTGCTCGGCAATCTTGCCTTCGCTGCGCAGGCGGTCGAGCAGCAAGGCGTTGTCCGGCGCGCTGTGCAGGAAGCCGCTGTCGAGGCCCCATAGTTTCTGGAACGCCTGATTGAAAAACCGCAATTTCTCGTCGGTATCGAAAATCGCCACGGCAGTGTTGAGCTGATCGAGCGTATCGGCGTGGCTCTGCACGGTCCGCTCATACTCGGCGCGAATGGCCTCGATGGCGCTGATGTAGATCGGAAGAGCACACGTCTGAACTCCNAGCCGAACCATCCGCCCCGGCAAAGTCGGTCACGGCAAACATACGGCGGTCGCCTTCGATCACAGTGGAGAGCGTCTGTTCGAAGACGGGGTGCGACTTGTGCTGCGCAGCAATCGTGTCGCGCGCCTGGCCGCCGAGGAATTCCTTGCTGTCACGAACCGCCGATTCGGCATTCTCGGCCTCGACCGCTTCGGCATAGGCCCGGTTGACCCATTTCAGCCGCCCGTCGACGGTGCGTAGCCATGACGGCATCTTGAGCGCATCGAGAAGTCCGATCAGCGTCTCATGGTCGGCGGCCAAGCGCTGGTTCTCGATCTTCAGCCTGGCCTGGCTTCGCTGTGTCTCCGAAAGCGAGACGAAGCGAACCAATACATGCGCCGCACTCTTGCGGCCGTGAACCTCGAGCGGCTGGCCGGCCTGCGATTCGATGACCAGATCGAAGGGCTTTGCCTTGTCCCGCAGCGCCGCCACGGCATGTTCCAACGCGGCCGCCGAACGCGGCATCAGCCAGCGGCCGAAAGCCAGGAAGGCCGCCCGGTCCTCCGGCGCGCCGCTCTCGATCGGCAATGTTCCGACAAGCTCGGGTTTCTTGTTTTCGGCGGCCCATACGACCACGCGCTGGTCGCGGGAATGGAGCAGCGCCTCGGAGCGCTGCAGCGCGGCATTGACGTCGGCGATGCGGGTCCTGAGCTCGGCATTTTCCGCCGCGGTGCGCGCCCTTTCGCGGATCAGAAAGATGGCCGACAGCAATGCCGCCCCCATGACGCCGACAAACATGGCGAGTTGCATGACCTCGACCGTGCTGACCGACAGCCCGGCCTTTTGCGCCACGCGGGTTTGGGCATGTGCGGCAAAGCCAAGCAGCGGACCAACCAGCGCGGAAGAAGCAAGCAGCACCCCGACACGGCTGCCGGCACGGCATAAAAGGCTGCCGCCTCTGGCAGCGGAGCCCGTGATCGAATCGTTATGGCCGCCGGAAACGGCCTGTCCCGCGCAAGGCGGGTTATCCCCCGGCATGTCTTGGTCCTCTTCGCCGCCTGAATGCAAGACCGCCCTGATGCGTGCGCCCGGGCCTCGTCCCCGGACCGCGAATCAGCACCATAGCGCTTGCGCGAATCGGCGTGAAGAATCAATCAGCGCAAAAATAAAGCCGGGCGAAAAGTCAATCGCCCGGCTTCAATATCTAGTGGCAAGTTTCGCCGTGGTTAATAGCGGTAGTGTTCCGGCTTGAACGGTCCCTGCGGGGTGACGCCGATATAGGCGGCCTGTTCGCCGGACAGTTCGGTCAGGCGGGCACCGAGCTTATCGAGATGCAGGCGCGCGACCTTTTCGTCGAGATGCTTCGGCAGGACATAGACCTGGTTCTCGTACTGACCGGGCTTGGTGTACAGCTCGATCTGGGCCAACACCTGGTTGGTGAAGGACGCCGACATGACGAAGCTCGGGTGGCCGGTGGCGTTGCCGAGGTTGAGCAGACGGCCTTCCGACAAAAGGATCATCCGCTTGCCGTCCGGGAAGGTGATCATATCGACCTGCGGCTTGATGTTGGTCCATTTCAGGTTGCGCAGCGACGCCACCTGGATCTCGTTGTCGAAGTGACCGATGTTGCCGACGATCACCATGTCCTTCATCAGGCGCATGTGGTCGAGGGTAACGACGTCCTTGTTGCCGGTGGTGGTGATGACGATGTCTGCCGTCGGTGCCGCGTCTTCGAGCGTGACCACCTCGAAACCGTCCATCGCTGCCTGCAGCGCGCAGATCGGATCGACCTCGGTGACCTTGACGCGGGCACCGGCACCCTTGAGCGAAGCCGACGAGCCCTTGCCGACGTCGCCATAGCCGCAGACGACCGCGACCTTGCCGGCCATCATCGTGTCGGTGCCGCGGCGAATGCCGTCGACAAGCGATTCCTTGCAGCCATATTTGTTGTCGAATTTCGACTTGGTGACGGAATCATTGACGTTGATCGCCGGGAACGGCAGCAGGCCTTTTTTCTGCAACTGATAGAGCCGGTTGACGCCGGTCGTCGTCTCTTCGGTGACGCCGCGGATCGCTTCCTTCTGCTTGGTGAAGAAGCCGGGCGATGCCTGCATGCGTTTCTTGATCTGGGCAAACAGGATCTCTTCCTCTTCGCTGCCCGGATTGGACAGCACATCCTCGCCGGCCTCGGCGCGGGCGCCGATCAGGATGTACATGGTGGCATCGCCACCGTCGTCGAGGATCATGTTGGAGGTGCCGCCATCGGCCCACTGGAAGATCTTGTCGGTGTAGACCCAATAATCCTCCAGCGTCTCGCCCTTGACGGCAAACACCGGAATTCCGGCCTCGGCAATGGCCGCGGCAGCGTGGTCCTGGGTCGAGAAGATGTTGCAGGAAGCCCAGCGGATATCGGCGCCGAGCGCCTTAAGCGTTTCGATCAGCACCGCGGTCTGGATGGTCATGTGCAGCGAGCCGGTGATGCGCGCGCCCCTGAGCGGCTTCTTGTCGCCGAATTCCTCGCGGCAGGCCATCAGGCCCGGCATTTCGGTTTCGGCGATCTCGATCTCCTTGCGGCCCCAGCCGGCAAGCGCGATGTCGGCGACCACATAATCCTTGCTACCCATCATGGCAGTGCTCCGATGCGAATTGATTGCGGGACGCGCCCCGCCCCGAAGGCGTGTGGGAGGGCGCGAGTTGCCGGCCTGACTAGCAGATCGGGAGTCGGACGACAATGGGATATAAAGAAATCTTTATCCGTGCATGTCTTCAGCGGCAACCAACACGAGAGAGCGCCGTCAGCATTCCTCGCCAAAACGGGAAGCAACCAGTTGCTCCAGCGCATCGATGACCTCTTCGGCCTGCGGGCCGCTGGCGGTGACGCGGATCGAATAGCCGGGGCTCGCCGCCAGCATCATCAGGCCCATGATCGAGGTGCCGCCGACCTTGACGCCGTCCTTCTCGACCTGGACCGTGGCATTGAAGCCGCTGGCAATTTGAACGAACTTGGCCGAGGCGCGCGCGTGCAGGCCGCGCTGGTTGACGATCGGAAAGTCGCGAACGATCTTGTCCTTTTCCGGCAACAGCGCGCTCATTTGCTGCTCAGGAGCTGACTGGCGACGTTGATGTATTTGCGGCCGGCAGCCTGCGCCTCATCCAGCGCGGCCGCCATGTTGTCGCCTTTGCGAACGCTGGACAGCTTGATCAGCATCGGCAGGTTCATGCCGGCAATGACCTCGATGCGGCCGGATTCCATCACGGAAATGGCGAGGTTGGAGGGCGTGCCGCCGAACATGTCGGTCAAAACGATGACGCCTGATCCGGTATCGACGCGGCCGACTGCGTCGATAATGTCGCGACGGCGTTGTTCCATATCGTCGTCGGCACCGATCGCCACGGTCTCGAAATTGTCTTGTGGCCCAACGACATGTTCCACGGCATTGCGGAACTCGGCGGCCAGTTGACCGTGCGTTACAAGCACGAGTCCGATCATTCTTTGGTGGCTCCCGTCATCGCCGCTTCACAGGCGCATTTTATGCTCGCCGACCGTTCCAGGTGGCGGGAGCGCTATCTTGTCGACGCAAGGCCCGTTGACAAGCCCAAAATTGCGCCGGCCCAGACCAATTTGACGCATTGCAGCAAAAAATCCAAATCGGATCAAAGGAAAGGCGCAATCGACAGGCGCGACATCACTGCCGGCAAGGCCGCCGCGACATTGCGCCCGGCAAGATCGATGCGCGGCACTGGTACGCCGAAAACGAGTTCGCTGCAGTCTTCTTGGAAGCGGGCCATTTTGCCGGCTGGCACCAGCCGGATAATGAGGTCGATCACGCAGCTTGGCTCGAATGGTATCGGCTTGGGGCCGAATCCCGGCACCTCGACGAGGCCGGCTATGCTGACTGGTGCGCGGCAGACCAGCCGCCCCTCGCAATCGGCAGCATAGAGCTGGTCATCGCCGATCAGCCGCGAAAACAGCCCGCGCTGGCTGCAATGATCGATCAAGGCGAGCGCCAGCGTCGTTTTGCCCAAGCCGGACGGTCCGGTGATGAGAATGCCGCAATCACCTATCAGGATGGCGGTGCCGTGAATGTTTTCAGGCTGCACAATAGGACCAGGCGTGATTGGAATTCATCCGTCAGCCTTCGGCCGGCAGCGTCACCACGAAGCGGGCGCCCTTGATCTCGCCAGGCTTGGTGCCCGGGATGTTCTCGGCGCTCAACGTGCCGCCATGGGCTTCGACGATCTGCCGGGATATCGACAGGCCAAGGCCCGAGTTCTGGCCGAACGCCTCGCCGGCCGGCCGGTCGGTATAGAACCGCTCGAAAATGCGATCGATGTTGTCGGCCCGGATGCCGGGGCCATTGTCGTCGACGGTGACGATGTTGAACTTGCCGGCGCGCGCCAGCGATATGGTGATGTGGCCACGTTCTTCGGGAACGAACGAGCGGGCATTCTCGATCAGGTTGGTGATCACCTGGCCGATCCTCAGATCATGGCCGACGACGAAGTAGCCTTTCACGCCCTGCGGCAGTTTGGCGACCTTGAATTCGATCTCGACCGCCTTCTTGTTGCGTGTGGCCTCGCGCGAGACGGCGACCAGATCGGTGATGAACTTCTTCAGGTCGACAGTTCCCGCGTCTTCCCGCGCCAGTTCGGCATCGAGACGGGAGGCATCGGAAATATCGGTGATCAGGCGGTCCAGGCGCCTCACATCGTGCTGGATGATATCCATCAGCCGGCTGCGCGAATTGTCGTTCTTGGCCAGCGGCAATGTCTCCACCGCGCTGCGCAGCGAGGTGAGTGGGTTCTTCAATTCATGCGAGACATCCGCGGCAAAACTTTCGATCGCCTCAATGCGGGCGTAGAGCGCATTGGTCATGTCGCGCACGGCGATCGACAAATTGCCGATCTCGTCCTGGCGGTCGGAGAAGTCGGGAATTTCCTCGCGGTTCTTGACACCGCGGCGAACCCTGACCGCCGCCGCGGAAAGCCGGCGCAGCGGGTTGGCGATGGTGGAGGCCAGCAGCATCGACAGGATAGCGGTAACCAGCGCGGCGATGCCGAACACGCGCAGGATCGCCTTGCGCTCGGCCGCGACGATCTTGTCGATGTCGCCACCTTCGGTCGACAGCATCAGTACGCCGAGAACGGCACGGAAGCGCTGGATCGGCACCGCCACGGAAACGATCTGCTCGCCCTGCTCCGAGATCCGCACGATCGTCGACGGACTGCCGGTAAGCGCCTTGACCACTTCGGGAAACGCAGCACCGTTGCCGCCCGGCTGCTCGCGATAGACGGGCAGCTGCTTATTGCGGAAGAAATCGAAGACGAATTTCTGGATGCGCTCCAGAAGATCCGGCTGCTCCTCTTCGACCGGCGGCAGATCGTAGCGAAGGATCTGACCGCGCGAATAGAGATGGCGGGAATCGAGCAGCAGGTTGGCGTCGCGGTCGTAAATGCGGGCGCGCGTGCGCGTCGGCGAGATCAACCGCCTGAGCACCGGCGCCACGCGCTCCGGATTGATCGGGAAATCGAGATTGTCGAGCTGATCGGAGCCCGGGCCGAGGCTTTCGCCAGCCTGCAACTCAAGCAGCTTTTCCGGATCGATGCTGATCGAATCGGTCTCGACCGTCGCCGATNAGGCTTTCGCCAGCCTGCAACTCAAGCAGCTTTTCCGGATCGATGCTGATCGAATCGGTCTCGACCGTCGCCGATGCAGCAATCGCGCCGGCAATGATCTCGCCCTGGGTCATCAGGCTCTCGACACGGGCGTCGATCAGCCCGTCTCGAAAGGTGTTGAGGTAGAGAATGCCGGTGACCAGGACGGCCAGGCCGGCAAGATTGAGAAAGAGAATACGCCGCGTCAGGCTGGAAAAGATGTGATGGCCGAGAAACCGGCGCATCGGCACCGTGATTTTCGACACGAAGGCGGGCAGAATCCGCGGCGGGCGCCTGGCGGCGCCCGATCGTCTCACTCGCTCTACTTCCACTGCCATCGAATAGCAGCTCCCGCTCGACTCAAGCTTCGCGGAACCGATATCCGACTCCGTAAAGGGTTTCGATCATTTCGAAGTCATCATCGACGGCCTTGAACTTTTTGCGCAGCCGCTTGATGTGACTGTCGATGGTGCGGTCATCGACATAGACCTGCTCATCATAAGCCGAATCCATCAGCGCATCACGGCTTTTTACGACGCCTGGACGCTGGGCCAGCGAATGCAGGATGAGGAACTCGGTGACGGTAAGCGTCACCGGCTCGCCCTTCCAGGTGCAGGTGTGGCGCTCCTGGTCCATGACAAGCTGGCCGCGCTCAAGCGACCGAGCCTGCTGGTTGGGCGCCTTGGCGGCCGCCTCGCGGGTACTGGCGCGGCGCAGCACGGCGCGGACGCGCTCGACCAGAAGACGCTGCGAGAAGGGTTTGCGAATGAAGTCGTCGGCGCCCATCTTGAGGCCGAACAGTTCATCGATCTCGTCGTCCTTGGAGGTCAGGAAGATCACCGGCAGGTCGGATTTCTGGCGCATCCGGCGCAGCAGCTCCATGCCGTCCATGCGCGGCATCTTGATGTCGAGGATGGCGAGGTTCGGCGGGCGCGCCGCCAGTCCCTCCAGCGCCGACGCCCCATCCGTGTAGGTTTCAACCCGATAACCCTCGGATTCGAGGGCGATCGAAACCGAAGTCAGAATGTTGCGATCGTCGTCGACAAGCGCGATTGTTGCCATTTCAAGCGGCTCCTTCATGAGCTGTCCCTTCTTTCGTCGAGAAGGGGCTTTTGCAGGACAAATTAGGTACAAAATGTGGCATAGGCTTTATCCGCTGTCACGCGCGGCATGCCGGCGGCCACAATTGTACCTCGATATGGATTGGACGAATGAACATCGCCAATCCTTTGGGCAACCATCAGTGTTTTTGCACATATAAACGATTTAAACAACTTTCAAAATATTTAAATCGATTAATGATTTGATATCATTCGCCTTTTCTGGTTTTGACGTTTTTAGCTCCTGCAACGGGGGTTCCGGAATTCGCCGGTAAAGACGCGGTAAATCGAAGAAGGGACACCCATGTCGGAAGCCGGCAAACGCAATCCTGCATGTACAATCGATCGGATCGGCCTGAGAACCACGGGCGTGGTGCGCTATAATTTCGGCGCGGCCGCGCTCTACGAGGAGGCAATCCGCCGTGGCGAGGCCCGACTCACCGCGCATGGCGCGCTTGCCGCCGAAACCGGGCAGCACACCGGCCGCTCGCCCAGGGACAAATTCGTGGTGCGCGACGAAAGCACCGCGCCGCATGTATGGTGGGACAACAACAAAGCGATTTCGCCGGGGCAGTTCGATACGCTGCTTGCCGATTTTCGCGCCCATGCGGCTGGAAAGGACCTTTATGTGCAGGACCTGGTCGGCGGCGCCGACGAGGAGCTGAAGCTGCCGACCCGGGTGATCACGGAGCTTGCCTGGCACTCCTTGTTCATCCGCAATCTGCTCATCCGGCCGGCAGCCGCCGAACTCGAGCATTTCGTGCCCGATTTGACGGTCATCGACCTGCCGTCGTTCCGCGCCGATCCCGCCCGCCACGGCACGCGCGGCGAAACGGTGATCGCCGTCGATCTTTCGCGCATGATCGTGTTGATCGGCGGTACCTCCTATGCCGGCGAGATGAAGAAGTCGGTATTCACCGTGCTCAACTATCTGCTGCCGGCAAAAGGCGTGATGCCGATGCATTGCTCTGCCAATGAAGGACTCGCCGGCGACGCGGCCGTCTTCTTCGGCCTTTCCGGGACCGGCAAGACGACGTTGTCGGCCGACCCGTCGCGCACGCTGGTCGGCGATGACGAGCATGGCTGGGGACCGCACGGCATCTTCAATTTCGAAGGCGGCTGCTATGCCAAGACGATCAAGCTTTCGGCCGAAGCCGAGCCGGAGATCTTCGCCACCACCCAGCGCTTCGGCACGGTGCTGGAGAATGTCGCGCTCGACGCCGGTCGCGTGCCGGATTTCGACGATGGCGGGCTGACCGAAAACACACGCTGCGCCTACCCGCTCCACTTCATTCCGAACGCCAGCAAGACGGGGCGCACCAACCACCCGAAGAATATCATCATGCTGACCGCCGACGCGTTCGGCGTGATGCCGCCGATCGCGCGGCTGACCCCGGCGCAGGCGATGTACCATTTCCTCTCCGGCTATACCGCCAAGGTGGCGGGGACCGAGAAAGGCGTTACTGAACCCGAAGCGACATTTTCGACATGCTTCGGCGCACCGTTCATGCCGCGGCATCCGTCGGAATACGGCAATCTGCTGCGCGAGCTCATCGCCCGCCACGGCGTCGATTGCTGGCTGGTCAACACCGGCTGGACCGGCGGCGCTTACGGCACCGGCAAGCGGATGCCGATCAAGGCAACGCGGGCGCTGCTTGCGGCAGCACTCGACGGCTCGCTGAAAGCGGCCGACTTCCGGACCGACGCCAATTTCGGTTTCGACGTGCCGGTGACGGTTACCGGCGTCGACCGCGCCATTCTCGACCCGAGATCGACCTGGATCGACAAGCCCGCCTATGACCGGCAGGCGGCAAGGCTGGTTGGCATGTTCGTCGACAATTTCGAAAAGTTCGAGGCCCATGTCGACGCAACCGTGCTCGGCGCTGCACCACGCATGCAGGTAGCGGCTGAATAGCCGTCGCGCTTCAAGGCCCGGCTTCGATCGGGCCTTTTCTTTTTTCGCCTGCCGCGCCATGACTGCGGCATGAACGCCGACGAAAAAATCATCATCACCGACGATGCGGTGATTAATCCGGGCGACCTGCACGAGGACTTCATCCGTTCGTCCGGCCCGGGCGGCCAGAACGTCAACAAGGTGGCGACGGCGGTGCAATTGCGCTTCGATGCTGCCAATGCACCGGGCCTGTCGGAGCGTGTGCGCGAACGGACCATCAAGCTTGCCGGCCAGCGCGCCACCAAGGACGGCGTCATCGTCATCGAAGCCGGACGCTTCCGCACGCAGGAGCAGAACCGGGCGGACGCCCGGGCGCGGCTGACGGCACTGGTCGCCAAGGCCGCCGAACCGCCGCCACCGCCGCGCAAGAAGACAAGGCCGTCCAAGGGCGCGGTCGAAAGACGGCTGAAGAGCAAAGCCGGGCGCGGCTCGATCAAGAAAATGCGTGGCCGGGTCGAGGATGACTGACAGCCGAATCGGCTTCGGATCCCAGATCGCCGGTGTGAAGTGCGCAGCCACTGCCGGAGGCGGCTTTCGGGTCGCCGTTTTCGTTTGACGGTGGCATTCTGATTTTCCAGACCAACGGATCAAGCGACCCGATGCTCGTGCTGCCCAAAGGCGTCCGCCATATGCCTGGTTACCTGTCGCGCGCCATGCAGGAAGTGCTGGTGGAAGATATCAGGGAGGTCGCGCAGGAAGCCCCGCTGTTCGTGCCGGCGATGCCGCGTACCGGCAAGGAGATGAGCGTGCGCATGACCAATTGCGGCCCGCTGGGCTGGGTCACCGACAAGGAGCACGGCTATCGCTACCAGCCGACTCACCCGGTGACCGGAAGGCCATGGCCGCCGATCCCGGAGATGCTGCTCGAACTGTGGCGGGACGTATCTGCCTATGCGCACCCGCCGGAGGCCTGCCTGGTCAATTTCTATGCCCAGGATGCCAAGATGGGTCTTCACCAGGATCGCGACGAGAGCGATTTCTCCGCGCCTGTCGTCTCGGTCTCGCTCGGCGACGATTGCCTGTTCCGGGTCGGCCAGACGATGCGCGACGGCGCTACCAAATCGTTCAGATTGAAGAGCGGCGACGTCGTCGTGCTCGGCGGCGAAGGCCGCCTCTGCTTTCACGGCGTTGACCGCATCTACCCCTCGACCTCGGCATTGCTCAAGAACGGCGGCCGCATCAATCTGACGCTGCGTCGGGTGACGATGCCGAAATAGGCTGTTCGGGTGGCCGGTCGCCCGGCCGGACATAATCGTCGCGCAGATAGATGCGCTCGGTCTCGTCCTCGACGAGAATGCGGTAGTGCGCCAGGATGCCGTCAAAGCCAAAACGCTCCGTCAGTTGGCTTGTCCAAGGGCCATCATCTTTCCTGATAACTTTCGTAGAGATAATGATATCAGGGCGCAGACGCTCAAATTCTTGGCGTTTGCTTTCAGCGTAACGCTCCATGATCATCTCGTAATGCGTGGCTCGGGCGACGTCACGCGAAAGCGTGGCTTGCCGGGACAGAGCCATTGCAAACGCTCCAAGCCAGTCATTGGGATCGGCCGAAACGAACTGGCCGCCGATCATGCGGCTTAGTGGATGTCCAGTGTCTATATCTGGACTGATCAAGGCGACGTTTGGTCGATCGGTCGCGGCGCGTATCACGGCGACCAACACCGCGCCTGGCTTCTGAGTGCCCCAGTTCGGTAAGAAGGCAGCCACAATCGCCAGCGACACCAAGGCTCGCGGGGGAGCCGCCAGGCGGGAGAGCAGCCCTGCCGATTGCCGCTCGCTTCTCGGCAAGGCCAGCAAGCAAAGACTGGCCGCTACAGCGTAAAAAATCGATGGGTAGGCATGATAAGTCCAGCCTTTGTCCTGGTAGAACAGCGGGAACAAGCCGGCAATAGATGCTGCCAGCGCTACGGCAGCCAGTTCTGGGAAATGGCCGACCGGCCACGACCACCATACTAGGAACACGAGGAGAAGCCAGATAGACCCATAGTACACCATTCTAGGCACGGAGGCGCTGCCCTTCGCATAAACATCCACCAGCAGTGGATAGACGTCGCGCAGGAATTCCGGACTGATCAGGGTGACCGCTGCAAGGTAGGCGATGCAAACCCCGCCAATCACCCAGTGTTCCAGGGCGAACACCGGTCTTAGACTGCGCTGATGCGCTGCAACGAGCAGCGCCGGCGCCAGCACCATGATCGCATAGTAAGGCTTGATCAGCAGGAGCACCCCGCCAGAAAGGCCGGCCAGCGCTGCGAGACCTGAGCTTGGTTGCGTCGTTGCCTCTCTTCGCGCTCGCCAGGCATGCAACGCTAGCAGTGGCATGAGCAGCGCGACACCGATGTGCTCGCGCTCGCTGAAGACGTTACCCGGGAAGATCACCAGCATGGCGTAGAAGGCGGGGCCTAGCGCAAACAGCGACGGCGTTTCGGCGAAACCGGCGCGCTTGACGATCGCACCGGAGAATGAAAGTCCGATCAGTGCGGCCAGGTAGGTCCAAGCCTGGACCATGATCTCGGGCGCAATCCCAGCATCCTTGCCGCAGCCACCGGCGGCAAATAGAGCCATACGCTGAATGGAGGGTTGGTCTCGTGGATCTGCGAGTAAAGCCGCTCACCGGAGAGCATACGCTCGCATACGGTGATCAGCCAACTCGTATCCGGAACGGTGCCCCAACGTTGCTGGAAGACAACCGAAACGACGGTGAGCACAGCAATCACAAGAACATTGCGGCTAGGAAGCAGCGACGCCGCAACATCCTGGCCGCGCCACCGGCTCAAGCTGTCAATGTCGTTCGAGACGCTCATGATGTTGCACCGAGGCTCTCGAGCTCGAGCCATACGTCGTCCAGCGGAGCGATTGGATCCAGCCGCGTCATGGTTTTTCCGAGGCCTTGCTCAATTCGGGTGGCCGGTCGCCCGACCGGACATAATCGTCGCGCAGATAGATGCGCTCGGTCTCGTCCTCGACGAGAATGCGGTAGTGCGCCAGGATGGCGTCAAAGCCAAAACGCTCTGTCAGTTGGCTTGTCCACATCGCGTTGTTTTTCTTGAAGACAATGATATCCGGGCGCAGACGCGCGAATTCTTTGCGTTTGCTTTCGACGTAACGCGCCATGATGGCCTGGTAACGCGTGGCTTCAGCGGTATCACCGGAAAGGGCTGCCTGCCGGGACAGGGAAAGCGCGAACACTCCGAGCCAATCGCTGACATGGGTCGAAACGAACTGCCCATCGATCATGCGGGTCAACGGATGTCCCGAGGACATATCCGAACTGATCAACGCAATAGTAGGCCGATCGGTCGCGGCGCGAATGGCGGCAACCAGCGCCGGCCCCGGTTTCTGGGTGCTCCAGTATGGCAAGAAAGCGATTGCCACCCCCGCCAGTGCCCAAGCTCGCGAAGGCGCCGTCACGAACGCCAACAGCTTCGACGGCTGCCGCACGATCCTGGGCACTGCCAGCAGGCACAAAATGGCTGCCACGGCGCAAAAGATCGCGGGATAGGCATGATAAGACCAGCCTTTCGCTTGGTAGAACAGGGGAAACATGCCGGCGATCGATGCAGCCAGCGCTACCGCCGCCAGCTCTGGAAACCGCCCGGCCGGCCACAGCCACCAAATCAGGAAGACGAGGAAACACCACGCGAAACCGTGGCCGATCACGATGGGCCAAAAGATGCCGAGCTTTCCATAAACATCCGCCAAGAGGGGATAGATGTCGCGCAGGAATTCCGGATGGATCAGCGTGACCGCGCCGAGATAGACAATGCAGATGCCGCCAATGACCCAGTGTTCCAGGGCGAAGATCGATTTCAGGCTGCGCCGGCGCACTGCAACGACCAGCGCTGGCGCCAACACCATGATCGCATAGTAGGGCTTGACCAGCAGCAAAATGCTGCCCGACAGGCCGGCGAGTACGGCGATCCCCGGGCCTGGTTGGGCGGCTGCATCTCTGCGCGCACGCCAGGCGTGAAGCGCAAGCAGCGGCATGAAAAGCGCCATGCCGATATGCTCTCGCTCGCTGAAGGCGTTGCCGGGGAAGATCACCAGCATTGCGCAAAACGCTGGCCCCAGTGCAAACAGTGATGCAGTTTCGGTGAAACCCCCGCGCTTGACGATCACGCCCGAGAGCGAAAGTCCGATAAGCACGGCAAGGTATGTCCAGGCCTCAACCAGGATTTCCGGGGCGGCGCCCAGCAATCTGGCCACAGCCACTGGCGGCAGATAGAGCCATACGCTGAATGGAGGGTTGGTCTCGTGGATCTGCGAGTAAAGCCGCTCACCGGAGAGCATCCGCTCGCATACCGTGATCAGCCAGCTAGTATCGGGAACAGTCCCCCAACGCCGCTGCCAGACGATGGAGAACACGGTGACTGCGGCAATGGCCAGGACATTGCGGCTAGGAAGCAGCGCCGCCGCGATATTCCGGCCGCGCCACCGGCTCAAGCCGTCAATGTCGTTCGAGACGCTCATGATGTTGCACCGAGGCTCTCGAGCTCGAGCCATACGTCGTCCAGCGGAGCGATTGGATCCAGCCGTGCCNGCTCATGATGTTGCACCGAGGCTCTCGAGCTCGAGCCATACGTCGTCCAGCGGAGCGATTGGATCCAGCCGTGCCATGGTCTTCCGGGAGCCTCTGCTCAATTGGTTTGGAGCGGCGCAGGCGCCGTGTAACGCAGATAGACAGTGATTTCCGGCTCGTGGTGCAGCAGACGATAGTCGGCCAAGGCGGCTCCGATCCGCTTGTCCTGCAGCATCAGGGCTGTCCGCGCGGGCGAGCCTGACAGCACGACATCGGGCTTCTTCGCTGATATCTCGGCGGCGTATTCGCCGATCACCCGATCGCGGATGCTTTCAAGTTCCCGTCTCCGTTCGAGATCGCCGGTGGCGCGGGCGAGCGTGTCAGCGTTGGAGACCGCCCAGGCGCTCGGATGGCGTGATATGAACCTGCCGTCGACCAGCCTGGCGAGGGGATGGGCAACCTGCATCCGGTCGGCGATCGACATGATGGTCGGGGTTTCGACCGTTGCGCGGATCGCGGCGACAGAGCGCCCGATCGGGCCGTTGTCCGTCGTCAGCGCCGCGTACTGTGCCCTGACCGCTAGTTGCAGCACCAGCACGCAGCCGAAGATCAGGGCGGCCTTGCGAATGAAGCCTGCACTGCGGAATGTGCCGAACCGCAGAAGCTGGATGCCAAATGCAAGTGTTGCAACAACGACCATCGCCAGGGCGTGATTGGGCCAACCCTTGCCCATGACGATGAAGGCCGGAATGAACCCCAGTGCGGTCAGAAGCGGAATCCTGACGTCCCAGTTCGTCTGCCTCAGGCCGCCGGCCGCAAGCACGGTAGCGGCGGCCAGAAGCAGCACCACTTTCGGCCAGTTCGCCAGCATATCGGCGGTAGAGGCCCTCAACGGAAGATAGACCTCGCTGACCAAGGGCAGGACTTCGCTTAAATAAGCACGGTCGAAGAGCGCGATGGACGCGACATAGGCGGCCACGATCGTAGCGCCAAGCAGGTTCTCCACGACGAAGAGCGGTTTCAGCGACCGCCTTTCAACCGCAAGACAGAGTGACGGCAACATGAAGGCCAGCGCAAAATAGGGCGGCTTGACCATGACCACGATCGCCGCGCCGAAGCCCGCGACCATGTGCTCCAGGCGCGAGCCGGCGCTGAAATCCGGGTTCCGCTGACGTGTGCATTGCAACGCCACCCAAGGCAGAATGGCAATCAACGCGAAGTGCTCGCGTTGGCCGAATTGATCCGGCATGAAACAGAGAACCCAGCCCAGGGCCGCCGCTGCTGCCCAGAACGCATGGGGCTGCCGGTAAACCGGTTCATCGCGCGCGAGAATGCGGACAGAAACGAAAAGACTGGCCAGGCTCAGGCAAACGACACCAAGCGTCAGCCAGAATTCCGCACGTATGCCGGTGAGCTTTTCCAGGAGCATGAACGGCATGTAGAGCCAGATCGAGAAAGGTGGGTTGGTCTCCATGATGTCGGTGTTGAGCCGCTCTCCGCCAAGCAGCCGATCACAGACGACCAGAAGCCATGACACGTCGACATTGGTCGGTATCGCAATTGTTGTCAGCCAGACGGCGTATATGACGACCAGGCAGGCCAGCAGCAACGGGGCGCCCGCCACGCCCGCAAACGGCGAGAAACGGTTGGCACCGGGCAGCAGTTCACTGAGGGATCGCGCGCTAGAGACCACGAAACACCCAGCGTCCGAGGACGACATAGTTGATGACCGGCACGGCAATGCAGGTAAGCAGGATCGGGACTGCGGCAGGGACGCCGAGCATCTGGGTCAAAAGCCCCGGCAGGGCGATTGCGACAGCGAGGCCGGAAGCGGTGAGCAGGAGAAAGCGGGGCAGTTCCATCGCGTGGCTGCCGCCCGAGGTGAAGGTGAAATATTTATGCCCGGTGTAAGAAAACAGCGCGGCAACGGCGTAGGCCGCAAACGATGTGAGCGCCGCCGGCAGGGCCGCCGTCGCCTGCCCACGCGACAGCAGGAGAGCACAAACGGCATAGATCAGCGTCGACGCAATGCCAATTAGCGCAAAGCGCGATAGTCGACGATACGAACCGGTGCCCATTGCGCGGTCAAGCTGCCAATTTCTCGTCGAGGCGACCGGTTTCGACGGCGTCGTCCTTGCGGAATACCGCCAGCAGCGAAACACCGAAGGGCAGGCTTGCATTTGGTATGATGCGGCCTTCCGCCGAAAACACTGCCTTCATCGCCGCATTCAGTGGTTTCGACGGCGTTGCATGGCCGGCTGGCAAGGCGGGCTTGCGCAACCTATCCACCAGCCGTGCCAGTGCCGCTACAGGAAAGAGTGCGGCATTTGTGTAGCTCAGCCGGTCGATCCTGAAACCAGCCCTTTCAATTCGTTCACGCAGCAGATTGCGTGAATAGCGCCGCATATGATGCAGCCCCACATCATGCGTGCTCCACAACCATTGGTGTGCGGGCACCGTAAGGATGACGCTGCCGGCTGGTTTCAGCATCTGGCGGATCGCGGCAAGCGATGCCTCGTCTTCGGCGACATGTTCCAGCACGTCGAACAGGCAAACCAGGTCGCAGCTTTGCGGCGTGACAGGAATGTTGTCCGGCAGATGTCCGGCAAGGAAGTCGCGGCCGGTCTTTTCCCAGGCAATCCTGCGTGCGAGATCGCTCATCTCGACTGCCGTCACGGTGCCGAACTGCTCCAGCATCCGGATGTTGCCGCCGGTGCCGGCGCCGATCTCGACGATGCGCGCCTTTTCGGGCAGGTCGATGCTGCGAATGACCGCCTCTGCGATGGCGCGACGCCCGCAGAACCACCAATGCTCGTCTTCGGTGGCGGCCATCTGTCGGTAGGCGTCGAGCTCCATTAGCTCATTCCCTCATATTTGCGGCGCACAATGTAGATCGGACGCTGCTTGATCTCGGCGTAGACCCTGCCGAGGTATTGTCCGATGATGCCGATGCCGAGCAACTGGATGCCGCCAAGAAAAAGAACGCTGACCAGCAGCGAGGCGTAGCCGGGCACATCAACGCCAAAGATCATTGTCTTGGCGACGATCAGCAGGCCGTAGAGGAACGACAGCGCGGAAATCGTCGCGCCGACATAGGTCCAGATTTCAAGCGGAGCGGTGGAGAAGCTGGTGATGCCTTCGAGCGCGAAGTTCCACAGCTTCCAGCCGGAGAATTTCGACTGGCCGGCGATCCGCTGATCGCGGACATATTCGACGCTTGCGGTGCGGAACCCGACCCAGGCGAACAGGCCCTTCATGAAACGACGGCGTTCGGGCAAAGACCGCAGCGCCTGGATGACCTGACGGTCGATCAAACGGAAGTCGCCGACATCGTGCGGGATCTTCTGCTGCGCGATCCAGTTGTGAACGCGGTAGAACATCGAGGCGGAGCGCTGCTTGAGAAAGCTGTCGCTCGACCGGTTGGCTCGCTTGGCAAGAACAACCTCGAACCCCTCGCGCCACTTTTCCACAAGCAAGGGGATGACATGCGGCGGATCCTGCATATCGACGTCCATCGGGATCGCGGCATCGGCATCGCAGCTGTCGAGGCCCGCGGTCATCGCGGCTTCCTTGCCGAAATTGCGTGAAAGGTCGATTATGTGGATGCGAGGGTCTGCTTGTTGGGCTTCGATCAGCTTTTCGAGCGTCGTATCGCTGCTGCCGTCGTTGACGAAGATGAACTCGAGGGCAACGCCATTGTCCTTCAGCGGAGCGGTGCTTTCGCACACCGCCTTCAGGAACGGGGCAATCGCGCCTTCCTCATTGTGGACCGGCACGATCAGGGCAATCGTGGCGGCGCCGCTGCCCGGATGTGCGACGCGGTCCGCTGCCGGCCGATCAATATTTAGGAATGGCGCATTCATTGTTTGCCGAGCCCGCAGATCAGGCCTGACAATAGGAAGACGGGGTTAAGATGACTTTAAGGAATGAATCGGGATTTCACAGTTTTCGGAGCGCCACTTCCTCGACCAGATGATTGGCGCCCTTGCGCAGGATGAGATCGGCGCGGGCGCGGGTCGGCAATATATTCTCGCGCAAGTTCTTCAGGTTGATGTTGGTCCACAGGCCCTCGGCGATGGCGCGGGCCGCATCCTCGGAAAGTTGCGAATAGCGGTGGAAGAAGGAGGCTGGGTCGCGGAAGGCGGTTTCGCGCAGCCGCATGAAGCGGGCGATATACCAGTGATGGATAAGCGCCTCCTCGGCATCGATATAGATGGCGAAGTCGAAGAAATCTGACAGGAAAGGCACGATCTTGCCGTCCTTCGGCAGCTTGCCAGGTTGCAGGACATTGATGCCCTCGAAGATCAGGATGTCCGGCCTGTCGATGGTCTGGAACTCGCCCGGGATAACGTCATAGGTCAGGTGCGAATAGACCGGCGCGCGGACGTTGCGCTGCGCCGATTTGATGCCGGACAGGAAACGCAGCAGCGCGCCGACGTCGTAGCTGTCGGGAAAGCCCTTGCGCTCCATCAGATTGTTGCGGCGCAGGACTTCGTTCGGCAGCAGGAAACCGTCGGTGGTGACCAGATCGACCTTGGGACTCGACGGCCAGCGCGCCAGCAGCTCCTTTAGCACGCGCGCCGTGGTCGATTTGCCAACCGCCACGGAACCGGCAATGCCGATGATGAACGGTGTCTTGGCCACGTCCAGCGCGTTGAAAAAAACCTGGCGTTGCCTGAACAGGAGTTGACTGGCTTCGACATGGGCCGACAACAGCCGCGACATCGAAAGGTAGATGCGCTCGACCTCGTGGAGATCGACCGGATCGTTCAGCGACCGCAGACGACGGACCTCGTCCTCGGTGAGCGTCATCGGCGTATCGGCGCGGAACCGCGACCATTGCTCCGCCGAGAAGAACCGATAGGGTGAATACTTCTCGGTAGGAGCGAGCTGGTCCATCGAGTTCCTCCGCAGCGATCAGCCCCGGTCCAGCCGAGACGCCTTTTCGGCGATGCCCGAACGACCGGTGCGGCGTTCAAGCTCGTTGAGCACATCGCTCAGCGGAATGTCCGCTATGCCGAGANCGATGCCCGAACGACCGGTGCGGCGTTCAAGCTCGTTGAGCACATCGCTCAGCGGAATGTCCGCTATGCCGAGAACGACAAGCCAATGATAGATGAGATCGGCGCTTTCCGAAACAAGCGCGTCCCGGTCGGCGCTGACGGCTGCGATCACCGTTTCGACCGCCTCTTCGCCGAGTTTCTGCGCTGCCTTGCTCATGCCGCGCTGAAAGAGCTTGGCCGTCCACGAATCCGGATCGCCGGAACGTGCGCGTTCGCCAATGATCTTCTCCAGATCGGAGAGTGAGAACTCGGTCATAACGGCGTTTACAGCCTCTTTTTAGCCGGAAAGGCTCTAGGACCGATTACCCGGCGAGTCCAGCCGCATCGGCAGTCCGGCCTGAGCCATATGCATCTTGGCTTCGGCGATGCTGTAGGTGCCGAAATGGAAGATCGAGGCTGCCAGCACCGCGCCCGCATGGCCGTCGCGAATGCCTTCGACCATGTGATCGAGCGTGCCGACGCCACCGGAAGCGATGACCGGCACGCGTACGGCGTCGGCGACCGCGCGGGTAAGCGCTATGTCGTAGCCGGCCTTGGTGCCGTCGCGGTCCATCGACGTCAACAGGATCTCGCCGGCGCCGAGATCGACGATCCGCCGAGCGAACTCGACGGCATCGATGCCGGTCTTCTCGCGGCCGCCATGGGTGAAGATCTCCCAGCGATCAGCCTCGCCCGCAGCGGACACTTTCTTGGCGTCGATGGCGACGACGATGCACTGGTTGCCAAACTTGTCGGCAGCCTCGGCGACAAAATTTGGGGTTTTCACCGCCGCCGTATTGATCGACACCTTGTCGGCGCCGGCCAGAAGCAGCTTCCTGATGTCGGCGACCTGGCGGACGCCACCACCGACAGTCAGCGGCATGAAACATTGTTCGGCCGTTCGGGTAATGACATCGAAGATGGTCTCGCGGTTTTCCGACGAGGCAGTGATGTCGAGAAAGCAGAGCTCGTCGGCGCCGGCCGCGTCATAGGCTTTTGCCGCTTCGACGGGATCGCCGGCATCGACCAGGTCGACGAAATTGACGCCCTTGACGACGCGACCGTTCTTGACGTCGAGACAGGGGATGACGCGGGCTTTCAGCATCAGATCCTCTCGATCGCCGCAAGAAAGTCGACAAGCAGCTGGCCGACGACGGACGGAACCTCGGACTGGGAATCAAAGGCCGGATCGTAGGCCGAGAGCGTCACGCCCACGATCGGGATGGATCTGGCCAGCCCGCAGGCAAGCTGCCGCAGCTGTTCCGGACTCGGACCGCCCGGATGCGTGTAGCGGTTCACCTGCAGCACATCCGGATCGAGGACATCCAGGTCCAGATGCAGATGTCCCCGAACAGCCCCTGCCGCTGTGAGCTTTCCCACCATATCGAGCGCACCGGCACATTCGGCGCGCACGATCGGCAAAGTTTCCAGCAGGCGCTTTTCGTCGGGATCGAGGTCGCGGGCATCGACCAGCATGCAGTGCGCCGGGTCCATCGGCCGGAATCCCGGAATTGCTGCCGCCATCGGACGCCAGCAGAGCCCGAGTGTCGCCGCCAGCGCCATGCCGTCGAGAAAGCCGTAGGCGGACGTCTCTGGCGTGTTGAGATCGCCATGCTGATCGATCCAGATAATCGAATCCGCGTCTTCACCGGCAACCGCACCGGCGGCGGTCAGGCAATTTCCAGCAAGGACAATGGGGAAGCCTCCTCCGTCGCGGGCGAGGCCGACCTTGGCCGCGACGGCGTTGCAGACGGCGAAGCCGGTTGCGATTTCGCGCCCCTGCTCGTCTCCCACCTTGCCGATATCTTCGACGGCGACGTCATGGCCGGCCACGGTCAGAGCTTCGACGAGCCCACCGCCGATGATGGCGTCCGGCCCCTGGCCGCACCCTTCATGATGGTGCCCGCTGTCATAGGGGGCGAGGATAATCGAGACTTTCATGATGACGCCCCTGCCATCGGTTTGCCACGCAGGATCGCCAGTGCCTCGGCCGGGTCGATGCGGCCGTCGTAGAGCGCGCGGCCGGAGATCGCGCCTTCGAGCTTCCGCGCATCGGGCATGGTCATGCGCACAATGTCGGCGATCGAGGCGAGCCCGCCCGAGGCGATGACCGGGATCGAAACCGCCTCGGCGAGATCGATGGTGGCGTCCCAGTTGATGCCGGTCAGCACCCCGTCTCGATCAATGTCGGTGTAGATGATGGCAGCAACGCCGGCGCCCTCGAATTTCCTCGCCAGTTCGATGACGCCGAGGCTCGAGGCCTCCGCCCAGCCTTCGACCGCGACCTTGCCGCCCTTGGCGTCGATGCCGACGGCGATCTTGCCCGGGAATGCCTTGCAAGCCTGCCTGACCAGATCCGGATCGCGCACCGCCACAGTGCCAAGAATGACGCGGGCCAGCCCACGGTCGAGCCAGTCCTCGATCTGCGCCAGAGTGCGGATGCCGCCGCCGAGCTGCACCGGGTTGTTCGTCGCCTTGAGGATGGCGCCGACTGCCGCGCTGTTGACGCTCTGGCCCTTGAAGGCGCCGTTGAGGTCGACGACGTGCAGCCATTCGAAGCCCTGCTCTTCGAAGGCGCGCGCCTGAGCGGCGGGATCGTCATTGTAGACCGTCGCGGTCGCCATGTCGCCATGCTTGAGGCGCACGCATTTGCCGTCCTTGAGGTCTATCGCCGGAAACAGGATCACCTTCAGGCGCCTTCGACGATGACAAAGTGGCCGGTCGAGCCGGCGAGCCTGTACTTCAAGGCCTCCTGGTATTCAGGCGAGCCGTAGCAGGCGATCGCCGTCTCGTAGGATTCGAATTCCACCAGCACGTGGCGATTGCCTGTCGGCCCTTCCGGGCTGGTATACTGTCCGGCGCGCACGGGAAACTTCGCGCCGTATTTCGCAAAAGCCGCGGCATTGGCCTCGATGTACTGCTTGTAGACCTCGGGGTCGCGGACATCGACCATCGCCATCCAATAGCCCTTCTTGCTCATGACCTAGGGCCTCCATTGCAGGAAGTTGGTGATCAAAGCGAGGCCGAGCGCCTGGCTCTTCTCGGGGTGGAATTGCGTTCCGGCGAGATTGCCGCGGGCGACAGCGGCCGTCACCGGGCCACCGTAGTCGGCGACCGCCAGCACCTCGTCCTCCTTCCGTGCATCGAGATGGTAGGAGTGGACGAAGTAGGCGTGCAGCCCCTTCCCGCCCGTCGCAATGCCGGAAAACAGCGGATGCTTGCGCTTCAGGTCAATCGTGTTCCAGCCGATCTGCGGGATCTTCAGTGTCGGATCGGCCGGCGTGATCTCCTTGACGTCGCCGGCGATCCAGCCAAACCCTTTCGTAACCGTTTTCTCCAAGCCTCGCTCCGACATCAGCTGCATGCCGACGCAGATGCCTAGGAACGGCCGTCCCTTGACGATCGCGACCTCCTCGACCGCTTCCCACATGCCGGCCACAGCGCGCAGTCCAGCGGCGCAATCGGCATAGGCGCCAACGCCGGGCAGGACGATGCGGTCGGCGGTCCTGACCCGCTCGGCATCGGCTGTGAGTTCAATCGCGGCGGCAATGCCGGCTTCATGAGCGGCACGCTCGAGGGCCTTGGTGGCCGAGCGCAGATTGCCCGACCCGTAATCGATGATCGCGACCCGCATCTCAGCGCCTTCCCGGAATATGGGTCAGCCCCAGTGCCATGCCCATCGGCGTCGGCCGGGCAAGTGCTGCGTCCGGGACGATGCGCTGTGCGGGGGACCGTGCATTCGAATCCGCATCGGTTTCCAACGCGTAGCGAATGTCGGCATCGTCGAGCCTGTCGGCCTCGACGACACCCCATTCACGCCAGCCACGGCGGCGCAGTGCTGCGATCCGCAGGGCCTGCCCTTCCAGTCCGACAAAGAGCATGACAAGGAGGGACAAAAGCGAGCCTGCGCTTTCCAGGCCCAGGCTTTCGCCCAGCATCGAAAGCAGGCCCATGGCGACAAAGGCCAATGCCGCCTCGACCCACAGCCGGTGCCAGGCCAGCCACAGCGGCGGCAATAGGAAGCCGAGCCAGGCAAAGCCGTCACGGACAAAGGTGGTGTCCACCCTTTCGCTGCGGCCTGGCGGTTCCATCGCGACATAGATGGCCATGGCGCTACCCTTTCAGGGATCCCTTGGTGGAGGGAACCGCGTCCGGCTGGCGCGGGTCGCGCTCGAGCGCCGAACGCAGCGCACGCGCCACGGCCTTGAAGCAGGTCTCGGCAATGTGGTGGTTGTTGGCGCCGTAATGATTGGTGACATGCAGCGTGATGCCGGCATTCTGCGCCAGCGCGTGGAAGAATTCGCGCACCAGCTCGGTGTCGAACGTACCGATCTTCGGCGATGAGAACGAAACATTCCAGACCAGAAAAGGCCGGCCGGAGACGTCGATCGCCGCCCGCGTCAGCGTCTCGTCCATGGCGAGATCGATCGAAGCATAGCGCATGATGCCGCGCCGCTCGCCCAATGCCTTGGCCAGCGCCTGCCCAAGCGCGATACCAGTATCCTCGACCGTGTGGTGGTCGTCTATGTGCAGGTCGCCCTTGGCCTTCACCGTCATGTCGATCAGCGAATGGCGCGATAACTGGTCCAGCATATGGTCGAAGAAGCCGACGCCCGTCGAAATGTCGGATTTGCCCGAGCCGTCGACCTGAACCGACACGGAGATGTCGGTTTCCTTGGTCTTGCGGCTTATCTCGGCGGAACGGGGCACCATGACCTCATCCTTGTCTCAGATTTGCACGATTCAGGCGTTCACATGCCTGAAAACGAAAGCCTTCTAGCAGCATGATCCGGCGATTGCCAGTTACCGCTGCGGAGCACTATCCGGCCCGGTGGATGGCCGGTTTGCAATCGTCTGGCCTATGCATACATATGGCCGATCAAGTCACTCGTAACGCGCCAATCGCCTTGATGGGATCGGTGCTGACCGGAGCAGAAAATGTCTAATGAACTGACCATGCATGCCACGACCATCCTAACCGTGCGCAAGGGCGGCAAAGTGGTGATCGCCGGCGACGGCCAGGTCAGCCTCGGCCAGACCATCATGAAGGGCAACGCCAAGAAGGTGCGCCGCATCGGCAAGGGCGGCAACGTCATTGCCGGCTTCGCCGGCGCCACCGCCGATGCCTTCACGCTGCTGGAGCGGCTCGAAGCCAAGCTCGAACAATATCCTGACCAGCTGACACGCGCCTGCGTCGAGCTCGCCAAGGACTGGCGCACCGACCGCTATTTGCGCCGGCTGGAAGCAATGATGCTGGTGGCCGACAGGTCGGTGTCGCTGGCGCTGACCGGCACCGGCGACGTGCTGGAGCCCGAATTTGGCGTGATGGCCATCGGCTCCGGCGGCAACTACGCGCTGGCCGCGGCCCGCGCCCTGATGGATACCGATAAGGACGCCGAGGAGATCGCCCGCAAGGCGATGCAGATCGCGTCCGACATTTGCGTCTACACCAACAACAGCTTCGTCGTCGAAACCCTCGATGCCGCCTGAGCGGAGCCTCCGCTACGGTTTTCGGCCGGTGACCGAGAGGGACCTGCCGATGATCGCCGGCTGGCTTGCCGAGCCGCATGTCGCCGAATGGTGGAACGACCCAGAGACCGAGATCGCGGAGATCCGCGAGCATATCAACAGCATTTCGGTCGAGCCGCTGATTATCGAGCTCGACGGCAAACCCATCGGCTATTTGCAGAGCTACGATCCGCATCTGGAGGACGGTCATCCCTATAGCGACCAGCCGTTCGGCACGCTCGGCATCGATCTGTCGATCGGCGTGCCGGAGCTTGTCGGGACCGGCCACGGCTCGGCGATCGTCCGGCAGTTCGTCGAGCAGCTTTTCGAGGAAGGTGCGCCGCGCGTCATCATCGACCCGGACCCGGCCAATGCACGGGCTATCCGTGCCTATGAAAAAGCCGGTTTCAGGGCTATCGATCGCAGGAAGTCGGAATATGGCGATGCCGTGCTGATGGCGATTGATGCCCCAGAGGGTGATGCCGAACAGGGTGACGCAGAAGAGGGGCAATAGCAGCATGAGCGTATCCAGCGACAAAACCGTCTCGGCCTACGAAGACAGTTGGCGAATGGGGCTTCTGTTGGTTCTCGGTCTGGTCATATTCCAGGCAGGGGTCCTCTACGGCATGGGGCGGACGCCGATTTGCACCTGCGGCTACGTCAAGCTGTGGCACGGCATCGTGCAGAGCTCCGAGAATTCCCAGCATATCTCCGACTGGTACAGCTTCTCGCACATCATTCACGGCTTCCTGTTCTATGCGCTGGCGTGGTTTCTTTTCCCGCGCTCGCCGATCGGGCTCAGGCTGGCCTTTGCGGTGGTGATAGAGGGCGGCTGGGAGCTGCTCGAGAACAGCCCTTTCATCATCGATCGCTATCGCGCCGGCACGATCTCGCTCGACTATTATGGCGACAGCGTCATCAATTCGGTGTCGGACACGCTGGCCATGGTGCTGGGGTTTGTCATGGCGCGAAGGCTTCCTATATGGGTGATCGTAACCCTCGCCCTCATCTTCGAATTCGGTGTCGGCTATCTCATCCGGGACAATCTGACACTCAACGTGATCATGCTGCTGCATCCGTTCGAGTCCATTCGGCAGTGGCAAAGTGGAATTTAGTGACATGAGCACCTTCTCTCCCCGCGAAATCGTTTCGGAACTCGACCGCTTCATCATCGGCCAGAAAGACGCCAAGCGTGCCGTGGCGATTGCCTTGCGCAACCGCTGGCGCCGCCAGCAGCTCGAGGGCCAGATGCGTGAAGAGGTGATGCCGAAGAACATCCTGATGATCGGCCCGACCGGTGTCGGCAAGACCGAGATTTCTCGCCGCTTGGCGCGCCTTGCCGGTGCGCCTTTCGTCAAGGTCGAAGCCACCAAGTTTACGGAGGTCGGCTATGTCGGCCGCGATGTCGAGCAGATCATCCGCGATCTGGTCGAGATCGCCATCGGGCTGGTGCGCGAGAAGATGCGTGAGGACGTCGAGGCGCGTGCCCACATCAACGCCGAGGAAAGGGTGCTTGAAGCGCTCGTCGGCAAGACGGCGAGTCCGGCCACCCGTGACAGTTTCCGCAAGAAGCTGCGCGACGGCGAGCTTGACGACAAGGAGATCGAGATCGAAGTGGCCGATACCGGCAATGGCGGCATGCCCGGCTTCGAGATCCCCGGCATGCCGGGCGCCAATATCGGCGTGCTCAACATCAACGACATGCTGTCGAAAGCGATGGGCGGCAAGAAAACCAAGATGCGCAAGACGACCGTTAAAGAGTCCTACGGGCTGTTGATCAGCGACGAGTCCGACAAGTTGCTCGACCAGGACGAGGTGGTGCGCAGGGCACTCGAATCGACCGAGAATGACGGCATTGTCTTCCTCGACGAGATCGACAAGATCGCCTCGCGCGAAGGCGGCATCGGTGCCGGTGTTTCGCGCGAGGGCGTGCAGCGCGACCTGCTGCCGCTGGTCGAAGGCACCACGGTTGCGACCAAATACGGACCGGTGAAGACCGACCACATCCTGTTCATCGCTTCAGGTGCGTTCCACGTCGCCAAGCCATCCGACTTGCTGCCGGAATTGCAGGGCCGCCTGCCGATCCGTGTCGAGCTGCGGGCGCTGGAGAAGGACGATTTCGTCCGCATCCTCACCGAGACCGAAGCCAGCCTGATCAAGCAGTATATCGCACTGATGAAGACCGAGGGAGTCGACCTGGTCTTCACCGATGACGCGATCGACTCGTTGGCCGGCATCGCTGTTGACCTCAACGCCAGCGTCGAGAACATCGGCGCCAGGCGGCTGCAGACGGTGATGGAACGGGTGCTGGACGAGATCTCCTATGACGCACCGGACCGCAACGGCACCTCCGTGACCGTCGATGCCGCCTATGTGGAGAAGCATGTCGGCGACCTCTCCAGAAACACGGATTTGTCGCGTTTCATCCTGTAGGAGACGCTTCATCCTCAAAGAGGCCGGGGAATTGCTCCCGGTCTCCGCCAAATTCAGCCCGGCATTTCCGATGTGTGGCCAAATGGAAGCATCCGGCGAGCTTTCGTCCCGTCGGGTGCAGGCGTCTCTCGACTCCCGTTGGAGCATTACCTAGTTTGCCCGGCGACTATTTGGGCGGCGGCGCATGAAAAAACTGATCCTCGTCATTCTCGGGCTGACGCTGGCGGCAGCCATGTTCGCCGCGCAAGCGGCAACCATGGTGCCGCCCGGCAACCGCAACACCGAGCAGCCCGACATACCGGGCGCATCCAGCCGGCGCACCCAGGCGACCAACACCACCTTCCAGGCGAAATACCGCAAAGTGTTTGCGCTGCTCCAGAACGATGCCGAGCTGCGTGGCAAGATCATGCAGGCAGCCGCGGCCTATGGCATCGACCCGATGCATATCGTCGGCGCCATCGTCGGCGAGCACACCTACAATGTCGATGCCTACGACCGGCTGCAGACCTACTACGTCAAGGCGATCTCGTATCTGTCGAGCAAACTCTCCTTCGCCTATGAAGGCGAAGACATCACCGATTTCGTGCAACGGCCGCAATTTGCCAAGTGCGCGGGCAAATCGGACAGTTACGAACTCTGGGAATGCCGCGAGCAGGTGTGGAACCGGTCGTTCCGCGGCAAGACCGTCAACGGCGAGAGCTTTCCCAACGACCGCTTCGGCGCGACTTTCTTCCAGCCCTATTATGCCGGCCAGACTTTTGGTCTTGGCCAGCTCAATCCGCTGACGGCACTGCAGATGAGCGATCTCGTGCACAAGGTTTCCGGCCTGCCGGAGCTCGACGTCGGCGACCCGAACGCGGTCTACAAGACCATCATGGATCCTGACCTGACACTGCCTTATGTCGCGGCAACGATCCGGAAGTCGATCGACGCCTATAAAAGCATTGCCGGCTTCGACATCTCAGGCAATCCCGGCATCACGTCGACCCTCTACAATGTCGGCAATCCGGAACAGCGTGCCTATGCGCTGAAGGCGGAGAACGACAAGCGCCGCGCTGCGGGCGAGCCGGAAAAGCTGCCTGAGGAAAATTACTATGGCTGGCTGGTCAACGACAAATTGCCGGAGCTGAAGGCGCTGTTTTAGCAGTGAAGGTCTGCGGTGGAGCCTGCGCCAGGAAATCGCCTATCTGCTTGAACTCTGTGGCTTCGAACCCGTCGATCTTTTCAAGGGATCGCCCCGGCTGGGGAACAGCTTTTGGGTCGCGCGCGCGATCTGATGGGCAGCAAGGGGCGGATATTGTTGAAAAAAGTCCGGCGCATCCCTAAGCGAACGCCGCCAGCAGAATCCCATTTCCTTTGTCAGATCTCTTGCGGAATCTGGATCCGCAATAGGTCTCCCTTCGGTTGCCCACTAAGAGAGGTAACGGGATGCATAAGCGTATGCGAAGTTGGGGCAAAGGAGTGCAGATGAGTGATCCGCTTAGGTCCATTGATCGGCCCGGTCTAGGGCGTGCAACGATGAGCTACCAGCCGGCCGAGAATGATTTGTTGAGCGAGGTGCTGCGCGATCTACGCCTTGCCCATGCGAGATATGGCCGCAGCGAGTTGACGGCGCCCTGGGGCATCGCCGTGCCGTTCAGGGAGGGCGTACGTTTTCATGCGATGCTCGATGGTCATTGCTGGATACAAGCCAAGGGCTTGCCGCCGCTGCTGCTCGAAAACGGCGATGTGCTTCTTCTTCCCCACGGAACAGAGCACACTATGTCCGATCGGCCAAAACGGCGAACCTTGCCGCTCGCCGATGTCAAACCCGCGTTGATCGGGAACGGAACTTACGAGTTGAAGTCTGGCGGCGGCGGCGCGCGATCGTTGATCGCATGCTGTACGATCGGCTTTGAGGGCCCGACAGCAAATCCGCTGCTGGAACTGCTACCTTCTGTGATGCACATCCGGCATGCCGAGCATGGCGATACTGACCTACCAAGCCTCATTGCGATGATGGCGCGCGAGGCTGAAGCGCAAAGAATCGGCTCTGCAACGATAATGGCGCGCCTCGCCGATATTGTCATGACGCAAGTAATCAGAACCTGGGTCGAGACATGTTCGGACGACCTGACTGGTTGGCTGGCGGCCGTGCAGGATCCACAAATCGGGTCGGCGCTTGCAAGAATCCATCGCTCCCCTGGGGAAGACTGGCCAGTCGATCGCCTGGCTGCATTGTCCGGGCTGTCGCGATCGAGGTTCTCGCAGCGGTTCAAGAGCCTGTTGTCGGTATCCCCCGCCCGCTATCTCCTGCAATGGAGGCTTCGGCTGGCGGCATCCTGGTTGCGTAACGGATATATGTCGCAGTCACAGATCGCATCGGAGTTGGGATATGACTCCGATGCGTCCTTCAGCAGGGCGTTCAAACGCTTCATGGGTGTCTCACCCGGCGCTATCCGAGATTCAGGGCTGCGTGTGAGCGGAACAGAGTCCTGATCGGGTTCATGCGAGGCTGTTTCGACCAGCCGCAGATACGCTCCTGTTGCGACCGCGTGTAATACGGAAATACGCGCGACAAACGGTCAAATATTCAGTCGTTTCTGCCATAGCAACGCCATACCAGCATCTGCCAATTTCAATGGCCGCAACCACTTCGGTCGGCCGTTCCGGCAGGAGTACCACATGGCGCTGACGTTGCCTGATCTTCCTCGACCAACCGCTGGCGAAGACACGCCCTATTGCGTTATCGCTAAGCATCGCGCCACTCCCGGCCAAGGCTCCGCGCTTGTCGCACGTATGCTTAAAGATCTCCAAGCGACGAGATCGGAAGCCAGCTGTCTTCAATTCCACATCCATCGAGATCGGACCGACCCCGATCTCATCGTTATCTACGAGGTCTGGCGCAGTATCGATGCACTCAAGAGCCACTTCGGCGAAGCCTATGTCCAGAGCTTCGTCGTAGATGCTGGTGAGCTCGAACCGGGCGACATGGAGACGCAGTGGCTGGAGATGCTGAGTCCGTATGCCAGCGGCAGAGATCCAGGATGAACGGTGACGAGCAGCCTCTTTCGAATCAGCGTGTCGTGATCGTCGGCGGGACAAGCGGCATGGGCATGGGCGCGGCCCGCGCAGCCTCTCAAGCAGGCGCCGAGGTCATTGCGCTCGGGCGGCGCCCTTCAGCGAGAATGGCTGTAGAGGAAAGCGTCCACGGTTCGATCACGTTCCAGTCGCTGGACATGACCGATGATACAGCGGTCGAGCAGATGTTCGAAACACTAGGGACGCTCGACCACCTTCTTATCACCGCGACCCCGCCGAGTCCGGGAGGTCCCTTCCTCTCCCAGACGATGGCCGACGCGCGGGCCGTTCTGCACGGCAAGCTCTTGGGCAGTTGGTCTTGCGCGCGGCACGCAGCGCCTAGGATGCCGAAAGGTGGTTCGATCACATTCACGACCGGTGGCTTGGTGACCAAGCCTCGCATGGGCGCATCGATGATGATGGTCGCCTTTGCTGGTCTGGAGGCGCTGACGCGAGCCCTTGCGCTCGAACTCGGTCCGATCCGCGTCAACACAATCCGACCGGGCGTCATAGCCAGCGAAATGTGGGCCGGCATGCCGCAGGCGAAGCGCGCGGCGTTTTTCGCGCTGGTGCGTCAGCGCTTCCCGGCAGGACGCGTCGGAAAAGTCGACGATATCGGCAAGGCCGCACTTTTCCTGATGACCAATGACTTCGTGACCGGCGCCGTTATCGAAGTTTCCGGTGGTGAAACGCTGGTCAGCATCGAATGACGGAGAGGTATGAGATGAGTATCCACGAGTTCACCCGACAAAATTCGCAACGATTGCCCCAACTGAGCGTCATAGCAATTCCTGGGCGAGCGATGAGCTGGAGATAAAGTATGATCAAGACACTACACGTTGCCCTATTCGTCGTTGCGTTCGCCCTCCCCATTCCTTTCGGCGCATTGGCTCAAGGCAGCTCGGCTGCAGCCGAGCCCCCGACGCAGTCGGAGTTGCCGAATTGGCTTCGCCGTGGATTGCCGGGCCCGGGGCATGAGGTCCTGGCGCCAATGATCGGCACCTGGCGCGTCCAGATGAGCTTCTACGGCACGCTCGGCCGCAGCCCCGATCAGCCGCCGCTCGTGACGGACGATCTCATTAGCCATCGTCAGTGGTTGGCGGGCGGCCGTTACATCGAAGACATAATGGAGGGAACGCTGGATGGAGCGCCGGTCTGGCGCAAAGGATGGCTCGGCTACAGCATCATGGACGGACGTTACGAGTGGGTCACGATCGATCCTGTCAACACAACCATGATGTATTTTAAAGGCGTCCCTAATTCGGGGGATCAAAGGCCGATCAGCATGTCCGGCACCTTTACCGACCAGGGCGTGGCGGGCGAAGAAACAGTCGGCAAGCAGATCGGCATGCGCACTGTAATCAAAATCGAGAACAACGATCGCCACATCATTGAGCTCTATTTCACGCGTCCCGGACAGCAAGAAACACTGGCAACGCGCGCCGTCTATACGCGACTGAAGGCGTGAGCGATCGCTCAAGGGTGGCTCGGACGTTGTAAGTAGCTTGCGCGGGTTCCATCGCTCGGCCGGGATATGCCGGGAAGGTCGAGTTCAGCTCCGACGATCTCAAAGCGTCCAGTTCGGCGCCTGGAACTGCTTTGAAAGACGACCGGACGCTGAGCGCCCGACAAGTCAGAGATCGGACTCTGAACGAAGCGCGTTCTCGGAGCTGAGATGAGGATCAGTCCAGCGAACATTGCCCCGAGCAGGCACACCTCTCCGACTTCTGCGCCGATCGCGGTGGAGAGACCGGCCATCGCTAGCTCCTCTATCAACTCGCTCAGCCGGACGACAGGGTCGGCAGTCGAAGCAGGCTGGTTCTATCGACGGCGGCCGCCTTGCCACGGCGTGCCAATGCGGGATCGATTCCGGCATCGCGTAGCTGGCGGTCGCTAAGTTGAGCCAGCTCACGCCGTTGCGCTGCGGCCCTAAGGGATCGGGCGATGACCAGGTGCATAACACGGAGAACACACTGGACTGGAGGCGTCATGATAGCCTCTTTTCACAGAGCCCCGGCCGTATACGGGCAGGGCGGCGGGCTGTGGTCAGCCCGTCTACTGAGGAGAGAGGGTCGCGCTGCGATTTCAGAAGGAGGAAATTCGGTTACATCTGAAACTCGGTTGGCTGGAAGGGGTCGTCTCGGCCGTGACGGCAAGCGCTTAGCTGACATCTGGGATCGAGATCGGATCATTCGCCTCATGGCAACCTTTCGGCGCAAAGTCGCGCGAACGACCCCGTTCCAACCCTCATGAGACGTTTCCATCGCGGGCAGGAACGACCGCTCAGGGTCGTCTCCCGCCATCAGGTGCAGGATTGTCACCACCAGAACGGCAAGCGCTCCGCAAGTTCTTTCAAATGGCTCTGGAACCTGCGCTGGCTCATGTCGCCAGCAGCGACTTCAGCTTGATCGTTTGCGAGCCTAGCGCTTCCGGCGCCGGCTTTGCCCTTTTCGCGATCAGCATCTCGGCCAGCCTTATGTCGCGGGCGACCGCGTTGCCGGGGCCGATGCCACTTGCCGCAACCAGCCTGCCGTCCTCGGCGAGATGGAACAGGATGAAGGCGCCGTCGCCGAGCTCGCGACGCACAATGCTGCGGCCTTCGTCCGACAGGCCGGCGATCTGCAAGGTCAGGCCGTACTGATCCGACCAGAACCATGGCACCGCCGCGTGGGCCTCGCCGGCGCCAAGCATGTTCCTGGCCGCAAGCGCGCCCTGCTCCTGCGCATTGCGCCAGGCTTCCAGCCGCACTCGCCGGCCGCCATAGATGGCGAGCGGAAACGAGCAGCAATCGCCGGCGGCAAAGATGTCGGGGTCGCTGGTGCGAAGCTCGGCGTCGACGGCGATACCATTGTCAATCGTCAGCCCTGCCTCCGCGGCAAGTCCGGTCACCGGCACGGCGCCGATGCCGATCACGGCAAGATCGGCGACAATGTCGTGTCCACCGGCAAGCACGATGCGCACTTCGGCGCCGTCATCGGCAATGGCGTCGATGCCCTCGCCGCACAGGATTTTTACGCCTTCGGCTTCATGAGCCTGATGGATAACCTGCGCGATCTCGGCCGGCACGCCGCGCATCAGAATGCGCGGCTGCGCCTCGATAACGGCAACAGTGGCGCCGAGCCTGCGTGCCGCCGTGGCGAGCTCGAGACCGATGAAGCCGCCGCCGATGATGGCGACGCGATTTCCGGCGCTGAGATGAGCGCGAATGGCCAGTGCGTCGTTGAAGGTCCGCAGATAGACGCAGCGCCCGCCAAGGCCCGGAATCGGCAGCTTGCGCGGCAGCGACCCTGTCGCCAGCAGGAGCTTGTCGTAGGCCAGGACCGAGCCGTCCGACAGGCGCACGACATGCGCCACGCGGTCGATCGCCATCGCCTGAACCGAATGGATATGCCTGATCGATCTTTCGGCCAGGACCGCCTCACTGGCGATCGCCTTGATCAGGGGCGCGTCGGCGACCATCGCGTCTTTCGACAGCGGTGGCCGCTCATAGGGCAGATGCGGCTCGTCGCCGACCAACGTCACCGGGCCATCATAGCCGAGCTCGCGCAGCGCAAGGGCGGCGCGCCCGCCGCATTCGCCGGCGCCAATGATGACCATTCCCTTCGTCATCATCAACCGATCCGGACAAGGACTTTGCCGGCGTCGACTTTGACCGGATAGGTCCTGAGATCGACGCAGACCGGCGCGCCCCTGGCAGCCCCAGTCTTGTAATTGAAGCGGCCATTATGCTTCGGGCATTCGATGATATCGTCCATCACCAGCCCGTCGGCCAGATGCACCTTCTCATGCGTGCAAAGCCCGTCGGTGGCGAAATACCCGTCCTCGGGGCTGCGGTAGATGGCGAAGGTGCGACCGCCATGGTCGAACCGCATCACATCCTCCTCGTCGATGTCCTCGGCGTCACAAGCCTCGACCCAGTCGCTCATTTGCGCCTTCCCCGATTCTTGGTGCCCCGGCGTAGGCTTGTCATTCAGCAGCCACCGCAACAGCAGCGTTATCGTTGTGGAAATCCTCGCGATAGGGCCTCGCCGTCGGCGGCAGTTCGCGCTTGATGAAATAATCCTCATTGCGCAGCTGGCGCAGGAAAGCCGGTATCATCTCGCGATAGCCGGCCAGGATGGACGGTGTCGGCGCCGGCAGATCGTGCTTGATCAGCTCATGCAGCCTGGGCAGCGCATGGTAGGGCACCATGGGGAACATGTGATGCTCGACGTGGTAGTTCATGTTCCAGTAGATGAAACGGCTTATCGGGTTCATGTAGACGGTGCGGCTGTTCAGCCGGTGATCGGTGACGTTTTCAGCCAGGCCGCCATGCTGCAGCAGGCCGACCATGACATGATGCCAGGCACCGTAAAGCCTGGGCAGCCCGACCAGCATCAGCGGCAGGAACGAGCCGGTAAGAAGCGCCAGCGCGACCGTCGCGGCATAGATCGCCGTCCAGATGCGAGCAATGCGGATTGCCTTCGGCTGCTCCTGGTCGGGAATGAAGGTTCTTTCGGCCGGACTGATGATGCCGGCCGCATTGCGCAGCATGTCGCTCATCGCATGCCAGGCATCGAGAATGCCGACGAAATTGAGCACGACGCGCAGCAGATCGGGCGGGCGCATGACCGAGATCTCCGGATCGCGGCCGACGATGATGGTATCGGTATGGTGGCGCGTGTGGCTCCAGCGCCAGGTCACCGGGTTGCGCATGATCATGAAGCAGGCGATCTGATAGACCACGTCGTTCATCCACTGCGTCCTGAAGGCGGTGCCGTGGCCGCATTCGTGCCAGCGTGAATCGGTGGAGGAACCGTAGAGGACGCCATAGACGAAGAAGAACGGCACGCACCACCAGCTGCCCCAGAACAAGGCGGCGCCCGCGCCGCTGAGGATCATGGCGCCGAGCCAGATGATGGTATCGCGGATCGCCGGGCCGTCGGAGCGCTGCATCAGCTCCTTCATCTGCTTGCGCGGCACGTCGGTGTGATACCACTCGGCCGCCGCCAGCCCGCTCTCGACGGCAAGCTTCGCGTCGCGGCCGACCAGGCTGTAGTCGCGTTGGGACGCTGCTGCTGAGGTTGTGTTCCCGGTTTGGAGTCCAATATCCACCATGGCGGAGGCCTCGATCATATTCGGTCAGTGTTCAAAATAACGCCGAGCGCTGATAGACTCAATATCACAAAGATAGTTTCTATCATTTTCCATCAGAATGGTTTAAAAGAGTCGGATAGTTGGAGCGAGGCAGCGATGGCGAAACGGCCGACGATCACCGACCTGGCACGCATTTCGGGGGTCAGCGTTGCCACCGTCGACCGGGTGCTGAACAACCGCTTGCCGGTGCGCGAGGAAACCGCGCGCCGCGTCTATGACGCCGCGACCAGCATCGGCTATCACGCGGCCGGATTGATCAAGCAGCGGATGCGCCATGAATTGCCGGAGTATCGCCTCGGATTTCTGCTGTTGCGGCGGGAAGACGTCTTCTACAGCGAATTTGCCCGCGAACTTGAACTGGCAGTATCGCAGTCGCCGCGCTTTCGAGGCGTGGCGACCATCGACTTCGCCGATTCGCTGGCGCCGGATGAGATCGTCGAGCGGATGCGCAAGCTGGCAGCCAAATCCAGGGCCGTCGCCTTGGTCGGGCCTGATCACCCGACGCTGACGGTGGCCGTCGAGGCGCTCAAAGCCAACGGCGTACCGGTGTTCTCCCTGCTTTCCGACTTTGCGTCCGGCATTCGCGAGGGCTATGTCGGCCTCGACAATCGCAAGGTTGGCCGCACCGCTGCCTGGATGATCTCGAAGGCCGCGAAGAGACCTGGCAAGGTCGCCCTCTTCGTCGGCAGCCATCGCTTTCACGGCCACGAGCTTCGCGAGATCGGTTTTCGCTCCTTTTTTCGCGAGCAAGCGCCGGAATTCACTCTCCTTGAGACGTTGGTCAATCTGGAAGCGAACCAGATCACGCATGATGCAATGATCGAGCTTCTGGCCCGCCACCCCGATCTTGCCGGCTGCTATGTCGCCGGTGGCGGCATGGAAGGCGCGATCTCGGCGCTGAGGGAGGCAAAGCCGGCAGAGATGCCAGCGGTCGTCTGCAACGAGATCACGCCTGACTCCCGCGCGGCGCTGGCGGATAATTTCCTGACGATGGTGATCTCGACGCCTCTGGCAGCGCTTTGCCGCGAGCTTGTCGGGCTGATGGCGCATGCCATCGAGACCGGCGCCGCGAATGCGCCGGGTCAGACCTTTCTGCCCTTCGACATTTATCTGCCGGAAAACATCTGACGTCGCGGTCATTGGCGGCAGACATGATGTAATCTATCAGAACGCTTTCAGGCCTGGCTTGCCTGAGCGTTCGTCTAAAAGAGCTCGAAATGCCGAAAATCCATTCCTCATGGCGAAATCTCGCTTGACGCCCACGCGAAATGGAATAAATATTTCACCAACTGAGCATTTTGGTTCTTTCGTTCCGGAAGATCTGTTTCAGGCAAATGCCTTCCGGAACTAAAATGGCAATCGGGAGAGAATTCCCTGCGAGATCGGGGATTCCGGGTAGATCGGTGCAGCCGGACACCAATGTGGAGGAGAAATAAAATGAAAAAACTGCTTTTGGGCGTCGCGTTCGCGGCGCTAATGAGTTCGTCCGCCTTTGCTGCCAAGATCGGCGTGTCGATGGCGTTGTTCGACGACAATTTTCTCACCGTGCTGCGCAACGGCATGATCGAGCAGGCCAAGGGCATGGACGGCGTCGAGCTGCAGGTGGAAGACGCGCAGAACGACGTCGCCAAGCAGCTCGACCAGATCAAGAACTTCGCCGCCTCGGGCGTCGACGCAATCATCGTCAACCCGGTCGACACCTCGGCCACCCAAGCGATGTCGGACGCAGCCGCCGCTGCCAAAATTCCGCTGGTCTATGTCAATCGCGAGCCGGTCAACGTCGACACGCTGCCGGAAAACCAGGCTTTCGTCGCCTCGAACGAAGCCGATTCTGGCACGCTCGAGACCAAGGAGGTCTGCCGCCTGTTCAAGGAAGCCGGCAAGAAAGAGGCCAATGTCTATGTGATCATGGGCGAGCTGTCGAACCAGGCCGCGGTGCAGCGCACCAAGGACATCGATGATGTGATTGCCACGCCGGATTGCAGCTTCATCAAGATCATCGACAAGCAGACGTCGAACTGGAAGCGCGAAGAAGCGCAGAACCTGATGACCAACTGGCTGTCGACCGGCAAGCCGTTCGACGGCGTCATCGCCAACAATGACGAGAGCGCCATCGGCGCTATCCAGGCGATGAAGGCCGCCAATATCGACATGAAGTCGGTTGTCGTCGGCGGCGTCGACGCTACCCAGGACGCGCTAGCGGCGATGCAGGCGGGCGACCTCGATGCGACGGTGTTCCAGGACGCAGCCGGCCAGGGCGCTGGCGCGCTTGATGCTGCGCTCAAGCTAGCGAAGGGCGAGAAGGTCGAGCACAAGGTCTACATCCCGTTCCAGCTGGTCACGCCGGCAAATATCGACAAGTTCCTGAAGAAGAACTGAGGCGGACCTGTCCGATACGGAGCGGCGCGCCAAAGTAAGACAGCGCCGCTCCGCTTTTTCCCCCTCGGCCTGAACAGCGCCGGGTGGAGACCGTGGCTGACGGAGGAAGCACGATTGGCACAGACATCTCACGGCGTCGGCGGGCTCAGCTATGATGCGAAGCGGCGCGCATGGCCGGCCGAAATCAACGTCTTCCTGGCGCTCGTCATCCTGGTCGGCGCTTTCGAGCTGATCGGCCGGGTTTTCCTGGGCGACAGCTTCCTGTTCAATACCCGCGACAATATCGATGCGATCTTCAACGAAGCGCGCCTGCAGATCATCATCCTGCAGGTGTCGATCGTCGGTATCATTGCCATCGGCGTGACGCAGGTGATCATTACCGGCGGCATCGACCTGTCCTCGGGTTCGATCGTCGGCGCCACGGCGATGATAGCCATGAGCTTCGCCCAAGTGGCGACGGTCAACGGCAACCCGAACCCCAAGGCGATGTTCATTGCCCAGGGCTGGACCGACCTGCCGGTGATCGTGCCGGTGCTCGTCGCAATCGGCTGCGGCCTGCTGGCCGGCCTGGTCAACGGTGCCTTGATCGCCTACACGCGCATCCCGCCGTTCATCGCCACGCTTGGCATGATGGTCACCGCGCGCGGCATCGCCAAATGGTGGTCGAAGGGGCAGCCGATCTCGTTTCCGACCGAGAGTTTCGCCGCCATCGGCAAGGGGCTGATGCCGGTCATCATTTTCATTTCGCTGGCGGTGCTGTTCCAGCTGATCCTGAGCTACACCAAATATGGCAAGCACTGTTATGCAATCGGCTCCAATGAGGATGCCGCGCGCATGTCCGGCATCAACATCGCCAACCACAAGATCCTCGTCTACGTCATTGCCGGCATCCTTGCCGCGCTCGCCGCCGTGGTGTTGAGCTCGAAGAATCTCACTGCCCAGGCCGGCATGGGTGTGATGTACGAGCTCGATGCGATCGCCATGGCGGTCATCGGTGGCGTGTCGCTGTCGGGCGGCCGCGGCTCGATTATCGGGACGGTGATCGGCTCGCTGATCTTCGGCGTCATCATCTCCGGCTTCACCTTTTTGCGCCTCGACGCCTATTATCAGGAGATGGTCAAGGGCGTGATCATCGTCGGCGCAGTCGTTCTCGACCAGTGGCGCCAACGCCTGCGGGCAATGAGGGCTTGATCATGTCGGACATCGTCCTGAAAACCGAAAACCTGACCAAGTATTATGGCGGCGTCCATGCGCTGGAGGGTGCCAACTTCGAGCTGCGCAAGGGCGAGCATGTCGCCATCATGGGCGACAACGGTGCCGGCAAATCGACCTTCGTGCGCCAGATCACCGGCGTCGAGCAGCGAACCAGCGGCAGGATGTCGTTCGACGGCAAGGAAGTGAATTTCGCCGGGCCGATCGAAGCCCGCGAGGCGGGCATCGAGACGGTGTTCCAGAACCTGGCGCTCGCCGACGACCTCGACGTGCCGTCGAACCTGTTCCTCGGCCGTGAAAGAGTGCTGTTCAATCTTGGGCCCTTCTCGATCCTCGACCGCAAGTTCATGCGCAAGGCGACCGAAGCAGCCCTGGTCCGCACAGCGGTCAAGATCCCCAACCTTTCCAACACCATCCGCCACATGTCGGGCGGCCAGCGCCAGTGCGTGGCGATTGCCAGAACCGCGACCTTTGCTTCCAAGCTCATCATCATGGATGAGCCGACGGCGGCGCTCGGCGTGCAGGAGACGATGCAGGTCGAAAACATCATCCGCACGCTGAAGGAAAATGGCGAGCCGCTGATCCTGATCTCTCACAACATGCGTCAGGTGTTCGATCTGGTCGACCGCATCGTCGTTTTCCGGCGCGGCCGCATCGTCGCCAATTTGCGCAAGCAAGATACCGATGGCAACGATATCGTCTCCTACATCACCGGCGCCAAGACCGGGCAGGCGGAACTTGCGGCGTAAGGCCAACGTCGTGTTACGGGGGCTGACACGCCTTCTCTTTCCAACCATTCTCAAAGGAAATTCTTCATGCTTCGCTTTGCTCTTCTCGGTGCCGGCCGTATCGGCAAGGTCCACGCCCGTGCGGTGGGCTCCAACCCGCAGGCCAGGCTGGTTGCGGTTGCCGACGCCTTCGAGAAGGCGGCGACCGATTTGGCCTCTGCCTATGGCGCCGAAGTGCGCAGCATCGATGCCATCGAAACTGCCAGCGATATCGATGCGGTCGTCATCTGCACGCCGACCGACACCCATGCCGATCTGATCGAACGCTTCGCCAGGGCGGGCAAGGCGATCTTCTGCGAGAAGCCGATCGATCTCGACGCCGGCAGGGTGGAACAATGCCTGGCCGTCGTCGACAAGGCCGGCGCCACCCTGATGGTCGGCTTCAACCGCCGCTTCGATCCGCATTTTGCCGCCGTGCGCAAGGCGATCGACGACGGTGCGATTGGCACAGTCGAAATGGTGACCATCACCTCGCGCGATCCCGGTCCACCGCCGCTCGACTATATCGGCCGCTCGGGCGGCATCTTCCGCGACATGACCATCCATGATTTCGACATGGCGCGCTTCCTGCTCGGCGAGGAGCCGGTGGCGGTCAGCGCGCACGCTTCGGTGCTGGTCGACAAAAAGATCGGCGAGGCCGGCGACTTCGACAGCGTCAGCGTCATCCTCGAAACTGCCTCCGGCAAGCAATGCGTCATCTCCAACTCGCGCCGAGCCACCTATGGCTACGACCAACGCATCGAGGTGCATGGCTCGAAAGGCATGATTGCGGCCGAGAACCAGCGGCCGGTGTCGATCGAACTCGCCAATGAGAAAGGCTATACGCGGCCGCCGCTGCACGATTTCTTCATGACTCGTTATCTCGACGCTTATGCCAACGAGATCGCTGCCTTCATCGCGGCAGCGACGTCAGGCAAGAAGGCGGCGCCGAGCGGCAAGGACGGGCTGGTGGCGCTCAGGCTGGCAGATGCGGCGCTGAAATCGGCCAAGGAAGGCAAGACCGTCCGCCTCGACAAAACAATCTGACTATCAAGCACAGGAGCAAGGCGATGAACGGTTCAGCCGGTCGCAATTCCGAAACACGCGCCATCGTCACCGGCGGCGCACAAGGCATCGGCTTTGCCGTCGCCGAAGCGCTGGCCGATGAGGGCTGCCGGGCGCTAGCGCTGATCGGCCGCTCGAAGGAGAAGGGCGACAAGGCTGTCGCCATCCTCAAGGGGGCAGGCGTCGATGCCATCTTCATCAGCGCCGATGTCGCCAAAGTCGCCGACTGCAAGCGTGCGGTCGAAACGGCGATTGGCCATTGCGGCACCGTCAACGCGCTGGTCAACGCCGCCGCCACCTCGGCTCGCGGCTCACTGGTCGAGACCTCAGAGGATCTATTCGACCAGATATTCCAGACCAATGTGCGCGGCCCGTTTTTTCTGATGCAGGGCGTGGTGGCGCATCTGCTGGCGCGCCAGGCACCGGGCTCGATCGTCAACGTACTGTCGATGTCGGCGCATTGCGGCCAGTCGTTCCTGGCGCCCTATTCATCGAGCAAGGGAGCGCTGGCGACGCTGACCAAGAATGTCGCCAATGCCCATCGCGGCAATCGCATCCGCTGCAACGCGGTGCTGCCCGGCTGGATGGACACCGAGGGCGAGGCAATCGTGCAGAAGAAATGGCATGACGCGCCGGACGACTGGCTTGAAAAAGCCGAGGCCGCGCAGCCGATGGGCCAATTGGTGAAGCCGGCGCAACTTGCCCGATTGATCAGCTATATGATCAGCCCGCAGTCCGGCGTCATGACCGGGTCGCTGGTCGACTACGACCAGAGCATCGCGGGGGCGTCACCGGAATAGGATCAGCCGTGTAGCCTTGCGTCAGAAGCAGTTTGCCATGAGTGGCCGAGATGCCCCAAAATATCAAAGCCGGCATAATCGGTTCCGATCGACCTCACTCAGGCACACGGGCTCTGAAACCCTCTCCTTCCCTGTTGCCGCCGTATCGCCATTCCCATATAGTCAAGATAGTCAGAATGGTCATGGGAGGTCGAAATGCCGTCTGCGCCCAGAGAGGATACTAACTGGACGGTCGCTGGGGCAAAGGCCCGGCTCTCGGAGGTAATCGAGCGCGCGCAATCTTCGCCGCAGACGATCACCAGAAACGGTAAGCCAAGCGTGGTTGTCGTCTCGGCCGAGGAATGGCAGCGGAAGACCGCGCGCAAGGGTACGCTTGCGGAGTTCCTGCTGGAGTCGCCGCTGCGCGGCGCCGATCTCAACCTTGAGCGCCAGCGCGACGAACCGCGTGATCTGCCGCTGTGAGGCTTCTGCTCGATACGAATGTCCTGTCCGAGGTGACAAGGCCGGCGCCGGATGTGCGCGTTCTGGACTGGCTGGGCGGGCTTGATGAGGACCGCTCATTCATTAGCGTCGTGTCGATCGCGGAGATCCAGCGCGGCGTCGCCCTCATGGACGAGGGCCGGAAACGCGAGGCACTGGCCGAATGGCTCGCACGGGACCTGCCGCAGCGCTTCGAGCAGAGAGTTCTTCCGGTGGACGAACCGGTTGCCTTGGCGTGGGGCGACCTGATGGGCCTTGCGAAGCGCCGCGGTCGCGGTCTGTCGTCGATGGACGGCCTGATTGCAGCCACGGCGATTGCGCAGGAACTCACCTTGGCAACGCGTAACACGAAGGATTTCGAAGACTTCGGAATTGAACTCGTCGATCCCTGGACTGCATGAACCCGCTCGGCGCTGCATGCTGGGCCACTACGTCAGTAGCATCATCAGACACGTGACAATCGCCTCGGCTTCGACTATATGAGCCTCATGATCAACCTGACCGCCACCTATTGGTACTTTAGCAGCTCGCTGGCGGCGGGAGGATTGCGCTCGATCTGAAGATTGCAGCAGCAAGATCCGAACAGCCGCCAGACCTGGCGGCTTTTTTGTTTCAGCCGGCAGGTCTCCCAATCAGGAGCAGAAAGCCGTGTTGACCACCACAGACGATCTTCGGGTCAAGGAAATAAGGGAATTGAGTACGCCGGACGAGGTGATGCGGGAGATACCGCGCACACTGACGGCGACGCGGACCGTTGCCGCGTCACGCAATGCTATCCATGCCGTGCTGACCGGCACCGACGACCGGCTGGTGGTCGTCGTCGGCCCCTGTTCGATCCACGACCCGGCCGCTGCCGTAGACTATGCCAGCCGCTTGGCATCGCTGCGAGAGAGCCTGTCGGACCGGCTGGAGATCGTGATGCGGGTGTATTTCGAGAAGCCGCGCACGACGGTCGGCTGGAAGGGCCTGATCAACGATCCCGACCTGGACGGCAGCTTCAACATCGACAAGGGGCTGCGGATGGCCCGCAACGTGCTCGCCGCCGTCAACAATCTCGGCCTGCCGGCGGCGACCGAATTCCTCGACATGGCCACCCCGCAATATATCGCCGACCTCGTCGCCTGGGGCGCGATCGGCGCGCGCACGACCGAGAGCCAGATCCATCGCGAACTGGCATCGGGCCTGTCCTGCCCGGTCGGCTTCAAGAACGGCACTGACGGCAATCTGCGGATCGCCGCCGAGGCGGTGAAATCGGCCGCCCAACCGCATCATTTCATGGCGGTGACGAAGGGCGGACGCAGCGCCATCGCGACGACTACCGGCAACGAGGACTGCCACGTCATCCTGCGCGGCGGCATTCAGCCCAATTATGACGCAACAAGCGTCGCGGCTGCCTGCGCGGAACTCGGCCGGATCGGCGTGGCGCCGCGGCTGATGATCGATGTCAGCCACGCCAACAGCAGCAAGAAGCCGGAAAACCAGCCAGGGGTGGCGGCTGACGTGGCTGGCCAGGTCGCGGCAGGCGACGAGCGCATCATCGGCGTCATGATCGAGAGCAACCTCGTCGCCGGCCGGCAGGACGTCGTGCCGGGCAAGCCGCTCGTCTATGGCCAGAGCATCACCGATGGCTGCATCGACTGGGCAGCCACCGAGACGGTGCTTCACGGCCTTGCCGACGCCGTCGAGCGGCGCCGGTCGGTGCGCCGAAGCATGATATCAAGCCGTTCAGGCGCCGCCTGAGCACTTCTCCTTCTCCCCTTGTGGGAGAAGGTGGATCGGCACGCAGCGCCGAGCCGGATGAGGGTGCTGGAAGAAACTCGGCGTAAAATATTGAGGGATTTTAAGCGCTTATTTCTTCGCTGTAGCGATCCGTCCAACACCCCTCATCCGACCGAGCTTCGCTCGGCCACCTTCACCCTCAAGGGGAGAAGGGGAAGCCAGCGCCGGGCTTACTACCGCACAGCGATCCAGCGCTGTTCCGCGAACGAGCGCGCCATCGCGTGCACCGTGCGCTCGATCTCCAGGCCTTCGTCGAAGTCGATGATCCGCGCCGGCTTGCCGGCAAGCCGCGTCAACAGTTCCCGGCATTCGATGATCTTGAGGTCATTAAAGCCAAGGCCGTGGCCGGGCGCCGGCAGGAAGGCGTCGTAAGGCCTGTGGTGCGGGGCAACCAGGACTGTCCGATAGCCTTGCTCCGTCGGTCGGTCGGCTGTCAGATAGAGCTGGAACTCGTTCATCCGCTCCTGGTCGTACAGGATCGAGCCCTTCGAACCAAAAATCTGGATGGCGATCCGGCCCTTGCGGCCCCAGGCCGAACGGTTGACCAGCAACGTGCCGGCAATGCCGTTTTCGAGATGCATCAGGATGCTGGCGATGTCATAGGTCTCGACGGCGCGGCGCCCGCCCGAGGCGACGCGGCGTTCGGCATAGGGCCTGGCCATGTCGCACATGACTCGGGCGACGCGGCCGAACAGTACCGCTATGAGCGACAGCGGATGCACGGCGAAATCGTCGAGCGCGCCGTAACCGGACGCCGCCTCGTGCTTCCAGAAGAACAGCGCCTCCGGATCGGCCATGAAGTCCTCGTCCATCTCGATACGCAGATGGTTGACCTCGCCGATGATCTTCTCGTCGAGCAGCGCGCCGATATGGCGGATCGCCGGGTTCTGAATATAGTTATAGCCCAGCGCGGCAACCTTGCCGGATTTCCGCGCGGCCGCAGCCATCGCTTGCGCCTCCGCAAAACTTGGCGCCATCGGTTTTTCACACCACAGATGCTTGCCGGCTTCGAGGATGGCGATGGCCATTTCCGGGTGGAACTGGTTCGGCGTAGTCAACGAGATGACATCGACGTCGGGATCGTCGACGACTGCGCGCCAGTCGCCGGAGGCCTTGGCGAAGCCGAATTCGCTGGCACGGCGTTTGGCAAGGTCCTCGTTGACCTCGCCCAGATGGACCAGCCTTGGCTTGTCGACATCGGGGAAGACGGTGCCGACCGCGTTCCAGGCAATGGCGTGGCACTTGCCCATGAAGCCCGTGCCGATAAGACCTACCCCGACCATCCGCTTGCCTCCCTGTGTGCAAAATTTTGTGTGGATGAATTAGTCCATTTTGTTTGCAAATGGAACGCTTGTCTCATTTTTTATGGTGTTCTTGCACAGGTCCGCTATGATGGGGCACAGAGGGAACCGACGATGAGCCTGGGCGGAGCGACGATGGACGAACGGGTGCCGCGCGATTTCGAAACGCTGCGGGCGACGATCCTGGAGCGGCGTCAGAGCCTGCCGAAACGTATCGCCCAGATCGCCGCCCATGCGCTCGACAACCCCGACGATATCGCCTTCGGCACCGCTGCCAGCATCGCCGCCTCCGCCGGTGTTCAGCCTTCGACCCTGATCCGCTTTGCCCAGCAGCTTGGCTTTGACGGTTTCACCAGCCTGCAGCTGGTGTTTCGCGAGCGCCTGCGCGAGCGCAACTCGTCCTACGATGAAAGGCTGGCGGCATTGCGCGCCAAGGCCGAGGAAGGCGCCGGGCACCGGGCGATTTTCGACGGTTTCGTCGCCGCAGCCAGCACCTCGCTCAACGACATTTCGCGCACGCTGAATGAAGACCATTTCGAAGACGCAATCGCCGTTCTGGCCAAGGCGGAAACCATTTATGTGCTGGCCAAGCGGCGCTCCTACCCGGTCGCCTCCTATATCGCCTATGCGTTGGGCAAGCTCAAGATCCGCAACCAGCTGATCGAATCGGCCGCCGGCCTGAACGCGGAGATGATCGGCTTTGCCTCTCCAAGGGATGCCGTCATCGCCATCAGCTTTTCGCCCTATGCCCCTGCCACCATCGAGGAGGCGCGCGTCATTTCGGAGCAAGGCGTGCCGATCGTGGCGATCACCGACAGCTCTTTTTCGCCGCTCGCCCAATTCGCCAGGGTCTGGTTCGAGGTCGCCGAGGCCGATTTCGCCGGCTTCCGCTCGCTGTCGGCGACGATGGCTTTGGCCATGGCGCTGACCGTTGCCGTCGGCGAGAAGCGGCGCGATAGCGGCCGCAAGCGCAAGGCCTAGATCACCTCTATTGCCGTTTCGCCTTCTGCCAAAAGCCGCGCTGCGTCGCGGGCAGGCGGCGACCCGAACTGGCGGGCATACTCCCGGCTGAACTGGGAAGCACTCTCATAGCCGACAGCGAAGGCGACACGCGCCACGTTGCCCGGCTGAGCAATCAGCAGATGGCGGGCTTCCAGCAAGCGGATTTGCTTTTGATACTGGATTGGGCTCATGGCCGTCGCCGCCTTGAAGTGACGATAAAACGCAGCACTGCTCATATGGGCGATCTCGGCCAGATCGCCGACCCGGACCGGCTGATGGGGGTGCGAACGGATCCAGGCGATCGCCCTGCCGATCCGGGACAGATGGCCATCGGCGCGCGCAAGTTCACGAAGCTTTCCGCCCTGGGGGCCTTGCAGGAGCCGAAACAGCATCTCCCGCTCGAGCATGGTCGCGAGCACGGGAATCTCCGCTGGCCGGTCAAGCAACCGCATCATTCGACGCAACGCGTCGAGCAGATCGTCATCAACGGGAGTGGTGGAGAAGAAACTGTCGCCACCGAGGGCTGGCGCGTGCTCGACGAGGAGCGCGGCGACGGCTTGCAGGTCAAGGGTCAAGCCAATGGCCAGATAAGGACGCGCCGCGCTCGCTTCGACTATCTGGCTGATAGTGGGCGTCTCGACAGTGTAGATGAAATAGCTGGCCGGCTTGTAACGAAGAGCCCGGGAGCCGATCAGGACCGTCTTTGCGCCCTGCAATACGAATAAGATCCCCGACCCCCACACACCCGGCAATGGTGCCGTGGCGACTTCGCTGCAGCCGATCGAAACGCGGGGAACCGCCGTTCTTGTTCGTCGCCCGCGCGCATGGCGGCCGGCGATCTCGATCAACTCCTGCAGCGCCTCGTTCATTGCGCCAGCATCGCGCATTCACGCTGGCCGCGCAACAGCGTGAGAGGATTAGGCAAGAGCCTGAGAATTTCCGGCGCGCGGCGCCCGCTGCCTCGCGCCATTTGTGGGTCTTCCACAAGAAAAATGGAGAGACCGAAATGACGACTTCGAAGACCGCGCTGGTGACCGGCGCCAACAAGGGTATAGGCCGCGAAATCGCCCGGCGACTGGCGACCATGGGCTTCAAGGTCTGGCTCGGCGCCAGGAGCGCCGAACGCGGCATGGCGGCGGCGCAGGCATTGTGCGCGGAAGGCCTCGACGCAGAGTGGCTTGAGCTGGACGTCACGAGGGATGACAGTGTGAAGGCGGCAGCCAAGGCGCTCGGGCAGGCCAGCCCCTGCCTCGACGTGCTGGTGAACAACGCCGGCGTCGCCATCAATTACGACCTGCCGCCGAGCCAGCAGCGGATCGCCGACATCCAGGCCACCTACGACGTCAATGTCTTCGGCCCGATCCGCGTGACACAGGCATTCCTGCCGCTGCTGCTGGCAGCACCTGCTGCCCGTATCGTGATGGTGAGCAGCTCCACCGGGTCCATCGGCCGGGCGCTCGATCCCGCCACCGCGAATCACGCCGTCAATATGATGGGCTACGGCAGCTCCAAGACAGCCTTGAACGCCATCACCGTGGGCTTCGCCAGGGAGCTCGCGCTCCAGGGCATCAAGGTCAACGCCGCGGCGCCCGGCTATACCGCCACCGATCTCAATGGGTATAAAGGTCAGCGCACGGTGCAGCAGGCAGCCGAGATCGTCATTCACCTGGCGACCCTGGACGCCAATGGCCCGACCGCCGGGTACTTCAACGATGACGGCCCGCTTCCTTGGTAAATCAGCTGGTTTCAGCGGCAGACGCTTGACGTTCGTCTGACTTCAAAGTTTCTCACCGCGCCGGCCTTTGCAGAGCACTTTTCGGCCTTGGGAATGCTCGTTCCATATTGACTATGGATTGGAATTATTATTTCATATTACCGGCGCCACGCTGCCGCTCGCGCGTGTTACCCAAGACAACAAAGCCGATGGGAGGTTCGAATGGGCGAAGCCGTGGAAGCGAGACATGCGCCGCTCGACATCATCACGATCGGCCGTGCGTCCGTCGATCTCTACGGCCAGCAGATCGGCTCGCGCCTGGAAGATATCACCTCCTTTGCCAAGTCGGTCGGCGGCTGTCCAGCCAATATCGCGGTCGGCACTGCCAGGCTCGGCCTGCGCTCGGCGTTGCTCACCCGCGTCGGCAATGAGCAGATGGGCCGCTTCATCCGCGAGCAGCTGACCCGCGAGGGCGTTTCGGTCCAAGGCCTCAAGACCGATCCGGAGCGGCTGACCGCCCTGGTGCTGCTGTCGGTCGAGGATGAGGGCGTCTCGCCGATGATCTTCTATCGCAGCGATTGCGCCGACATGGCGCTTTCGGAAGACGATATCGATGAGGCCTTCATTGCTTCAGCACGCGCGGTCGTCGTCACCGGCACGCATTTTTCACGGCCCAACAGCGACGCCGCGCAACGCAAGGCGATCCGTGTCATGAAGGCCAAGGGCGGCAAGGTGGTGTTCGACATCGACTACCGCCCTAACCTGTGGGGCCTCGCCGGCCATGCCGAAGGCTTCGAGCGCTATGTGAAATCCGACCGCGTCTCGGCGCAGTTGAAGACGGTGCTGCCCGACTGCGATCTCATCGTCGGCACCGAAGAGGAGATCATGATCGCCTCCGGCGCAGACGATTGCCTGAGCGCGCTGAAAACCATCCGCTCGCTGTCGACGGCGACCATAGTGCTGAAGCGCGGTGCCATGGGCTGCATCGTCTATGACGGGCCGATCAGCGACGATCTCGAGGACGGTATCGTCGGCAAGGGGTTTCCGATCGAGGTCTACAATGTGCTCGGCGCCGGCGACGCTTTCATGTCGGGCTTCCTGCGCGGCTGGCTCGGCGAGGAAAGCCTGGCGACGGCCGCGACCTGGGCCAATGCCTGCGGCGCCTTTGCCGTATCGCGGCTGCTCTGCGCACCTGAATACCCGACTTTCGAGGAATTGCAGTTCTTCCTGAAAAACGGCAGCAAGCATCTGGCGCTGCGCAAGGACGAGGCGATCAACCACATCCATTGGGCGACCACGCGCCGGCGCGACATCCCCTCTCTGATGGCGTTCGCCTGCGACCACCGCGTCCAGCTGGAGGACGTCGCGGCAAAGGCCGGCGCCGATCCGTCGCGAATCCCGGCTTTCAAGGTGCTGACGGTCAAGGCTGCGGCAAAGGTCGCGGCTGGCCGCGGCGGCTATGGCATGCTGCTCGACGAAAAATACGGGCGCGAGGCGATGTTCGAATTCGCCCACCATTCCTTCGCCTGGCTCGGCCGGCCGGTCGAGTTGCCGGGTTCGCGGCCGCTTCGCTTCGAGTTCTCGCAAGACATAGGCTCGCAACTGACCGAATGGCCGGTCGACCACTGCATCAAATGCCTGTGCTTCTATCATCCCGACGATCCCGCGGCGCTGAAGAGCGAACAGCAGCAGAAACTGCGCGCTTTGTTCGAGGCCGCGCGGAAAGTGGGGAGAGAACTTCTGGTCGAGATCATAGCCGGCAAGCACGGCAAGCTCGACGACATGACCATCCCGCGGGCGCTTGAGGAACTCTACGCACTCGGCATCAAGCCCGACTGGTGGAAGCTCGAACCGCAGGCATCGACCGGCGCATGGGCAAAGATCGAGGCGGTGATCCTGAAGAACGATCCGTGGTGCCGCGGGATTGTACTGCTGGGTTTGGAAGCACCGCAGGACGAATTGGAAGCGGCCTTCGCCGCCACCGCCAAGGCGCCCATCGTCAAGGGTTTCGCTGTCGGCCGTACCATCTTCATCAACGCGGCCGAACAATGGCTTGCCGGCAAGATGTCGGACGATGAGGCGGTTGCCGACATGGCGTCGCGCTTCGAGAGGCTGACCGAGGCATGGCTTGCCGTGCGCGGCCGCAAAGCAGCATAAGAAGGCGCGGCATAAGGACTGCGGAGGAAAACGACATGACCAAGACAATCCGCCTGACGATGGCGCAGGCGCTGACCCGCTTTCTTGCCCAACAGATGGCCGAGATCGACGGCAAGAAAGTGCCGATCTTCGGCGGCGTCTGGGCAATCTTCGGCCACGGCAATGTCGCCGGCGTCGGCGAGGCGCTCTACCAGGTCCGCGACGAATTGCCGACGTTCCGTGCCCATAACGAGCAAGCGATGGCGCATGCGGCGATCGCGTATGCCAAGTCCAATTTCCGCCGCCGCTTCATGGCGGCGACCAGTTCGATCGGCCCTGGCGCGCTGAATATGGTGACGGCGGCAGCACTTGCGCATGTAAACAGGTTGCCTGTCCTGTTTCTGCCCGGCGACGTCTTCGCCAATCGCATTCCCGATCCCGTCCTGCAGCAAGCCGAGGATTTTTCCGACGGTACGGCGACGGTCAATGACTGCCTCAGGCCGGTGTCGCGCTATTTCGACCGCATCACCCGGCCGGAGCAGATCATGCCGGCGCTCAACCGCGCCATGCAGGTGCTGACCGATCCGGCTGAGTGTGGCCCGGTAACGCTGGCGCTGTGCCAGGACGTGCAGGCCGAGGCCTATGATTATCCCGAGAGTTTCTTTGCCGAGCGGCTCTGGACCCAGCGGCGAGCGCGCCCGGACCGCCAAGAGTTAGCAGCTGCAGTGGCGGCGCTGAAGAGCGCGAAGAAGCCATTGGTGATTGCCGGCGGTGGCGTGCTCTATTCGCAAGCGTCGGATGAATTGGCGAAGCTGGCGCAAGACGCTGGCATTCCGGTGTGCGAGACGCAAGGCGGCAAATCCTCGCTGCCCGACGATCATCCGCTGAACATGGCGGCGGTCGGCGTTACCGGCACTTCGGCTGCCAACAGGCTGGCCGAAGAGGCCGACGTCGTGCTTGCCGTCGGCACCAGGCTGCAGGATTTCACCACTGGCTCCTGGGCGTTGTTCAAGAATTCCGGCAAGACCATGATCGGGCTCAACGTCCAGCCTTTCGATGCCGGAAAGCACCAGGCGCTGCCGCTGGTCGCCGATGCGGCTGAAGGGCTCGCCGAACTCGGTGCGGCGCTGAAAGGCTGGAAAGCTCCTTCTGGCTGGACCGACAATGCGATCAGCGGCAAGAAGGACTGGCAGGCGGATGCCGGCAAGGTGACGGCGTCGACCAATGCCGCCTATCCGTCCGACGCGCAGGTGATCGGCGCCGTACAGCGCGCCATGGGCTCCGGCGTGGTACTGCTCCATGCCGCCGGCGGCTTGCCCGGCGAATTGCACAAGCTATGGCAGGCGGGCGCGCCCGGCTCCTATCATGCCGAATACGGCTTCTCGACCATGGGCTACGAAATCGCCGGCGGGCTTGGCGTCAAGATGGCCAAGCCCGACGAGGAGGTTGTGGTGATGATCGGCGACGGCTCCTACCTGATGCTCAATTCCGAGGTCGCTACGTCGGTTATGCTCGGCCTCAAGCTGACCATCGTGCTGCTCGACAACCGCGGCTATGGCTGCATCAACCGGCTGCAGATGGCGACCGGCGGCGCCAACTTCAACAATTTGCTGAAGGACGCTCGTCACGAGACCTTGCCCGAGATCGACTTCGCCGCGCATGCTGCAAGCATGGGTGCGATTGCCGAAAAAGTGGCGTCGATCGCCGGGCTGGAAACGGCCCTGGCGCAAGCGAAGAAGAATACGCGAACGACCGTGCTGGTCATCGACACCGACCCGCTGGCTTCGACCGAGGCCGGTGGAAGCTGGTGGGATGTCGCAGTGCCGGAAGTCTCGGCACGGCCGCAAGTGAACGCGGCGCGCAAGAAATATGAGGAAGCGCTGAGCGGGCGGCGGTTTTAACGCGCCCGCCAACGCCGCCTCGAATGTCAGAAATTGGAGTGACGACTTGAAAGCCAAACTGGGCATGTCCCCGATTGCATGGTGGAACGACGATCTTGCCGAACTCAGCGATGATGTGTCGCTGGAGGAGTGCCTGCGCCAGTCGCGCTCGGCCGGCTTTACCGGCATGGAAATGGGCCGCCGCTTTCCCAACGATCCGGAGATCATGCTGCCGATCCTGAAAGAGGCCGACGTGACGCTGTGCGGCGGCTGGTTCTCCGGGACGCTGGTCGACGAAGACATGGCGAAGAACAAGGTTCGTATCCAGCCGATGATCGACCTGTTCAAGGCGGTGAATGCGCCCTGCATCGTCTATGGTGAAGTCGGCCGTTCCATCCAGGGCGACCGCTCGAAACCGCTTGCCATCAAGCCGAGGCTGTCGGACGATGAGATGAAAGCCTACGCTAGGCGGCTAACCGAGTTCGGCGAATGGTGTGCCGGGCAAGGCATGCCGCTCTCCTACCATCATCATATGGCGGCGGTGATCGAGACCGAGCCGGAGCTCGACGCTTTCATGCGCTATTCGGGAGAGGGCATTCCGCTGCTGCTCGATGCCGGTCACCTGGCCTTTGCCGGCGGCGATGTGCTGCGCGCGATAGACAACCACCACCGGCGCATCAACCACGTGCATGTCAAGGACGTACGCATGCAGGTGATCCAAAAGCTGGATCGCAACAAGCAATCCTTCCTCGACGCGGTAGCACTTGGTGCCTTCACCGTGCCGGGAGATGGATCGCTGGATTTTGGCGCCATCGTCCAGAGGCTCGCCAACCACGGCTATGAAGGCTGGTTCGTGGTCGAGGCCGAGCAGGATCCGAAGAAGAACCCGCCACTCAAGATGGCACAGGTCGGCTACAAGGAATTGATGCGGGTGATGACGGCGGCCGGCTATACGGTTGAGACACTGGGCTTTCCCAATGCTTGAGAGTTCGCGAGGAAGGGCTGACCCGATGCCGGCGTTTATCCGATGAAAGACTCCGAGCACCCGTTTTTCCGGCCTTTGTGGCGGCGCGTCGCCATTGTCGCGGTCTGCCTGGTCTGGTCGGTGATCGAATTCGCTACCGGCACGCCGTTCTGGGGCGTGATCGCGCTCGGCTTCGCCGGCTATGCGGTCTGGCAGTTTTTCTACCTCTACAAACCGGCCGACGAAGACAAGCCATCGGCAAACGCCAAACCGAAGGAATGACCATGTCGAAGCTGCTCGTCAAAGCCAATAAGGGCCACGGCCGCATAGCCCATGTGACGCCGCAAAACGCCGGCTGGACCTATGTCGGCTTCGATCTGCATCGGCTGAGGCCCGGCGACACCGCTTCCGGGCAAACCGCGGATCGTGAGGTCTGTCTGGTATTCGTCACCGGCAAGGGCAAGGTCAAGGCCGGCGGCAAGGATCTCGGGCTCCTGGGCGAACGCATGTCGCCGTTCGAGGGCAAGCCGTGGTCGGTCTATGTGCCGCAGGGCTCGGAGTGGTCGGTGAGCGCCGATACCGATCTCGAACTCGCCGTGTGCTCGGCGCCGGGGCTTGGCGGCGGTCTGCCGGTCCGCATCATTGCGCCGAAGGATCTCGGCCAGGAGACCCGCGGCAAAGGCACCAACACGCGCTACGTCACCAACGTCCTGCCGGAGGGCGAGCCGGCCGATTCCCTGCTGGTGGTCGAGGTCATCACGCCCGGCGGCCACACATCGAGCTATCCGCCGCACAAGCACGACCAGGACAATCTGCCGGCCGAATCCTATCTCGAAGAGACCTATTACCACCGCCTCAACCCGCCGCAGGGCTTTGCTTTCCAGCGCGTCTACACCGATGCCGACCAGAACGGCTCTCGTTCGCTCGACGAGGCGATGGCGATCGAGGACGGCGACGTCGTGCTGGTACCCAAGGGTTATCACCCCTGCGCCGCCTGCCACGGCTATGTTCTCTATTATCTCAACGTCATGGCCGGACCGAAGCGGACGTGGAAATTCCACAACGCGCCCGAGCACGAATGGCTGATGGCCTGACCGTTTCCCCTTCGCTTCTCAACCGCTGGTCCAAGCCGAAAAAATCGTCGGCTAATGACCAGGCTGTGTCGTTTTGTTACCGAAAACGCTGCAAAGCTTCGTCATTTCGTCATGCAAATCGCCTATGGCAGCGGGGCTGACGAGGAACTTCGATGCGCTACGCGATCTATTTCACCCCCCTGCAGGACGAACCGCTGGCGCGGATCGCCGCCAATTGGCTCGGCCGTGATCCCTTCGGTGCCGCCACGAGGCCGGTCGAGGCGGTGGGCGAGTTGTCGGCAGCGGAAGTTGCCTTCCATACCGCCTCGGCGCGCCGCTACGGCTTTCATGCGACGCTGAAGGCGCCCTTCCGGCTGGCTTCAAACGAGACGGAGGCCTCGCTTCGCGCCGCACTCGACGATTTTGCCGAGGCGACGCCGGTGGTGACGGTCCCGCGTCTCGTCGTCAGCCAGATCGACAGCTTTTTCGCGCTCGTGCCGGAAGCACCGCTGCCGGGGCTCAACCGTTTCGCCGATGATGTGGTGCGCGGCTTCGACCGCTTTCGCGCGCCGCTGACAGACGCGGAGATTGAACGCCGCAGCCCCGACTCGCTGAAGCCCGATGAGTTCCGCAATCTCTGCCAATGGGGCTACCCCTATGTCTTCGAGACGTTTCGTTTCCATATGACCCTGTCCGGCCGGGTGTCGTCACAGGAAAGCCCTCGTCTTCGCCTAGCAATCGACAGCCTGTTTGCGGACGTGCTGCAACGGCCGGTGCCGGTGGACGCGCTGACGCTGTTTGTCGAAACTGAGCCGGGTGCGCCGTTCATGGTGCTGTCCCATCACGCGCTCGGGCGCCGCCCGGCCAGAAGAACTGCCTGAGATGACTATTTCCTTTAACCGCATTGTGCGACGCCAATCCATTTTCAGTTGGCTGCAAAATGCTCCGAGGACTGCCTGAGATGACCGCCGAGACCGTTCTTGACAACGCCCGCATCGTGCTTGCCGACCAGATCGTCGAAGGGTCGATCGTGCTGCGCGACGGCGTGATCGCCGACATTGCTCCCCGCGCTGGCCGCAGCGGCGAGGACATGGGCGGCGACTTCATCATCCCTGGCCTGGTCGAGCTCCACACCGACCATCTCGAAGGCCACTACGCGCCACGGCCGAAAGTGCGTTGGAACCCGATCGCCGCGGTGCTCGCCCACGACGCGCAGGTGGCGACCGCCGGCATCACCACCGTGCTCGACGCCTTGCGCGTCGGTATGGACGAGGACGCCGACCTGACGGCCGCCGACATACGCAAGCTGGCCGAGGCGATTGAGGACAGCGTCCAGCAGGACCGGCTCAGGGCCGACCATTTCATCCATCTGCGCTGCGAGGTTTCGGCGCCGGACTGCCTCACAGCCTTCGCCAATTTCGACGGCGACGAGCGGGTCAGGCTGGCGTCGCTGATGGACCACGCGCCGGGACAGCGGCAATTCGTCGATCTCGAAACCTATGCGTATTACTACCAGCGCAAGCTGAAGCTGACCGATCGCGATTTCCAGAAATTCTGCGAAAAGCGGATGGCGGAATCGGCGAAGAACTCGAGCCCGAACCGCAGCTTCATCGCCGCTGCGTGCAAAGAGCGCGGTATCGTGCTCGCCAGCCATGACGACGCAACCGTCAGCCATGTCGATGAAGCGATCGAGCAAGGCGTCCGTGTCGCCGAGTTCCCGACCACCGAGGAGGCGGCTCGGGCTTCGAAAGAGGCAGGGCTCGGCGTTTTGATGGGCGCGCCGAACGTCATGCGCGGCGCTTCGCATTCGGGCAATGTCTCGGCCCGCACACTGGCCGGCGACGGCCTGCTCGATATCCTGTCATCGGACTACATTCCGTTCAGCCTGATCCAGTCGGCCTTTTTCCTCGGCGACGTGGTCGAGGGCATCTCGTTGCCTCAGGCAGTGGCGATGGTGTCGAAGAACCCGGCCGAGGCTGTCGGCCTCACCGATCGCGGTGTCATCGAGCCCGGCCGGCGCGCCGATCTGGTTCGCGTGCGCGTCGACGATCACGTCCCGGTTGTCCGCACGGTGTGGCGGCAGGGACGGCGGGTCGCATGATGGTGTCGGCATCGGTCGAGCGTGAATTGTCCGCCGCGGGATTTCCAATCCGCGACGGCGTCTTCGTCGCCGTCGTCGGACCGAGCGGTGCCGGCAAGGACACGGTGATCGGCTATGCGCGCGCCATGTTTGCCGACGAGAGCCGACTGGAGTTCGTTCGCCGGGTGATCACCCGGCCGAGCGATGCGGCCACCGAGGATCACGATACGCTAGCCGACGCTGCCTTCGTCGAGGCCGAAGCGGATGGCGCCTTCGCGATTTCCTGGGAGGCGCATGGCCTGCGCTATGGCATCCCGGCCGAAGTCGACTGGTCAGTCTCCAACGGCCGTGTCGCGATCGCCAACGTCTCGCGCGCGATCATCCCGACGCTGCGGGACCGCTACGCCAATCTGGCTATCGTCGAGATCACGGCTGCACCGGAGATCCTGGCCGAGCGGCTGGCCTTGCGCGGGCGCGAGTCGCGCGGCGAAGTGCTGGCACGGCTGGCGCGCAGCGCCAATGTGGCGCTGTCCGGACCGGGCGTCACCTCCATCGACAATAGCGGCCCTCGTGAAGCCGCCGGCGAGCGCTTCACCGAGGTGCTGCGCAAGGCCATGGCCTTCTCCGACATGTCGGGCCTCATCTAAGGCGCGCCCATCCGATGCATTCGGGATGGGCGCTACTTGTCTAACCCATATCTTTTTGGAACCGGTATCCACTGTTCGGGATCATGGCCTCATGCGGCGTGCCGATCCCGACCAGCGTGATGAGTATCCGTGCTAGTGGTTGTCGAAGGCTTCGCTGGTGCATCCGCCGGTGTATCCAGAACTGCAACGTGATGCCGATAGACCATCTCCCAGCCCTTCCAGCCGGTGAACAGCAGTATGCAGACCACTATGAACGACAACAGCGCGCCCCACGGTCGGACCGCGGCCTCGGCGCCTTGAGCATAGCGAAGGTAGAAATTGATCAGAGCCACAACGACCGCGGTCAAGTTGCCCAGCATGTGGTACCAGGCGTCGGACAAGGCGCGAATGCGCGGCTCGTTGAGGAAGTCGATAAAACCAGCTGTCGCAGCGAGAAGCGCCATTACGATAGCTGCCCCGATCAGCCACATCGATGCCCGTGCCCAGAAGGCGTCGGCAGTCCCCCAGAAAACCAGGTCGGTGACAAAGGCACCGACAAGAAACGCGACAGGAAAAGGTATCAGCATCGGGTGGAGGGGGTGAGTTCCTATCTTTGCGGTACTTACTGGATTCATGGGCATGGGACGCCTCCGCGTAGCAAAGCTTAAATAAACGCTCAGATACGGGTTTCGTTCCAAATAGAGATTAACCTGAACTGCTGTCGCGAAGCTCAGGCTGACCTTTTCATGCCTGCCAATGGCAGTCGGCGTATTTCATCCAGCTATTTTTGCGTCATTCCGCGGCAGCACCCGCCACGCCCTTGCGGGTGGCTTCCAGCATCCGCCGCCGCGCCCTGAACACGCCCCATTGCTGGTCGACCAGAACGCCGATGAGGATCACCCCGCCCATCACGGCGAAGTTGAGCGAGGACGGGATACCGAGCAGGTTGACGAGGTTCTGCAACTCCTGCAGCAGCACCGTGCCGAGCAGGACGCCGATCAGCGAGCCTTCGCCGCCGCGCAGCGAGAAGCCGCCGAGCACCGCTGCCGCGATGGCGTAGAGCTCGTAGAACTGGCCGTGGCTCGCCGGCGAGATCGAGCGTGTGTACATGGCGAAATAGATAGCCGACAGCGCCGTCAGCACGCCGCAGATGACATAGGCGGCCATGACGATGCGGCCGGTGCGGATGCCGGAATATTTCGCCGCTTCCTCGTTCTTGCCGATGGCGTAGAGATATCGCCCGAACACCGAACGGTGCAGCACCACCCACATGACGACGGCGATGACGATCAGCGCGATGAAACTGTTCGGCACGCCCCAGGACCGCCCCGCCGTCAGGAACTCGAGTTCCGGGAAGTTCTGTCCGAAGGCAAAGCCGGCGGTGCCGTCGGCGGTATAGAAGCGCGCCACGCCGCGATAGATCAGCAGGCCGCACAAGGTCACCACGAAAGGCTGCAATTTGAGCCGGGTGATCAGCCAGCCATGCGCCAGCCCGATGATGCCGCCGAGCACCAGGATCAGCGGCAGGGCGACCGGCCAGGCCATGCCGCGCGTGGCGATGAAGTCGATGAACAGCACGCCGAGCAGCGCAACCACCGAGCCGACCGACAATTCGATGCCGCCGGTGATGATGACGAAAGCCTGGCCGATCGACAGGATGCCGAACAACCCGATCAGGTTCGAGGTGTTGGCGAGATTGATCGGCAGCAGGAAGCGCGGGTTGATGATCGCTACCACCGCGCCGACCGCCAGGATCAGGATCAGCAGGCCGAGATCTTTCTTGCTCATCGTCGTCTCCCAATGCCGGCGAACTATTTCGGCTGCTTGCCGACCGCCAGCAGCAGCACGTTTTCCTGGCTGAACCGTTCCTTGTCGAGAATGCCGGAGATCTGGCCTTCATGCATGACGGCGATGCGGTCGGAAACACCGATCACCTCCTCCATGTCGCTGGAGATCATCAGCACGGCGACGCCGGCATCGGCCAGCGCCCGCATCAGCCCGTAGATCTCGGCCTTGGCGCCAATGTCGATGCCGCGTGTCGGCTCGTCGAGGATCATCACCTTCGGCTTCATCGCCAGCCATTTGGCCAGCACGACCTTTTGCTGGTTGCCGCCCGACAGCGTGCCGGTACGCGTCTGCACGGAGGGCGCCCTGATGCCCAGATCGGTCTTCTGTTTCTCGGCGGTGGCGGCCTCGGCGCTGGCCGAGACCAGCGAGCGCCGCGAATGCGCCGGCAGATTGGGCAGCGAGATGTTCTGGGCAATCGACAGATCGAGCAGGATGCCGGTCAGCTTGCGGTCTTCCGGGACGAGGAAAATACCGTTGGCCACTGCGTCCGCGGCCGAACCAAGAACCAGATCTTTTCCGTCAAGTTGGAACGAGCCGCCAAAGCTCTTGTCGATGCCGAACAGCACGCGCGCCAGCTCCGTCCGACCGGAGCCGACGAGACCGGCAAGGCCGAGGATCTCGCCATGCCTGACGTCGAGGTCGACGGGCCGGTCGGGATAGGCGGCGGTGCGAATGGCCTTGACCGACAGCGCGACAGAGCCCGGCGGGCGCGCCGATTCTGCGGCCTTCTCCCTCTCCTTGAGCATGCGGCCGATCATCAGCTTGACCATCTGGTCGTGATTGATGGCGCTCTTCGGCAAAGTTCCGGCGAGCATGCCGTCCCTGAGCACGACGACGCGGTCGGCGACGCGCTCGACCTCGTGCAGGCGGTGTGAGATGAAAATGACGCTGATGCCGTCTGCCTTCAGCGCCTTGATGACACCAAGCAGCTTGTCGGTTTCGGCGATCGGCAGGCTCGAGGTCGGCTCGTCGAGGATAACCAGCCTTGCCTTGATCGACAGCGCCTTGGCGATCTCGACCATTTGCTGCTGGGCCAGCGACAGCGCCGATACCGGCGTATCGGCCGAGAAATTGGCGCCCACGCGTTTGAGCAGCGGCGCCGCCAGCGCTCGCAGCCTGGCGCGGTCGACCAGCTTGAGCGGGCCGGCGCGCAGCGGTTCGCGGCCGAAGAAGATATTGGCGGCAACGTCGAGGTTTTCGAACAGGTTGAGTTCCTGGTGGACGAAGGCGATGCCCGAACCGATGCTGGCCTCGACAGTCAGCCCGTCATGGGCGGCGCCATCGACAATGATGGTGCCGGTGTCCGGCCTGGTGACGCCGCCGAGGATCTTCATCAGCGTCGATTTGCCGGCGCCGTTTTCGCCGACCAGGCCGATGACCTCGCCGGGCCTGACCTCGATCGAGAACCCGTCCAGCGCGACAACGCCGGGATAGGTCTTGCGCACACCGTTGAGGCTCAGGAACGGAGCGTCCGTGGATGCAACGATGGATGGGTCGGAATAATTCATCACGCCTGACAGCAGCCGGTGAGCCGTTTTGGACTCAGACTGACGGGCCTCGCGAGGCCCGTCAATAGAACGCCGGCTCAAGGCGAACCTTGAGCCGGCGCAACCTAGTTTGCTCAGTTTCCAGACATCGCCTTGAGGCTGGCGGCTAGGCGTCGACATCGTCCTTGCCGATGATCTTGGTCGGGATGATGATCAGTCCATCGGCGGGAACGCCCGACTTGTTGCCTTCGAGATAGGCGGCCATCAGCTTCATGCCCTGATAGGCCCATTCGAAGGGCTGCTGCACGACGGTGGCGGCGACGGTGCCTTCCTTGACGCCGCCCAGCGTGATCGGATCGTCGTCGAAGCCAACGACGGTGATCTGGCCGAGCTTGCCGGCATCGCGCAGCGCCTCATAGATACGCGGCGTGTTGTAGGAATAGAAGCCGACCATGCAGGTGACGTCGGGGCTGGCGACCAGCGCGTCCTCGACGTTCTTCTTAGCGCGGGCCTGGTCGATATCGTCGCCACGCACGTCGACCAGTTCGATCTTGGTGCCGGCGAGGCCGTCCTTCATGCCCTGGATGCGTTCCTTGGCATTGTCGGCGCCGAGCAGGCCGACGAAGCCGAGGCATTTGCCGCCATCTGGCATCGCCTTCTTGGCAATCTCTGCCGCCTGCTTGCCGGCATCGACATTGGACGAGCCGATATAGGCGACACGCTTGGTCTGCGGTGCATCGCTGTCGGTGGTGAACAACGCCGTTTCCGAGGCGATCTTGTTCAGCCCGTCGGTCGACGTCTTGGGATCGACGGCCGAGACCATGATCGCCTTAACACCGGCCGTCACCAGATCGTCCATCAGGCGCTGCTGGATGGCGACCGAGGACTGCTCCGGATATTTGAGTTCTAGATTGTAATTGGGCAATTCGCCTTGAGCCTTCTTGACCCCGGCTTCGGCAGCCTTCCAGAAATCGGAAGCGCCGTTGACGACGAAGGCCAGTGTCGGCTTGTCGTCGGCCCGCGCAATTGCGCTCACGGACAGGCCGAGCAGCAGGGCCGCAGCGGCGACGGACGCATTTCGTATCGCAGATTTCATATTCAACCTCCCATTTGACTCAGTAATTTTCGCTGATGATGAACGTGCCGGCGCGGCTTGGACGCCCTCCTCCTCAGGGTTCCGGCAGCGAAGAACGACGCCATTCCAGCCGCGATCGTCGACTTTAGAGACTCATTCGTCGTTCGTAAATAGTCCGATTTGTCTGACATTTCCTCGAAACGGCAGGCGAGCTTCGGTTGACGGGAACTGTCCGCCACTAGGCTGGCTTACGTTCCGAACATGCGCGGGTCCGATGTTCGTCCGAGCATGATGGATTGACGTTATAGGGCCGCCGGATATTAGTAAAGAGTATTAGTTTAATCGGGATTCTCACAAGAAAGGGGCCTCCCAATGCGCTGTCACGTCGGATTCGCGACTAAATCACTTAAGACGGCACTTATATCTATTAGCATCGCTTTACCTTACAAATGCGAGATTTGAGGGACGAATGACATGAACGAACCACTACGCGATCCCGTCCTTGAGGGTACAAGGCGGCGCAAACCGTCCGGGAAAAACCCCAGAGGCCGCGTTACCATGACCGACATCGCCAGGGCCGCCGGTTGTTCGCAGGCGACGGTTTCGTTCGTCCTCAACAACACGCCGGGCATCAGGCTATCGCAGCAAACTCGTGAGCGGGTGATAGAGGCGGCGCGGGCCCTCAGTTATGCGCCGCCGGTGTTTTCCGCCCTGCGAGCCCCGGTTGCCGCTTTTGACGGGCTGGATGGCGTGATCGGCTTCGCCGTCGACCAATTGGCGACCAGCCCGGAGGCGGTCGTCGCCATTGAAGGGGCGCGGCAAGCCTCGTGGAACGCTGGCAATGTACTTTTGGTGGCGCAGACCATGGGCGACGAGGTGATGGAGCCCCGGGCCATCGCGGCGCTGACCAAGCAGGGCATTTCGGCGCTGATCTACATGACCATCTTCACCCGCGAGATCGTCGCGCCGGAGTATCTCTACGGCCTCGACATTCCGGTCATCCTGCTCAACTGCTACACCGCCGACTATGCCTTCCCCGCCGTGGTGCCGAGCGAGATCGCCGGCGGCCAGAGCTCGACCCGGCACCTGATCAGCCATGGCCATCGCCGTATCGCCACCATCACCGGCGAGCCATGGATGCAGGCGGCGCAGGACCGGCTGAAGGGCTACCGCCGGGCGCTGGCGACAGCCGACATCCCGTTCGACCCGGCCTTGGTCGTCGAAGGCGATTGGTCGGCGAGCGCCGGCTATGCCGCGACCATCAAGCTACTGGCGCTGAAAGACCGGCCGACCGCCATCTTCTGCCAGAACGACCGCACCGCGATCGGCTGCTACGAGGCGCTGAAGGAGGCCAGCCTGCACATCCCCCAGGATATTTCGGTGGTCGGCTATGACGACGAGGAGATCGCGCGCCATCTGTTCCCGCCGCTGACGACGTCGATCCTGCCGCATATGGCGATGGGGCAATGGGCGATCGAGCAGCTGGAAGTCCCCGCCCCTCCCGGTCGTGGCCGCCATCCCATCACCAAGCTCGAATGCCCGCTGGTGGAGCGGGAGTCGGTTGGCGCGGTGGCGGGCTGACGCGAGGCGGCGGAATAGTCGGCGATCGACAATTGCATAGGCTTGACATCGCGCCCCGCATAGATCCGATTGAGCCCTATGAGGTTGCAAAGCTGCTATAATTTTCAGGACTTTCGCAGGCTGGCCAGACAGCGCCTGCCAGGACCGATCTTCGACTATATCGATGGCGGCGCGGACGACGAGACGACGCTGCGGCGCAACACGGCTGCGTTCGAGGACTGCGACCTCGTCCCAAACGTGCTTGCCGGTGTCGGGCAGATCGACATGTCGGTCACCGTCATGGGCCAGAAACTGGCGATGCCGGTCTATTGTTCGCCGACGGCTCTCCAGCGGCTGTTTCACCATAGCGGCGAGCGCGCCGTCGCCGCGGCGGCGGAGAAGTTCGGGACGATGTTCGGCGTCTCGTCGCTTGGGACGGTCAGCCTGGAGGAAGTCCGCAAGCACAGGACGCCGCAGGTCTATCAGTTCTATTTCCACAGGGATCGCGGCCTGAACCGCGCCATGATGGAGCGCGCCAAGGCGTCCGGCGTCGAGGTGATGATGCTGACGGTCGACAGCGTCACCGGCGGAAACCGCGAGCGTGACCTGCGGACCGGCTTTTCCATCCCCTTTCGGCTTACGCTCGGCGGCATGATGCAGTTCGCGATCAAGCCGAGATGGGCCATCGACTATTTGACGCACGACAAGTTCAGCCTGCCGCAATTGGACGGCCATATCGATCTCGGCGGCGGAGCGCTTTCCATCAGCCGCTATTTCACGGAGATCCTCGATCCATCGCTGGATTGGAAGGACGTCGAAGACATGGTCCGCTTCTGGAACGGCCAGTTCTGCCTGAAGGGGATCATGAGCGTTGCCGATGCCAGCAAGGCGGTCGACATCGGCTGCACCGGCATCGTTCTGTCAAATCATGGCGGCAGGCAGTTGGACGGCTCGCGCAGCCCGTTCGACCAGCTGTCGGAGATCGTCGACGCGGTGGGCGACAAGATAGACGTGATCATCGACAGCGGCGTCCAGCGCGGCACGCATGTGCTGAAAGCCCTGTCGTTGGGTGCCAAGGCCGTCGGTATCGGGCGCTACTATCTCTTCCCGCTGGCAGCCGCCGGACAGGCCGGCGTCGAACGGGCGCTCGGCCTGATGCGAACCGAAATCGAACGCGACATGCGGCTGATGGGATGCAGGTCGGTGGCAGAGCTTTCCAGTGGGAATGTGCGGTTTAGGTGAGTGGCGGGAGATGCGCACGGCATAAGCTTTGTCGAAATGCGAACACTACACCGACCTGCCGCCGCTCCTGCCGTCCGTTTCGAAGACGGCCTCGCCGGAAACAGCATCCGTATATCCGCCTTCAAGCTGCTGCAACGTATGCCGGAACCGATCAAGATTGCCTAGCATTTTGGGCCGAGCATCGACCATGTGCTGGAAAGTGTCCCACTCTCCAATCGAAAAGAAGGCGCCATCTCCGGATTTGATGAGAGCCATTTTTCGCAATCCCTCGAAATTGCGCGGAGCGCTGCTGAACAGTTCGACGAATTCGTCTTCACTTCCCGGCTTGACCTGGAAGCGGACGCTGTTGAATGCCATCATGTATGCTCCCCCCGTGAAAGACCTGAAGAACCTCGAATGCGCGAAAGCCCTAAGGCACCTCAAACCCTCAAACGAGCGTATCGGAAAATCGGAAGGTTGGCTTCAGCCATCTCACGCCGAACGCCTGTTCCTGGCGATGTTTGTTAGGAAGAGGACGACACTCGATCTCAATCGCGCGCCCTGCTGGCCAGCAATGAAACGCGCTGTTAACGCCGTTCGCGGGTGACAGGATGTTGGCCGCAGGTCAAACGTGTAGTCTGCATCTGGCTGTCAGTTGCGGAGGCGGAAATGAATTTGCTTCGGATTGCGCTCTTGTGCACGGCCATGATCGACCTTGGAATGCCTACCGTTCGCGCTGAGGATCGGCCTGTGCCGCCGAACAACAAAGCCGCAACAGTGCAGCCGCCCGTTCATTGTGAAGGCCAAAACTGTCTCCCGCCGGCGAAAGATCCCGTGCAGGAATGCACCGGCCAGGATTGCACGCCAGCGCCGCCGACTGAACCGGGTCCGGAGATCAAGCAGGCCGACTGAGTCGGCATCAGCAGACCATCCCCTCTTTTGGCAGGGATGGCGCTCAGCCCTCGCGACCCTCCGACCACCGGCGCCGGTCACGGTCATAGTCGGGCGGCTATGAGCTCACCGCGCCCGAGAGGCCCCATGAGGCGGGCCGTGCATTGGATTGATGGCGCGCCCGAAGAGGATGAAACTGGGAACTCGTATGTTATTGCTGCGCCTATCGATTTCTCAGATCACCGCTCGGAGCCGAAGGTCCGCCTTGCGCGCCATAAACTGTCCCTTGCCACCCCTGAACAGCCAAAATCGGATCCAACCGGTCATTCGTCAAGGGGAAGCGAAGTGACCTCCATGCAGAATTCGAGCGCTCATCGGCGTTGGGCGCAATCCGGCCGCGGCCCTCCTGGGGCTAACGTTCAGGGCAGCGGGATCGGCTTGTCGCTGAGTGTGCGCAAGTAGGCGATCAGGTCGACCCGTTCGGTCTCGTCCGGAACACCAGGCGTCTCCATGTAAACGCCCGGCGTGGTGAGCATGGGTCCGAAGAGATATCTGTTCAGATCCTCGTACGTCCATACACCCTCCCAGCCGAGCAAAGCGTCGGAGTAACGCATTTTTGCCACAGACGCCTTGTCGCGACCGACGACGCTCCACAAGTTGGGTCCCGTCTTGGTCGCTCCCTGTGGCTCGGCATTGTGGCAACCGGCACACAGGCGGGTGAAGTAGGTTCGGCCTTTCTCGACATCGGCAGTAGCCAACTTCATCGAGATCGGAGCTGGTGTTGGCAAGACGACGCCGTGCGACATGAGATAGTCAGCGACTTCGCGTTGCCTCTTGAATTTTGCCAGATGGAGCGGCGTCTTGCCGTCCTTTGTCTTCGCATTCACGTCCGCGCCGGCCTCGACGAGTGCCTTCACGCAGTCGAAACAACCGAGATTCACCGCGATGTGGATAGCGTTTTCGCGGCTGCGCTTCGAATTTGGATTTGCGCCCCCATCCAGCAACAGATTGATCAGGTCGATCCTGCGTTTTGCCAAAGCCGGCATGAGCGCAGGCCCCAAAAGCGGCGTCGGGGCGGCGTTAACGTCGGCACCGCGTTCCATGAGCAGTTTTGCCGCCGCAAAATGCCCGCCCCTAACCGCAAGATAGAGTGGTGTCGCGCCCCCGTCGCTCTCATCGACGCCGGCACCAGCGTCGAGCGCTGCCGTGATCCCGGCGACATCGCCCTTCATGGCGGCGTCGTGGATGGAGGCGGCATGCGATACAATCGGAATGTGTAGAAGCACCAACAGAATGAAAGGCAAGAACCCGCGCATTAGCATCTCCCAAGGCAAGCCTGAGGACCCGGCACGATTTCAAGAAGGGCGAGGTTAGTACGAATGCTCGATAGCGGCAACGCACGTGTGATCGAGTTCGCCGCCGCCGTGGCGGGCGGCGGCAGCGCATGCAGTCGCCTGCATGCAAGGCGGTCCTAAACATCAGCCGACCAGCCGTGGCTCATCCCCCAAGGAGAAGTCGTTTCTCAGCGCCGGGAATCCCGCAGATTTGCCGGTAACTGCTAAAGCGCCACCACGATGGCAATGATGAGCGGCTAAGCGGTCCATCGATGCCGGTGGATTGGGATGTACATTACAAATGGCGCGCCCGAAGAGATTCGAACTCCTGACCCCCAGATTCGTAGTCTGGTGCTCTATCCAGCTGAGCTACGGGCGCGCAACAGGCCATGCTTTGCATAGCCCCGCGATCCGATCCTGGCGACCGGCCGCGAATGTGAGCTGTTCCCTAGCGACTGAATTTGCGAAAAGCAAGCCGATCCTGGCCAAAAGTTTTGCCGTCACGTTTTGCCGTCATGCGCCGGCCGGCGAAGGTAAGATCGCGTCACGCGGCGGCCGAGCCGATAGGTCGTCGTCTTGGATCGGTCATTTGCCAATCGGAACGGTCCGTAACGAAACAAGCCGTTGCACGGCGGCCGAGCCGATGACTCTTAGTCCCGGACCAACCATTTGCGAATTGAAACGGTCCGTAACGAAACGGTTCGTTACGCCGGGCGGCGCAGGCCGTTGCGGGCTTGGTCGAGCCGGACCGGCTGGTCGGGAATGGTGACGGCGAATGTGGTGCGGCCGCCGATGCTTTCGACCAGCTCCACCGTGCCGCCATGGGCGCGGATCAATTCATGGGCGATCGCCAGGCCAAGGCCGGTGCCGCCGCTGCGGGCCGAGCCGCGAAACGCCGCGAACAGGTTTTCGCGCGCCTTCGGCGGCAGGCCGGGGCCGGTGTCGGTGACGACGATGCGGCTGACGCTGCCGATGCGCTCGGCCGATATGGTCAGGCGGCGCACTACGGCGCTCTCGGTGTCCGCCGCCATCGCCTGCACGGCGTTGCGGCTAAGATTGGTGAGCACGCGGAACAGCTGATCGGAATCGGCGTCGACCTCGAGCACCGGATCGACGGCGTTGACGAATTCGATGCCGCATTCGATGTCGAGCAGGCCCTGGACGTCCTCGACCAACTGGCGCAGCCGCAGCCTGCGACGCGACGGCGGCGGCTCCTGGGTGCGGCCATAGGACAGCACGCCTTCCGAATAGGACACGGCGCGATCGAGCGCGCGCAGCAGTTTTGGCGCGAAGGCCTGAACAGTCGGGTCCTTTACCTGGCGCAGGCGGTCCGACATCAGCTGCGCCGAGGCAAGGATGTTGCGCATGTCGTGGTTGATCTTCGACACGGCCAGGCCGAGATCGGCCAGGTGCTTCTGCTCGGTCAGCATCTTTTGCAGCCGCTCCTGCATCTGCGACAGCTCGCGTTCGGCGACGCCGATCTCGTCGGCCCGGGCGGCGGGGTGAATGATGCGACCGGGATCGTCGGGCGCCTCGGAAAAGGACAGCATCGAGCGCGTCATCGTCCTGATCGGGCCGATCATGATCAGGTCTATCGCGGCGTAGACCAGCATGGCGGTGAACAGCGAAATCAGCAGCGAGACGAAGGCGACGTTGCGCGAATAGATCAGCATGGCATTGCGCAGGCGGTGGTCGGGCATGATCAGCTCGAACTCCTTGTCGCTGTCGCCGACCGGTCCGAAAACGCGCAGCATCCTCTTGCCGCCGAAAAACAGCGTGTCCAGCGCGCCGGTCATGCCCTTGATCATGCCGACATTGGCGATATCGATATGCTCGTCCACCTGCGGCGGCATTTCGGCCACGACCAGCAGCCGCGAGACGCCGCCGTCGCGCACGGCGATCGCCTTGGCGCCGATCGCCATCAGCACGTCGTTCTGGGCGGCACGCGACAGCGAGGCAGGTTCGCCCTGCACCAGGACGATGGAAACAGCAGCGGCAGTACTCAGCCTCTCCTTCAGCCAACTCAGCCGGTAACTGGCGATCCAGGGCACGAAGATGAGGATTTCAGCCAAGAGCACGAAGACGATGGTGAGCAGCAGCAACTTGGTCGACAGGCCGCGCGCCAAGGGCACCCTGCGGGTGGCGGCCTTCGCCTCGGCGATGCTTTCGTCGGTTGCTGGGACTTCACTCATGCTCGTCGTCACGGCTGCCTGTCATCACGGCTGCTTGTCTTAAGGACTGCTTGTCTTCACGATCGCTTGATCGGGTGAGATTAGGCGATTGCGGCTTTTTTGCCAAATTCATCCTTGGTCGAAGCCGAACAAAGGGCCGCAAGACTTCCCTGCCGGTCCGACAACGCCGGCCCGACGCGCTGGATTGACTTCCAAAACCCTTCTTTCTATAAGCCCGCTCACGCTCGGGCCATTCGTCCCGGCGCGGTTTCGATCGCGCCAAAACCGGCCCGGCAAAGCTCCTGTTACAAAGTGACAGAATCAAGAAGGGCCGCACCCCGCGGTATTTAAACAAATGAAGCGTACTTACCAGCCGTCCAAACTCGTCCGCAAACGCAGGCACGGCTTCCGTGCCCGCATGGCCACCAAGGGTGGCCGCGGCGTCGTCGCAGCCCGCCGCAACCGCGGCCGCAAGCGTCTCAGCGCCTGAGCACCAAGCGAGAGACAAGATCGTTGCCCGCAACCGGCAAGCCAACGGGTCCCCATCCCAAGCGGCTTCTGAAGCGCGCGGAATTCCTGGCTGTCCGCCGCGGCGAAAAGCGCCGCGGACGGCTTTTCCTCGTCGAGGTTCTGGGCCGCGGCGACTGCGAAGCGCCGCGCGTCGGCTATACCGTCACCAGGAAGGTCGGCAACGCCGTCGTTCGCAACCGCATCCGGCGGCGGCTGAGAGAGGCCGTGCGCACGCATGCCGCGGATGACATGGCGCCGGGCAATGATTATGTCATCGTCGGGCGCGAAGACGTGCTTACCACTCCGTTTGGCCAGTTGAAGGCCGAACTCTCCCGCAGATTGCGTGGAACACGATAGGCCAAGGGCTTCGATGGAAAACAACCGCAACTTCTTCATCACCATCGCACTGTCGGTGCTGATCCTGGCGCTTTGGCAATATTTCTATGTGATGCCGCGCAGCGAGATGCAGCGCGAAGCCGCCCGCATCGAAGAGCAGCGCGTGGCGGAGCAGAAGAAGGCCGCCGAAGGCACCAGTCCGGGCGCCAGCGAAACACCGGTACAGCCCGGCGCCATTCCGAGCGCGCCTGGCGGCGACGCGGTGACGCCGGCCGGCCGCGACCAGGCGATTGCCTCGACCAGCCGCGTCAAGATCGACACGCCGAGCCTCGAAGGTTCGATCAACCTCACCGGTGCGCGCCTCGATGACCTCCGGCTCAAGCATTACAGGGAGACGGTCGACAAGACCTCGCCCGAGATCGCGTTGCTCAACCCGGCGTCCCTGCCGAACGGCTATTTCGCCGAGATCGGCTTTTCTGGCGCGCCGGATGTGGGCACGCTGCCCGGCCCCGACACGGTCTGGCAGACCGACGGCAAGGCGACGCTCACACCGGCGACGCCGGTCACGCTGACCTTTACCAACGACAAGGGCCTGACCTTCAAGCGCACCTTCTCCGTCGACAGCCAATATATGTTCACCGTATCCGACACGGTTCAGAACGGCGGCTCGGCGCCGGCGACGTTGTCGAACTATGGCCGCGTTACGCGTTTCGACAAGCCGGCCATCGCCAGCACCTATGTGCTGCACGAGGGCCTGATCGGCGTTACCGGAAGCGAGGGCCTGCAGGAATACAAATACTCCAGCGTCGAATCGGACAAGGAATACAAGCCAGGCAAGTCGACCGACGGCTGGCTGGGCATCACCGATAAGTATTGGGCGGTGACCCTGGTGCCGCCTAGCGGCCGCGAATTTCAGCCCAAATTCTCTTATTTCGAGTTCAAAAGCGGGCCCCATCCGCACAGCTACCAGTCCGATTTCCTGTCCGATCCCGTCACGGTCGCTCCCGGGCAATCGACGACCGTGGAGTCGGAGATATTCGCCGGCGCCAAGGAAGTTTCGACGATCAACGCTTATGAAAAGGACCGTCATATTCGCCAGTTCGACCTGCTGATCGACTGGGGCTGGTTCTATTTCATCACCAAGCCGATGTTCTGGCTGATCGACACGCTTTACAAATTCTTCGGCAATTTCGGCCTGGCGATCCTCGCCACCACCGTCATCGTCAAAGCGCTGTTCTTCCCGCTCGCCAACAAGTCCTATGCGTCGATGGCGAACATGAAGAAGGTGCAGCCCAAGATGCTCGAGATCCGTGAGAAATACGCGGACGACAAGATGAAGCAGCAGCAGGCGATGATGGAGCTGTACAAGACCGAGAAGATCAATCCGCTCGCCGGTTGCTGGCCGGTGGCGTTGCAGATCCCGGTGTTCTTCTCGCTCTACAAGGTGCTCTACATCACCATCGAGATGCGGCACGCGCCGTTCTTCGGCTGGATCCAGGATCTGGCGGCGCCGGATCCGACATCGATCTTCAACCTGTTCGGGCTGATCCCGATCACCTTGCCGCACATGCTGATGATCGGCGTCTGGCCTCTGATCATGGGCGTGACGATGTTCCTGCAGATGCGCATGAACCCGACGCCGCCGGACCCGACGCAGGCGGCAATCTTCACCTGGATGCCTGTGATCTTCACCTTCATGATGGCGGGTTTTCCGGCCGGCCTCGTCATCTACTGGGCCTGGAACAACACGTTGTCGATCCTGCAGCAGGGCGTGATCATGAAGCGGCAGGGCGCCAAGATCGAATTGTGGGACAATCTGGTCGCGCTGTTCCGCAAGAAACCGTCGCCGGCGGAATAGCCGGCGCTCCGATAATGCGAAACCAGAAAGCCCCGGTTCGTCCGGGGCTTTTTGCACAAGCTGCCGGCCTGGATTAAGCGATTGGTACTGCGGGACGGATCGCGCTATTTTGGCCTGCCTGGCAGGTGCTCGACGGAGCTCGATATGACCGGACCCAATCCATCGATCAAGCATCCGATCCCGTTGCACACACGCGTCGGCTTTCTGAAACCGCTGGTGACGGCGCCTAATATCGAGATCGGCGACTTCACCTATTATGACGACCCTGACGGACCCGACAAATTCGCCGAAAAATGCGTGCTGCATCATTATCCGTTCATCGGCGACAGGCTGGTCATCGGCAAGTTCTGCGCCCTCGCCGAGGGCGCGCGTTTCATCATGAACGGCGCCTCACGCCATGTCCGGCTTTTCGACCTATCCGTTCAATATCTTTGGCCACGGCTGGGAAGAAGGCTTCGACCCGGCGACATGGTCGAAGGAGGTGCGTGGCGACACAATCGTCGGCAACGACGTCTGGATCGGCATGGAAGCGGTGATGCTGCCGGGCGTCAAGATCGGCGACGGCGCCATTGTGGCGGCAAAGTCGGTGGTGACGCACGATGTGCCGGCCTATGCGATCGTCGCCGGCAATCCGGCCAAGGTGGTGAAGATGCGCTTCGATGACAGGACCATCCGGCGGCTGCTGGCGCTGGCGTGGTGGCACTGGCCGGTGGAAAAGATCAGCCGCAATCTCGATGCCATTCGTGGCAGCAACATTTTTCTTCTGGAGGCAGCGGTTTGAACGCGTTGAACAAGACCACGATCGGCATCGAATTGTTCACGCGAGCCTGGATCTTCATCCGCGGCGTGCCGGCGATGAAATTCCTGCCGCCGGAGGGTCCACCCGAGATCGCCTTTGCCGGCCGCTCCAATGTCGGCAAATCGTCGCTGATCAACGCGCTGGTCAACCAGAAGGGGCTGGCGCGCACCTCCAACACGCCGGGCCGGACGCAAGAGCTCAACTATTTCGTGCCGGGCGGATTTTCGGGAGAAGGCGCCGATCTGCCGCCGATGGCACTGGTCGATATGCCGGGCTATGGCTACGCCACGGCGCCGAAGGAAAAGGTCGACGAGTGGACGAAGCTCGTGTTCGACTACCTGAAGGGCCGGGTGACGCTGAAGCGCGTCTACGTGCTGATCGACGCCCGCCATGGCATCAAGGCCAAGGACGACGAGGTGCTGTCGCTGCTCGACAAGGCGGCGGTGTCGTATCAGATCGTGCTGACCAAGACCGACAAGATCAAGGCGGCGGGGGTACCACGGCTGATCGAGGAAACGCTGCAGAAGATCAAGAAACGCCCGGCGGCCTTTCCCTTCGTGCTCGCCACGTCGTCGGAAAAGAGCGAAGGCCTCGAAGAATTGCGTGCGGCGATCGTGCTCGCCGCCAACGGCGGATAGGCAACGGAATCCGACGGCTGGTCAGGCGGGGCTGGAGGTCCGTTCCTGCTCTGCAAGCTGTTCGGTGCCGTAGGCCTTCAGGAACACATCGACGCCCGACCTGACGATATGTTCGATCTCGGCCGCACTTGGCGCTTTGGTGCGATAGGCGAATATGCACTGGCGGAAAAGACCGGCCAGGCACAGCTCGGTGAACTGATAGGCGGCAAGCTCGACATCGTCGATCTTCAGCAGGCCGCGTTCGATAGCCATGTTGAGGAAAACGACAACCCTGTCATGGCCGCGTTTCGGGCCGCGTTCGTAAAATCGCGCGCCAAGCTCCGGAATGCGTTCCGACGCGCCGATCACCGTCCGCTGCGCCAGGATGACCCTCGCCGAGGTGATCTTCATGGACAGCACGATGCCGAACTTCACCAGCGTCTGGCGAAGGTCGCCGATCTGGTCCAGCACTTCGTACATGTTCTTGAAGATCGTGCCGCGTTCTTCCTCGATCAGCGCTTCGAACAGCTCTTCCTTGTTGGCGAAGTAGACATAGATGGTGCCCTTGGACACGCCGGCCTCGCGGGTGATGTCGTTCATCGACGCGGCTTCGAAGCCCTTGTCGATGAAGACACGGCGCGCACCGTCGATGATCTGGCTGCGCTTGACTGGGTCTTGCCCCGCGGCCGGGCGGCCGCGCGGCAGACTGTCCAGCAGCTCGCACTGGTCCTTGCCAGCGCCGGGCAATGGGCCTGACTCAGGCAAAGGAGCGGCCTTGGGGGCTTCGGCCATAATGTCACACCTCGTAAAATAATTCGAACCATCCGGTTCGATTGCTCTTGATATGGGCCTCTTTAAGCGCTAAGTCAATGTCGAGATCGAACCGAACGGTTCAGTCTGACAAAATTCAGCGCCAGTTAATTTAGAGAGATATCATGTCCTCGAACGCGCCCACCAGTGCCGAAGTCCGCCCTTTCCCCAGTGCCAAGGTCCAGCCTGCGATCGAAGCGCCGGAAGCCCCTGTCAAACCCGCCGACGTCACCCCGCTGGCTCCCGCCAAAAAGAAGCGCTCGATGCGCTCGATGTTGTTGCCCATCATCGGCCTGGCCCTGCTGGGCGCCGGCGCCTGGTATGGCTATGATTACTGGACCGACGGGCGCTTCATGATCACGACCGACGATGCCTATGTCCAGGCCGACACCGCGTTCATCTCGCCAAAAATCTCGGGTTATGTCGATCAGGTCAAAGTGACCGAGAACCAGCAGGTGAAGGCCGGCGACCCGCTGCTGATCGTCGATGACGGTGACTACAAGATAGCCGTTGCCCAGGCCGAGGCGCAGATCGCCACGTTGAGCAAGACGCTCGACCGCATCGATGCCCAGACCGAGGCGGCGCGCGCCTCGCTCAAGCAGGCGCAGGCGCAGAAGACCGCCGACCAGGCCGCGGCCGATAATGCCAAGCGAGCTCAGGTTCGTGCCGCCCAGTTGCTCAAGACCCGCGTCGGTACCCAGGCCCAGTTGGACGATGCCCAGACGGCGGTCGAGCAAGCCAATGCCGCACTAGCCGGCGCCGACGCGCAGATCGCGGCGGCTCAGGCGAATATCGGCGTGCTCCAGGCGCAGCGGGCGGAATCGGCAAGTACGCTGGGCTCGCTGCAGCTTGCCCACGACAAGGCGGTGCGGGATCTGTCCTTCACCGTGCTGCGCGCACCCTATGACGGCGTGGTCGGCAACCGCTCGGTCGAGCAGGGCGACCTGATCAGCCCCGGACAGAAGCTCGCCGTCATCGTGCCAATGGACAAGCTCTACATCGTCGCCAACTTCAAGGAGACCCAGCTTGCCCGGCTGGTGCCTGGTGAAAAGGTCAGAGTGTCGGTCGACGCGATCGACGGTCAGGACATCGAGGGTACCGTGTCGTCGCTGGCCCCGGCTTCGGGAGCAGTGTTCTCGCTGCTGCCGCCGGAAAACGCCACAGGCAATTTCACCAAGGTGGTGCAGCGCGTTCCGGTTCGCATCGACGTGCCCGCGGATGTGCTGAAGACGGGCAAGCTGCGCGCCGGCCTGAGCGTCGTCGTCGCCGTCGACAGCCGCACGGCGCCTTCGGCATCGAAGTAAAGCGGAACCGGGAGCAAAGGTCATGGCGACCGCAACCCTAACTGCAGGATCGGCGCCGACGCCAGCCATGCCGGCGCCGGTTGACCACATCTCGACACGCCGCGTCATCGCCTTCCTGGCAATGGTGTTCGGCATGTTCATGGCCATCCTGGACATCCAGATCGTCTCGGCCTCGCTGGCCGAGATCCAGGCGGGCCTGAGCGCCAGTTCGGACGAGATTCCGTGGGTGCAGACGGCGTATCTGATTGCCGAGGTGGTGATGATCCCGCTGTCGGGCTTCCTCAGCCGGATGCTGTCGACGCGGGTGCTGTTCACAATCTCGGCGGCAGGTTTCACCGCGGCCAGCGCGCTGGCGGCGACCGCAACCAATATCGACCAGATGATCGTCTACCGCGCCGTGCAGGGCTTCATCGGCGGCGGCATGATCCCGAGCGTCTTTGCAGCCGCCTTCACCATCTTCCCGCCGTCGCGTCGCGCCATCGTCTCGCCGATGATCGGCCTGGTGGCGACGCTGGCGCCAACCATCGGCCCGACCGTCGGCGGCTATATCAGCCATGCCATGTCCTGGCACTGGCTGTTCCTGGTCAACGTCGTGCCCGGCATTCTGGTGACGACGGCCGCCTGGTCGCTGATCGACTTCGACAAACCCAATCTCAAGCTGTTCAGCAAGTTCGACTGGTGGGGGCTTGCCGGTATGGCCGCCTTCCTGGGCTGCATGGAATATGTGCTGGAGGAAGGTCCCAATAACGACTGGCTGCAGGATCAGGCGGTGTTCGTCTGCGCCGTCATCATGACCTTCGGCGCGGTGCTGTTCTTCTGGCGCGTGTTCACCGCCGAGGAGCCGATTGTCGATCTGAGGGCTTTCAGCAATATCAATTTCGCCTTCGGCTCGCTGTTCTCCTTCGTCGTCGGCATCGGCCTCTACGGTCTGACCTATCTTTATCCGGTGTTCCTGGGGCGCATCCGCGGCTACGATTCGATGATGATCGGCGAGGCGCTGTTCGTCAGCGGCCTGGCCATGTTCTTCACCGCGCCGATCTCCGGCATCCTGTCGAACAAGATGGACCCGCGCATCATAATGATGATCGGCTTCTTCGGCTTCGCCACGGGGACCTGGTGGATGACGCATCTCACCGCCGACTGGGATTTCTATGAACTGCTGATCCCGCAGATCCTGCGCGGTTGCTCGATGATGCTGTGCATGGTGCCGATCAACAACATTGCGCTCGGAACCCTGCCGCCGGAGCGGCTGAAGAATGCGTCTGGCCTGTTCAACCTGACCCGCAATCTCGGCGGCGCCGTCGGCCTGGCCGTCATCAACACCGTGCTGATCGACCGCAATGCCTTCCACTACGCCAGGCTCTCCGAGCACGTGCAATGGGGAAGTGCCGCTGCGCAGCAGAAGCTGCAGAACATGACGCTCAACTTCGAGCAGACCGCCGGGCTCGACGCCTCCAAGGCGGCCATCTCCAAACTGTCGGGCATGGTCCAGCAGCAGGCGTCGCTGCTGTCGTTCATGGACGTATTCTTCATGCTGACGGTTTTGTTCGCGACGCTTGGGCTCTTCACCCTGGTGATCCGCAAGCCAGCCGCTCAGGGCGGCGGTGGCGGAGGCCATTGAGGCGCGCTGGATCCCCCGCCTGGCGCCCTCGCGCATGACCCCGAAAAGCGATTTCGGGGTCATGCGCAAAATCAACCATTACGAAGTCTTGGAGCGGCGGACACTCCACCGCTCCAACTTTTTGTTTGAGCATCGGATTTTCCCAAAACCGCTTCGCACTTTTGGGTCCGATGCTCTAGCGCTCTCCGACAAAGTCAGGGGCGCAGCCATCCTCAGGCCGTCGCCGGCTTGAAGGTCAAGGCGACACCGTTGATGCAATGCCGCAACCCGGTCGGCGGCGGACCGTCGTCGAAGACGTGGCCGAGATGGCCACCGCAGCGGCGACAATGGACCTCGGTGCGGGTCATGCCCAACGACTTGTCCACGGTCTTGCCGATCGCGTTGGGGATTTCCTGCCAGAAGCTCGGCCAGCCGGTGCCGGAATCGAACTTGGTCTCTGACGAATAGACCGGCAGGTCGCAGCCGGCGCAAGCGAAGATGCCTTTGCGGTGCTCGTTGAGCAGCGGACTGGTGCCCGGGTATTCCGTGCCCTCCTTGCGCAGCACATTGAAGGCCGCGTCGGACAGGATGGCGCGCCACTCGGCCTCGGTCTTGGTAACCTCGAAAGTCTCGGCCGCGCGTGCATCCTGGGCTCCGCCCATGCGCAGCGCGGCAGCGCCTGCGACCACGCCAATGGCTGCCGCACCACTCAAAAGAAGCTCGCGACGGTTCATGGCCATTCCTCCTGTTACTGCTTGTGCCAAATTCGACCGCCACACGGAAATCAAAAGCCGGTGACGATCGCTGTCCTCAAAGCGGGACTCCGCGCCTATCCACTTGCGTGAACGGCGCGGAGGGTGCGCAGGGAGGCCCTTAGCGATATCTTCGCCGGCAGCGTGCGTTTGTTACATCTTCGGCAGGAGAATCTTGTCGACGACGTGGATGACGCCGTTGGACTGCTCGACATCGGCGATCGTCACATTAGCGACATTGCCGTTCTCGTCGGTCACGGTGACCTTGCCGCCGTCGGTCTTGAGCGACAGTTCGCAACCACCGACCGTCTTGACCTTGTGGGTGCCACCGTCATCCTTGACAATCTTGGCGACGTCGGCGGCCATCGCCTTGGCGCCGATGACATGGCAAGTCAGGATCTTGACGAGCTTGTCCTTGTTTTCAGGCTTGAGCAGCGTCTCCACCGTGCCGGCTGGAAGTGCCGCAAAGGCCTCGTTGGTCGGCGCGAACACGGTGAAGGGGCCAGCGCTTTGCAGCGTATCGACCAGGCCGCCTGCCTTGACGGCAGCGACCAGCGTCGTGTGGTCCTTCGAGTTGACAGCATTTTCGACGATGTTTTTCTGGGCATACATGGCGGCGCCGCCGACCATCGGATTTTGGGCATAGGCAATGGTGGCGAGCGCAGAAATGGCGACCGTTCCGGAAAGCAAAAGGGTGGCGAATTTACGCATGATTTCAATCTCCTCGGGTTATCGTTCCCCTCATTCGGGAACGCAAGGAGATACGCAATAGAAATGCCGGAGTTTCGCCCTCTCCGCAAAAAAAAATTGTCGCTACAATTTGCCCGGCGCGGATCGACATCCGCCAACAAGCTTTGCAGGCGGTTAAATCGCGGAAGATAGATTTCAGGTCTGCTTCCAGAGGCAAGAATCGGTCAGACGCTCTTCAGATCGCCCGCTGCGACCACCGGTCCAGTCGGCTGGCCGGTCGGTGAACCACCTGCAGGCTCGACGCTGACCGCAAGCACGGCGCCTTGCGCCAACTTTCCCTGAACAGCGGGCGGGACGGCCAGATGCACGCTCGCACCGGCCGGGATGACACCCATCGACACCGGCGCATTCTTGCCTTCGATCATCCACAGTTCGAAGTCCTTGCCCGCGGCCCGCTCGCCGGAAACGTGGGAAAGACGGATCTCGTGACGGGCGGCATCGNCAGTTCGAAGTCCTTGCCCGCGGCCCGCTCGCCGGAAACGTGGGAAAGACGGATCTCGTGACGGGCGGCATCGTAGACGACGAGATATTTGACGTCGCTGCCTTCGGCCGCCAGCGAGGCGACAAGCCGCGTCTGCGGCGGTTCGGTGGGCGGGCGGAAGTAAGGCACGGCGATGTAGATCGCCAGCGCCGCAATGGCGGCGGCGGCAAGACCGCGCCAGAAGCCAAGGCTCGACCACAGGCCGGCGCGCGGCTCTGCAGCGAACAGCCGGCGGTCCAATGCTTCCTTGACCCTGATCGGAGGCTCTGTCTCCGGATAGGCGGCGGCCATCGGGGAAAGATGCGCCTCCCAGGCATCGACAAGGCGCGCGAAGGCGGCGTCCGCATCGATGCGGCGCGACGCGATCTCGCGTTCATCGGCGGCCAGCACGCCAAGAACGTATTCGGCGGCGAACAGGTCGTCGCCCCCACGTTCCGGTCCATTGTCGTCAGCCAGCGTCATCTTTCCAGGCATTCTCTCAGTTTCAACAGGCTGCGCCGCAGCCAGGTCCGCATCGTGTTCAGCGGTACGCCATAGCGCTCCGCGAGCTCCGCATAGCTTTTGCCATCCAGATAGGCGCCCCGGACGGCCGCCGCCCGGTCCTTCTCCAATTCCTCGAGACAATGGTAGATGCGTCCGGACTCACCGCCCGCCACGGCCATGGCCTCCGGCCCCGGCGCCGGATCGGCCACGTCGAGCGCGGCATCGATATAGGCGGCAGGCTCTCGCCGCGCCCTGATCCGATCGATCGCATGATTGCGCGCAATGGCCACCAGCCAGGAGATCGGGCTCAGATCCGAAACGGCGAAACGGTCCGCCTTCGTCCATATCTTGACGAAGACCTCTTGAAGCGCCTCTTCTGCATCTCCCCGATCCTTCAATACACGAAGGCAGACGCCGAAAAGTTTCGCGCTGGTCTGCCGGTACAGCAGATCGAACGCAGCCCGGTCCTTCATCGAAGTCCGGACAATCAGGTTGCTGATGTCCTGCGGCGTCATCGGCCGCCAAATTAGGCGATTGCAATGTATTTGCAACGACTGAAATGGTCTTGCGCACTGGCAGCGCCAGCGTCGATTGCCAAGGAAATCGCCGCCCGCTAGCTTGCCATGAGCGGGAGGGCGACCATGTCGATCGAGCGGGTTCTGTGGGAGCATGACGCAACCGGCCAGGCCGCACTCGTGCACAAGGGAGAGATCACACCGCAAGATCTCGTCGATGCGGCGATCGCCCGGGCCGAGGCCACCCAGCCGGAGATCAACGCCATCGCCGAACCGCTTTTTGAGGCGGCGCGGGCGCGAGCGAAAACCGTCGACCACAAGCTGCCGCTTGCCGGAGTGCCGTTTGCGCTGAAGGACCTCGGCATTGCCATGAAGGGCGTGCCGACGCATGGCGGCAGCCGCATCCCAGCCTACACCCCCGATTTTAACTCGGTCATGACGGAACGCTATCTGGCCGCCGGCCTGGTCCCGATCGCCACCAGCACCGCACCCGAACACGGGCTGAGGCTGGTGACCGAGTCGGTGGCTTACGGCGTCACCCGCAATCCATGGGACACCGCTCACACGACCGGCGGTTCCTCGGGCGGCGCGGCTGCGCTGGTCGCGGCCGGCGTCGTGCCGGTGGCGCATGCCTCGGATGGCGGCGGCTCGATCAGGGTGCCTGCGGCCTGTACCGGGCTGGTCGGGTTGAAAACCTCGCGCGGCCGCGTGCCCTTGACGCCGCTCGTCACTGAAAGCTGGTACGGCTTTGTCGTCGACCATGCGTTGGCCCGCTCGGTGCGCGATACGGCCCTGCTGCTCGACCTGACCCACGGGCCCGAACCGCTGTCGCCCTACGCGGCACCCTCGCCGAACGGCAGTTTCACTGCGGCCGCCGGGCGCGATCCGGGCAAGCTCAAGCTCGCCTTCTACCGAAAATCGCCGCTCGGCCTGCCGATTTCGGAAGAAACCTTGAAAGCTCTGGATGCGGCGATTGGGCTGGCGCGCGAAGGCGGGCACAGCGTCGAGGAGATCGACCTGCCCTATATCGACCGCGATTTCATCGCCGATTTCGCCAGAACCGTCGCCGCGGCGGTGGCCGGCACGATGCGTGGCGAGGCCTTGCGCGTCGGCCGCTCCATCTCAGGCGATATCGAACGCGCCACGCGCGTGATGAGCCGGTTCGGTGAAATCCTCTCGGCCGGCGAAATCTATGCCGGCCTGCAGCGGCTGCACGCAACCTCGCGCCGCCTTATCACCGAAACCGCGCACTATGATGCAGTGCTGATGCCTGTCATCGCGCACCCGCCGCTCGCCTGCGGCACCATGGACCCGAAAGGCGCCGACGAATTCATCGAGAATGTCCTGGACAGACTGCGCCTCGCCGGCCTGCTGAAGTTCAAGCCGCTATTCGGCCAGCTGATGGACAAGAGCCTTTGGTTCACCCACTGGCCGGCGATCCAGAACGTCAGCGGGCAACCGTCGATCACGCTTCCGGTTTACGTGACCGATGCCGGCCTGCCGCTCGGCGTCCAGGCCGCCGGCCGCCCCGGTGACGAGGAGACGCTTTTGTCGTTCGCCGCGCAGATGGAAAAGATCTCGGGATGGCTGGGCCGGCGGGCGCCGCTGCAGGTGCCGGCATAGGCGGTGATTTGATCGATCGTGACAGCAAAGCCGTTTGCCCCCTCGTCCAATTCCCGCTAAGACGCCGCCGTTCATGCCAAGCTGGGAACCACGCCGATGACGGATGTCGCCGCCACCGCCGAAATGCAGGCCGCGCTGCTTTCAAGGGCGCTGCCCTATATGCAGCGCTACGAGAACAAGACGGTCGTGGTGAAATATGGCGGCCACGCGATGGGCGACATCGCGCTCGGCAAAGCCTTCGCCCGCGACATCGCACTGCTCAAGCAATCCGGCGTCAACCCGATCGTCGTGCATGGCGGCGGGCCGCAGATCGGCGCCATGCTCAGCAAGATGGGCATCGAATCCAAATTCGAGGGCGGCTTGCGTGTCACCGACCAGAAGACCGTCGAGATTGTCGAGATGGTGCTGGCCGGGTCGATCAACAAGGAAATCGTCGCGCTGATCAATGCCGAGGGCGAGTGGGCGATCGGCCTGTGCGGCAAGGACGGCAACATGGTGTTTGCCGAAAAGGCGCGCAAGACCATGATCGATCCTGATTCCAACATCGAGCGGGTGCTCGACCTGGGCTTCGTCGGTGAACCGGTCGAGGTCGACCGCACATTGCTCGACCTCCTGGCACGATCCGAAATGATCCCGGTGCTGGCGCCGGTGGCGCCCGGCCGCGACGGCCATACCTACAACATCAATGCCGACACTTTTGCCGGCGCCATCGCAGGCGCCTGCCAGGCGACGCGCCTGCTGTTCCTCACCGACGTGCCCGGCGTGCTCGACAAGGACAAGAAGCTGATCGACGAGTTGACCGTGGCCGAGGCCAAGGCCCTGATCAAGGACGGCACGGTCTCGGGCGGCATGATCCCCAAAGTCGAGACCTGCATCGAGGCAATCGAGCGCGGCGTCGCAGGCGTCGTCATCCTTAACGGCAAGACGCCGCATGCGGTGCTGCTCGAGCTGTTCACCGAACACGGCGCCGGCACGCTGATCGTGCCGTGAGTGGCCTCAGTCTGTCCAACGCCGCGACAGACCGGAAGACCATCCGATCACCATCGCGCCGCTTGTCGAGACAGGCGGGCGGGCGAACGATCGACTAGGTAGTCTCCGCCTTCGTCGCTCGCCGCCAATCGATCATCCGGGCTGAGGAAGGCGCGCGATGACCTTTATCTCAAAATCGAAGCCCGCCAGCCAATTCACCCCCACCGCGGTCCAGTTCGGGTAGGGCGGTTCACCGATCGCCCTAAGTCGAACGGCGTCAATCGCCTCCCACTGCTTGGCCGGGTCGGTGTGGAACGTGGTCACGTCAACGATGTCGTCGAACGTGCAACCGGCGGCCTTCAGCACCGCCGCGAGATTGTCGAAGGCAAGCTGGACCTGCTTTTCGAAGGCTGGCTCCGGCGACCCGTCCTCGCGGCTGCCGACTTGGCCCGAGACGAACAGAAAGCCGCCTGAGCGGATCGCCGCCGAATAGCGATTGATTTCGTAGAGGGCCTGCCGACCGGCAGGGAAGATCGCATCGCGTTTGGTCATTGTTTCACTCCATTCAAACAAGGCAGGCCGGTCCCGACCATCGCGATGTGGCTTCTCCGAGAAGGTGAGAGCCGCTCGCAAGACTTCGGGGTTTTGGATCGCTGCGTTCCATTTTTTCCGGGACGGTCGCTGATATCCGTCCCGTATCCCGAAGTGGGTACATACATTCCGTATGTCAATATACATACGTTGCGTATGCTTGTTAAAAGATTGCCCGAGCCGGTCAGGCGCGCGGCGAAATCGTGGTCGCAGGCGGTGTCAGCCTGCGCGCCGGGTGCGCGACCACCATCGATTCCTCTTCCTGGTCTTGCGGCGCGCCCCAGAATTCGGCGAGCGTCGGGCCATTCTTCAGGCGGCGGTCGCGGACCAGAAAGCCCCAGACTTCACGAAACCAGACGCGGCGGCCCATTTTGGTGTACCAGCGCATCGAATGCCGTTGCTCCGGATCCTTGTGGAACAGGATGCGCGCCAAGGCCTTGGGCCGCGACTGCACGGCCAGTTCGATCAGCTTGACGGCGAAGAACAACATCCACGGCTTGAGGCGGGTCATCTGCAGCACCTGGTGCTTGTAGTCCCACAGGCGGGCGTCCAGCTGGATCACCTTGCGGTCCCTGGCAATCCTGAAGAACGGCGTCCAGCGGTGCGGCGTCACATAGAGCGCCTGGATCTGGTCGGGGTCATAAGCGATCAGCTGGCGGAAGCCGCGCCAGAGGTCGCGGAAACTTTCGTCCTCGAAACCGGCCACCCAGGTCGCCATCGACAAGATGCCATTGAGGCGCAGCAGCCGTATCGCCTCGCGGTCGGATGAGGTGCTGCCGCCCTTGCGGATCAACTGGAGCGTCTGCTCGTCGGTATTTTCCATGCCAAGCAGCCAGCGGATGACGCCGGCCTTGCGATAGAGATGCAGGCTGCCGGCGTCGCGGACGATGTCGTCGGCGCGGGTGGAGCCGACGATCAGCACCGGCACATTCTCGGCGATCATCGCATCGAGAAAGGCGCGCCAGGCTTTTTTGGACGAGGTCGGGTTCTCGTCGGCAAGGTTGATCAGCTCGACGCGGTGCTCGCGGTATAGCCAGGCAATCTCCCGCGCGAACTTCACGGGGTCGCGGTGCCGCCAGCGCGTCCAGAACCCCCGCTGGCCGCAATAGTTGCACAGATGCGGACAGCCTCGCGAGAACTGCATGACCACCGCACGCTTGCCTCCCCAATAGCTATAGCGAGTGATATCGATCAGTTCCCAGCCGATGCGGTAGTCGTCGAGATTGGCGATCGTCCTTGCCGGCTTGGTAGCAAAAGGCCGGCGCAAATCGTCGCGAAAGGCGATGCCCGCCACATCCGACAGCGGCTTGCGTTTTTCAAGCGCTTCGACCAGCGCGACGATGGTCGCCTCCCCCTCGCCACGAACGATGAAGTCGAAGGCCTCCGTTTCGGCCAGTATGTCGCGCCAGTGATAGGTCGGAAACACGCCGCCATAAATCAGGATTGTCGCCGGGTCGATGTGTTTGACCATGCCGGCGATCATTAGGGCTGTCGGATGCGCAGAGGTCGAGCCGGAATGGCCGATCAGAATACAGTCGGGATGATCGCTCAAGGCGTCCCGGACCAGCGTGGCAAGCGGCATCGGCCCGAATTCGGCGTCCACAAGTCGCACTTGATGTCCCGCGTCGATCAGCGGACCGCCCAGTGCCAGCAAACCGAGCGGCGGCAGATGGTCGTCCGGCACACGGCTGCCGATGGCCGTATGTGGCGGGTTGATCAGGACGATTTTCATGGCGGACCTTATGCAATGGCGGTCCGCATGTCGTAGTCGGCGATCTAGCGCTGGAGATTGGCTCGCTTCAGCAGTTTGTGTGCAGCTTTTCCGCAGAAACGCCTACCGTCTGAGATGTGCAAGCGGGACATGGCCCGGCCCCTTGATGTTCTGCAGCACAAGCTGGGTGTGGACGTCGCGCACGCCTTCGAGCCGCATCAGCCGGTGCATGACGAAGGCATTGAGCTCGTCGACCGACGGCACCATCACATGCAACAGGAAATCATGATCGCCGGTCATGGTCCAGCATGAGGACACCTCGTCCATCCGCTGGACGGCGGCGATGAAGCTTTCGGGCGAGCCGTCGCTGTGGCTGGTCAGGCGCACCTGGATGAACACCTCGACCATCAGCCCGACGGCGCGACGGCTGAGCACCGCGGCGAAGCCCTTGATGATGCCCGCCTGCTGAAGCGCCTCGAAGCGCCGCGCGCAAGGTGTCGTCGACAGGCCGATCTCCTGCGCCAGTTCGGATACCGGCTTGCGCCCGTCGCGCTGCAGGCTGTCGAGCATCTTGATCTCGAATTCGTCAAACTGAGGCATTTTCACTCTCCCAAAGCTCGATCGTGGAGTCTTTTACCTCCAACCCCGCATTTGAGCCACCATCAAAGCTGATTTGCCTCACGCCATCCGGCTAGAATTTCCGACGATCCGCTGATCATGATTTCCAGGGAGAGCAAGCCATGACGATGAACGTTGCCGACTACGCCCGCGAATGCGCGGCGCGAGGCCTTCGCGGCGATTATTCGGTCTGCCGTGCCGATTTCACCGTGGCGCAGGGCTACAATTATAGCGACGAAGAACAGGCGGTGTGGCGCACGCTGTGCGACCGCCAGACGAAGCTGACCAGGAAGCTCGCCCACCATTCCTATCTCGATGGCGTTGCGGCGCTCGGCCTTCTCGACAAGATCCCGGATTTCGGTGAGGTCAGCGAGAAGCTGCGCAAGCTCACCGGCTGGGAGATCGTCGCGGTGCCGGGGCTCATTCCGGCCCAGCCGTTCTTCGACCACCTCGCCAACCGCCGCTTCCCGGTCACCAACTGGCTGCGAACCCAAAAGGAGCTCGACTACATCGTCGAGCCCGACATGTTCCACGATTTCTTCGGTCACGTGCCGATCCTGACGCAGCCGGTCTTTGCGGACTTCATGCAGATGTATGGCAAGAGGGCCGACAGCGTGATTGCGCTCGGCGGCGACGAGATGATCACCAGGCTTTACTGGTACACCGTCGAATACGGGCTGATACGCGAGCCGGGCCAGCCGCTGAAGGCGTTCGGCGCCGGGCTGATGTCATCCTTCACCGAGCTTCAGTTCGCGGTCGAAGGCGGCGACGCGCACGATGTCCCCTTCGACCTGGAAACCGTAATGCGCACCGGCTACGAGATCGACAAGTTCCAGCGTGCCTATTTTGTGCTGCCGTCTTTCGACGTGCTGCGTGATGCTTTCGAGACCGCCGATCTTGCGGCGATCGTGGCGCGCCGCAAAGGCGAGCCGGCGCTCGACCCGGCGAGCCTATAGGCTGTCGGCTGTTTCCAGGGCCTCGGCTTTCAGCCGGGCAAGCTGGTCGCGCTGAAGGTCGAGCGATGCGGTGACGAAGCGAAGGATCGTGGCCAGCTCGGTGTCGCTAAATGTGGCGATCACCCTTTCTCCCTCCTGCGCGATCGCACCATAATAGCGCGCCGATAGTTCTCGCGTGAGTTCCGTCGCCTCTACGACCACCTTGCGCCTGTCCTCGAGGCTGCGCGTTCGTGTCAGCAGGCCGCGCGCCTCCAGCCGGTCGATCAGCGCGGTGACTGCGGCCGGCGTCAACCCTGTTGCGGCCGCGACCTCGCCAGCCGATTGCGGGCCGCCATAGAGCAGCGCCAGGCAATGGCGTTCCGCCGTACTCAGCTCAAGCCTATCGCCTACTGCCTCGTCATAAGCCTGCGTCGCGTCCTGCCAGCCCATAATGGCGAGGCTGATGGCCGTCTTCATGTCGGCCCGATTCATGCTTGACGAATTTACTTCGATCATCTAACTATCAATTTGCCTAACATTACGGCTATTATAGTAATATGCTGCGTCGGGCGCAAGGCACGGCCTGTCGCAGCACGCAAGGAGTGGACAATGAACCAGAACCAGACGCGCGGCCCACTCACACCGGCCGAAGAATTCAAATACGCCAAGCTGGCGATGGAATGGTATGGCTGGGGTTCTCCCATTGGCCTTGGTATTGCACTGGTCGCGCTGGCGGCCGCTGCCCTGCTGTTCCGCATCGCCATCTTCGGATTTTGACAGCACTGGCCGCGGCGCGGTTGAATTCTGATAGGTAGAATTTTTCCAGCACAAGGCTTAGGGCTGAGCTCACGCCGCTTCGGAAATGTCACGATCGATGATCGACAGGTTGCGGCCGCGATGCTTGGCCTCGTAGAGCCGCTGGTCGGCGGCGCGCATCAGCTCCGACACTGCGGCGTCCTCGCCGCAGGTGGTCCCGCCGATACTGACCGTCAGCGGAACGGTTCGTTCGTCGACGGGCCGGAAACGGATACGCTCTACTTCACGGCGGATGCGCTCGGCGACGCGCCTGGCTTCGTGTTCGGTGGCGCCGATCAGAAAGGCGCAGAATTCCTCACCGCCGATGCGGCCAAGGACATCGCCGCTGCGCACGCCACGCTCTATCGCACTTGCGATCAGGAGCAGCGCCTCGTCGCCGATCAGATGGCCGTAGCTGTCGTTGATGGTCTTGAAATGGTCGGCATCGACGATCAGCAATGCCCCGCGATCGGATTTACGCCGAGAGCCGTCGAGGGCGGCAAAGAAACTTTCGCGGTTGAGCATGCCGGTCATGTCGTCGCGGCTCGCCTTTTCCGCCAAGCGCCTGTGGGCGGCCGCGAGCTGGGCATGGGCGCGGGCGAGTTCGCGATGCGCGGTCTTCAACCTTTCGCCCTGCCAGACCGTATAGGCGCCGGCGCCCCAGGCAAGAGCCAGCGGGCATACGGTAGACGTCAACCAGATGGTGCGATTGATCGGAAAACCCATTGCCGGCACGACGATCAGCGTCAGCAAAAGTGAGACGGCGACGGAGGCGAAAGCGATGGCGGCAGACTTTAGAAATATGCGATTCATCGCTTGCTCCCACTGGTCCGTCTTGGTGCCAGCAAGCGCTGAATGTCACCTTTCGGCGATGCTTAAGATTTTAATCACGGCACCATTTTCACCACCCAGGGCGCGCATAGGTTGTGGATAAACCTCCTGTTAGAAAGATCGTTTCGTGCCATAAGGACGGTATGACCACGCTTCCCGACCCCGCCCGCTTTGCCCATGTCACCGACTGGGTGTTCGATCTCGACAACACGCTCTATCCGCACCATTCCAATCTGTTCTCGCAGATCGATGTGAAGATGACCGCCTATGTCGGAGAATTGCTGACGCTGCCGCGCGAGGAAGCACGCAAGCTGCAGAAGGAGCTCTACCGGGAATACGGCACGACACTGAACGGGTTGATGACGCGCCACGGCATCGACCCCGACGACTTTCTCGAGAAGGTCCACGACATCGATTATTCCTGGCTGGTGCCAGATCCCGTCCTCGGCACCGCCATACGCCAGCTTCCCGGCCGCAAATTCATCTTCACCAATGGCGATCGCCGGCATGCCGAACGCACCGCGCGGCAGCTGGGCATTCTCGAGCATTTCGACGACATTTTCGATATCGTCGCAGCCGGGCTGAACCCCAAGCCGGCGCGACAATCCTACGAGAAATTTGCCGAACTCCACGCCGTCACCGGGCAAAATGCGGTGATGTTCGAAGACCTCGCCCGCAACCTGTCGGTGCCGAAATCGCTAGGCATGACCACGGTGCTGGTGGTGCCGCGCAATTTCGAGCCGACCTTCTCGGAAATCTGGGAACGCGACCCGGCCAACGAGGACGACGTGGACTTCGTCACCGACGATCTCGCCGGCTTTCTCACGGCGATCGTCGAAGTCCCCGCTTGAGGCAGCCGGCGCGCTTCAAGTCCTTGCTTGCATGTCAAAGTTTATAGAAGCGGCTGACGATCCCCCAGGCCTCATCGGCGGTGTCGACGAAATCGATGATATCCTGGTCGCCGGGCGTGATCGTGCCTTGCTCGGCGAGGAAGTCGAGGTCGATAGCCCTTGCCCAGAAAGCCTTGCCGAACAGGATGACCGGCACGCGTTCCATGCGGCCGGTCTGGATCAAGGTCAGCGTCTCGAAGAACTCGTCCATCGTGCCGAAGCCGCCGGGAAACACCGCAACGGCCTTGGCACGCATGACGAAATGCATCTTGCGGACCGCAAAATAGTGGAAGTTGAAGCAGAGTTCCGGCGTCACGTAGGCGTTTGGCGCCTGCTCGTGCGGCAGCACGATGTTGAGACCGATCGACGGCGCGCCAACATCGTCGGCGCCGCGATTGCCGGCCTCCATGACGCCAGGCCCGCCGCCGGTCACCACGACGAATTCGCGATAGTACGAAGTGGCCGACTGCTGCGAGCAGAGGCGGGCGAATTTGCGCGCCTCCTCATAGTATTTGCTGTTTTGCTCGAGATTCTTCTTCTGCGTCTCGTTCTTGGCCGCCCAGGCTTCACCGCCGGGCTCGGGGATGCGCGCGCCGCCGAACAGGATGACGGTCGATTGGATGCCGCGCTCGGCCAGGATCATCTCCGGTTTCAGCAGTTCGAGCTGCAGCCTGACCGCGCGCAACTCGCGCCGCGTCATGAAATCGGGGTCGTTCCAGGCCAGCCGATATGTCTCCGCGCGCGTTTGCGGCGTGTCCGGCACGCTTTTCGACCGCTCCAGATCCTCGTCCGAATGCGGTAGCGGCGTCCACCCCGCCTTTTCCATGGGAGTCATATTTGCTTTACCCGTCCAATCATTCACTTGCGCCGTCCCGTGACGCTGCCGCGATTGACCCTCCCCAAGCCTTCACATAGGGTCCGCGCGACTTTCAAACAGGTTAAGGCGCCGGCCCTTAACAGCTTGGTAATGGAGCGAATTCATGTCGAAGCCCGATCTCGCGAGTCTCGAGAAGATCATCGAGAACGCCTTCGAGGAACGCGACACCATTTCGACCGCAACCCGCGGCCAGACGCGCGAGGCCATCCAATCGGCGCTCGACCTGCTCGACCGGGGCGTCGCCCGCGTCGCCGAGCGGCAGGCCGACGGCAAATGGCACGTCAACCAGTGGCTGAAGAAAGCGGTGCTGCTGTCCTTCCGGCTCAACCCGATGGAGATCATCAAGGGTGGTCCCGGTCAGGCGGTATGGTGGGATAAGGTGCCTTCGAAGTTCGACGGCTGGAGCGCCGTCGATTTCGAGAAGGCCGGCTTCCGCGCCGTGCCGTCGTCGATCGTGCGCCGCTCTGCCTATGTCGCGCCGGGCGCCGTGCTGATGCCGTCCTTCGTCAATGTCGGCGCCTATGTCGATAGCGGCACCATGGTCGACACCTGGGCGTCGGTCGGCTCCTGTGCCCAGATCGGCAAGAATGTGCATCTGTCGGGCGGCGTCGGTATCGGCGGCGTGCTGGAGCCGATGCAGGCCGGCCCAACCATCATCGAGGACAATTGCTTCATCGGCGCCCGTTCCGAAGTGGTCGAGGGCTGCATTGTTCGCGAGGGCTCAGTGCTCGGCATGGGTGTCTTCATCGGCCAATCGACCAAGATCGTCGACCGCGCCACCGGCGAGATCTTCTACGGCGAAGTGCCGGCCAATTCCGTCGTCGTCGCCGGCTCACTGCCGGGCAAGCCTTTTCCAAACAACGAGCCCGGCCCCAGCCTCTACTGCGCCGTCATCGTCAAGCGGGTCGACGCAAGAACCCGTTCCAAGACCTCGATCAACGAATTGCTGCGCGATTGATCTCCCGAGAACGGATGCACCGGGTTGACTGACAAACCTCAATTCCTATGGCTTTTCTTCAGCCTTTCTGGGCGGGTGAATCCGAGCGCTTATGTTTTGGCTGGCCTCTTGCCGGTCATCGTTCAACTCTTTCTGCTCTACCAGTTCGCGCGAACGCCGTTAGGCACTGCCGCGAGCCAGTATTGGGCGCTCGCCTTATGGATCGCTGTGTTCGTCTCGACATGGTCGACCTTTGCGCTAACGGCGAAGCGGTTCCATGATTTCGGCAAGCCTGCCTATTACGCATTGATCTCTCTCATTATCGGCTTCGTCCTGCTTTTTATCCTGGCTTTTTTCAAAAGTGACCCAGGCCCCAACCGCTACGGCAAGCGCACCAACGCACCGGCCGAACCCTGAGCGCCAATCGGACATTTCGTCATGCGCTACCGCTCGCTTGATTCGAAACTGATCCTCGAAACCGCCGAACGGCTGGAAGAGCGCGTCGCCGAGCGCTTTGGTGCGGCAATCGCGGATNGAGCGCGTCGCCGAGCGCTTTCCCGATGCAGGCCTGCGCGGCGTCGCCGCCGAGCTCGTGTCGCTGTCGCGCGATCTGGCAAAGGCAGCCAAGGCGCTGGAGGCGCCGATCTGGTGGCTGCGCGGCCTCATCATCGCCGCTTTCGTCGTCGGAGCGCTGATGTTCCTGTTCGTCGGCACAATCCTGCCGCTCGGCCGCATCTCGGGAAACCACGATGCCTTCCAGTCGGTGCAAGGCATCGAAGCCTCCCTCAACATGATCATCCTCGCCGTGCTGGGCTTCCTGGCCCTGATCCGCTCCGAGGAGCGGATCAAGCGCAAGCGGGTGTTCCGCCAACTCCACGGGCTGCGGTCGCTCATCCACGTCATCGACATGCACCAGCTGACCAAGGATCCGGCAGCACTTTCAGCCAGTTTCAAGCCGACTGCACATTCGCCAGCCCGCATCACCAACGCCGCCGACCTTGCCCGCTATCTCGACTATTGCTCCGAAATGTTGTCGATCACCGGCAAGATCGCCGCGCTGTTTGCCCAGTCGGTCAATGACGCCGTGGTCATCGATGGGGTCAATGACATCGAGAACCTGGCGTCGAACCTGTCGCGAAAGATCTGGCAGAAGATCACGCTGATCGAAACCCCTCATGGGCAGCCGGCACATGCGAAGAAAACCGATCCCGAGCCGGGTCCGCCGCGTCGGCCTGCAGTCCGCAGACGACCGGGGCCGGCAAGCTAAGACCCGCGAGCCGGCGGCAGATCCGCTAGAGCGGCAGAGGGGGGAGTTCCGAAACCCCGGTTTTGCGCCGGACGCTCTAAGCGAATGTTAATCACCCTGGCCCAGCATGCCGGCGAAAACTGTGTCGACCGGCACGGAGCGCTCGACTGGCAAGCGACCTATCCCTGACCACCAAGGAGCCGCGCAAAACGTGGAGCGCCGCCGCTCGCCTGTTTGCCTGGTTCTCTTCGCCGATGAGATTGGAACCGGAAGCCGTCCGCGCCCGGCTTCTCGACACCACTTTCGACCGCAAATTCGCAGTCTTGTTCGGCACCATCAGCGTTCTGGTGGTTGCGGTCAGCGCCGCACTTGCCACGAAGGATTGGTGGCCCTACGCCTGGATCGCAGCCGACCTGATGCTTTTCGTCGTCCGCGTTCTGCTGATGCGGGAATGCGAGCAGGCCCGCAGGCGCGGCTCGAAAGGGCCGCTGGCGGGCCTGATGGCAGCCAGCGGTGTATGGTCGGTCGTTTTCGGCCTCGGCTGCTATGGCTGTGTTGCCAGCGGGAATATGGCGCTTTCCGTACTTGCCGCCTTGAATGTCGCAGGTGTCGTTGGCGTGGTGTCGTCACGCAATGCGGCCACCCCGCGCTTCGCCATATTCGTCATGTTGGCCGTAAGCCTGCCTTACGTGGTCGGTGCATTGTTTTCCGCAGCGCCCGGAATGCCGATCGTCGGAATTCAAACGCCGTTCTATGTGGCCGGCGTCATCATCGTGCTGCTTCAGAACCACGCAATCAACGCCCGCATGATCCGCGCCGAGCTGGACAATCGCGACCTGGCGATCAAGGACGCGCTGACCGGCCTGCCAAACCGCATCTTCCTGCAGGAAAAATTGCGCGACATGTGCCGCGACCTTGCGGCGCCGGCCGCCAATGGCGGCAAGCCGTTTGCCGTGCTCAGCATGGACCTCGACGGCTTCAAACAGGTCAACGACCGTTTTGGTCATGCGGTCGGCGACGTGCTGCTGCGCAAGGTGGCCGAACGATTGAAGCGCGGCTTCCGGCCGGGGGACGTGGTCTTCCGTATCGGCGGCGACGAATTCGTCATCCTTTTGCCCGCAACCTCGGAGATCGAGGCCACCTATCTGGCAAAGCGGGCCATCGAAAAGGTCTCGGTGCCTTTCGACCTCGGGGTCGGTTCCGCCATCCATGTCGGCTTGAGCGTCGGCAGCGCCTTTGCACCCGCCGACGGCGGCGATCCGGAAATCCTGCTCACCTGTTCCGACCATGCACTCTACGAAGCCAAGCGCACCGGCAAGGGCCGTTATTGGGCGCCTGTGCGGGCTACGATCTGACGGTCGCAGCGACAGCTTCCGGCGGCAAGCAAGGCGATCCGCGCCTCTCCTGCTCGGCCGCGCGCACCAGTGCAGTGACATGCTTCAGCAAAGGCGCCGGCGTGCCGGCCTTTTCGGCCAAACGCAGGACCGCGCCTTGCAGTTCGCCGATCTCCGTCGACCGGCGGCGCCGCAGGTCATCCCACATCGACGAACGCGCGGCCGGATCGATGGCAAGCATCCGCCGCGCCAAGAACTTGAACAGCCCGTCGGGCAGGCGAAGCACTTCGGCAGCAGTGCGGGACGCAGGCCGGCGATGCGAGCGGGTTCGATGCCTGTCGCCGTCATTGCCGCCAATGCTTCGTCGATCTGACCGGCCAGGATCAGCCGCCAGCGGCGATCGGCAAGCTCTGCCGCCAGCGGCAGACCGGAAAGCGCCACCAGCGCGTTGTTGAGGTTGAGCAGCAGCTTGTCCCATAACACCGCGTCGATGTCACCATGCGTCGCGACGGCAAACCCCTCGACATCAAGCAGTTCGTCAAGGCCCGCCGAGCCCTGTTCGATCATCACTTTGCCGCCGCTGGCGCGGTGCAGGCGAAGCGGCAATTCGCCCTCCGGCGATTGGACCACGTTGAACGGCACCATGCCCGCGAGCACCGGCTGGGCGGTGAGATGGGCTCGCAATTTATCGGCATTGTCGACGCCGTTCTGCAGGCTGAGTATCACCACGTCCGGTCGGGCATGGGCGGCAATCAGCCCGGCCATGTCTTGCGTCGCGCCGCTCTTGACCGTTACCAAAATGACATCGGCATCGGAGAATGCTACCGCCGGATCGGCGGTGACCGACAATGCGTCCGGTTTGACAGAACGGTCGCGGCCGTCAGGGTCGGTGATGCGCAATCCAGCTTCTTGCAGGGCCTTCTCGACGCGCGGTCGCGCCAGCAGAAACACCTTTCGCCCGGCAAGTATCAGGCAGCCGCCGGCGTAGCAGCCGATACTGCCGGCACCGGCGATTACGATCGTCTTGCCACGCGTGACCATGCGATGGCCCTGTTCTGGTCGAGAGACCTTGCCGCAATTATACGACATGAAAACCATAATGTCGGCGGCATGGCTGGCCCTCACGTCTGGCCGTGACAGACCTTGCGCTTTCGACTATCGCTTTTGCCCATGATGCTGCCTACCGATCCGGTTAGAAATCTCGCTGCACTCATCCGCTGTGCTTCCGTGACGCCCGCCGAAGGCGGTGCGCTGCGCGCGCTGGAGGCGATGTTGAAGCCGCTCGGCTTTGCGGTCGAGCGACCGGTGTTTTCCGAAGCCGGCACACCGGACATCGAGAACCTTTACGCGCGGCGTTCCGGCAATGGCCCGCATCTGATGTTTGCCGGCCATACCGACGTGGTGCCGGTGGGCGACGAGGCAGCCTGGACGCACCCGCCCTTTGGCGCCGAGATCGCCAATGGCGAGATGTTCGGCCGCGGCGCCGTCGACATGAAGGGCGGCATTGCTTGTTTCGTCGCGGCGGTGGCGCGACATGTCGAGCAGAAGGGCGGCCCGAAGGGGTCGGTCTCGCTGCTGATAACCGGCGATGAGGAAGGCCCGGCGATCAACGGCACGACGAAGCTGCTCGAATGGGCGGCCGCCAAAGGCGAGAAATGGGATGCCTCGATCGTCGGCGAGCCTACCAATCCCGACGCGCTTGGCGATATGATCAAGATCGGCCGGCGCGGCTCGCTATCGGGCACGGTCGTCGTCAACGGCCGCCAGGGCCACGCCGCCTATCCGCAGCTAGCCGACAATCCGGTGCGCGGCCTGGTGACGCTGGTCGACGCCTTGCTGCACCCCGTCTTCGACAACGGAACAAGGGATTTCCAGCCGACGAATCTTGAGGTGACCTCCATCGATGTCGGCAATCCCGCCACCAACGTCATCCCGGCGAAGGCAGCAGCTACCTTCAATATCCGCTTCAACGACACATGGACCGCCGAGACGATCCAGGCCGAGATCCACAACCGCCTCGACCGGGCGGCGAAACGCAAGAAATACCGCGCCGGCAAGAAGACGCCGGTCGACTACGAGATCGTCTGGCGCGACGGGCCGTGCCATGTTTTCCTGACACGCGACGACAGGCTGATCGAGACGCTTGGCGGTTCGGTCAAAGCGGTGACCGGCAGGAAGCCGGCGCTCTCCACCTCCGGCGGCACCTCCGATGCCCGCTTTATCAAGGATTATTGTCCGGTGGTCGAATTCGGCCTGGTCGGCAAGACCATGCACATGGTCGACGAACGTGTGGCGATTGCCGATCTCGAGACGCTGACGCAGATTTATCTGCGCTTCGTTGAAGACTGGTTTGCGCAGGACATATCCTAGTGATGCTTTCAGCGGATGAAACCTATGCTTCGCTTGCCGGCGCCTGGCGGCTGATGCTCGGCAAGGCCGACGGATTTCGCCTGCTCGACCTTTCGGCGGACGGTTTCTGGAACTCCTTTTTTGCCATCGTCGTCGCGGCGCCGGCATTGATCGTCGGCTGGGTCGGCATTGCCAACGAGATCGGCGATCCCGACGCATTCGTCGGCCGTTTCAGCATGTTGATCCGGCTGGCCACCGTCGATATCGGCGCCTGGGTGCTGCCGCTCATCGGCCTGGCCCTGGTCGCGCCGCGGGTCGGCGTCGGCAGCCGTTTCGTCCATTATGTCGTCGCCAGCAACTGGGCCTCGGCGATCATCGCCTGGATGATGCTGCCATCGGCGTTGATCCGGCTTTTCCTGACATCGGCCAACGAAGTCTCCGGGCTGGTGTCGCTGCTGCTGTTCGCGCTGTCAATGGTATTGACCTGGCGGATGACCAACGTTGCCATCGGCAGGGGTGCGGCTGTCGGCAGCGCTGTTTTTGCCGGCATGTTCGTGGCGTCGCTGATCGTCCTGTTCGGCCTGCAGGCGCTGCTCGGTATCAGCGTGCCGGATCAGCCAGGCGTCGGATAATCGACGCCGACTAGAAACAGCCCGTCGGGCGGCGCCACCTGACCGCAGGCCGCACGGTCGCGCGCCTCGAGCGCGGCCTTGAGGTCGGCAATGGCCCAGCCGCCTTCGCCGACACGTTTGAGCGAGCCGACCATCGAGCGCACCTGGTTGTGCAGGAATGACCGCGCCGAAGCGCGGACTTCGATGAAATCGCCCGCCCGGCTGACATCCAGCCGGTCGAGCGTGCGGACCGGGCTGGTGGCTTGGCACTGGGTCGAGCGGAAGGTGGTGAAATCATGCCGGCCAAGCAGCACTTTTGCCGCTTCGTGCATGGCGGCGGCATCGAGCTGCTTCGGTACCCACCAGATCTTACCCTTGTCGAGCGCTGCTGGCGCGCGGCGGTTGACGATACGGTAGAGATAGTGGCGGCCGATCGCCGAGAAACGCGCATCGAAGCCATCCGGCACGACGGCGGCCTTCAGGATGGCGATGTGCGCCTTGGCCGCTTGCAGATGCGCGTTGACGGCGTCGCGCACCTTGTCGCCGGGCCATGCCTTGACCAGATCGACATGCGCCACCTGAGCGGTCGCATGGACACCGGCATCGGTGCGGCCGGCGGCGCGCAGAGAGACCTGCTCGCCGCAGAACTTCTCGATCGCCTGCTCGATCGCCTGCTGCACCGAAGGCTGATTGGCCTGGCGTTGCCAGCCGGCAAAGAGACTGCCGTCATATTCGATGTCGAGGCGAAAACGCGGCATTCCCGGATCGAGGCGAAATCAGGCGGCGAGGGCTGAGCCGAAGGCCGAGGCGTAGACCAGCCTGCCGGTCTCCGGCGCCTCGTCCCAGGCAAGCGCCTGCAAAGCCTCGCCTTGGTAGTCGCTCTCGAATTTCGCTGCACGGGCGCGGCTGTAGCCGAAGCGGCCATAGTAGGCCGGATCGCCGAGCACCACAGCGAGCGTCTCGCCGGCGGCTTTCAGGCGGATATGAGCCTCGCGGACCAGGGCACCGCCGATGCCGGTGCCGTGGAACGACGGCTCGACTGCCAGCGGCGCCAGCGCGACTGCCGGGAAGCTCTTGCCGCCATTCTGCACGAAGAGCCGTGAAAACAGGATATGGCCGACCACTTGCCCGTCTTCGTCCGCCACCAGTTCGACGACGGCATCACCGCCGGTGACCAGCGCGTCGACCAGTCCGGCCTCCGCCTGCTGGCCGAATGCGTGTTCTTCGACAAGGCGGATCGCCTCGCGGTCCCGCGGCGTCGCCGCGCGTATGGACATCATGCTCATGACAATTTCATCCCTTTTTCGAGCTTGGCCCCGCGCAGAAACTCCTGCGCGGCAATGGGCCTTCCGCCCGCACGTTGAACTTCGACCAGCCTGATCGCGCCTGACCCGCAGGCAACCGTCAGCCGGTCATCGAGAATTCCTCCCGGTTCGCCGGCGCCTTGCGAGAGCGTCGAGCGAAGCAGTTTCAGCCGTTCCATGCGGCCGCCGATTTCGGCCTCGCACCATGCACCGGGAAAGGGCGACAGGCCGCGAATCTGGTTGTGCACGTCGCCGGCAGGTCGCAGCCAGTCTATGCGAGTCTCCGATTTATCGATTTTCTTGGCGTAGGTCACCCCCACCTCCGCCTGTGTGGTAAATGTCAGCGTATTCCGCTCGAGCCGTTCGAGCGCTTGCACCATCAGCGCAGCACCCAGGATCATCAGCCGGTCGTGCAGATCGCCGGCCGTCATGTCCGGTCCAATGGCGCATTTTTCAACCATTGCCACAGGCCCGGTGTCGAGGCCTTCCTCCATCCGCATCACCATCATGCCCGTCTCGGTATCGCCGGCCATGATGGCGCGCTGGATAGGGGCAGCGCCGCGCCAGCGCGGCAATAGCGATGCGTGGCCATTGAGGCAACCGAGCCGCGGCGCCTCGAGAATAGGTTTGGGCAGAAGCAGCCCGTAGGCGACGACCACGGCGACATCGGCGCGCAAGGTGCGGAACGCCTGCTGCTCCGCCTCGCTCTTCAGCGACACCGGCGACCGCACCTCGATGCCAAGCCGCTCCGCCTCATGCTGCACCGGCGACGGCGTCAGCTCGAGCCCGCGCCGGCCTGCGGCGCGCGGCGGCTGCGTGTAGACGGCTGCCAATTCATGCCCTGCCCCGGCGATCGCTCGCAGCGTCTGCACGGAGAATTCGGGCGTACCCATGAAGATGACACGCAGGGGCATTCGTCGACCCCTATCCCACCATCTTGCCCGGCGCCTTGTCCCTGGCGAGCTTCTTGAATTTCTTGACCACCATGTCGCGCTTCAGCTTGGAGATGTGGTCGATGAACAGCACGCCGTTTAGGTGGTCGATCTCATGCTGCAGGCAGGTCGCCATCAGCCCCTCGGCCTCGATCTCCTGCAGCTTGCCGTCGCGATCGAGATACTTCACCCGCACCGCTGCCGGACGCTCGACCTCGGCATAGTAATCCGGGATCGACAGGCAGCCTTCCTCGTAGACCGAACGCTGGTCGGAGCTGTCGAGGATTTCGGGATTGATGAAGACGTGCGGTGCCGGCGTCTCGTCCTCCTTGGCGAGGTCGATCACCAGCAAGCGCAAGGGTTCGCCGACCTGGATCGCCGCGAGGCCGATGCCGGGCGCGTCATACATGGTGTCCAGCATGTCGCCGGCCAGTTTACGCAAATCACCGTCGACACGCTCGACCGGTTTTGAAACCTGACGCAGGACGGGATCGGGGAGGATGATAAGCGGCTTGATCGACATGGCGTCTCACCTAAGACCTCGCAGGAAAAGCGTCAACCGGGACGCCTTCTGGTCGTTCACGTTTTGATCTGTGCCGCCAGACCGAATCATCTATGCTGTCGGCATGAACGATCTGGCCACCATCCTGTCCGAACCTGTCGCCCGCCTCGGCGCCACCACGATCACGCTCGGCCATGCCCTGGGTTTCGGCGCAATGCTGTTCCTCGGCCTGTTCGTGGCGCTCGTCATTGCGCTCTGGCGATCGGCCAAGGCGCGTGCAATGGCGGCCGCCGAAGCCGCCGACCACGCCCGCGACGCCGAGGTGCGGATGGCCGGCATCTTGGCAAGCCAGGCGGAAATGCAGGGCCGTATGGGCGCTATCGCCGAAGTGTTCGGGGCGCGTCAGGCCGAACTGACCCAGTCGATCGGCCAGCGCCTCGACGCCATGACCGGCCGCCTCGGCCAGACCATGACCGAGCAGACGAGATCGACGCATGAGAGCCTCGCCAAGCTGCAGGAGCGGCTGGCGGTCATCGATATCGCGCAAGGCAACATCCAGTCGCTGGCCGGCCAGGTCGTGCAATTGCAGGCGATCCTTTCCAACAAGCAGACGCGCGGCGCCTTCGGCCAGTCGCGTATGGAAGCCATCGTCGCCGACGGATTGCCCCACGGCGCCTATGAATTCCAGGCGACCTTGTCGAATGGCAGCCGGCCCGACTGCCTGGTGAAGATGCCGAACGGCGCACCGTCGCTTGCCATCGATGCAAAGTTTCCACTCGAGGCCTGGAATGCCATCCGTGCCGCCGAAGGCGCCGACCTGCAGAAGTCCGCCGCTCAGGCTTTCCGCCGCGACATCGAGGTGCATGTCCGGGATATTTCCGAAAAATACCTGATCCAGGGCGAGACGCAGGACACTGCCTTCATGTTCGTGCCCTCGGAATCGGTGTTCGCCGAAATCCACGAGAATTTCGAGGCCGTTGTCCAAAAGGCGCATCGATCGCGGATCGTCATCGTCTCGCCATCGCTTTTGATGCTGTCGATCCAGGTCATCCAGGCGATCCTCAAGGATGCCCGTATGCGCGAGCAGGCGCACCTGATCCAGGGCGAGGTCATCCGGCTGATGGAAGACGTCTCTCGGCTCGACGAGCGGGTGCGCAAATTGCAGACGCATTTCGGTCAATCGGCCAAGGATATCGAGGACATCCTCGTCTCGACATCGAAGGTGACCAGGCGCGGACAAAAGATCGAGGCGCTGGAGTTTGGCGTGCAGCCGGCGGAGGACACCGCTGGGTCGAATGGCAGCGGAGCAAAAGCGGAAAGCAGCGCGCGTGTTGCCGATTCGAAAACCGGGCAGCTGAGGCTAAGGGTCGTCGAAGGCGACGATTGAGAGCTACGCCGGAACCGGAGCCGAGGCTTCGCCCGGTCTGGCGCTACTGCTCCTCGATGATGGTTGTGCCTTCGAATTCCGGCAGCCAATGCAGCGCCGAGCGATGCCAGATCTGCTTTCTCGGCACCAGTTGATCGCGCTGCCATGCCGTGCCGACCCTGATGCCGTAAACCTTCGGTCCCGCGCCCGCCGACGTGGCGTAGAGATGCGAGCCGCACTCACCGCAAAATGCCTGAGCGCGCTTGGCACCACTCGAACCGGTCTTGATGTAGATTTTCGGCGCGCCCTTGGTGATCGTGTAATTGTCCTCGGACGCCGGCACGGTGACGCGAAAGGCCGTTCCGGTTAGCTTCTGACAATCGACGCAGTGACAAATGGTGGTCTTTTCCGGATCGACCTCGGCCTCGTAAGTAATGGCGCCGCAATGACACCCGCCGTCGATTTTCATCTTCGTTCCTCCTGGAGCTTTTGCGCGCAATCATAACCGGGACTGCCCGATGGCGCAGCCATTTTCCTCAGGCCGGCTCCCCTCCGGACGCCGCCAAGGCCTTGCTCCGCCGTTCCCAGGTGCCGGTGGTCTGCGGCTTGACGAACAGGCGCGTGACCTCCGGCATCTCCGCCTTCAGCCGTGTCTCGAGGCGTTCGACGCAGGTCTCTATCTCGGGCGCCGACAAGTGGTCCTCGAACTCGATGCTCAGAGCGGCGACGATCTCCTGAGGCCCCATATGGAGCGTCAGTACGCCATTTGCCCGCTGCACCGCCGGGTCCTGCTGGACAATGGCCAGCACTTTCATTTGCACCTCGGGCGAGGCCGGCTCGCCGAGCAGCAGGCTCTTGCTTTCGCGGGCCAGGAAGATCGCGGTCGCGCCCAGGATCAGCGCGATGCCGATCGACGCGGCGCCGTCGAGCTTCGGCATGTCCAGCAGTTCCGCCGCCAATATGCCGGCGAAGGCGACAACGAGGCCGAGAAGTGCCGCGCTGTCCTCGAAGAGTACGGTGTAGACACTCGGGTCCTTGCTGAGCTGCACCGCCTCGAGCCAGCCGTGGCTGCCTTTTTGGTGGCGGAACTCGTTCAGCGCCACCAGCCAGGAGGTGCCTTCGAACAGGAAGGAAAGGCCAAGTACAGCGTAGTTCACCTTTGCGTTGGCAATCGGCTCCGGCGCCATGATGTGCGTCACGCCTTCGTAGAACGATATGCCGGCGCCCAGTGCAAAGACGAGGAGCGCGACGATGAAGCTCCAGAAATACAGCTCGCGACCATGGCCTAGCGGATGCGTCCGATCGGCCGGCCGGGCGGCGCGGTGCATGCCGTAAAGCAGCAGGCTGCCATTGCCGGTATCGACGAGCGAGTGGACGCCTTCCGAGAGCATTGCCGAGCTGCCCGTGAACAAGGCAGCGGCGAATTTGGTCAGGGCGATCGCAAGATTGCCGGCGAGCGCCGCATGGATCACTTTTTTCGACCCGCCATGCGCCGCCATGGTGTGCTGCCTTGGTTGATGCACCGAGATTAGCGGAGCACGCCCACGCTCCACAGCTCGAACAACGCCCGAAGTGTCGAGTTGTTCAAAAGGGCAGCGCGAGAGGCTATTCGATGACCTCCTCCGTCCAGACCTTGAAGCCAGCCAGCGCGCCCGGTCCAAAAATGTGGGTGAGTGGGACATCGGCGGCATCGCGTCCGGAGGCAATCAGGATGCGGCCGATGCGCGGCGCGTTGTTGCGCGGGTCGAACGCGTGCCAGCGGCCCCCGAGATAGACCTCCATCCAGGCGGCGAAATCCATGTCCGACCACGGCTTTGGCAGGCCGATATCGCTGATATAACCGGTGCAGTAGCGGGTCGGGATGTTCAGGGCGCGGCAGAAGGCGACTGCGAGGTGGGCAAAGTCGCGGCACACACCACTCTGCTCGCGATAGGCTTCGGCTGCGGTGCGTGTCGGCCGTGCATTGAAATAGTTGAAGACGATATGGTTATGGACGAAGTCGCAGACCGCCTGGACGCGCGGGATGCCGAGCGGGGTATTGCCGAACAGCCGCCAGGCTTCGTTCGCCAGCACGTCGCTCTCGCAATAGCGGCTGGGCAGCAGGAACAGCAGCGTCTCCGACGGCAGATCGCGCACCTCATGCTGCCATGCCGTCAGCTCGCGCGTCTCGAAGGAGCCGGGGTCGCGGATGACCGCGTCCGTGCCGAACGCAAAGCGCCCGGCCGGCGCAACGAGACGGTTGCACCAATTGCCGAAACTGTCGCGATAGCTTTCGATCGGCACCGGCGGGTTCGACGTCAGGAAGTCCGGCCGCTCGAGATCGGATGCGCGCGAATAATGGACGTTGAGCATCGCGATCAGCGGTGTTTCCTGCGGGAAGTCGAAGCTCATCTGGCAACCGATGTGGATCCGCATTGTCGTCCTGACCGGACTGCGCGATCATCAGCCGGCGAAACGCAAGGGCTGATGCTGCAGTGCGAAGAGGACCATCGCACGGACCGCTGCGGTTTACGAGGGAATTAGAAACCGGTTGACAGCCATCGGCCAAGGCGACTGCACGGCAGCGGCCTCTTGCAGTCTAGCGTTTTCTCTTGTTTCACTTCGCCAGACATCAACCGGAGGAACGAATCATGGCTAAAGGTGCGATGAAGGCAGGCAAGGAAGCCCGCAAGCCGAAGAAGGACGCGAAGAAACCCGCTCCGGCGCCGGCCCTGAAGGCACCGCCGGTGAAGGCGATGAAGCTGAAGGACAAGTAGGGCCACAGCTACCGTTTTGGCTTATTTCGACCGGCCGCAAATGCGGCCGGTATTGTTGTTCATTAAGCGCACGAGCATCCCATATGGATGCGGCGAAGATAGTTTTTGCGCTTTCAAGAGATCGGCCGGGAGCCATCGAAACGGAGCGTTCCGATGTCGTGGATTTTCCTGTTCTTCGCCGGCCTGTTCGAGATCGGCTGGGCGATCGGCCTAAGATACACCGACGGATTCTCGAAGCCGCTGCCAACCGTCCTGACGGTAGCCTCGATGATTGTCAGCCTGACCTTGCTCGGCCTGGCGCTGAAGGCACTGCCGGTCGGCACAGCCTATGCGGTATGGACCGGCATCGGCACCGTCGGCACGGCGCTGTTGGGGATATGGCTGCTCGGGGAGCCGGCGACCGCGATCAGGCTGGCCTGCATCGCGCTCATCGTTTGCGGCATCATGGGACTGAAGCTCGCGGCTTAAGTCGGCCCGACAGACCAAACGCCTTCAGGGCCGCTGCAAGGCGGCCCTGATTCTTGAATTCGGCTGATCAGCGCCGGAAGGCGCTATCGGGCGGAGAAGCCGGGCGGCGTCCTGCCGGTGCGCTGCTTGCGCGCGGCATAGCGTGCGTCACGCTTGGCCTTGCGTTCGGCCTCGTCGGCAAGAAAACGGGCGATGCGCTCGTTCTCTTCAGCTTCCCGGATCTTCGCTTCGGCCTGTGCTGCCTCTTCGGCGGCAATGCGTGCCGCTTCGGCAGCTGCCTCGCGCTCGGCCTTTTCGGCCGCTTCGCGCGCCAGCTTTTCCTGCTTCAGCCTGGCCTTTTCGGCCTCGCGTATCGCGCGGGCCTCGAGGATTGCCTTGCGCTCGGCCTGTCGTGCCAGCACCGCTGGATCATCTGCCGCCGGCTTTGCCTTGAAGCGCTCCAGAAGCGCCTTCTTTGCCTCGTTTGCGGCATTGCGCCGCTCGAAAACGTCTTTTTCCCTGTAGATAGCCAAGTCCACTTCCCTGGAGTCAATTTGCGAGGCTTACATACGCGTGAAAACCGAGAGTTCAAGCGCCAAAACGGTATGCCAGCCATGAAATTCTGATCTGTTGCAACCGGGAGACGCCATTTCGATCGAATTCGGCTGAAAGCCACCCGCACTGTTCACCATCCAGGCCTCTGGCGGCGCAGCGGACTGATCGCTACCTGTAGCGCCAAGACAAAACGCTAGGATGACACCACTATGAAACTCGGTCTCTACACCTTCGCTGACGTCAGCCCGGAACCGGGTCCCGGTGCGATCGGTGCGCATGAGCGGCTGCGCAACCTGATCGAGGAGATCGAGCTCNGGTCGGGCTGGACGTCTTTGGTCTCGGCGAGCACCACCGTCCCGACTATGCTGCCTCCGCTCCGGTGGTGGCGCTGGCGGCGGCTGCCGAACGAACCAAGCGCATAAGGCTGACCAGCGCGGTCACCGTTTTGTCCTCCGACGATCCGGTGCGCGTCTTTCAGCAGTTTGCCACCCTCGATCTTCTGTCCGGCGGCCGGGCCGAGATCATGGCCGGGCGCGGCTCGTTCATCGAATCCTTTCCGCTGTTCGGCTATAATCTCGAAGACTATGACGAGCTCTTTGCCGAGAAGCTCGACCTGCTGCTCGCCATCCGTGATCATGTCAAGGTGACCTGGTCGGGCAGTCTGCGCGCGCCGATCAACGATCGCGGCGTCTATCCCCGGCCCTTTCAGGACAAATTGCCGATCTGGGTCGCGATCGGTGGTACGCCGCAATCGGCGGCGCGGGCTGGCGTACTCGGGTTGCCGCTGGCTCTGGCGATCATCGGCGGCGAACCGGCGCGGTTTGCACCACTGTTCGACATCTACAGGGATGCAGCCAGGCGGGCCGGCAGCGATCCGGCGAGCCTTGCCACCAGCCTCAACGTGCACGGCTTCATCGCCGACACCGCCGACCAGGCAGCCGACGATTTCTACAGGCCGCAGGCCGAAGTGATGAACCGCATCGGCCGCGAGCGCGGCTGGGGGCCGACGTCGCGGGCTCATTTCGACCAATCGCGCGGCCCGAACGGCGCCCTGTTCGTCGGCAATCCAGAACAGGTGGCGCACAAGATCATTGCCCAGCACAGGATATTCGGCAACGACCGCTTCCTGCTGCAAATGGCGATCGGCACCATGCCGCACGCCAAGGTCATGAAGGCTATCGAACTCTACGGCACCAAGGTGGCGCCGATCGTGCGCCGGGAAACTGCGAAGGCCGTCGCCGCGGCAGCGCCGGTTGCCTGATTCACCAGCAAAGCCGCGAGGCGGCCTTGCCGGTGACGCCGGCTAACGGAACCTTGAAGCCGCAGAGGCGTTTTCGCCAACGGTCTACACCAATCGCGGTGTGCCGCCGAGGGTCAGAATGAAGGCCGAACCCGCCGCTTCGGGCGCAAGCGCTGCCGAAAGCCCGGATTCGCGCGTCGAGGCGCGGGCGGATGCGCATCTGATGCGTTCGCTGCTCGTCGGCATCTTCATCCTCATGGCGATCTACGCGCTTTACTTCGCCCGCGCCTTCTTCATGCCGGTCATTCTGGCTTTTCTGCTGGCGCTGACGCTGACGCCGATCGTTCGCTTCCTGCGCAAGCATGGCATGCCCGATGTCATTTCGGCGACACTGCTGGTGCTGCTTTCGTTTTGCCTCGTCGCCGTCGCGGGATATCTGCTCAGCGGCCCGGTCATCGACCTCATCAACAACACCTCGACGATCGGCCAGCAGCTTACCGAACGTCTGGCACAACTGCGCCGTCCGTTCGAACGGATCGTGGAGATTTCGCGCCAGATCGAGGGCCTGACACAGACGTCCCAGGAGCCGGGCGTTCAGAGGGTGGCGATGGCGCCATCGGGTATTCTCTCGCAGGCCGCCGGCAATGTGCTGTCGGCCGGCGCCAGCGTCACCATCGTCTTCGTCCTGTCGCTGTTCCTGCTCGCCTCGGGCACGATGTTCTATGAAAAGATCGTCCAGTCCTTCCCCAGTCTAAGCGAAAAGAAGCGGGCGCTGCGCGTAGTCTATGACGTCGAGCGTGAAATCTCGCACTATCTGCTTACTGTCACGGTCATCAATACATGTCTCGGCGTGGTCATCGGGCTCGGCCTGTGGGCACTCGGCGTGCCCAACGCGCAGGTCTGGGGCGCGGCAGCGGCCTTGCTCAATTTCCTGCCCTATATCGGGGCGCTGACCACCATCACGCTGGTCACGATCATCGCGCTGATCAGCTTCGACACGATTTCCTATGCGCTGCTGGCGCCGGCCTTCGTCCTCTTATGCGACGTCGTCGAAGGCCAGTTCGTGACGCCGACGGTGGTCGGCCGCCGTCTCGAAATCAACGCCGTGGCGATCCTGATCGCCATCGCCTTCTGGTCGTGGCTATGGGGTTTCGTCGGCGCGCTGATGGCGGTGCCGCTGCTGGTCGTCATCAAGGTATTCTGCGATCATTTCGACGGTCTCAGCCATGTCGGCAATTTCCTCGCGGCGCAGCACACGGCGGTAATCGAGGATGAAGAGATTTCCGAGCCAAAAAGGTAGCGGCTTAAGAGCCCAAAAGCGTCACTGATTGGTGTGCATATCAACGACCTTGCATCGGTTGCACATCCGTCGGGCGCACAGCGCTCTATCAACATTTTGAATTTGCCGCCCCGGCAACGGCTTCCTACATCCGTCCGGTCCACAGGAATCCCCGCCGATGACCGCTCTTTCCGTTCTCGACCTGTCGCCGATCGTCGAAGGTAGCAATGCTTCGCAGTCGCTCGCCAATTCGCTCGATCTCGCCCGTCATGCCGAGCGGCTGGGATATAAGCGCTACTGGCTGGCTGAGCATCACAACATGCCCGGCATCGCCAGCGCCGCCACTTCGGTAGTCATCGCCCACGTTGCCGGCGGCACCAAGACGATACGCGTCGGCGCCGGCGGCGTCATGCTGCCCAATCATTCGCCACTTGTCATCGCCGAGCAATTCGGCACGCTCAACGCTCTGCATCCTGGCCGCATCGATCTCGGCCTCGGCCGGGCGCCCGGCACCGACATGCCCACGGCACGGGCGCTGCGCCGCAACCTCGACGCTGGCGCCGACAATTTCCCGCAGGACGTCGTCGAGCTGATCGGTTACTTCCAGCCAGCCGAAGACGGCCAACGCATCCGCGCGGTGCCCGGCGAAGGCGAAAAGGTGCCGATCTGGATTCTCGGCTCCAGCCTCTACGGCGCGCAGCTTGCCGCCACGCTCGGCCTGCCCTACGCCTTCGCTTCGCATTTTGCGCCGGCCGAGCTCGACCATGCGCTGGAGATCTACCGCTCGCGCTTCCAGCCTTCGGAGCAGCTCGACAAGCCCTATGTGATGCTCGGCCTCAATGTCTTCGCTGCTCCTTCCGATGCCGAGGCGCGGCTGTTGTTCACCTCGCTGCAGCAGGCCTTCGTCAATCTGCGCACCGGCCGGCCCGGCCGATTGCCGCCGCCGGTCGAAGGATATGAGCGCGACCTCGATCCAATGGCCAAGACCATGCTCGGCCAGGCGCTTTCCTGCGCCGTCGTCGGCTCCCCCGAAACGGTCAGGCAAGGCATCGAGGCATTCGTGCGCCGCACCGGCGCCGACGAACTGATGGTCACAGCGCAGATTTTCGAGCATGCGGCGCGGGTGCGCTCGTTCGAGATACTGACCGACGCCCACAAATCGCTGTCGGAAGCTGCCTGAGAGCTGGTTCGCCACTTGGCACTGTTGCGGGCAAGGCCGGCCTTAGGCAGGGAACATCGCGAACAGGTGTGCGAAGACATCGCGAACAGTTCGCGCGCTTTACGCGGAGAGTTTTCGATCCGTCATGCTCGTCTGTTAGACGGAAACGCGGGTCTACTAAATGACGATCACCTTGGTGCCGATTGTGGAGCGGTTATAGAGATCGATGATGTCCTGGTTCATGAGGCGAATGCAGCCCGCCGACACAGCTTTGCCGATGGACCACCATTCAGGGCTACCGTGCAGGCGATATCCAGTGTCACCTTTCTCGTTGAAAAGATAGAGCGCCCGCGCCCCGAGCGGGTTCATGAGTCCGCCCTCCATATGAGCCGGTATGATGCGGCCCCGCTTCTCCTCGCGCACAATCATCGCAGACGGCGCGCTCCAATCCGGCCATTCGCGCTTCCTCGCAACGTGAGCAGTGCCATGCCACTCGAAGCCCGCCTTGCCAACGCCGATTCCGTAGCGCAGCGCCTGACCGTCTCCCAACACGTAGTAGAGGAACTTCGCTCCTGTATCGACAATGATGGTGCCAGGCGCCTCTTCAGTCGCATAAGGCACTGTCTGCCGATGGAACTTTTGGTCAACCTTGTAGATCGGAACCGGCGGAACGCGAAAACCGGCGTCGGTGAGGCCGCCATAGGCCGAGGGGAAAGTCTTTAATGCGCCGCCGGTGGTGCAGCCGAAGAATGCGACCATCCCAGCAAGTACCAGCCCGATTAGGATCGATTTCACGCACATGACTCAAGCCGGCGCCCGTGTAGGCGATCAGCCGCATCTCGTCATATTCCTAATCCGACATGCTTCGATTGCCAAGATTTTCCTGCTTGTCGGCGGGCTGATTGTTGCCCACTTGGCTCGATCGGCGCCGCGTCCTTCAATTGCTTGGTTTTCGAACGACGAACGCCCGTAGCGGCTGCGAAGGGCCGGGGTCGGCAGGACAGAGGGAGCGCTGTCCGTCCGGCATTACAACGTTTCTGAACAGAGCCCAAGCGCTACGCGCTGACGCTTTGTGCGATCGCGCCAAGTGGCCGGCATGAATTGCGGATCATCAGGCGTCCCTTGAGCGTCAGCTTGCGCGGCGGCGCATCCCTGTTGCCGGCGAGCCGGTCGAGCAGCAGATTGGCCGCCTGTTCGCCAATCGCCTGCACCGGCTGTGCGACCGTGGTCAATTGCGGCCGGAACACATCCGACCACGGAAAATCGTCGAAGCAGGCGACCGAAATATCCTCCGGACAGGACAGGCCGATATCGCGGATGGCCTTCATCGTGCCGATCACCATCGGGTTGTTGGCCGAAAAGATGGCGCTCGGCCGGTCGTGCAGCGAAAGCAGCTGCATGGTGGCGTTGTAGCCATCGACTTCGTGGAAATTGCCGAAGCGGACGAGCTCGGGCTCGGCCGGCAGGCCCGCGGTCTGGAGGGCTTCCCGGTATCCCGCCATGCGGTCATGCATCGGCGAGATATCGAACGAGCCGGAGATGTAGCCGATGCGCCGATGGCCGAGATCGATCAGATAAGTGATGGCGTCGAACACCGCGCGCTGATTGTCGAGAACGACGGCATCGGTGTCGACACCCTGGCAAACACGGTCGAGTAGCACGACCGGCACATTGGCGTCGTCGACAATCCGTTTGAGGATCGCGCCGTCGCCGACACGCGCGACGATCAGCCCGTCGACCATCCGGTCGAGCAGCAGCCTGATCTGGTCGTCCTGCGTGTTCAGGTGCTCGTCGGTGCAGCACAGCATGACGGCGTAGCCGGCCCTGTCGAAAGCCTGCTGGATCACCGAAACCACGTCGGTAAAGAACGGGTTGGTGATGTGTGGGACGGTGAGCCCGATGGTGCGTGTGGTGCCCATCTTGAGGCTGCGGGCGATGGCGTTGCGCTTGTAACCGATGTCGCGGATCGCCTGTTCGATGCGCTGGCTGAGCTCGGGGCTGACGGTCGCGGTGCCGTTGATCAACGCCGATACGGTGGCCACGGAAACACGCGCCGCTTCGGCCACGTGAAGCATGGTCGGTGCAGTGGATTTGCGCTGCTTTTTTCGTCCTGACGCTGTCATTTTCGAAACGTTTCACCACTCCGCGGCAGCAATACGTACGGAATCTTATGGTTTTGCGCAAGAATTGAAATGGAACAATCTTAGACACCAGATATTGGCTTGACATGATCGAAACGTTTAGATTAGCGTTTGAGGCGTTCGGTGACGACGGAGGGAGGCCGTCCTTGTCATGCAGCACGGCAATTCCATCCCTGCGGAAGGCGTTATGGCGGACGGCTCGGCTATCGTGCTGAGCGCCGAGCACATCTCCAAGTCCTTCGGCGGCATCGCCGCGCTTGTCGATGTCGGCTTCGAACTGCGGCGCGGCGAGGTCCATGCGCTGATGGGCGAGAACGGCGCCGGCAAGTCGACGCTGATGAAGATACTATCCGGCGTCTATACGGACTATAACGGAACGGTCAGTATCGATGGCCATCCGGTGCGCTTTGCCGGCGTCCGCGAAGCCGAGCGCGCCGGCATCGCCATCATCCACCAGGAGCTGAACCTCGTTCCCGAACTCAGCGTCGCGGACAATATCTTTCTCGGCCGCGAGAAGCTGATCGCCGGGCTGATTGTCGACCGCAAGGCGAGCAGCCGCGCTGCCGGCGCGCTCTTGCAAAGGCTCGGCATCGAGCTCGACCCGGATGCGCGCGTCGGTGCCTTGCGCGTCGGCGAACAGCAGCTGGTCGAGATCGCCAAGGCGCTGTCTATGTCGGCGCGCATTCTGATCATGGACGAGCCAACCTCGGCGCTGTCGCCAGCCGAATGCCAGCGGCTGTTCCGCATTATCCGCCAGCTCGCCGATAGCGGCGTGGCGATCGTCTACATTTCGCACCGCATCGACGAGGTCATGCATCTGGCCAGCCGGGTCACCGTGTTTCGCGATGGACGCCACGTCCTGACGCAGACGATGGACAAGCTCGACGAAGACGCCATAATTTCGGCGATGGTCGGGCGAAACCTGCTTGCTTCCTCCCAGGAGCACCGCATCCCCGGTGGCAACACCATCCTTTCCGTAAGCGAGCTGTCGCTATCGAAGCCCAATCGCCATGGCTGGCGCACCGTGCTCGACGGCGTCAGCTTCGATCTTGCCGCAGGAGAAATCCTCGGTATCGGCGGGCTGCTGGGCTCGGGCCGTACCGAAATCCTGGAAACGATCTTCGGGTCCAGCGGAGGACGTGCTGGCGGTGAGATCAGGCTCGATGGCGAGGCAGTAGAAATCCGTTCGCCGCGCGATGCGCGCCGGCTCGGCATCGCCCTGGTCACAGAAGACCGCAAGACGCAAGGCCTGCATCTCGAGGCCTCGATCACCGACAATGTCGCGCTGCCGCTGGTCGGCGCGCTGGCGCGGTTCGGCCTGCGCTCGCTGGCCGGCGAGCAAGGGCTGGCACGGGACGCCGTCAAGGCGCTCGGTATTCGCTGCGAAACCGTCGAGCAGCCGGCCGGCACGCTGTCCGGCGGCAACCAGCAGAAGGTCGTCATCGGCAAATGGCTGGCGACGAGGCCACGGGTGCTGCTGCTCGACGAGCCGACGCGCGGCATCGATGTCGGCGCCAAGCGGGAAATCTACGATCTCATCTTCAAGCTGGCGCGAGACGGGCTGGCGATCGCCGTCGTCAGCTCGGAATTGCCGGAGCTGCTGCATCTTTCCGACCGTATCCTGGTCATGGCCGATGGCCGCCAGACGGGAATCCTGTCCCGCGCGCAAGCCAGCGAGGAGGCCATCATGCGGCTTGCAGCGCCGCGACGGACCATGACGAGGCCTGCTGCATGAGCATTTTGCATATCCTGTCCCGGACGAAGCTCTATTGGGGCCTGATCGCAATCTTCCTGATCGGCGTGCTTGGCTCGCCGATCAGCTCCAAGGGCAACAACATCTTCCTGTCCTACGGCAACCTGCTCGATGTGCTGCGCCAGGTGTCGACCACGGGGCTGATTGCCACTGGCATGACGGCGGTAATCATCACTGGCGGTATCGACCTTTCCGTCGGCTCGCTGATGGCGATCTGCACGGTAGTCTGTGCCATGCTGCTGACGGTCCCCGGCGTGACGCCGGCGGTGGTGCTGGGGGTGCCGACAGTTGCTGTGGCAGCCCTTTGCCTCGGCATTCTCGTCACCCGTTTCATCCTGCTGAACATCGAAAAATCCCGCGCCGGCGCGCAGGCCACGCACGACATCAGGTTGGATAGCGTTCGTGGGCTGGTTACCCCCGGCATTGTCGGGGTGATCCTGTGCAGTCTGGTGCTGTGGTTCCTGCTGCCCCAGGTAGGCTCAAAATTCGGCGTGCTCGGCGTGTTGCTGGTGGCGCCTTGCGTTGGCCTGCTGTTCGGCGCGCTCAACGGCTTCATCATCGTCGCCGGGCGGCTGCAGCCCTTCATCGTGACGCTGGCGATGATGGTCACTGCGCTCGGCATCGCCCGGCTGACCGCCGGCCAAAACAATGCGGTGCTGCCGGTCTACACCGGCTCGAATGCCACCGCCGATTTCGAAATGCTGCGCTCGCTGGTGTTCGGCGTGATTCCGATGCCGGGCCTGTTCTTCCTCGGCGCGATCCTGATCTACGGCGCCGTGCTGCGCTTCACGCCGTTTGGCCGCTATGTCTATGCCATCGGCGGCAATGAGGAAGCGGCCCGGCTGTCCGGCATCGCCGCCGGCCGCGTCAAGATCGCCACCTACGCGGTTTCGGGGCTGCTGGCCGGCATCGCGGCGGTGCTCTATGTCGCGCAATACCGGCAAGGCAAGCCGGACGCCGGCGCCGGGCTGGAACTCGACGCGATCGCCGCCGTGGTCATCGGCGGCACCAGCCTGATGGGCGGACGCGGCAGCCTCACCGGGACGTTCTGCGGCGTGCTGATCTTCGGGCTGCTCTCTAACATCCTGCAGCTGCACAACATCAATTCGAACCTTCAGCTGGTGCTGAAGGGGATGATCATCATCGGTACCGTGCTCGTACAGGAGCGCAATGCCGGCGATCTTCTCTTCTATCTGCGATTGCCCGGTGGGCAAGCGCACAAGGAAACGGCCGCGGCAAAGCGGCCGTCGCAAGAGACCGCGTCTCTGAATATTGGAGGAAACAAGAAATGAAACGACGTGAATTGTTGAAGCTTGCCGCGCTGACAGCGGCACTCCTGACCACGACCGCGATGCTTGCCAGCGGTGCCCACGCGCAGGACAAGAAATGGAAAATCGGCTTCTCGCAGGTTACGACCATCGAACCCTGGCGTGCCCAGTTCAACAAGGACATCCTGGCCGAAGCGGCCAAGCATCCGGAAGTCGAGCTGATCGTAACCGACGGCGAGGACAAGACCGAGAAGCAGGTCGCCGATGTCGAAAACCTGATCCGTCAGGAGGTCGATGCGCTCTTGGTGTCGCCGAAAGAGTCCGCCGGCCTGACCGGCGTCGTGCAGCAGGCGATCGATGCCAAGATCCCGGTCTTCGTGCTCGACCGCAACGTCGAAACCAACGACTACACGCAGTTCGTCGGCGGCGACAACAAGCTGATCGGCCGGGCTGCCGGTGAATATGCCGTCGAGCTGCTTGGCGGCAAGGGCAAGGCCGCCGGCAACGTCGTCGAAATCTGGGGCGGCATGGGCACCCAGCCGGCGCATGACCGCCATGACGGCTTCCATGAATTCACCGACAAGGAGCCGGGTATCAAGAACCTGCTCGACCAGCAGTCGGGCGACTGGAAGCAGGACCAGGCCTACAACATCATGGCCACGGCGCTGCGCAACAACGAAAAGATCGATCTCGTCTACGGCCACAATGATCCAATGGCCTATGGCGCCTATCTTGCCGCCAAGGACGCCGGACGTGAGAAGGACATCAAGTTCATCGGCATCGACGGCCTGCCCAATGAAGGCGTGCAACTCGTCGCCAATGGCGAGCTGACGGCGACGTTCACTTATGTGACGCCGGGCGCCGAAGGGCTGCGGCAGGCGATCAAGTTCCTGAACGGCGAGAAGGTGGAAAAGACCATCATCCTGCCGACGCAGAAGATCACCAAGGAAAATGCTGCCCAGATCCTGAAGGACAACGGCCTCTGAGACGAGGGTTTCCTGCCGGGCGTTCAGCGCCCGGCAGGAGTAACAACTAAACGCTCGGCAGGTGGCAGCTCAAGCCAGCTTGGCCAGCAGCTTCATGAAAATGGCCGCCTCCTTGGCGGAAAGCGGCGCCAGCGTTTCCTGCGTAATCTCGCGGGCAAGCGGAATCAGCCGCTCGATCGCGTCGCGCCCCTCGGCCGTCAGATTGACCAGCAGGCGCCGTTTGTCGACTTCGTGTTTGCTAAGTTCGACAAAGCCTCGCGCTTTCAGCCGGTCGATGACACCTTTCACCGTCGCCGCATCCATGGCGATCAGGCTGCCAAGCTGGTTCTGCGAGGTCTCGCCGACGTCGCGCAATTTGGCCAGGGCGGCAAATTGCGGCGGCGTCAGATCGGCGATGTGTGCGGCGAAGATCGAGACATGGCGCTGGTGCGCCTTGCGCAGGATAAAGCCGACCTGCTCCTGCAAGCGATAGTCGTTTTCGTCAGGCTCCTCGGCCTCGACCAGCTTGAGCAGATTGTCTTCGGCGCTCACCTCAGCCCATCCCATGCCTTGATGTCCTTGGCAGCCAGCCCGCCCATGCGGTCATGCACGCGCGGGCCGCAGGTCATTGCGAGGCAAAACAGGATCTCGTCGGGACGCGGGCCATCGCTGATGCCGATTTCCATGGCATCGAAATGGCTGCGCACATAGGCCGCGTTGATGTGGCCGAGCGGCACATCGAGCCGCGCGCCGAAGCCGCCGACCTTCTTCGACGACGGCACGATCGACTTGGCGTCGCCAAGCCGTTCGCGCATGGCATAGCCGCCCGGCACATGCCACAGCGCGCCATGCTCCAGCTCGCCCGCCGCGCCGACGATGGCGCCCTTGCCGTAACCGTCGATCTGTTTCACGTCGCCGCCCAATGCGGCAATGAGCCTGTCGGAGAGCAGCAGCCCGAGCGGCTTCAAATCCTCCATCGCGCTCTGCAGTTCCTCGACGTAACGGCCGGCGAACGGGTTCTTCACCACAGCCATGGCCGCGGCGCGGCGCCGCGGCACCTTCGCCACCGGCCCGCCTTCGTGAAAAATCTCTTCGGTCAGCACGGCGATCTTGCGGATCGGAAACTCAGGCATGAGCAATTTCCCTCTCTAAAACTTTGTTGGCGAGCGCCATCGGACCTGCGATGCGCACCTGACCGCCGAGGAAAAGCGCCGCGGCGGCAATCAGGCCGCGCCGCCGAAACTCCTCGGCAACGGCAAATCCGCTTTCCAGCGCAATAGCGATTTCAGCGGCGGAAAGCGGCCCCACGCCCTGCGTCACCAAACGGTCGCCGAGATCGCTGTCCGGTGCGAGATCGTGCGCCCGTATGCGCCTAACGGCCGGATGACCGGGCACGTCGACGGCGTTGGCAATCAAGGTCGCGGCGGCATCGGCTTCAGCACCCGTCCGCGCCAGCACCGTGACCGCGTCGGCGATGCCGAGCGAAAACGAACGGCCGCGCCAGCCGCTTGTCGCGACACCGCGGATCCCGTCTTCGGCGCGGATCGTGAGACGGTCTGCCAGCCCGTGACCTGTCCCGGCAATGGCAAGCGTCATCGACTGGCCGTGGCCGAGATGGATCGCGCTGTCGCCGCCATTGTTGACATAGGCGCGCTCGAGCCGGCGGCCGGCGAGCAGAACGCCAAGCACTTCGTCGGCTACCGAGCCGGCGACGGCCGCCATCGGCGTGATGAATTGTTTCGCTAGCGGAACGACCGCCGCTTCCATGCGACGTGCCGTCGGGCCGACAAACATGCGAGGACGCAGCGGCGCCTGGCGACGCAGTTCGGGCAACTCTTCGACCAGTTCGGGCAGGATTGTCTGGAAGCGCGTTGCCGCCTGATGATAGGCGGCGCGGCATTCGCTCGCCTCGCCGAAGGCCTCGACGATCAGATCGATCGGCCCATGATTGAGGTGAAGCCTTCGGCCGTCCTCGAGCCAATGCGCCTGCGGGCCGTTCATCACCCTGCCCCATTTGTCGTCGCGCGCCGCAGCTGCACCAGCGGCGGCCAGGGATTGTCGCGAGGTGCGGCCTTACCGCGGCGCGGGTTGAGATACTCGCCGCCCTTGGCCAGGATATCGTCGACGCTGCGGATTTCGGCTTCATAGCCGCCGAGCCTGACATAATCGTCGCGGCGCATGGTGAATTCGATGGGCGCCACCAGCGCCGGCGTCGGGACATAGCCGAAGGCGCCTTCCGGCACGCGGATGACGTCGACCATCAGCGTGATGCCGCCGCCCGGCCAGACATAGACCGGCGCGCCGCCGACCGTCACATAGGTCTTGAGGCCCTGCACCGAGCGGGTCAGATTGACCGGGTTCTCGGTGACGCCGGCGCGCAGCGAGCCGCCGGCGCCGCCGACGAAAAGCACGGTGCAGAGCGCCGGCTCGCAATTGTCCTCGATCAGTTCAACCGACTTCCGCAGCCGCTCCGGGAACGGTTTCTGCACCGGCTTCAATTCGTCGTCGAGCTCGTAATAGGCGAATTGCTCACCGGTGGTCGAGACCATCAGCAGCGACATGCCGGGGCGCGCACCCTTTTTGGCGCTCCATTCACCAAGGATCGACAGCGGGTCGGAGATATTGGTGCCGCCCCAGCCGGGGCCGGGCTCCGACACCTTGAAATAGCGGCCCGGCGTCGAACGGCGGCCGATGATCTTGATGCCGGTATCCTGCCAGCCAAGCACCTTGCCCGCCTGATGCTCGGAGACGACGCCGGTGATGTGGTCGTCGACCACCACCACCTCGTCGACAAGGCCGCGCCACTGGGTGGCGAACATGCCTATGGTGGCCGAACCGCAGCCGACGCGCATGCGCTGCTCGAGTTTGCCGTCGATGACAGGCGGTTTGCCGGCTTCGACGATGACGGTGGCGCCGCCGTCGATGACGAGCTCGACCGGCTTGCGGTTGCACAGCCTGAGCATGGCATCACAGGTGGCGCGCCCTTCAGCCTTTGAGCCGCCGGTCAAATGATGCACGCCGCCCAGCGACAGCATCTGCGAGCCGTATTCGCCGGTGGTGACATGGCCGATCGCCTCGCCTTCGGCACGGACCGTTGCCGTTTCGGGGCCGATATGACGGTCGGTGTCGATCTTCACCTTGACGCCGCAATAGGAGAAGATGCCCTCGGTGACGACGGTGACCAGATCGACGCCCTCGACCTCCTGGCTGACGATGAAGGGCGCCGGCTTGTAGTCGGGATAGGTGGTGCCGGCGCCGATCGCGGTGACGAAGCGGCGGCCGGTGTTGACCAGTTCGCCGTCCCAGCCCTTGCCTTCCTCGGCAAAGGGCAAGACCGCGCCGCCTGTCTCGGCCGCGTGGTCGAGGATGGTCAGCGGATCCATCCGCACGATCCTGCCGCCAACATTGCCGTAGCGATCGCAGGCGCCGGTGCGGCCATCGGCGATGTAGCACATGACCGGACAGGCATCGCACCGGATCTTCTCCGCCACCAGCTTCTCGCCGGGATCGTGTGTCTCGAAGCGTTCGGCAAGCTCGCTCATCGGCGCGCCTCCTTGTCGAGGATGGCGGCGCGGATGCGGGTCGGAGTCGCCGGAATTTTGGTGACCACCACACCGGCGGCATGGCGTATGGCGTTGAGGATCGCCGGCGCCGTCGGGATCAGCACATGCTCGCCCAAACCCTTGGCGCCGAAGGGTCCTTCCGGATCCGGAAATTCTATCAAGATGGTCTCGATCGGCGGCACGTCGCCGATCGTCGGGATCAGATAGTCGTGCAGGTTTTCGGTGCGGCCGGGGATGTATTCTTCCATCAGCGCCATGCCGATGCCCTGGGCGATGCCACCCTCGATCTGGCCTTCGGCAAGCAAGGGATTGATGGCCTTGCCGACATCGTGCGCGGCGGTGATTTTTATCAGCTTCACGGTGCCGAGCCTGAGGTCGACCTCCAGTTCGGCGATCTGGGCGCCATAGCCATAGACGGCGTAAGGCTTGCCCTGACCTTTTGCATCGAGCGGCTGCGTCGGCGGGTCGTAGCTTTCCTCGGCCCGGAAGACGAATCCTTCGGCGTCTGCCTTCAGCGAGGAAAGATCGATGCGGCGCGTCGCTTCGCCTTCGCCGATGCTCAGACTTGTGCCGTCCAGCGCAATCGCCGCCTTTTCCGAGACATTGGCGAAACGCAAGATCTCATCGCGCAAGGCGCGGCCGGCCTTTTCGGCGGCCTTGCCGGTGACGAAGGTCTGGCGCGAGGCCGATGTCTTGCCGGCGTCGGGGGTGATCGCCGTGTCGGCGCCTTTCAGCCGGAGCTTTTCAAGCGGAAGCCCCAACGCGTCGGCGCAGATCTGCGCGATGACAGTGTTCGAACCTTGCCCGATATCGACCGCCCCCTGATGCAGGACGACTTCACCCGATACCGAGATGCCGACCTTGATGGTCGACGGATTGGGCAGCGAGGTGTTGCCGCAGCCGTACCAGCAAGAGGCCACGCCGACGCCGCGTTTTTTGATGCTGCTACCGGCATTGAACGCTTCGGCATCACGAAGGGCACGCCGCCAATGTGAGCGGAGGGCCTCCAGGCAGTCGGCGATGCCGACGCCTGACTCGAGCCGCTGCCCGGTAACTGTTTCGGATCCGTTCCGAAGGCAGTTCTTCAGGCGAAAGTCGAGCCGGTCCATGCCTAGCTTGTCGGCCAACTCGTCATAGAGGGTCTCCTGCATGATCGTCGCCTGCGGCACGCCGAAACCGCGAAAGGCGCCGGCAATCGGGCCATTGGTGTGGATGGCGCGGCCTTCGGCGCGATAGTTCGGCGTCGCATAGGGGCCGGAGGCGTGCACCGGCACGCGGTTGGCGACCGTCGGCCCCCAGCTGGCATAGGCGCCGGTGTTGAAATCGCCGGCGAAGACCATGCCGGTGACGCGGCCGTCGGCATCGGCGCCGATGCTCGCTCTCATCCGAGCGGGATGGCGCTTGGTGGTCGAGATCATCGATTCGGTGCGGGTATAGGCGAGTGCCGCCGACCGGCCGGTTTTCATGGCGACGAGGCCGATGAGCGGTTGCAGCGAGACATCGAGCTTGGAGCCGAAGCCGCCGCCGGTGGCGGTCGGCACGATGCGCACCTTTTCCGGGGCAAGGCCGAGCACTTTTGCCGTGTCGTCGCGGTCCATATAGGGGGCCTGCGTGCAGGCGACGACGACCAGCGTATCGCCGTCCATGAAGGCATAGCCGGCTTCCGGTTCGATATAGGCATGCTCGACATAGGAGGTGTCGATGGCGCCGGAAACGACGAAAGCCGCACCGGCAAGGGCGGCCTCGGGGTCGCCACGCTCGACGAAGCCGGAGGTGAGCAAGTTCGAGGGCCGGTTTTCATGGACCAGTGACGCACCGCCGGCCTGTGCTTCGCAAGGCTCCAGAAAATGGGGCAATTCGGTCCAACTGACAGGAAAATCAGCAAGGTCGAGATCGACGATGGCCTCGCGTTCGCCGGCAACCAGCGCCACCGCCTCGCCGCGAAAGCGCGAAAATGCTTCGGCCAGCGCCGGCTGGTCGGCGAAGGGCGCGATGACGCCGAAACAATTCTTTCCCGGAATGTCGGCGGCGGTAAAGACGCCGGCAATGCCGGGACGGGATTTCACCCAGCCATCGAGATCGCCGAAGCTGAAGGCCGCATGATAATGCGGCGAGCGGATCACCAGCACCGACAGTGCATCCATGGGAAAGGAATCGCCGCCGAATTTTTCGACGCCGGTGACTTTCGGCACGCCATCGAGGCGGATCGGAGAGGAGCCGACGGCATGGCCGGACAATGGCATGCGCGGATCGAGACCATCGGCGTGGCGCCAAGCATCCATCACCGCGGCGACGATCTTGCGGTAGCCGGTACAGCGGCAGAGCACGCCGCCCAGCGCATCCTGCGTTTCGGCCTCGCTCGGGTAAGGCGTCCTGTCCAGGAGTGCCGTTGCGGCGACCAGCAGGCCGGGCGTGCAGGCGCCGCATTGTGCTGCGCCATGGCTGAGAAACGAGGCCTGCAGCGCCGACAGCCTGCCATCGCCGAGACCTTCGACGGTCGTCACCACGGTGCCGGAGGCGGAAGCCGCCGGCATCAGGCAGGCGCAGACCGGCTCGCCGTCGACCAGCACCGTGCAGGCGCCGCAATCGCCGGCATCACAGCCGATCTTGGTGCCGGTCAGCCGCAGCTCGTCGCGCAACACGGCGGATAGCCGCCGCACCGGCGGCACGCAAACGCTGACGGCGGCGCCGTTGACCTCGAAGGCGATGTCGGCGCGCTCCATGCCCATCATGCTGCCGCCCTTTCGCCGGGAATAGCGCCCACAGCACCAAGCACGGCACGGGCAACGATCTCGCGCGCCGCATCCAGCCGATATTCGGCGCTGCCGCGCACGTCGCCGATCGGCGACAGCTCGTCCATTGGCGCGGATTGGATGGCAGTGGCCAGCGCGGGGCCGACCGGACGGCCGCGCAGCGCCGCCTCGACGCCCGCCAAGCGCCTGGCGACGACCGAGCAGGACCCGACGGCGACGACCGCGTTCCTGACGATGCCATCTTCGATGGCCAGGCGTGCGGCGGCCATGGCGATGGAGATCACGAGATAACGCCGTGCGCCAAGCTTCACGAAGGCGGAGCTGCCGGCGGTCGCGGGTTTGGGAATGCGGATTGCCGTGACCATTTCGCCGGGCTGCAGAGCGGTGCAACGGTTGCCGAGGATGAATTCTGCAAGGGGCAGATGCCGGGTCGCCACCGAGGAACGCAGTTCGACCTCGGCGTCGAGCACCAGCAGCGCCGGCACGCCGTCGGCGGCCGGCGAGGCATTGCAAAGATTGCCGGCAATCGAGGCAACGTTCTGGATCTGCACCGAGCCGACTTCCCGCGCCGCCTGCTTCAGCGCGTCGAAAGCCGCCGGCAGCGGATGGCGGACGAGATCGGTCCAGGTGGTGCGCGCGCCAACGAGCCAATGGTTCTCGGCTTCGGCAATGCCGCGCAATGCCGCCAAGCCATTGATGTCGAGGACATTGTCGCGGAAAGGCTTGCTGCCCTGTGCCGGATAGAAGTCGGTGCCGCCGGCGAGGATGCGCCATTGTCCTTCGCCCAGCAAAGCGAGGGCGTCGTCGACCGTGGTGGGTTTTGCGTAACGGATCACGCTTTGCCTTCCCAGAATGGACTTCCCGAGAGGGGATCCTGCCGAAAGATTTTCCCGAGCATGCAAGGCAGGAAATTCATTCGTATGCAAATGATATCAAGCCGGCAGGAATTGTCAAAGCCAGAGTTTGCACGGCTATGGGCACCGGTGCGCCCGGAACGCATTTGTTATGTCGTGAGAGGTTGACGCAGCCGGCCATCTGGTCAAGTTTCTGCGTCCGGTCGCGTTTTCATTGGAGCCTAAGCTCAAGACCAAGAAAATAAGGAGGCTCCATGGCCGACGAAGCGCTTGTCGTCATCGACCTGCAGAACGATTTCTGCCCGGGTGGCGCCCTGGAAGTGGCCGGCGGCGACGAAATCGTGCCGTTGGTCAACGACCTGATCCGGCGGACCGAGCACGTCCTGCTGACGCAGGACTGGCACCCTGCCGGCCATTCCAGCTTTGCCTCCAGCCACCCCGGCAAGCAACCGTTCGAAACGATCGATGTGCCTTATGGCCACCAGACGCTGTGGCCGGATCACTGCATCCAGGGCAGCCTGGGATCGGATTTCCATTCGGGCCTCGCCTGGAGCAAGGCCGAGCTGGTGATCCGCAAAGGGTTCCGTCCTGCGATCGACAGCTATTCGGCATTCTTCGAGAACGACCGGACGACGCCGACCGGCCTTGCCGGCTATCTTCGGGATCGGAACATCGAGACGCTGACCCTGGTCGGCCTAGCGACGGATTTCTGCGTCGCCTTTTCGGCGCTCGACGCGGTCAAGCTCGGTTTTGAGACGTCCGTGCGGCTCGACGCCTGCCGCGGCATCGATCTCAACGGCTCCGTGGAGAGGATGCTGGGCCGGATGCGCGATGCCGGCGTGGCACTGATTTGAACGTCATCCAGCCGAACCTGACAGACTTTTGAGGGGCTTCATGCGGTTTGCGGCGTTGACGGCAAGTGCTGCACTGATTGCCGCAATCTTTTCTCCGGGAGCGGTTCTCGCGGCCGAAGCGCACGAATTGCCGGGCGCCGCCATGTCGCTGTGGTGGGTGCTGCCGTTTGCCGGGCTATTGCTTTGCATCGCGACCGGGCCGTTGCTCTTCCGTCATGCCTGGGAGCACCATTACGGCAAGATTGCCGCTTTCTGGGCAGCGTTGGTGATCGGGCCGCTGGCGCTCGCCTTCGGCATCCCGTCGGCAACGCAGGCGGTGCTGCACGCGCTGCTCACCGAATATATGTCGTTCATCATCCTGTTGTTCGCACTGTTCACCATTTCGGGCGGCATCTTCGTTGCCGGCAACATCCACGGCACGCCGCTGGTCAATGCCGGGCTGTTGCTGGGCGGCGCTGTGCTTGCTTCGATCATCGGCACAACCGGCGCCTCGATGATCCTGATCCGGCCGCTCATCCGCGCCAACGACAACCGGCGCTTCAACGCCCATGTCGTCATCTTCTTCATCTTCCTGGTGTCCAACATCGGCGGGTCGCTGACGCCGCTCGGCGATCCGCCGCTGTTCGTCGGCTTCCTGCGCGGCGTCGATTTCTTCTGGACGACAGTTCACCTGTTGCCCGAGACACTGTTCGTCGCCGGCGTGGTGCTGGCGGTTTTCCTGGCGATCGACATCATCATGCATCACCGGGAGGAAGGCGCGCCGAAGATCAAGGATCCGACGCCCGACAGCAAGGTGCGCATTCGCGGCCTGGCCAACATCCCGCTGCTGGCAGGGGTGATCGCCGCGATCCTGATTTCCGCTGCCTGGAAGCCGGGAGTGAGTTTCTCTTTTCAGGGCGTCAGCCTCGAGCTGCAGAATCTGGTGCGCGACGCCGCCATCCTGATACTGGCCTTCACGTCGCTTGTCGTCTCGCCAAAGGAGTTTCGCGGCGCAAACGCCTTCAGCTGGGGGCCGATTGCCGAGGTGGCGAAGCTGTTCGCCAGCATCTTCATCTGCATCGTGCCGGTCGTCGCCATATTGCGGGCCGGCCTCGACGGCGCGCTGGCGCCGTTGGTGCTGCTGGTCAGCTCGCCGACCGGCGCGCCCGACAATCTCGCTTATTTCTGGCTGACCGGGGCGCTGTCGTCCTTCCTCGACAATGCGCCGACCTATCTGGTGTTCTTCGAGCTGGCCGGCGGCGATGCGCAGCATCTGATGACCGAGCTCGCCTCGACGCTGGCGGCGATCTCGGCCGGCGCGGTGTTCATGGGTGCCAACACCTATGTCGGCAATGCGCCGAATTTCATGGTCTATGCCATTGCCAGGCATCGCGGCATCAAGATGCCGAGCTTCTTTGGCTACATGGCGTGGTCGGGCGCCGTGCTGATCCCGACTTTCCTGCTCGCCGGCTTGCTGTTTTTTGCCTGATCAGCCGACGCCGACATAGCGGCGGACCGCCGAGGGATCAGCACGCAGTTCCTCAACGTCGACCGTCTCGCGGTTGCGGCCGTTTTCGATGAAGCAAACGCGGTCTGCGACCGAGAGCACGGCATCGACGCGCTGCTCGACAAGGATTGTCGACACGCCAAGCGCACGCAGCTTCGAAACGGTTTCGCGGATCTTGGCGATCATCGACGGCATCAGCCCTTCGGTCGGCTCGTCGAGTAGGAGCACCTGTGGTTCCAGACACAGGGCGCGGGCCATGGCCAGCATCTGCTGCTCGCCGCCCGATAGCGTGCCAGAACGCTGCCTAAGGCGCTGGCGCAGCAGCGGGAAGAGATCGAGTACGTTTTCGCGCGTCGCCTTGCCCTTGTTGCGGGCCATCAGGCCGATCTCGATGTTTTCAGCCACCGTCATCTCGGCGAACAGCCGCCGGCCCTGCGGCACATAGGCGACGCCGGCCTTGGGCACCTCGTGCGCCGGCAGGCCGGTCAATTCCCGCCCTTCGAGCCGGATCGAGCCGGCGCTTGCCGGCACCAGGCCCATGATCGCCTTCAGCGTCGTCGTCTTGCCGGCGCCGTTGCGGCCGAACAGGCAGAGCACCTCGCCCTCGCTCAAGACGAGATCGAGGCCATAGAGCACCTGGACCTCGCCATAGAAGCAATGAAGCCCGGAGATCGTCAGTGCCCTGGACTGGGCCTCAGCCATGGGTCGTCCCCAGATAGGCGTCCTGCACCGCGGCATTGGCGCGGATCTGCTCGGGCGTGCCTTCAGCTAAAATCCTGCCGGCGTTGAAGACGGTGATGCGGTCGGCGAGCTGCATGACCACCGGCATGTTGTGCTCGATCAAAAGCACGGTGGCGCTATCGGCGATCTCGCGCACCAGCTCGATGAAATTGTCGATCTCGCTGTCGGCCAGCCCTTGCGTCGGTTCGTCGAGGATCAGCAGCCGCGGCTTCAGTGCCAGCCCCATCGCCACTTCCAACAGGCGCTGGTGACCGTAGGACAACTGCCCGGCCGGCATTTGCGCCCAGTCGGCAAGTCCGGTGCGCTCGAGCGCCGCCATGACGCCGGTGTGAACCGCGCCCTTCGAGCGGCTGTCGGTCAGCGTGCGCTGCACCGGCAGGGCAACATTGTCGTAGGCGCTGAGATTGGCAAAGACGCTGGTGATCTGGAATGTATAGGCGATGCCAAGGCGAACCCTGGCGTAGGCAGGCAGGCTGGTGATATCGGCGCCGTCGAAGATGATCGTGCCCGACGAGGGCTGGATGCGGCCGCTGACCAGGCTGACGAAGGTGGTCTTGCCGGCACCGTTGGGGCCGATGACAGCGCGGATCTCGCCCGGCATCAGCGCGAAGTCGACGCCGTCGACGGCGCGCAAGCCGCCGAAACTGCGCGACAGGTCTTTGGTGGTCAAAAGCGGCATCATGGCAGCCATCCGAGCCAGCGCTGGCGAATGCTGCCGAGAATGCCTTTTGGGAAAAACAAAACCAGCAGGATCAGCGCGATGCCGACGATCAGCAGATAGGCGGAGGTGTAGCCGCTAGCGACGTCGATGACATAGTACATGAACAGCGTGCCGATCAGCGGCCCGAGCGTGGTGGCAGCACCGCCCAGCAGCACCCAGAGCAGCGGCAGGATGGAATACTGCACCGAAGCGAAGCTCGAGCCGACATAGCCGAACAGCAGCGCATAGGCGGCGCCGGAACCCGCGCAGATGGTGCCGGAGACGATGACGGCGGCGAGCTTGTTGGAAAACGTATCGTAGCCGAGCATTTTTGTCCGCTCCTCGTTCTCGCGGATGGCGACCAGCACGCGGCCATAGCCGGAGCGGACTATGGCCAGGCTTATAAGCAGCACGATCGAGAACAGCGCCAGCGCGCTCATATAGCGCACGGTCGGGTTGGTGAGGTCGAGCGACGTGCTGCCCAGGACAAGGACACGCATCGACTGCGGTACGACCATGCCCTGGTCGCCGCCGGTCCAGGCGGCGAGATAGAGGATGACGAGATAGAATACCTGAGCGAACATCATTGTTACGATCATGAAGGCGACGCCGGAGGTGCGCAGCGCCAGCAGCGCGATCACCAGCGCGAGAAGTGCGCCGCAGGCAAGCCCGGCTGCAAAGGCGGCCGATACGCTCCAGCCGAGATGAATGACGGCGAGGCCGGCGCCATAGAGCCCGGCTGAAAAAAACATGGCATGGCCGAGGCTGAGCAGCCCGACATAGCCGAACAGCAGATTGTAGCCCATGGCGAAGACCGCCAGCACCATGATGCGAGCGAGCAGGCCGTGATGGTATTCCGGCAAGACGAAGCTCAGGGCGAAAAGCAGGGCGATGACGCCGAGGTGCAGCGCATATGGCTTTGCCGGCGAAGCATCCTTCATCGCGATGCCGTCCCGAACAGGCCCTGCGGCCGGAACACCAGCACCATGGCGACGAGCAAGGTGGCGATGATCTTGGCCAGCGTCGGTGAGAAGAACACCGAGATGATGCCGTCGGAAAGGCCGATCAGCACCGCGGCGACGACCGTGCCGCGCAGCGAGCCGAGGCCGCCGATGATGACGACGATGAACGACAGCAACAGCGGGTCTTGTCCCATCAGATAGTGGGCCTGGCTGATCGGCACGATCAGCACCGCGGCCACAGCCGCCAACATGGCGCCGAGCGCGAAGACGCCGGCATAGACTCTGGTCACCGGAATGCCAAAGGCCTGCGCCGTCTCGCTGTCATATTGCGTGGCGCGCATGATGAGGCCGATTTTCGTGCGCGTCAGCACCAGCCAGGTCGCGACCAGAAGCAGCGCGGATGCGGCGATGATCGACAGCTTGTAGCCGGAATAGCCGAACCACGGCAGGAGGATGCGGTAGCTGAACGGCGGCTCCACAGGCCGCGCCTCCGGGCCGTAGAAGGTCAGCGCCAATTGCTGGATGATGTAGAGCATGCCGATGGTGGCGACGATGGTGGCTTCCGGATTGTAGTTGAGCCGGCGCAGGACCAGCCGTTCGGCGAGCAGTGCGATCAAGCCGACGATCAGCGGCGCCAGCACCAGGGCGGCCAGGAAGCCGAGCGCCGGATGGCCGGATATCGCCGTAGAAATCGCCCAGGCAAGCACCGCGCCCAGCATGAAGAACTCGCCATGCGCGACATTGACGACGCGCATGACGCCGAACACCAGCGACAGGCCAAGCGCCGTCAGCGCCAGGACGGCGGAGGTGACGAGGCCTTCGAGGGCGGCGAGGAGCAGGTGGGGTCCGAAGTGCATCGGCTAAGCACCGGCGGATGCGCGAAGCACCCCCCTCTGGCCAGAGGGGGGTGTCTTGGCGCTCACGCTTGCTGCAGCAGCCAAGCTCACAGCGCCTGCGTCGTGTAATCCCCTTCCGGCTCGTAGAGGCCGTCCTCGATCTTGGTCTTGTGGACGACATTCAGCCGGCCGCCTTCGACCTTGGAGATGTTCTGGATACCAAAACACTGGTGGATCTTGCCGTTGAAGGTTTTCGGTCCCTGCGGATGCTCGGGCCCCTCGGCGAACTCGGTCAACGCCTCGGTCGCCTCGACCAGCTTGGCGCGGTCTTCCGGGCCCTTATAGCCGGCATCCTCCATCGCCTTCTTGACGACGTAGAGCGTTTCCCAGCAGCCGAACATGTGCGCGGCGGTGGAGACGTCCTTGGGATCGCCGACAGATGCACCATTGTCGTCGATGCCGACGGCGGCACGATAGGCCTTCTGTGCAGGGGAGTCATCGGGCTGCGCATAACGTGGCGAGCCTTCCCAGAAATGGCTGCCGTCGAGGAATTCGAGGCCGGGGCTGTTGATGTCGGTGGCTTCGAGCGAATCGATGAAGCCGAACAATTGCGGCCGGTTGGAGCCGTAGAACTCGCCGAGTTCCTTGACGAAGGTGAGCACCGCCGGGCCGACCATGACGTGGTAAATCACCTCGGTCTCGGCCGGGATCTGCGGAAAATATTTGGTGAAGGAGGATTCCGTCGGCGGGATGGCGATCTGCGCGATGACCTCGGCGCCTTGCGCCTTCAGCGCCGGCGGCAGGTAGTCGCGATGATCGTAGCCGAAAGCGAAATCGGGGAATATCTGCGTCACCTTCTTGCCGGCATTGGCGGCAATCCACGGCGCCATCGACTGGATCTGGCTCTTCACGTCGGTGATGCCGGGCTGGAAGACGTAGCGGTTCAATTTGGTCGACGCGACGTGGTGACCTTCACTGACGACGAAATAGGGCATCTTGGCCTCGCCGGCGGCCGGCGCCGAGCCGATGACGACATGCGAAAACAGCGTGCCGTAGACGATGTCGGTCTTGTGCTGGGAGGCGAATTTGCCGACCACTTCGGCGCCCCGGCCGGGATCGGTGCCGTCATCCTCGATGATCACCTCGACCGGCCGGCCGTTGATGCCGCCGGCATCGTTGATCGCCTTGACCGCCGCGGCCGTGGTCTTCTCGTACCAGCGGCCATAGGCGGCGCCGATGCCGGTGCGGTGCGACTGGAAGCCGATCTTGATCGGCGCCGAGCTCTGCGCCTGGCTGTAGCGCACGAAGCCCGGCGCGACGGCAAGACCGGCGCCGGCGGCAAGGACCTTCAGCGCCGTGCGGCGGGTGAGAGCGGATCTGGAGAGATCGAAAAACCCATTCTTGTCAGTCACGGCAGTTCCCCTTGTTTTTGAGCTTTGACCAATGGCTGTAGCGAGGCGGGCCACTCTTGCTAAGAGGGCCGAAAATTGCATGTGTACAAACTAAATCACCAAAGCTCTGACGTGGCAAGCGAGCTTTCCCCAAGGTTCGATTGACGGGCATCGCGCATCTCGTTCACCCGGCGGTTGGCGTCGCAAGCAGCCACAAGCCGAAGACGGTGTAGGCGATCATCAGCGCGGTGAGCGGGAACTGGCTGAGCGCGGCGCGAGCGGGAACGGGATGCAGCCGCCCGGCCAAACCGTGGGCGACAAGCACTGCAAACATGTGACCGGCTATGATGACGCCGGCCTGGAGGTTCCACAGCCACCAGGCCGAGCCGGCGCCGGCGACGACGCCGGCTTCAATTGGCATGTCGGCGGTACCGAACAGGTTCCAGCCCAGCGCAAACGGGTCGGAGAGCGCGGCAATCGCATATTGGCCGTCGACCAGCAGCGCCGTCAGATAGTGCGCGAAGTGGTAGGCGAGCGCGATCGGCACGATCGACCGGACCAGCAGCCCTGCGGCGTGAGCGAGGGAATGCTTGCTGCCGGCAAGGTGCTGGCCAAGAAAGACGGCAAGCGCGAACACGGCCGCAAGCACAACAAAGGTCAGCACAAGGCCGAAACTGCCGATGCCGATCAAGGCGGTGCGTCCCGGAAACTCCAGCGGATTGATGCCGAACCGGCCTAGCCAGAAGAAGGTTTTCGACAGGCCGTCGAAGGATACCGACGACAGCGCAAGCAGCAGGAAAGCGACGCCGCTGAGCGACAGCGGCGCAACCTCGAGCAGCTTAGCGCCCGGCCAGCAGAGTTTGAGCCGGCCGTCCTCGTTGCGTTCGACAATGGCGAAGCGCGCCACCATCGAAAAGAACACTGTCAGGAACTCACCGCTGCGGGTCCAGCCGCGGTAGCCGAAGACCTGCATGGCCGCGAAGCTTAGCAGCCAGTAGACGCCGGCGGCCCAGGCCAGCCGCGCCGGGTCATCGGGCGCCGGGTCGATCAGCTCGAACCAGGCGAAGGCGAAGAACAGCACGAAAGCCGGCCAATAGCCGAGCCACTGGGGCGGCCGCCGTGGCTCGGTTCTGTCGGACAGGCGCGAGACGACGCGGCAAGGCCCGTACCACGGATTGAGCCACGACCAGAGATCGCCGCCGAGCCCTTGCAGCAAAGCCAGCCCAACCCAGAGCAATGTCCATACGGTCAGCGGCAGCGGATTGGAGAGCGGATCGCGGCTACCGAACAGGCCGGCGGCAATGAGAATTGCAAAGCCGGCAAAGGATATCAGGCTGACGGCAGTCCGCGCGCCGTCGCCGAAGGTGAAAAGCGGCAGGCGTTTGTGCCAGAAGCGGTCGAGGGAGTCCGGCCTCAGTAGCGCCAGGACAAGGAAACTGGCGGCGACGGCGAGCGCGCCGCCGGCGACGTAGTAGCCGGTGGGGAGGAGCAGGACGTGGCCGCGGTCGGAGGCGTGGGCGAAGGCGGGGGTGGGCAGGAATACAGGTGCAAGGGCCAGGAAGAAGGAGAACCGCGGCAGGGCTACTAGGTTATGGCAGCGCTCTACGGCACCCCCCTCTGTCCTGCCGGACATCTCCCCCGCGAGGGCAGGGCTATCGCATATGAGTGATGGCATTGATGAGATAGTCGTCGTTCCAGGCGCATTTCTTGATGCGATGGCTGATGGGAACTTTGGCAGCATCGGCGGCCTGAAGGATGTTTCTGGCGAGGCGATTGAGAAGGGCTGTGTTGGCGGGAGCATTGTCCTTGCGGGCACGGCTGAGATCCTCATCGAGATGGACATCGAGCATCCAATGCAGGCCGTTCTCGATCTGCCAATGAGCTCTGGTGAGGTCGAGCGCCCGCTGCGGCGACATGAGCGTGGAGGCCATGAACAGGCGCATCAAAGGTCTGGCCTGATCGCGCCGGCTGGTGATGCGGATGAAGGCCTGGTGGCCAGGCATCAGCGGCTCGGCCGCCGCCACGATCTCGGCCTGCCGCCACTCGTTGCGGCCGTGGCTGGTCTCGGTGCGCTCGGCAATGGAAGGGGTGGCGTCGGCCAGTTGCAGGTTGGCACGGCGCAGCCAATGACGACGGTTGCCCTTCAGCGCAAGCAGGTAATCGCCACCTCTTTGGGTAATGGCCGCAGCCATGCGGGTGTGGCAGTGGAGCGCATCGGCGGTGACCAATCGGCCCGTAAGATCAATGAGTTCGACGACCTTGAGCGCGGCCTCGACTTCGTTCTCACCATCGCTTGGCGAGACTGCCGCCAGGCACAGCCGGGTCTCGGCGGCGAAGGCCGACACCGTCAACGGCGGACTGGCTGCCAAGCCCTTCTCATAGGCCCGCCGCAAAGCCTTGCCGTCAAGCGACACCACCTCGGGCGTCTCTCGGCTGGCTCGGGCGAAAGCTGCGGCAAAGGCAGCAAAGGCGCGACCGAAGGCCTCCGGGTCGAGCAGGCGCAGCAGCCGCGAGAAGGTGTCGTGGCTGGGGGCTGCGTCATAGTCGATCAGCCGCGACAGCGCCTGCTTGCGCTCCTGCGCGAACAGGGCAAATTCCGTCGCATTGCTGGCGCCGCACAGGCTTGCTGCGATCATCATCACGATCAAGTCGCCAAGCCGGTGCGTGGCGTTGGGCGCGCGTGGATCAGGCACCGCGCCAAAGTAGCTCTCAAGGCAGGAAATGGCAGTCGCTCCTTCGCTCAACTGCCTCTCCAAAGAATCCTTTCTCAGCCTAAACTCAACCCCAAAATCGCCATATGCGATTCCCCTGCCCNTCAACTGCCTCTCCAAAGAATCCTTTCTCAGCCTAAACTCAACCCCAAAATCGCCATATGCGATTCCCCTGCCCACGAGGGGGGAGATCGGCCGTCGTCAAGAGTTTCGCCAATCTGCAATGCGTCTAAGGCTCGGCGTCGAACACCGGTGTCATCGCCCTGATCGTGCAGGGCGTCGGATTGACGTGGCGGATCTTCACCCGCCCCTGCCCTTCCCAGCTGTCGTCGATCGGCACCTCGACATTGCCGGTGAACAATTTCGCCATGGCACCCGGAGCAACCACGGACGGGATGCGAACCTGCTCCCATCGGCCGCGGATAAACGACTGGACCTGAAGCCCGGCGATGTCGGTTTCCAGCAGCGAAAGAATGAGCTTGGCGACCTTCTTGCGCCGGCCGACGATCGAGCCGTCGCGGCCGCCGACGTCCAGCTCCAGCGTGTTGGCCTCGGACTGGTAGCCGAGCCCGACCTGCCATTTGGCGGCGGTGGCGCCGCCGGGCAGCATCACCTGGCCGGAAGCGACCGTGAGCCCTTTGTAGACCTTGCCGCCGGCCAGCACGTCGACCGCCTGGCCTTCGAGATGATCGAGGCCGGAGACGACATTGACGGCAGCACCCGAATAGGTCAGCCCGCAGTCGACCTCGAAAGCGTCCTCGATTGCCGCATATTCGAACGGCACGGTCTTTATTTCGATATAGCGCCTGGTCACGCCGCCGATCGTGCGCTTGACGATCAGCCACAGGTCGTCATTGCCGTCCTGGCCGGGCGTCACCACGGCGCTTTCGACAACGGCCCAGTTGGATCCTGCGAAGCTTCCGGCGATCTGGTGGATATGCATGCCGCGCACGTCTTGCGACGGCTGGTGCGTGTAGCCGCCGAGTTCGCCATTCCCGAGCGGGAACCAGAGCAGCGGGTCGGGGTCGGTCTGAAAGGCGAGTTCGACGACGCCTTTCTTCGGAATGTGCTCCGATATTTGACCGACGTCGTCGGAGGTGAAGCGGCCGGTGGCGTTTTGTGTCAGCTCGGCGATCGATTTGCGGGAGCGGGTGACATAGAGGAACGACTGCCCCGCATCGACAGGACGCATCGGGGCACAGCCGAAGGTCCGCGACCGGCGGTTCTTGAACGAGGACGGTGTCAGCGCCTCGTCGATGCCAGAGCCGGACAGCGCCCTCACCCCGCCAAGCGTTCCGATGATCAGCGCACCGTCCGATTCCGCCACCCACGTGATGTCATTGGCCTGACCGCCGCCGGCCTGCACGAATTCCAGCGCGTCGGTGTCTTTCTCGCCGGTGGCGAAGTTGTCGAAATCGCCGGTTTGCGAGGCATAGACCGAGAATTTTCGGCTGAACGCCAGGCGCTCCTCGTAAAGCGAACCGCTCTGCACGTACTTGCCGGGCACGAACGTGCCGAGACGCCAGCGGATGATCGGGCTGAGATCGGGCAGAGCATGTCCATACAACTGGACCGTGACCACCGTCATGCTGGTGCGGGCAGTGACCTTGGCCCAGCGCCAGAAGCCATCCGCGCCAAGCAGACGAATGGCGCGGCCGACATCGCTCGTCTGGAAACCAGTGCCGTCATTGATACCGACGGCCGAGGAGGCCGAGAGATCAAACGGCGTTTGCGACGGCGCGTATTCGTGCAGGGCCAGTTCGGCGATAGCGGTTCCGTCGCTGTCGCCGCCCGAAAACAGCAGCTGATAAAATTCGTAGGCAACCGTGTTGTTGAAGCCGTCGAAGAAGCGGGTTTCCGATTTGGACCAGCCGGTCTCTCCGTCCCGGCTGTCGAGCGTCGTCCAGTCGGTGCCGTTGTGCGAGGCCTGGAATTGCCACTGGGTCGGCGAGACAGTGTCTGAGTGATCATTCGTCGCGGTAATCCAGTAGGCGTCGACTGTCTTGGCCTCGCCGCCGCCGAACTGGTAGCGCAGATACCCGCTCGGAAATCCCGCTATGTCCACCCCCTCCTGCTTGTCGCCGTCGAACACCTGCCACACGTCGGATGAGCCGTTGCTGTTGCTGACCGTGCCGCTTGGCAGCGTATTCGAGGTCATGACCGGCATGGCGTTGCCGGTTGCGGCCGGCGTCAACGTCGTGGCGGTGGTGTTGATCTTGTCGTATGGGCCGTCGAGAAAGACGAAATCGGCGAGCGTCCAAGTCGTGTGCGCGGTGCGCGTCAGCACCTTGACCGGATAATCCTTGTGGGTGATCCACATCTGGTCTGCCGACTGGACGAACTGCAGGTCGAAGAGATCGGCCTCGAGATAAGGGGCCGCCACCTCGACCGTACCGACGCGGGCGCCATAGGCGTAGACGCGGATGTAAAGATCGCCGAATTCGAGCGCATAGGCCTGATCGGCCGAGAAGATGAACGGGATCAGCCGTGTCGCCTTCGACGAGTTGTTCACCTCCGCGCAAAAATACGTGCCGCCACGCTTTCTGATGCCGCCATGCGGCAGCGTGACGAAGTTCGTGCATTTGGACAGCGCCGCCCGGTAGAGCTCGAGCGAGGCGCGAGCGTGCAAGCGGGGAGAAATCTCGCCGCGGATGAATGCGTCCTGGACCGGATAGAGCGTGGTCATCGGCCGGCGAACCTGTTGTCGCCGCGTTGGAAAGCCCAGGACATATTGGAAAATCTGCCGCCGCGCTGGATGGCATTGGCCGAGTAGGCGGCATCCAGCGCCCTGTCATAGGCGCTGCGGGCGACGTCGATCATGCCGGACTTGTGGGTCAAGGGATGCGCGATCTTGATGGCGAGCGCCGCAATCAGCACCTCGGTGAACAGCGCGTCCCAGTCGTTGGGGTCGGTCAGGTTGGCGATATAGCGGATGATGCGCGGCCCGGCCTGATCGGAATAGACCAACCCGGCCTCCTGCCGCCATGAGAGCGGCACGCCGTCCGGCTCGCCATTATGGGTCAGCGGCAAGGGCCGCAGGCAGTCGGCGGGAAGTTCATAGGCAAAGTTCAGCGTGCCAGCGCCGCTGCCGGTGTCGAAGCCGGCGACCGAGGCCGCCAGGATAGCGAAGACATAGGCGTGCTTGGTCAATTCGGCCTCGCGGGTCAGGTCGAAGTGCAGATTGAGCAGACGCGCCGCCTTGGCGTCCTGGTCGAGGCTGTCGATCCGCGCCTCGTCGAGCACGGCGAGCGCCATGTTGGCGATGTCGAGCGGGGTGATGGCCATGGCTCAGGCCTCTGTCTGTGTGGTTGGTCGGGGAAAACGGGGCATGGTGCCTCCACGGCAAAAAGCCGCTTCAAGGCGGCTGGGGATTTCTTGTGATTGTGGCTTGGGCAGAACGTTGCACGTCTCGTGCAGGGAGCCGTCACGATGCCAGCCGCCCGTCAGGGAATGGGTGGCACGTGCTGCGTGATCCGTCTTTTTTCCATTCGAGCAAGGAAGACGGCAATGCTTCGGTTATTGCGGTTTCACGACACCGCCGCACAATGCGGCGATGTCTTGCCTGGATTGAGTCAGCCGATGCGTGCGCTGGTCGAGATCCCTGTTTCGGCTGACTTGGCAAAGACGCTTGCTTTCACCCTTCCGATACCTCCCGCCATAGCCAAGCCCTTGTCCAGGGCATCTTGAAGACTTGGTGTGTAGTAGGCGGTGTCCTCCAGACCGCTGAAGAAGTTTATGCGATGAACTTCCCCCTTCTTGCTCATGACAATGCCCGCTTTTCGGAGCACTTCCTGAACTGTTTTGTACTTCACGTTCATAGTTACCTCCCTTGCTCAGACAAGGCAGCATCGCCCTTTCTTGTAACTGTTTGGTGCCGTCGATTGGCCAAACGAGCAACATGAACGTTGTGGCGAACCGCAAAATTCGCATCACTCCGGCGCGGCGCAGCGGGTGAACTTGGGATTCGCCACACCGGCCGACCTGGTGTCCAGAAGGGGCGGGACGTCTGATGCCCGCCCCTTCCGGCCGGATCAGGCCTCCATCGTTTTCAGCGCGATGAACGTCATGTGCTTGACGCTCGACGCCGTGCGGTCCCAGTTTGCCGCCAGTGCCAGCTCGGCATCGGTGGCGAATTCGCCGGCCGAGGACGCGTCGAGGAAGCGGGTGCCCGGCACATGCGGCACGAAATGCCGGCGGCCGACCATTTCGGTGACGCCGCCGCCATGGCCCTGCCGCGGCTTGCGGTCGAACTCGAGCGGGCCGCCTTCGGTGTTGACCGGCAGCTCGTTCCACAGGATCGCCTTGTCCTTGAACATGAAGGCGGTGTAGACGCCGCCGGCGACCGGAATATCGTCATCGACGACGGCCCTGAGCCCCATGTAGTAGGGGATCAGCGGCCCGCCCTGCTCGGACGACGGCACATAGTCGATGAGGTCGGCGAGCTTCAGCGCCTTCATCTGTTTCGAATGCATCCAGATCGTCTTGAACTTGTCGGCGCGGTCGCCCATCAGATAGGCGGCCTCGATGATGTCGGTGTCGACGATGGAAGCACCGGTAACGCGCACCAGATCGCTGCCGTCATTGGCGATGTTGTCGGCCAGCACGCCTTTCAGGATGCCGAGCAGCGTCAGCTTGTTGGCGCGCTGCCAGTAGTCGGTCTGGCGACGCACGATGAGCTTCTGCGGATCATCGCCGGCAAGGATCGAAGTCAGGTCCGGGATGCCCCAGGCCTGCGCACGCACATTGCGGGCCGCGACTTCGCGGCGCGCACCGATCTTCTTCATCTCGATCGAGTCGGCCGGGTCGTCATTGACCGGCTCCGAGGGATCGTTGCCGAGATCCTTCCAGCCGGGCATGTCGACGGAACGCCCGCCCATGGAGAGCTTCGAGGCGATGGCCGGGTCGGAAAACAGGATCCCGGCCTGGTAGATGTCGAGCGACTGGACATGCTCTTCGAACGAGTATTGCGCATAGACGGACGGAACGATCGCGTCCGCGATGCGGGTATAGGCGTCTGCCATTTTTGTCTTCCTTCAGGTTTGTGGGGATTGGCGGACCATGATCCAGAAAAGTGGAAACCGGTTTCGGAAAAGATCATGGTCCAATTTCAGAGAGGATTATTGGGCATCCACAGATCGGGGTTTTCGCCGGCCTCGCGTGCCAGCCGCCGGGCGCGGGCGGGGTCGCTTTTGACCAGCGCTGAGATGCCAGTCAGGTTGCGCTCGCCGGCGGCATTGCGCTTGAAGGGATTGCCTCCACTCAAGGCCGCGCCGCCGTCGATCGTGTCTTCGCGGAACATCGCCTCGCCGATGGCGTGGAACGCCTTGGCGATCTGCGGGTCGGTCAAGGCGCCATCCGGCAGAAGGATGCCCTTCGCCTTATAGGCATTGACCAGGCCGAGCTTCTTCATCGCCCTGTTGGCGACCTCGAGCTTCTGGCGAAAGCCATCGCTGCCGGTCGGTCCCCAATCCCGCACAAGGTCGTCGTGGGTCGTCTCGACCGAGCGGGCAACGGCGATTTGCTGTGCCTTGGCCTGCTCGGCCATGTAGCCGACGAAGCGGTCGTGATAGGCCTGCGCGACCTTCGGGGTAGCACCTGCCTCGACTGCCCAGGCCTTGGACGCATTGGCGAGCTCGTCCGAATAGGCGAAGTTTTCGGGGAGCCCGTCGGGGCGCCTGTACTCGACCTTGTCGGGCGAGGTCAGCGGACGCATCGCCTCGGGCAGTCGGGCATGGAACCTGTCCCAGTCTTCCGCGGCTGCATCGGCTGCCGGAACGCGCAGGCTCTCACCCTGCTGCCGCTCCAGCTCCGCATAAGAGGTGAAAACCCGATCGAGGCTTTCAGGCTTGGTCCAGCCCTTGGTTTCAGCAAGCTTGCGGTTGCCTTCGGAAAGACCGTCAAACCAGCTTTTGGCCGCAGGCGGGGCGGACCCGTTGTCCCCGTTGGCCGGTGGCCGTGCAAGGTTGCCCGCCGGTGGCGCCGCCACCGCGGACCCGGCGTCTGCCAGATCTGTCATGAAAAGATTCCTTATGTTGAGGTTTAGAGAGAGCCAGCGGCGAAGCTGCCAATCTCCCCCCTCGTGGGGGAGATGTCCGGCAGGACAGAGGGGGGCGCGAAGGAACGCGAGGATCCGGTGCACTTCGTCACCAACGCCCCGGGAAAGATTGCAAGCACGAATCAGCTGGATAAGCCGGCGGGACAGCGCCCCCCTCTGCCCTGCCGGGCATCTCCCCCACGCGGGGGGAGATTGGCCGTCACTTCCGCTTTCGCCAATCACCCATATCTGGAGGGAACCTAGATATTGTCGCCCCAGTTCTCCCAGAGCAGCGTGATAGTGCCGGTGACGGCAACCGTGCCGTCAGCGTCGATATCCGTGCCGGTGGCAAACGCCAGGTTGAGATAGAGGTCGACCGGCGTCACGGTGCCGTCGAGCGTAGCGGCTGCGGCAACATCGGCAATCGATGCGCTCGACAGCGCGGCACCCGCGCCATCCAGCGTGCGGCCGGTCGCGCCCAGCACATTGACCATGGTGCCGGCAAGCACAGCGCTCGATGCTGCCGTCGAGCCGAGCGACCAGGTCAGCGCGGCATTGTCGTTGATGGTCGACGCGCGGGTAGTCAGCACCGCGAACTGCAATCTTGCCGTGCCGCCCTTGATACGGATCTTGCCATCGATGAAATCGAACAGCTTCTGACTGGCATAGGCCAGTGCATCGGTGACCGGCACCGGCATGGCATTGAAGGAGAAGACGGTGCGGTAGGCGCCGCCCTGCCCGATCGTCCTGGCGGTAAGTCCCGCCTTGGGCGGGGCAAGGCCGGCTTCTCTGGCGGCGGCACGCGAAAGCGTCCGGGGAAGACCTCGGGTCATCTGGTATCTCCATTTTTGGGGATTTGAGGAAGGTTCAACTGGACCGCGGCACGTAATCTGCCGCAAATCTCATGGACATTTAGGCCTTCTGTGTGTATGTATACACAACATAAAGAGCGCCGATGTCATTCATAGGCGGATGGCTGGTGCGAAGTGGCTCGAAAAGGAAGTCACGCCCAGTTCAAGCACAAAGCCAAGCCGGGCCGCGTGACAGTTCCGCATCCCAAGCGCGACATCCCGATCGGCACTCTCAAGAGTATCGAAAAACAATCCGGCTTGAGCTGAGGTAGAGAAATGCGGAACTACATCGGACTGATCCACAAGCAAGCGGACAGCGACTTCGGCGTCTCCTTCCCCGATTTTCCGGGCCTGGTGACAGCAGGCGTCAATCTGGATGATGCCCGCGCCATGGCCGAGGAAGCACTGGCCTTTCATGTCGAGGGGCTGGTCGAGGATGGCGAAGCAATTCCCGAGCCGTCGTCCCTGGAGGAAGTGATGTCGGACAAGGACAATCTGAGCGGTGTCGCCATCCTGGTTCCCTTGAAAGCCGAAGCGGCGAAAGTCGTGCGCGTCAATGTCACCATTCCGGAAGATATCCTCGATCAGATCGATCGATATGCAGAGCGCCACGGCTACAGCCGATCCGGATTTCTGACCGCTGCGGCAAAAAAGGTGATGCAGATCGAGGCAGCGTAGCCCCTCGAAGGTCGATTTGAGATGAAGCTCCGTCGTCTTGTTCGGTTACATTTCTTTCCGAAACCGAGCTGTCAGACTAAAACAACCATGTCTTATTTCGTGAGGCTCAGTGCCTATGTTCCGCCGCAAATGCCACCGCACTTGGCAAAATCGGCCCGTGTATTAGTTCATAGACTTCAAGGGAGTACCAGACGATGACCATTTCCAGAGCCATTGCCGCCATGCTCGTAACCGCCGCATTGGCAGGCTGCGCGCAGACCGAAGCACAGCAGAGAACCAGCACCGGTGCGCTGCTCGGTGCCGGCGCCGGCGCTCTCGCCGGCCAGGCGATCGGCGGCAACACCAAGAGCACGGTCATCGGCGCGGGCGCCGGCGCCCTTCTGGGTGCCGTGGTTGGCAACGCCACCACGCCGCAGCCGCGCGGCGAACAGCTTTGCCGTTATCAGGATCGCAACAGCGGCCGCATCTACACCGCCCCCTGTGACGACCGCTATTATAACGGCGATTATTGAGCGTGCCCCCTTCTCCCCGTTCTGCGGGGAGAAGGTCCCGGCAGGGGGATGAGGGGCAGCGCAAACTTCTGAAATGCCGGCACCGCCCCTCACCTGCCTGCCGGCATCCTCTCCCCGTAAAACGGGGAGAGGGAAGCAGCTTCAGCCTCGGCGCATCCTTTTCCCTGATTTGGTCCTTCCGCTGATTAGAGGTCAGCGCTATCTTCCCTACCAAGGGGGACGAGCGATGCGGGCTATTGCAACTTCGAGGCCGGTGATCCTCCGCCTCGTAATCCTTTTGCTGGCTTGCTTGTTTGCGATGGAGCCGGCAAACTCGAAAGACGGCGACGTCTTCTTATGTACGGTGAGCGACTTCCGCACGTGGTCCGACATACCGTCATCTGGTAGCCCGGAATTCGTCGCAAATAACAAGGCCAGGAAATTCGATATCCAAGAATTTGCCGATCACTTCATTGTAACCAGCAAATCGAGCACGTTCAAACCATCCTCAACGAAATACGATATCTTCCAACGCAGCGTGTATCAGGTCGCTGCATTTGATAGCACGACATTCATGCTCGACACGTTCGTTATGAGGACAGCAGATGTTGAAGGTCCTCCGACCAAGGCGCGGGTCACGCTGCAAACTCCAACATATCTGAACACGTGGTATTTGGACTGCGCCTTGCAGAATTGATGCACCGCAGAACCGATGGCTATTCGCGTTCAGATATCCTGTAGCCCCAAACCCTACCTCCCCTCCGCCCTCGCCGCCTTCTCCAGTGCCGCCAGTTGCGCTTCGTCCAGCGTCAGGAACCCCATGATGTGCTGCACCACCTCGGCGCGGGCGTTGCTCAGCGCGCTGTGCAGCTCGAAGCCGTTCGGAGTTTTCGTCTTGGCCAGCCACTCGCCATAGGATGGCCGGCGATAATAGCCGGTCGCGGCCGTCAGGTCGGCCAGCACCATTTCGCCGTCCTGGCCTGAGAACACCCTGAGATAGGCCTTGGCCAGCGCATCCCGCGCCTTGGCCGGGCCGCCGGCCTGGCTGGAATGGGCGAAGCGTTTGCCGCTCATGCGCGCTGCCCGCCCGAAGCATCTTGCACACCCTGCGGCATCAGCCCGCCGAGCCCATCGAGCAGGCCGCTGTCGCGCGCCTGCACTGCGGCGGGCACGGCATCCCTGGCGACCTTGCCGGCGGTGGCGACCGCCGCCATGCCGGCCTGATCCTGCTGGGCCTTGGCACGAGCATCGCGAATACCGGCCACCTCGTCCTGGCGGCGAAAGATGCGCTGCGGGCTGCGGCCCGCGCCCTGCACGATCTTCAGTGCTTCATCGCCGTCGATATTGTCCATGATGCCGGGATCGAATTGCGCCATCTGCATGGCCGTCGTCACCACCTGGATGGTGTCGCGGGCTTCGGCCGAGCGGCGCAGCACGTCGAGCGGGCCGGTGAAGGTCGGCCGCAGCGCCTTGCCGGCGAGGCTCGCCGGCGGCAGGAAGCGGCTGTCTTCCTCGTAAAGTCCTTTGTCTTCCAGAATACCCAGCTCGCGGTCGAGATTGCTGGCAAAGCCGGCCTGGATGATCGAGCCGGACGGCCCGAGCAGCGCGCCCTTCTCCTCCTGCCGGATCAAGGCCTCGGTCGCCGTCATCTGCGGGTTCTGCACCAGCGTCTGGAACAGGTTGACGAACATCATGTCCCGGATCTCCTCGGCCCGGCTGTCGGCATAGTTGAAGGCATAGGTCGGGTTCTGGCCGGTGGCGATCGGCGCGATCAGCGGCCGGCCGGCGTCGTCGATGAGGCCGGGATAGTTCTCGCCGGGATTGAGCACCGGCACATAGTCGAGCCGCGCCTTGGACGCGGTCGCCGGATCGGTGATCTGCTGCAGGGCGCGCAGGCCGGAGCGCCGCACGGCGTTCTCCTCGCGCACCGTCGTCAGCGCCTCGATGGTCGGCGAGATGCCGTAGGGATCGCCCTCGTAGCGGCGCCAGTTGAAGCACGATACCGGGAACGAGCGAAAACCGCTTTCCCTGACGATCACCTCCTCGTCCTCGATGACGTGATAGGAAGCGAACGCCGTATCGAGATACTGATAGGTGCCGCTCAGACTGTACATCTTGCGCTCGTCGCGCGGCTGGATGCACTGGATCAGCGAGATCTTCGTCTCGCATTTCGAGGGGTCGTCGACCAGAACCTTGATCCGCACCGGCAGCTTTTCATAGCCGAGCAGTTGCGCCGCCTGCCGCGCCGTGCGCTCGTAGCGGCGGTGGAAAATATCGACCTGGCCCCAGCGGTTGCGCGAGAGATAGCCCTCGACCACGGGGATCGAGGCATAGCGGATCAGCGTGCCGCCAAAACCCTCCTCGGCGTAGAGATAGGCTGGGCCGTAGCGCACGACATTGCGCAGGCATGCCTGTGTTGCCGGCACGAAGTTCGAATTGGCGGAGTAGCGCAGCGAAAACAGGAAATCGCGCAGCGCTTCCGCCCATTCCTTTTCCTCGTCGGTTTCCTCGTCGTTGATTGCCGCGGTCGACAGCCCATGCCATTTCTCTGACTGCGGGATGATCAGGCTTTCCAGCCCGGCGGCCAGCCGGTTGGCGGCCGAGTTGATGGTGTTGGCGTAGACGCGCGCACCGCGCCGCTCCTGCCGTTCGGCCTGCGAATCCGTGCCGGCCTGGCGGCGGCCGCTCCACATATCGGGCGCATCGGGGTCGCAGAATTCGGACACCGCCTCCCAGACATGCTCGTACTGGCTGCGTTCGCTCTCCAGTTCTGCCTGTCGCGACAGAATATCGCGAGCACGGGAATCGCTCATGGTCAGCCTCGCTTGATGGATTTGATTGAAAAGAAGCGGCGGGACGCCGAAGCTGCCGACCTCCCCCTTGTGGGGCCCTTGTGGGGGAGATGTCCGGCAGGACAGAGGGGGGCGCGAAGGATCGCAAGCCTGCGTTTTTTATGTTTTTCCGACCGGATTCGCCCAACCGGAATTCGCCTAACGTCGCGTTACAAATGATCCACAAGCCGGCGGGACAGCGCCCCCCTCTGCCCTGCCGGGCATCTCCCCCACGAGGGGGGAGATCGGCAGTTTCAGCTGATCATGCGCTGCCCTCGAGCGCCGGGCTCCGCCCAAAACGCTGCACCACGAAACGTCCCATCTTCTGGCCGGGCACTTCGATCAGCGTGTAGGTGATCCAGGACAGCAGGCACACCACCGGCAGAACGACGACAGTGACGACCGCAAAGCGCAGCGGCGCCGACAATTCGTGGCCGAACTGGGTGATGACCAGGGCCGCGACCGGCTGGAGAACCAGCAGATGGATCAAATAGATGCTGAAGGAAAGCTCACCCATCAGATGAAAGAACCTGTTGGCGAGCGTCATGGCGATCTTTCTGGCCACGATGCCCATCATTCCCGGCAGCATCCGGTAGAGAACCAGGGCAAAGAAACCCAATACGAGCGCTTCCCGCATCAAAAGCTTGCCAAGCCCATAGCCGCCGCCGAAGGGCAGCGCGGCCAGAGCCATGGCCAACGCCAGATATGCGAAGGGCCGCTTTTGCCTTTGATGGACGATGCCCGCCAGCAGCATCCCGCACAGGAAAATCTGCATCTTCAGCGGCAGGAACGACGGCATCGGAAAATGCACCGACAATTGCCCCATCAACAACACGATCGCGCTGCCGGTGGCCGCGACCAGAATGGCGCTCCATACCCAGTCAAGCCTGCGCACCAGCAGCATGATCGCCGGAAACACCGCATAGAACTGCATCTCCAGCCCGAGGCTCCAGTCCGGCAGCGGCGTGCGATAGGCGAAATTCGGCACCAGGCCGAACAGGAACAGCAGATGGGCGCCAATATTCTTCAGGCCGCTGTCGAGATAACGCTCGGGCGCCTGCGGCGACCTCAGCAGGAACTCGTCGATGACCATCCTCGACTGGTAGAGATAGGGGCCAAGAGCCAGGGCAGCGAACAGCATGATGTAGAACAGCGGCGCTATCCTGAAGTAGCGGCGGGTCCAGAATTTCAGCCAGGTTTCCGGCCTTTGCCAGGGCTCCTTGTCCTGGCGCAGCTGGTAATGGAACACCATCAGGAAGCCGGACAGCATGATGAACAGATCGACGCCGAGGTCCGGTTCGCCGAGGATAGGAACCTGCCAGCCGGTCAACAGCAGGCAGTGCCCGATAAGCACCCAGATCGCGGCGAGCGCCCGAAGCCCGTCCAGGCACTCGATGCGCGATGTTTCCGTCATGCCGAACTTCTCGATAGCCATGTTGCAATGCAGCATGGCGGCTGAGGGAAGAATGTCAACCGTGCGGAAGGAACACGATTTGCGCTCGGTTGTTACGGAAAACGCGGAAGCTGCGATCTCCCCCCTCGAGGCCCCTCGAGGGGGGAGATGGCCGGCAGGCCAGAGGGGGGCGCGAAGGAACGCCAGCCTCTGTTTTCGTTTCCCGCCGGAATGAGCCGATGGCGGCAACTTACAAATTGATCACCAAGGCCGGCGGGACAGTGCCCCCCTCTGCCCTGCCGGGCATCTCCCCCACGAGGGGGGAGATCGGCAGCATCACCCGCCTCTCTTCTTCACCAACCTTGCGTGCCGGCGCCAGTACCACCACGCCAGCACGCGGTTGCGGAACACTCTTCTCATCGCGCCCATGTCAAACCCCCAGCAGCACGCGGCGCTGGCCGGTGAGCTCACTGGGCGACAAATCGGTCTTCACCGTTCCCGCGGTCCCATCATTGGCCGCCAGCTGGGCCCGCAACGCGGCCTCGCGCGCCTGCACGTCCTTGTCGGCAATGGTCGGTGTCGGCGGCAACGGCTTCAGCGCCGGCGGCTTTTGAAAAAGGCACATGGTTTTCTCCAAAGTGAGAGATTCTCGTCCAGTCGTAGAGCAGAAAATCCTCGCCGTTCCGGCCGTAGCCCGGCAGGCGGCAGCGTTGCGTGGCACCAAGCCGGGCCAGCCAGCGCAGCGCCAATTCATTGGCGGCCAGCGCTCGCGCCTCGACCCGCCAGGCGCCGTGCGCCGCAACCTGCGGCCCGAGCACGGCGTGAAAGAATTCCGTAATCCCAGGCACGCAGCGCCTCATGCGGCGCGTGCCCCAGTTCCAGGCGATCCACAGCCCGCTGCGCTGTTCGGCGGCGCCGAAGCCGGCCTCCGGATTGCCGTCGAGCTCGGCAACATAGGCAAACCCCTGCAGCGCCGTCAGCGCCAGCAAAGCCGGCGACCACTCGTCGAACTGGCAGTCGATCTCGGCTCGATCCTCCGGCCGCAGGTTGGCGGCAATATAGGAGAGATCGCGCAGTGTGGCGGGGATGATGCGGATGGTCACCGAAACGCCCCCAGCGGATCGGCCTGCCCCGCCTTCCGCCGCGCGGCTTTGAACACCGCCGGGTCGACCACCGCTTCCCTCAGCATCATCACGCCATAGCGGGTCGCCGCCATCAAATCGTCGCGCAACTTCACCACCTGGCCATCCCGGCGGTGATAGAGCCGGAACTCCTCGAACCACGGCAAAAGCGTCGAAAACACCTTGAAGCGGCCTGATTGCATGCGATCGAGCATGTCCATCAGCCCGGCCTCGACCGATACCGAACCGTCGGCGAACTGCGCATGGCTGGCGAGCATGTTCAGCCCATGTGCCGAATATTGCTTGGCAAGCGCGGTGCCGGCACCCTCCAGTGTCTCGCGGCGGCCGTCGCGCGGCCATGCCCATGGCAGCCATTCGCCCCACGGTTTCAGAGTCAGCGCCTGCATGGCGGGAGTCTGCTGCGAAGCGCGGCAGGCCTTTGTGACATAGACGACGTCGGCCTCCGTATCCCAGGCGAGCTCGACCGCCGCCGAGGGATGGTCCCAGCCGAAATCGAGTGCGCCGAGCCGCGGCCAATAGCGCGGCAGCGGGAACGGCTCACAGGCGATCAGCTCCTCGGCCACCGGAAATATGCGGCCGGAGCCGAGCACCGGAATGCCTTTGGCCCGCGCCTCACGCTCATGCGCCGGATAGGCGGCAATGATCTCGGCGCGCTGCTGCGGCGTATAATGCTCGGCATCGTCGATGGTCATGAAGGTGACGTGACGGGTCATTGTTTTCACCCTCGCGGCATTGAATCATGGTGGCAGGTGTTGGACGTATGCTGCTGTTCGGTAAGATGTTTTCATGATGGCGGGACAGCGCCCCCTCTGTCCTGCCGGCCATCTCCCCCAAGGGGGGAGATGGCAGCTTCAGCGTCTCGCTTATCCGCAAGCATTGGAGATTGGCGAAAGCCAATGCGACATCCAATCTCCCCACTAGAGGGGGAGATGTCCGGCAGGACAGAGGGGGGCGCGAAGGAACGCGAGTTGCGCGATTTCGCAGCGCTGTCATCCCCTCCCCATCCCTCCCACCTGCTCCGCGGACAAAAACAGCAGCACCACGTCCGACATGCCGAGCAGCGGCGTGAAGGTGACGATGGTGATGCCGCCGGTGGCGTTGGTGCGGGTCAGCCCTTCGGAATAGATGTCGAGCGGCGGCTCCTCGTCGAACCAGACGCCGTGCAGCGTTTCGCCCTGCCATTTCTCGCGGCCTTTCTCGTAGCTCTTGAACGACAGCACCGATTCGTCGGCCTGGACATCGCCGCCGCCGCCCCAGCGCACCACGATGCTGTCGAGCGCGCCCGGCGCCCGTCCCGCCATCGTGCTGACGAGGGCGTCGGCCGGGATCATCCCGGTGCCCCAGGCCGCCTGCTGCTGTGGCGGGCCGATCAGGATGCGCTGCGGGTTGTCGCGCGTGCTTTCACCGGTGACGCCGGCCGCCCACATCCGTACCGCACAATCGAAAACCTTGCCTTGCCACCAATCGGGATAGCGGCCGGTGAGGTGCATCGCCCACTCGGCGCCGCCCGCCCTGGTCTTGCCGAGCTGGTTGCCGGCCATGAACAGGCGCTCGCGATTGGTCGCGCCGGCTGCGTGAAATTCGGCCTGTCGGGGATAAGGCCGATAGGCGGCAAGCTGGTTAGTGCGGCGCCTCCGGTCCAGCTCCGCCAGCAGGCTGAGATATTCCTTCCTTGCCGCCCGGCTGGGCGAAGCCTTTTGCGAAGTCCGGCTTCTCGAGGAACGGCCTAAGGACGGCTTCGAGGCCGCGGATGCGCTGCCTGATTTCGTCATCGCTCAATGCATCCAGATTGTTGATGTTGACACTAAGATCCTTGGGCAGCACCGAGAGCACGAGCTTCAGATACTGATCGGGCTTTTCGGCGCGCACCTCGGCGATGACGCCGGCGCCATGGGCGCGGAAATCGGCGCGGATCGCTTCGAGGAAGCCGTCGGCCAGCGTCTTCTTCGCCCGCTTGGTTCGCTTGCCGGGTGCTTGATCGTGCGGCTGGGGATCGCCGGTGGAAGGAGCCTTGGCCATGCCCTACTCTGCCGTCCCGGCGGAGATCGCCGGCTTCTTGTTGGCTGGCCGCACAATGCGCTTGCGCGGCTTGGCCTTCTTGCCGGCGCGTGCCGACTTCGGCTTGTGCGGCTGGCTCGCCGGCTTCGCATCAGTCAGCGTGCCGGGCTTCATCGCACCGGCGTCAAGCAAGGCATTCAGCCGTGCCCTGAGAATTGCCACCGCCTTGCCGTCGAGTGCTTCCGACGGGAAGCCGAAGCCGCCGACCGCATCGACGATACCGCCACGCAGCATACCGATCCGCACGCCGGCGGCGACCAGTTCGAAGCGGCCGATGCGTGCATAGGGTGCGGCGCCGGCGAACTCGCCAATGGCGCTGACGACCTCGTGGCCGTCATCGTCGGTGATGATGGTGGCGTAACGGTTGGACATGGGGATGTTCTCTGGGGTGGGCGCACGAGCGCGTTGCGGGATTCATGGTTGGTGATTTCGCGGTTCCGACGATCGTCAGGTCGCGTTCCTTCGCGCCCCTGTCCTGCCGGCCCCACAGCTGGCAGCTCACGTAACGTTTGGTCGAAAAGGAAGCCTGAAACAAAAAACCCGCCTCGGCGGGCGGGTCGTTGGAGCCAATTGGCACCATACCCAAATTAGTAGCATAGCTGCCGGCACAAAGCAAGAACAAAATGTGGCATCAGCGGAAAAAAATGCACTGACGACCTCGCACCCTTCATCGGTGGACGGCTGGAAAGAGGGGTTCTTTGGCGAGAAAGGCGGGGCATTGCGTGAGACTTGCGTTGATGGGATGGTGTTTGCGCTTGAGGGGAACGCGTCATGGACAATGTCACCAGTCACTACGGCAGCGACGGCATCATCGATCGCATCTTGGCCGCGATCCCGGACGCCGACCCGGCCGGCAAACTCGCCGCCGCGCAACTCTATCCATTCGATCAGCTCCATGGCCGCGAACTGATCGCCACGCGGGAGCATGCGGCCCGTCTTGCGCCTTCGCCGACAGATCGGATCCTGGATATCGGCAGCGGCATTGGCGGGCCGGCAAGGTTTCTGGCCTCGACCTATGGCTGCCAGGTCGACGGCATCGACCTGACGCCGGCCTTTGTCGCCGCGTCGAGCCGACTGACCGCCCTCAGCGGATTGTCCGACAAGGTTCGCTTCCATCAGGCCGACGCGACGAAATTGCCTTTTGGCGACAGCACCTTCGATGCGGCGATCTGCTTCTATGTCGGCATGAACATCGAGAATAAGGCCGCGGTCATCGACGAGGCCTGGCGCGTGCTGAAACCGCGGGGCAGGCTGATCTGGACCGAGGCCGTGCTCGCCGGCGGCGCGCCATACTACCCCATGCCATGGGCGGTTTCGCCGGCGACCAGTCACCTCGCCGATCGGGAAAAATTGAAAGCCCTGTTTGGCGATGCCGGGTTTCGCATCGACGAGATCGTCGACGAAACCGGCGAACATGTTGAGCTGGCGCTGAAGAGAGCCAATTCCGGCATCGTGCCCTCGCCGGCGCAGCAGCAGGCAAATGAAATCGTCATGGGCGCGGAATTCCTGCAGCGCCGCCGCAACTACATCCGAAGCCTGAGTGACGGAAAGCTCGCCTCGCTCGCCGTGATAGTCTCCAAACCGGCCTGAAACAAAAAACCCGCCTCGGGAGGCGGGTCGTCGGTGTGAATCAGCACCATACCCAGATTAGTAGCATAGCTGCCGGCACAAAGCAAGAACAAAATGTGGCGGCAGCAAAAAATGCGAGGTGGTGGGCGAGGCACACCGGCCGGCGAGACGCCACCGTCCGGATCAGAACAGGCATTCGCGCGTTTGAAGCTTAGCCAATGGGAGCAAAAGCCATGAATGTCGCCAATCTGCAACTCGAAGGCCTGCTTATGGCCATCGCATCGATCAATCAGATGCTGGTCCGCAAGGGCGTGCTCTCTGTCGAGGAGATAGACATCGCCTTGCGCAAGGCCGAAGCCAGCGAGACCAACGAGGAAAGGTCCGAAGGCATGTCGGCGTCGAGCCGCGACGCCGTCAACTTCCCGATCCGACTGCTGGAGTTGGCCAATCAGTGTCAGCCGGAGACGGACATGCCGTCCTTCTCGAAACTGGCGCGCATGGTCGGTCAGATCAAGGAACCTTACAACGACCAGATGTGACGCGGCGATCATAACTGGCGCCGCGATCGGAGTTGACACAGCGATAACGGCTGCCGTGCCGGGCTGGCGGCGACTGCTAGCGGCCCTGCATGATCCTGATGACCTTGCTGTTGTCGGCGGTTGGCGAATGCAGCTTCACATAGTCGGCGTAGGTCAGTCTGCCACTGGCAATGGCATTGCTGATACGGCTGCACAGGGCCGTCTCGTACTTCGCCACGCTCACGTTCATGAACGCAGCGTAAGTCTTCTTTTCGCCGAGCGACGTGGATTTCTCTCTTGCAATGCAGTCCTTGATGACCAGGCGCTTCACGGCAGGGCTGCCTTCAAGCGTGGCATGCATCGTGTTGAATTCGCCTTCGGTCAACGTGGTGCAGCCGGCAAGCAGTGACGCGCCGATCATGGCGGCAGCAAAACGCGTGGCGATGTTCATGAATTCCCCCTCAAGACCCGTGTCTTGCTTAGCCCGTCGAAAGTTGGAAGTACAGAGGGAATGCAGGCGCCTCTACAAAAAGCATAAACCTAGAACGCCCGTTACTTTAGCTGTCGCTTTTATTGCACTCGACCTGCGATGGCCTGAATGACGGGACCCGGCCGTGCTCGATGTCACGACGATGCTGGTGCGGATCGAGACGCCGGATCCGAAATTCCGGCATCACCCCCTGCCAAGCTTCAGCGCCAGGACGCGGCCTGGCCCGTGCACGGCGGCAAACAGCAGCCCGGCCAGGAAGGTGAAATGGTTGACGAAGAAGCCGAACTCCGCCTGGTTGCCGGCCCAGTGCGATGGCCCGTGGAAGGCGAAGCCCAGGAACAGCACATAGGCGCCGGCGACGAGTGCTGCCCAGGAGAAGAAGGCGCCGGTCAGGAAGCATAGGACGAGGACGACCTCGAGCAGGGCTGCGCACCAGGCCAGGAACAGCGGGAACGGAAATCCGGCCGCCGCGATATAGCCGGCGGTGGCGCCGATATCGATGAATTTGAAGGTCACGGCCACAGGAAGACGGCGGCAAAGATCAGGCGGGCGACAAGGATTGCCGCGGTCTGCCACGGCGACTGAACGGATGATTGAGTGGTTTCCAAGGTCATGATGTCCTCCCAAGAGTTGCGACGGTTTCGCCCCAAGGACGCACCACCAGCCGCAAGCCCGACATCATCCCCCGAAAAACCTGCAGGATACAAGCGCGTAGCGGGCCAGACATTGCAGAACCTGGTTCCTCGCCCAATGGAGGCAGGGCGCATATGGGCAAGTGCCCCCTCACCCNCTACACGACGCTCTTCCGATCTTATGGGCAAGTGCCCCCTCACCCGGATTGCCAACCGAATTGCGAAGGGCAATTCGGGGCAATCCGACCTCTCCCCGAGGGGAGAGGAGGTCGCCTGCGTTGATGCCAGCCTCTTCTCCCCAGCGGGGAGAAGGTGGCCGCCCACGGGTCTTGCCTCCGGCAAGCCCGAGGACAGGCTCCGCGGCCGGATGAGGGGGACTCCCTATCGATTGCCTGCCTTTACTAGGGCGAGGAACCAGGTTCAGGACTACCCCACCTTGGCCCCCGGCTTGCTGATCGGCTCCCGTATCGTTCCATGCTGGCTGCCCCAGCGGTCGGTCATCGCCCAGCGTATGTCCCAGAGCTCCGGGAAGAAGCGGTGGCGGGCGCCGGCCTCCAGCAATTCGACCGGCCGGCCCTTCAGCGATTTCGCGCCGAGGCCGATCGTGCGGTGGATGAGGTAGAGGTGGTTGGCGCGGAATTTCTGGAACAGCTCGTCGAACTCGACCAGCGCTTCGGCAACGACATAGCTGTCGCCGTGATCGTAGCCGGCATCGTAGACGTCCTCGACCGAGAGCCCGCGGCCATCGAGGTAGGACGCCTTGAAGGCCCGCCACAGATCGGGCGGCAGCCGCAGCAGCTGCTTGAAGCCCGGCGATTCCTGGCCGCTGCCATTGCCGAGCTGCAACCGGATCTGCTGGTATTCCTTGGGCGACATGGTTTCGAGCAGGTCGAGCTGCGCCGTCATCATGCGCATCAGCCGGTGCACGCGCCCCATCAGCGTGACGATGCGATGCGTGTCCTGCTTTTCCAGGAAATCGACGACGTCGACCAGCGTATAGGCGATGAGCTTCATCCACAGTTCCTCGACCTGATGCACGATCTGGAACTGCAGCTCGTCGGCATTGACCATCTCGGCCAGCGGCTTCTGGCAGGCGAGCAGCCTGTCGCATTTGAGGTAGACGCCATAGTCGCGCATCTCAGGCGTTTCGATGCGGGCATAATAGTCCTGCTTGTCCATGGCCATGCTCCTTGCCCCGGCCGTCGGGCCGCAGGCGCTTGTTGGGTCCCGGTCCCCGAGTCTAATCGCTTTCTTGCCGAACATTGTCCCTTTCTGTTATTCGGCTGGCGGGAAACAAAGGACAAAAACTGCATCTGAAGCGGAAGGAAAGAACGAATGCTGCTGGATGCGGTCGACCGGAAGATCGTCGCGGCGCTCGAACGCGATGCCCGCATCTCCTTTGCCGCGCTCGCCGACGAGGTTGGCCTGAGCAAGACGCCGTGCTGGAAGCGGGTCAAGGCGCTGGAGGACGCCGGCGTCATCCGCGGCTACTCGACCCGCATCGACCCGGCCAAGCTCGGCTTCGGCATCGAAGCCTTTATCCAGGTGTCGATCGATTTCGAGCTGTCGGACGCCTTCGAGGCGGCGGTGCAGAAGCATCCGCTGATCCGCCGCTGCCACGCCACGACAGGCGAGGCCGACTATCTCCTGCAGATCGTCACCGTCGACATGATGGCGCTCGACAGGATGCTGCGCGAGGAACTCAGCCGGTTACCCGGCGTGCGGCGCACGATTACCTCGATGGCGATGCGCGAGATCAAGGGCGGCATCTCGTTCGCCAATGCCGTCGGGCATACGCAGACAAAGCGATAGACGGGCGGCGGGGCGGCGCCCCGGTCAGGCTCTCGTCACCAATTCGCGCCCCAGCCGCTTCGGTGGCTCGGCGCGCAGAACCACATTTGTCGTCACCGTGCCGTAGTGGCCGATGCTGTCGACGATGCTTTCAAGGTCGGGCGGTGACGGGACTACGACTTTGACCAGAAAACAGTCCTCCCCGGTCACGCGCAGCACCTCGATCACCTCCGGCAACTGGGCGAACTTCTTCAGGCAGGCCTGGATATGCTCATGCGTGGTGCGCAAGCGGATGACCGCCATGGTGCCGAGCCCGAGCGCTGCCGAATTGATCACCGCCTTGTAACCGGTGATGACGCCGCGCTCCTCCAGCCGCTTCACCCGTTCCGAAGCGGCGGGCTGGGACAGGCCGACGCGGCGGCCAAGCTCGGAGATGCCGATGCGGCCATCCTCCTGCATGATCTCGATGATCGCCAGATCGGTGGGATCGAGCCTTGGCCGATAATCGCCGTTCCGCATGATCACCTTTAATCCATCGGATTTCTTCGCTGCTTTCCGATGATCTCTCATTCCGCCGCCTGGGAGAAGACCTAGAATTGCGCGCGTTGCATCAGGAGAGAAGGGCTTCGCATGACCGAATTCATCATTGTGCCGGGCATCGGCGGATCGGGCAAAGCCCACTGGCAGACACGTTGGCAACAGGCGGACCTGGCGATGCGGCGGTTCAGCCCGGCGAGTTGGGACGCGCCGGACTTCGACGACTGGGTGGCTGCGCTGGAAGCCGCTGTAGGCCCGGCAAGGACACCACCGGTGCTCGTCGCCCATAGCCTCGGCTGCCTGCTGGTCGCGCACTGGCAGCGGATCTCGCCCCGCGAGGTCGGCGGCGCGTTGCTGGTTGCGGTTCCGGACCCTGCGTCGCCGGCCTTCCCCTCCTCCGCCCGCGCCTTCGCCGAGACACCGCAACAACGGCTTCGCTTTCCCTCGCTGATTGTCGCCAGCACCAACGATCCCTACGGCTCGCTGGACTATGTCAGGGCAAAATCCGAGCGCTGGGGCAGCGATCTCCATATCGCCGGACCGCTTGGCCACATCAATGGCGACAGCGGGCTCGGCGACTGGCCGGCGGGAATAGAGCTGCTGACGGCTTTTCTCGGGCAAACGCAAGCAAGCGCCCGAGGCGCCGTGCTTCAGCCGTGACCGCATCAGGACGGCTACCGCGCCGCCGCCCTGACCTGGTTGCGCCGCGATGCCGCGCCTCAGTTCGATGCTGCGGCCGGCGAGCTGAGTTCGAGGAACGGTACGGTTGAGCCCGGGATCATCGACTTCGGCAATTCCCCGTTCCATCTCTCCGCCTTGGTCAGTTCGACCAGCAGCGGATTGTTGGCGATTGCGGCGGCGCGGGCCTTGATGGCTTCCGCGGTCGCCTCGCCTTCGATCCTGGTCTTGTAGGCGCTGGCTTCGGCTTCGGCCTTGACGCTGTCGGCGCGGCCCTTGGCCTGGGTGACGGCGATGTCGGCCTTGATCTTTTCCTGCTGCAGGTTTTGTTCCTGCTTCTGCACCTCGACCTGCGCCGTCATCCTGGCTTCGACCGCCTGCTCGTAGGCGTCGGAGAAGTCGATGTTCTCGACCTGCACGCTGTCGATCATCACCGGGCCATCGGTTACCGCCGCAATGGCCTCGGCGACGTCCTTGTTGAACTTCGCCCGGTTCTGGATCACCGACACCGCGTCGTACTGGCCGAACACCGTCTTGATTTCCTGCGGTGCTTTCCTGGCGATGACACGGTCGGCCAGTGCCTCGATCGACCCGTAATTGGTGTAGACGTTGCTGACTTCGGCGGCCGGCACGTGGAAATTGACGGTGACGCGCATGTCCGCCGGCTGCTGGTCGCGCGAATAGGCCTGCATGGCCGGCAGGCCGCTGCAATCGTTCTGGTTCTCGCAGCCCCATTTGAGCACCTGCTGGCGCAGGCTGATCTTCTCGACGCGCTGCAGCCATGGCAGCTTGAAATGCAGCCCGGGATCGACGACCGAGCTCAGCGCCCCGTTGGTCAAGAGCACGCCGCGGTCGCCCTGGTCGATCGTGTACCAGGATCCCAGGAGCGCAAAGACGCCGAGCGCCACGATGACGAGGGCGATCAGGCCGGAACCGATCGACGCCGTCCCCGGCTTGCCCTGCGGACGGCCCGAATTGCCTTGCGTATCGGTCATTGCCCCACCCCAACTTGATTGCCCGTGCTGGTTTTGCCCACAATAGTGGCGGCATTGCAATCCTCTGGACATGGAAGGATGTTCGCGCCGGCCGGTCGGACCGGCCGGGTGGTTCGGGCCGGCCAGGGCAATTCCCTACGCCGAAATTGCTTTACGGCACCTGCGTAATGCTGCCGCTGCCTCTGACCTCCGAACGCCGCATGGTCGGGTGCCCATAGACGTCGACGTCACCGCTGCCGGAAATCGTGACGTCCGCAACCGCTTGTGCGGTAATCTCCGCATCGCCGCTGCCGCGGATCTCGATCCGCGCGGATTGGGCGATAAGGTTCCTGAGCCGGCCGGTGCCCGAACCGCGGATATCCAGATCGACCGTCTGGGCGGTTCCGGTTGCGGTAACGCTGCCGCTGCCGCGGATGTTCAGCTGCAGCCCGGGCTGATTGATCTGCGACAGGGCAAGGTCGCCGCTGCCGACCACTTTCCAGTCTGAAATTGCCGGCCCCGACACGCTGACATCGAACCGGGACGCGAACCAGCCCGGTTCGCAATCCAAGGTGAGCCTGCTGCCTTCCATCCGCACATGGTCGATCAGGGTCGACTCGCCGCTGACGACGGCCTCGGCCTTGTCACCCGGCTGATAACGGACTGAAGCCGGCAAAGCGATCGTGAAACTGCCGTCGTTGCGGAACGGCAGCGTGACCTCTTTTCTGGTCGATGTGGTTGCTCCGCAGGTGGATTGTCCGCCAATCCATGAACCCCCGGCGTTGATCCAGTCCGGCCCGGCCAGCCCGATGCCGACGGCCAGGAAGAGCGCGGCGCCGGCCAGTCCCGCCGCTGCGACGAATGCCAGTTTTCCAGTCATGGTCCGTTTCCTTCAACGTGATGACAAATTGCGATCTTGGCACCGCTCAAGCCTGGTTGCGGTCCGGGTGGGTCAGACGGGAATGCATCCGGGCATAGCGCCCGAAGACCTGTATGCCGGCGCTCGACCCCAGCAACAGCAGGGCGCCGCCGCCGAGGAACCCGCACACCAGTCCGGCGCCGATGAAGACGCGGCCAAGCATCGCCGTGAGCGTGCCGCCGGGCTCGAACAGCAGCGTGGTCAGAATGATCTTGATGCCCAGCGCACCGATGGCGACAAGCGTGATGCCAAGGCCGAGCGCAAGCACGACCGCGGTGATGAGCAGCGGCAGCAGGAAGACGATGTCGACGAAGGCAAGGCCGGCAAGCGCGAACGTCGCCGCCAACATGTTCGACACGCTCCAATGAGTTTCAAAACGGCGCAGCCCAGCTTCGGCGCGGAGTTCGCGGGCAAGCCTGGCCGGGTCACCCAGGGCCGCCGCGACCTCCGCTTCGCTGCGGCCCGAGGCATCGGCGAAATGGGCGGCGTAGTCGCCAATAATATCCTCGATCTCCTGAGTTGGCAGGCCGGCGAGCCCCAGTCTCAATTTTCGCAGGAAGGCATCCCTGGTCATGGCAAATCCTCAAGAAGTTTGTCGACTGCGCCCGCGAGCGAGCGCCAGTCGCGGCGATGAGCTTCGAAAGCCTGCTGGCCGAGCGGCGTGAGCCGGTAATATTTGCGCGGCGGCCCGCTGCTCGACTCGACGATGCGGGTGGCGACGAGGCCGTCATTCTGCATCCGCCGCATCAGCGGATAGATCGTGCCTTCTCCCATGTTCACAGCGGCGACCAGCGTGCTGGCGATCTCGTAGCCATAGCTTTCGCCCCGCGACAGCACGGCCAGGACGCACAACTCGAGAGCGCCTTTTCGCAACTGCACCTGGATCGAGTCGGTCATGCGTAACTTCCAATTCAATGGCTGTATATAACATGCTACCTGTTTATGCAAGGTAGCGATTGGTAGCTCGCCATCAGGCTAGGCGGACAATGGAGATTGGCTTTGAAAACCGTTTGTCTGTTTGACGCAGTTTCGGACGGAAAACCGCCGACACTTTTCTGGAACCGCTTTAGCGGACTTCCACTCCAGCCGCAGCGTCGCGCTGGTAGGCGTTGCCTGACGCGTCCTTCTGCCGTTCGGCATCGCTTTTGCGCTTCGGGCAATCCTCGTAATTGTGGTCGCGCCCACCGCAGTAGGAGCAGCATTTTGCCGGCGCGTCGGAGCGAAGCATCGTTGGCATGCACAAGAATGCACGAAAACCCGACAGATTGCTAAGGCTGCGGCACCGGCAAGGTCGATTTCGCCACGGAACCGCTGCCGTCGCATGAAAGTTATCTGCTCATTGCAACCGGAGCACAGGACATGGCCGACGACCAGAACCGCTACGAGACCGGAGCGAGGAAATATCCGGCAAAGACGAGCCCCGACGCGGCCGACGAATTCTCGCAGGATGCGGCCGGCAACAAGCCACCTCCCGGCGGCATGGGATTGACCAGGCCGGCTGACGATTTCGACGACAAGACCCGGCATTCGGAGGGCCAGAACCCGCCGCGCGCAGCGATCCGTCCAGACGGCAAGGCTACCGTCAAGAAGCCCGGCAAGGATGCAAGACGATGAACGTCGCCAATCTCCAGCTCGAAGGACTGATGATGGCAATCGCGGCCGTCAACAACGCGCTGGTCCACAAGGGCCTGTTGTCGGTCGACGAAGTCGACATGGCGTTGCGCCGGGCCGAGGCGGCGATGACCAGCGACGAGCGTCTCTATGAAGACATGTCGCCGTCCAACCGCGACGCCGTCTGCTTTCCGCTCAGGCTGCTGCAGGCGGCCAACAATGCCCAGGGCGAAACCGGCGTGCCGTCCTTTGCCGAACTGGCCAGGATGGTCGGCCGGACCAAGGAGCCCTATAACGACCAGATGTGATGGAGGACGCCATGGCCGACGACAAATCCAAGACCAAGCAGGATCGCAAACTGGTCTCCGGCGAAGAGCCATACGAGGTCGCTGCGTTTGCCCGCAAATACGGCATACCGCAAAGCGAGGCCGCGACCATTATCAAGCGCTACGGCCCCTCGAGGAGGAAGCTCGACGCGCATATGGCGAGCCGCAACGCCTGATCCACGTTGGCGGCCGGCGCCGCTCACGCCAGAAGCGTCCCTGCCCTGCCGCCTTGTCGAGATCCGCCCCGCCGGGCGGCCTGCTGTGTGTCAGGCTCGCCGCTGCGGGATTCAACGCCTGGTTTTGATAGCCGTGGAATACTCTCGCGGCGCAACAACTCATTTACCTCGACACTGTACCAGTCCGGTGAGCAAAGCCGGGGGGTCGGATGCAGGAACAACTATTGCGCTACGAATGTGTCTTGGAGCCGAACGGACGATGGATGGTGTGGGACATCGTTCACGATCTGCCGGCGCAATTTTCGCAGATCGCGCTGATCGGCCTGAGCCGTCGTGAAGCGGTTTCGCTCTGCCGGCTGCTCAACGAGACGAGCCGTTCCGAGACGCGGCAGAGCCGGGCCTCCTGAGAAGCGCGTGCGTCTCAGGCCTGCCCAAGCTCGGGGGATTTACATGCGATCGACAATATTCGGTCTGGTCCTGTTGCTGCCGGCCGCCGCCCTGGCGGAGCCGATCGAGACCCAGAAGATCATCACGGCGGCGACCGGCGACTGGAACGGCGATGGCGCCGCCGATCTGGCGATGATCGTTGAGACCGAGCCCGGCTATTCCATGGACCTGCATTTGTTCCTCAGGGACCGCGACGGCAATTTTCTCAGGCCTGCCGGGGTCGTGCATGAACAGATTTACGCGGAATGGAAGGACTACGACCGGCCAGGCCCCGCCACATCCGACGCCGAGCCCGAACTCACCGCGCTCCCCAACGGCTCGATCAAGCTCTATATTCCGGCGATGGAGATCGGCAGCGAGCGGACCAACAAGACGCTGACGCTCGCCTGGCGCAACGGCACGTTCGTCGTCGCCGGTTTCGCCTACGAATATTGGGATTACATGGACGACAATGTTGCCGGCGACTGCGACTACAATGTGCTGACCGGCAAGGGCAAAAGCAGCAAGAAGCTGGCGGACGGCACCACCAGGCACGCGACCGTATCGGTCGAAGGCAAGGTCATCCCGTTCGCGGAGTGGACCCCAGGCACTGGCTTCAGCGCTTGCGGAGCGTGAGAGGTTTCGGTTGCCTCACTGCAGCGGCGGCTTCCACAGCAGGCTGTTGCGATCGGCGGATTTGACGCGCAGCCAGGTTTCGCGGCCGTCGCGCAGCACGCGGATCGGGATCTCGGCGCCCGCCGGGCCGCTCTTCCACAGCTTGCGATAAAAATCGGCGAGCCCGTCGACCGCCGCGTCGCGGACATCCGAGATGACGTCGCCCTGGCGTAGGCCCGCCTGGGCGGCCGGGCCGCCCTCGGCGACGCTCATCACCACGACCTTGCCGTCGCTCTCGGCCGAGAAGGCGCCGAGCCACGGCCGCGGCGGCCTGGCGACCTGGCCGCGCGTCAGGAGATCGTCGAGGATAGGCGGCAGCAGATCGATCGGCACCACCATGTTGATGTCGGCGACCTCACCGTTGCGGCTCATCTGCAGGCGCAGCGAACCGATGCCGAGCAGCCTGCCATCAGCGCCGATGAGGCCGGCGCCGCCCCATGAGGGGTGGGCCGGCGCCGTGAAGATCGCTTCGTCGAGCAGATATTCCCAATAGCCGGCGAATTCCTGCTTGGTGACGATCTGCGCCCGCACCGAGCGGCCGACGCCGTCGGCGAGCACGACGGGATCGCCGATCTTCGCCCTGGACGCATCACCGAGCGCAATGGCGGGCAGTCCGAGCGGCGCCAGCGCCTGCACCAGGCCGAAGCCCGATTCCTGATCGTAGGCGAGCGCATGGGCGGGCACCACGCGGCCGTCCTGGTCGGCCAGCCAGACCTCCTCGGCCTCGGTGATGAGATAGCCGATGGTGAGCACCAACCCGTCGCCGCGGATGACGACGCCGCTGCCTTCGCGGCGGGTGCCCAGCGCGTCTGCCGTGAAGGCGTCTTCGGGGACGGTGGCGCGGACGGCCACGATGGATCGCAAAAGGGGCTCGATATTCATGCTTTGGTTCCTGGCAATGTTCGCAGGCTGATATGAGGTTCGCAGGCCGATATGGGCTATAGGTATGGCGCAGGTGACCAGGCGCAAGAGGCGGCGCCGGCTTTGGTGTGGACCGGCGCCTCGCCGTTGGCGCCGGGGTTTTGCAACAGCGCCGGCCGCCCTATCTGTACCTACGGCTATCCGAAGCTGTCCTATGCAAAGTTCCTCCTCCATCACCCAAGTTGATACCCTGAGATCCTCCCCAATCCTTCCAATCCCCAATCCTTCCAATCCAAAGGCCTCCCGACATGAACGACTACACAACGGACCAATATACGCCGCCAAAAGTCTGGACCTGGAACAAGCCAAATGGCGGCGCTTTCGCCAGCATCAACCGGCCGATCGCCGGCCCGACGCATGACAAGGAACTGCCGGTCGGCAAGCATCCGCTGCAGCTTTATTCGCTGGCGACGCCGAACGGCGTCAAGGTGACGATCATGCTGGAGGAGCTTCTGGCGCTCGGCCACAGCGGCGCCGAATACGACGCCTGGCCGATCAGGATCAATGACGGCGACCAGTTCGGCAGCGGCTTCGTCAAGGTCAACCCCAACTCCAAGATCCCGGCCATGATGGACCGCAGCGGCGAAAAGCCGATCCGCATCTTCGAATCCGGTTCGATCCTGCTCTATCTCGCCGAAAAATTCGGCGAATTCCTGCCGACAGAGCAGCCGGCTCGTGCCGAAACCCTGTCATGGCTGTTCTGGCAGATGGGGTCGGCGCCCTATCTCGGCGGCGGCTTCGGCCATTTCTATGCCTATGCGCCGATGAAGATCGAATATGCCATCGACCGCTTCGCCATGGAGACCAAGCGGCAGATGGACGTGCTTGACCGGCGCCTGGCCGAAAGCGAGTATTTAGGCGGCAGCGACTACACGATTGCCGACATCGCGGTGTGGCCCTGGTATGGCGGCCTGGCCAAGGGCCGCATGTATGATGATTCCGGCGAGTTCCTGCAGGTGGAAGAGTACAAGAACGTGCAGCGCTGGGCCGACGCCATCGACGCCCGGCCAGCGATCAAGCGCGGCCGCATGGTCAATCGCACCTTCGGCGAGCCTTCGATGCAGCTGCACGAGCGCCATGACGCCAGCGATTTCGAGACGAAGACGCAAGACAAGCTCGAGGCGGCCAAAAGCTAAGCGGATGCCACGCCGATCTCCCCCCTCGTGGGGGAGATTGGCAGCTTCGGCTGGCTCGCCTCCACCGCCGCCATCCACAGCCGGTCGATATCGGCCAGGAATTTCTCGTCGAGCTTGTCGAGGTGCTTCCAGTACATGCCGTCCTCGAAGAAATAGCCGAGTTCCTTCTCGATCCTGTCGGCCTCCTCCGCCTGATCGAGTTGCAGGCCGGCAAGCATCTCCGCCTTCATTTCCGAAAGCTGCGAGGAAGACAGCGCGCCGAGTTCGTCGAGCGTCAGCCGCGGGAAGATCAGCCGGCTGCGCGGCAGGTCGGATAGGTTGACGCACAGGCACCCGCGCCGGAGCGCATGGATGAGCAGGCGGGCCGACTTCGCCTCGAGGTTGCGCAGCGTGACGTCGTTGCGCAAAGGGTCGGCGCGGCCGACGCCGTAAAAATGCGTGTTGCCGGGCTGGTCGTAGATCATGTCGCAGCCAAGGAATGCCAGCACGTCGGGCTTCTGGCTGTGGATCGTCCAGTAGGCCGCCGTCATCGACATGGTGCCGCCGGCATAGACGAAGCCGCCAAAGCTGTTTTGCGCCGGAACGTAATGCGAGGCGCTGAAGATCTGCGCCTGCTGCAGGGGATCGCCTTGCGGCATCCGCTCCGCCGGGAAATCGCCGGCATGGACGAGGAAATCCCAGTCGGGGCGCACGCGCCAGGCATTGTTGATGGCGACGATCTTGCCGAAGGCCTGCTTGGGCCAGGCCGCGCAGCGCACCACATCGGGGGCGCTGCCGATCAGCAGAATCACGTTTGGCGTTCCGTCGATCACCATACCCCCTCTCGACCGACCGAAATGCATCTCAAGGCCGCCCGGTTGAACGGCTTTATAGCCTCAACGCCGCATCGAAACACCAGCCGGATTTAGGCTGACATCAACAAAAGGGAGCTTTGCCAGCCGGTTGTAAAGTGTGGCCTCAGGCACCGTCGTACAAGCAGGAGGCAGGTTTTCCCGCTAGCCCAAAACCGACGATATGAGTTGGGCGATATATATTAGTTGACTAAACTAGCGGAACGTCCAATGCACATTCCCAGAACCGAACATGTCCTGTCTAGACCATGATATCTATATGGGACATTACTACATAAGCTGAACGCGACCTCGACGGTTCGGTGGCTGCGCGTCCCCTACTCCCCAGCAACCTCCCTGTACGCCCTCACAACCCCATCAAGCCCACGTATCTGCCACGTCTCCCCGTCCCGCGCCTCGAGATAGGACCGGCCGAGCGGCACTTTCCCTCCGCCGTCCGGCAGGTCCAGCACATAGACGGGGTTGCAGATGCCCGACAGGCGCGCACGCAAGGCGCTGACCAGCGCCTGGCCCTCGGCGATCGTGGTGCGCCGGTGCGCCATGCCGCGCGCGAGATCGCCGTGGTGCAGGTAATAGGGTTTGACGCCAAGGCGGTACATCAGCTCGCGGCACAGCTCTTCCAGCACCTCGACCGTGTCGTTCACGCCTTTCAGCAGAACGCTCTGGTTCAGCAGCACGAAGCCGCCCTGCCTTAAAGTACGGCAGGCCCGCTCGGTCGCCTCGGTGATCTCGCGCGGATGGTTGAAATGGGTGACGACCGTGACCATCAGCCGGCCCTGCAAGGCTTGAACCAGCCCGCCGGTGACGCGCGAGGGCAGCGCCACGGGCACGCGGGTGTGGATGCGCAACAGCCGCACATGCTGGATCGCCTCGACGCGGGCGCGGATTTCCGTCAGCGCCTTGTCCGGCAGGGAGAGCGGATCGCCGCCGGTCAGAATCACCTCGCGGATTTCCGGATGGGACTCGATGTAGGCGAACGCCGGCTCCAGCGCCTCGCGCGAAAAACCCCGGCCGATCGAGGTCAGCGACTCCTTGCGAAAGCAGAACCGGCAATAGACCGCGCATTGATAGGTCGGGAACAGCAGAACCCGGTCGGCATGGCGATGCGTCAATCTCGGCACCGGACTGAAGGCGTGGTCGGCGATCGGATCGTCGAGCTCGCCCTCCTGCTCCGTCAGTTCATTGGGCGACGGGATGACCTGAAGCCGTATCGGATCGGCCGGGTCGCTCCAGTCGATCAGGTCGAGATAGGCCTTGGGAATGCGAACCTTGTGACGCATGGCCGCGGCTTCGGCCGCCGCGCGCTCGGCAGGCGACAGCGGCAGGGAATCCAGATCGCCTATGTGCCGCACGCCCTCGCGAACATCGTCCTGCCATGCGGCATCCGCCTCGTCGGCACGCTCGTCATCGGCTGTCATGCCGGCCGCATCGACGGCCATGCTGGCGTCGGGGATGTCGGGATGTGAGGTCATGGAGGCTCCTTGAATTCGGGCTGGGTACAGCATTGGAGCCACGACTTGAAGGCAATAAGCGGTGTTGGGCCGGTTGGAGTGCGCGGCAGGAGGCGGCGGCCGTCCACTGATCAGAAACCAACGTCCCGCCCGCTGACGCATAACATTAGCTTGCTCTTATATTAGCTTGAGCGTATACACATAAACGGCCGGTAATCTACCCCCCACCGGTTAGGCTCGGCGCCAGTCCCTCCCTACCCCTCAGGTCAACGACGCCGGGCCGCTCGGCCGCCGCAATTGAGGCGACCGACCAGTTCTCTTCGATGTTGATCATGTCCCTCCTCGACCCGGCAGCTGGGTGAATGCATCGGCGATGTCCGCGTCTCTTCCCGTCGCCGGCCGCGGTCGCTAATCTCGGATCGCGAAAAAGCTGGAGAACAGGGAATGGCGAACGACTTGTCGCCAAGGCTTTTGGCGATCATCAACGCGCTGCCTTTGCGGCCGGGCATGCGCGTGCTGGAGATCGGCTGCGGACCAGGTGCTGCGGCGCGCGAGATCGCGCGCCGGATCGGCGGCGGGCATGTGCTGGCGATCGATCGCTCCGCCAAGGCCATCGCACAGGCCGGAGCCGCCTCGCGCGCCGAGATTGCGGCAGGCCGGTTGAGTCTTCGCCAGGTCGCGATCGAAGATTTCGAGTTGGAGGCCGACGAGAAGCGCTTCGACATTGCCGTTGGGTGCGCGTCGGCGCGCTGGACGGTCGTCATCCCGAAGCGGGAAAAATCGCCCTGCAACGGCTCGGCGCTGTGTTGACCGCGCAAGGCCGGCTGTTCATCGACGGCGGCGATCCGCTGCGCGAAATTGCGATACACGGCTGAACAGCTCGTGCTTAGCCTCAGGAATCGAGCGGCAGAGCTGGGTCCGCGCCTCAGCTCCTCAACCCCGGCGCCTCCTGCCCGGTGCGCTCGACATACTCCGTATAGCCGCCGCCGTAGGTATGAATCCCCTCGGGCGTCAGTTCCAGCACCCGGTTCGACAGCGCCGCCAGGAAATGCCGGTCATGCGAGACGAACAGCATGGTCCCCTCGTACTGCGACAGTGCCGTGATCAGCATCTCCTTGGTGGCGATGTCGAGGTGGTTGGTCGGCTCGTCCAGCACCAGCAAATTGGGCGGATCGAACAGCATCAGTGCCATCACCAGCCGCGCCTTCTCGCCGCCCGACAGCACGCGGCATTTCTTCTCGATCTCGTCGCCGGAAAAGCCGAAGCAGCCGGCCAGCGCCCTGAGCGGCGCCTGGCCGGCCTGCGGAAACGCGTCTTCCAGCGTCTGGAACACGGTGCGCTCGCCCTCCAGCACTTCCATGGCGTGCTGGGCGAAATAGCCCATCTTGACGCTCGGGCCGCGCGCCACCGTGCCATTATCCGGCTCGGAAGCGCCAGCCACCAGCTTCAGCAGCGTCGACTTGCCGGCGCCGTTGATGCCCATCACGCACCAGCGCTCGCGGCGACGCACCTGAAAATCCAGCCCCTCGTAGATCGAGCGGCTGCCATAGCCCTTGTGCACGTTCTTCAGCGTCACCACGTCCTCGCCGCAGCGCGGCGCCGGCTGGAAATCGAACGACACTTTCTGGCGCCGCTTGGGCGGCTCGACACGGTCGATCTTGTCCAGCTTCTTCACCCGGCTCTGCACCTGGGCGGCATGTGACGCCCGCGCCTTGAAGCGCTCGATGAAGGCGATCTCCTTGGCCAGCATCGCCTGCTGGCGCTCGAACTGCGCCTGCTGCTGCCGGTCGGCAATCGCCCGCTGCTGCTGGTAGAATTCGTAGTTGCCGGAGTAAGCGGTCAGCGAGCCGCCGTCGATCTCGACCACCTTGTTGACGATGCGGTTCATGAACTCGCGGTCGTGCGAGGTCATCAGCAGCGCGCCGTCATAGTTCTTCAGGAACTGCTCCAGCCAGATCAGACTTTCGAGGTCGAGATGGTTGCTCGGCTCGTCGAGCAGCATGGCGTCGGGCCGCATCAAAAGGATCCTGGCCAGCGCCACGCGCATTTTCCAGCCGCCGGACAGCTTGCCGACGTCGCCGTCCATCATCTCCTGGCTGAAGCCGAGCCCGTCCAGCACCTCGCGAGCCCGCCCATCCAGCGCATAGCCGTCGAGCTCCTCGAAGCGGTGCTGCGCCTCGCCGTAGCGGGCGATGATCTCGTCCATCTCACCGGCGCGATCGGGGTCGCCCATGGCGTGCTCGAGCTCGCGCATCTCGGCCGCCACTTCGCTCACCGGCCCGGCGCCGTCCATCACTTCGGCAACGGCGCTGCGGCCTTCCATGTCGCCGACATCCTGGCTGAAATAGCCGATGGTGACGCCGCGATCGACCGAGACCTGGCCCTCGTCGGGCTGCTCCTCGCCGTTGATCATGCGAAACAGCGTCGTCTTGCCGGCGCCGTTAGGCCCGACCAGCCCGACCTTCTCGCCCTTCTGCAACGCGGCGGAGGCTTCGATGAAGACGATCTGCCGGCCGTTCTGCTTGCTGATATTTTCGAGACGTATCATGCTTCCACGCGAGGCTTCAGGGATTTCCCCGCGCCTTACGCGATCGGCCCCCTCAGAGGAAGCCTGCAAATCATGAACGCCTGCGCCAAATCCCCCAAAGCCTTCAGGGTCGATGGACATCGATTGCCCGGCCGAGAATTGGTCACTACCTTGCGGTGATTGCAAGCTTGCAAAGACGGCCATGTCAAATATCGTCTATCCATCCCGGCTGAGGTTGAGAGGCGTTAGCGCAGGGAATCTCGGTCCAATATTGAAAAACGGTCATCTTGTTACGGAAAGCCTGATCAGCGAGGGGTGTACCGAGCAGGAAATCCGCTCCGGCATGAAAATCCCGGACAGCGAGAAAATACTGGAACAGTGGCGGCCGACGGATCCCAAGAGCTTCGCTCTAGCACTAACCCTGGCGATCGGGTGGGACGAGGATATTGGAAGCGATTACTTCGAGGTGTACGTCATCGCTAACCAGATCAGAGACCAGATAAATCTCAATCGGCGCGCGGTCATCTTCGTCGAAGAGTTTGACTGGCCCAGTCTCAAACAAAGCCTCCTCAACATTCTCGATAAAATGCGAAGGAACAACGTGGAAGGAAAGCGTCCGCGCATTACGAAAACGCTTCGAATGGGAATACGACGGAATGGCCGCATACGAGTCTTGGCTTAAGTAGCCCTGCCGAATGAGCCGGCGATCAGCTATCGGTAAGGGCCTTTGTCGTCGCCAGCTTGACCCCGGCGGCGGCAAATGCCGCATTGTGCCGGACGATGATCTCCGCCGCGGTCTCGCTGGTGGTGTCGAGCGTGCTGTGGGCGTCGGAAACCACGGTGACGCCCAGGCCCGCCGCAAAGGCGCCCTTCACCGTGGCCGCCACGCAAAAATCGGTCTGCGCGCCGATCAGAATGACCTCGCCGGCGCCCTGCCCGGCCACCCATTCTGCAAGGGCTGCATTGCTGAACGCATCGCCGACACGCTTGGCGGAAGTCGGCTCGTCCTCGGCCTGGCCGAGCGCCGGCCACACCGGCCAGCCCGGCTCTGCGGGCCGTCGTGCCTGATGAAGGCGATCTTGCGCCCGCTCAGCCGTGCCCATTCGATCAGCGCGCGGGTGCGGGCAACCATGCCGTCGGCATCATGGATCGGCGGCTCGGCAACGCCGTCGAACATGCCGGTCTGAAGGTCGATCACGATCAGCGGCGCAGTGGCCGCGGGGCTGGTCCCTGACATGGATGCGAGCATAGCGTGGGTGGTAGGTGGGTCAAGGATGCTCGGCGCCGCCGTTGAAGCCGCCGATCTCCCCCCTCGTGGGGGAGATGTCCGGCAGGACAGAGGGGGGCGTGAAGGATCGCGGTCCTTCGCAAAGTAGCCCGGCGGCCCCCGGTGCACGATCACACCCGGCCCGATGTCCCATCCTCGCCAAAAATCCCGGTCACCCAGTCGATGAACGCGCGTACCCGCGGCGCGAGCTGGCGGTTCTGCGGGTAGAGCGCCGACAGCGGTGTCGGTGACGGCGGGTAGTCCGGCAGCACTTCGACAAGCGTGCCGCGTGCGAAATCCCCGGCGAAGCGGTAATGCGGCGCCTGCACCAGGCCGAAGCCGAGACGCGCCAGCTCCGCCATCGTGTCGGAGCCGTTGACCGTCACCCGGTTGGGCAGGCTGACATAGCGCAACGCGCCGCCAACGGTGAATTCGAGCGGCATGACCTCGCCGGTCCGCGACGAGCGGAAGCCGACCATCAGATGGCCTTCGAGATCGTCGGGGGTTGCCGGCATGCCGTGCTNGTGCTTTTCGAGATAGGCGGGGCTGGCGCAGGTGACTTCGCGCAATGTTGCCACCCGCCGCACGATCATGCCGCTGTCGGCCTGTTCGCCGGAACGCAGCACGCAGTCGATGCCCTCGCGCACCAGATCGACCAGCCGGTCGCCGTCGCCGATATGCAGGTCGATCCCGGGATAGCGGTCGAGGAACTCGGAGAGCCGCGGCAGGATGAAATGGCGGGCCATGAAGCCATGCACGTCGATCCTCAAAAGGCCCTGCGGCTGCGCCGATTGAAAGCCTGCCTCGGCATCCTCGACATCGGCAAGGATGGCGAGGCAGCGCTGGTAATAGGCCTGGCCGTCCAACGTCGGCGTGACATGGCGCGTGGTGCGTTCGAGCAGCCTGACCCCCAGCCGCGCCTCCAGGCCCTTGATCGCCTCGGTGGCGGTCGATCGCGACATCGACAGATCGGCGGCCGCCGCAGTGAAGCTGCCGCGCTCGATCACACGGGCAAGCAGGCGCATCCGGTCGAGACTGTCCATCGCCATTGTTCGCCATATCCGAATGGTGTTGGCAAGTCCCGGGCGATTATCCCGCAAGATTTATCACCTATTTTCAGTCGACAAAAATTTTGGAGAGCTGACATGATTACGCGGAATGGAAAGGTGGCACTGGTAACCGGCGCCTCGAAGGGCATCGGTGCCGAAATTGCCAGGCGGCTGGCGCGCGACGGCTTTTCGGTCGTCATCAACTATGCCAGAGGCGCAGAAGCCGCCGAAGGCGTGGTGCGCGAGACGAGGCGGCAGGCGGCACGGCGATCGCAGTTCAAGCCGATGTCGGTGATCCCAAGGGGGTCGCGCATCTGTTCGACGCAGCCGAGCAGGCCTTTGGCGGCCTCGACGTGCTGGTCAACAATGCCGGCATCATGAAGCTCGCGCCGATCGCGCAGACGGACGACGCCGGTTTCGAGCAACAGGTCGCGGTGAACCTCGGCGGCGTCTTCCGCGGCATGCGCGAGGCCGCAAGGCGGCTGCGCGAGGGCGGCCGCATCATCAGCTTCTCGTCCAGCGTGGTCGGGCTCTACCAGCCGACCTACGGTGTCTACGCTGCCACCAAGGCCGGCGTCGAGGCGATGACCCATGTGCTGGCCAAGGAACTCGGGCCGCGCGGCATCACCGTCAATGTCGTGGCGCCGGGGCCGGTGGCCGCCGAACTGTTCCTCGGCGGCAAGTCCGAGGCACTGGTCGAAACGATCACCAGGATGATCCCGCTCGGGCGGCTCGGCCAGCCCGCCGACATCGCCGGCGTGGTGTCGTTCCTCGCCGGACCGGACAGCGGCTGGGTCAACGGCCAGGTGCTGCGCGCCAATGGCGGCACGGTCTGACTTTACCTCCAACAATCAACAGGAAATCGACATCATGCCGTTTGCAAATTTCAAGGTGCCTGAGCGCGCGCTGTCCGCCGGACAGAAGGAGGACCTCGTCCACAAGACCACAGCCCTGTTCGTCGAGATGTTCGGCGAAGGCATGCGCCCCTACACGATGGTGCTGATCGAGGAGGTCGCCGATGGCGGCTACGGCCGCGCCGACGTGGTGTTCACGATTCCTGGGGGAAGGACGTGAAGCTGCCGATCTCCTGCCTTCTGGGACCCTCAAGGGTGAGATTGCAGCTTGGCGGTCGCGCGCTAGATCGCTGGCAGAGGCTAAGGCGAGGCCAGCGATGGACGATTGGAAGCTACCTTGGGACGGCGGTTGCTTGTGCGGTGGAATACGCTTTCGCATCAGCGCGCCGCCCTTGCTGACGACGGCGTGTCACTGCACCGGCTGCAAGAAGCTGAGCGCCAGCGCGTATTCCCTGACCATCGCTGTGCCCAGCGACGGTTTCGCCATGACGCAAGGCGAGCCGGTGGTCGGCGGCCTGCACGGCCCGCACCGGCAGCTCTATTGCCCGCACTGCAAGAACTGGATGTTCACGCGTCCGCATGGCCTGGATTTCCTTGTCAACGTGCGCGCGACCATGCTGGACGAGCACCATTGGTACGTGCCCTTCGTCGAAGTCTTCACTTCGGAAAAGCTGCCCTGGGCTTCGACCGCCGCTACCTACAGTTTCGCTACTCAGCCCGACCTTGAGGGATACGCCCCTTTGATCGAGGCGTTCGCCCGCGGAGCGGCGCGGCCAACCTGACTGGTTGCCGCCCGGAAAGGCGGCGCCAGCTTTCGTGCCTCACTTCAACTCCAGCCAGACCGGCGCGTGGTCGCTGGCGCCGACCTCGCCGCGCACGTCGCGGTCGATGCCCGCCGCTACTAGCCGGCGCGACAGCTTCTTGCTGAGCAAGATATGGTCGAGCCGCAGGCCGGCATCGCGCGGCCAGCGATTGCGGCGATAGTCCCAGAATGTGTAGAGCGTCTCCGTCGGGTGCTTCTTGCGCAGCGCATCAAGCCAGCCCTGGTCGAGCAGCCGCTGGAACGATGCCCGGCTTTCCGGCTGCACCAGCGCGTTGTCGTCATAGGAGCGGGTCGGGTAGATGTCGCGCGGCTCGGGCACGATGTTGTAGTCGCCGGCCAGCACCACCGGCAGGCCGGTGTCGAGCAACTGCGCCGCATGCGTCTCCAGCCTTTCGTGCCAGGCCAGCTTGTACTGGAATTTCGGGCCGGGCTGCGGATTGCCGTTCGGCGCGTAGAGGCAGGCGACGAGGATGCCGTTGACCGCCGCTTCGATGTAGCGCGCCTGCTGGTCGCCGTCGTCGCCGGGCAGCGCCTCGCGCGTCAGCACCGGCTCCGAGCCACGCGAAAGGATGGCGACGCCGTTCCAGGTCGGCTGCCCGACCCACACCGCCCCGTAGCCGGCCGCCGCAAGCGCGGTGCGCGGAAACTGCGTCTGCCTGGCCTTGAGCTCCTGCAGGCAGGCGATGTCGGGTTTGGCGGCGGCCAGCCATGCGAGCAGGTTTGGCAGCCGGCCGTTGATGTTGTTGACGTTGAAGGTGGCGATCTTCATCGGCCTGCTTCAGCGCACGATCCGTTCGGTCCACGCCTTCACTGCATCAGCCAGCGTCTTCAGATGATCGGCGGTGGAGAAGCCGGAGATGTTTTTGCGCGGCTTCAGATCATGGTCGCCGTCTTCCAGCCAGAAGATNGATCGGCGGTGGAGAAGCCGGAGATGTTTTTGCGCGGCTTCAGATCATGGTCGCCGTCTTCCAGCCAGAAGATCTCGATTGCGTCGGACAGAGCATAGGTCGCGACCTCGTCTTTGGTCCCGAACTCGTCGCGCCTGCCCTGGAAGACCAATGTCGGCGTCTTGAGGTCGGCGAGGTGTTTTGTCCGAAGCTGCGTCGGTTTGTCCGGCGGATGGAAGGGATAGCCGAGACACAGCAGCCCTGAAATCTCGCCCTTTGAAAACATCTCGTCGGCGATCATCGAAGCGACGCGTCCGCCCATCGACTTGCCGCCGATGATGAGCGGACCCTTCACGCCCTTCGCCCTGAGATCGGCGATTGCCTTGATATATTCCGGGTTAACCGTCTCGGCGCGCGGCGGCGGCTTGCGATGGCCGTAGCGGCGGGCCGCCATGTAGTGGAACTCGAAGCGCGCAACGCGGAAGCCGGCCTCGGCCAGCGCTTTTGCCGTCGCGGTCATCGAGGGCGAATCCATCGGCGCCCCGGCGCCATGGGCGAGCAGGATGGTGATTGGGGCGGTGTCGGGGCCGTCGAAGAGGAAGGTCGTCATGGGGTGGCCCGCAGATGAAGGCCGAGTTCCTTCGCACCCCCCTCTGGCCTGCCGGCCATCTCCCCCGCAAGGGGGGAGATTGGATGTCGCCATCGCTTTCGCCAATCACCAACGTTGGAAGGCGGGCGGTAAGGAGAAGCTGCCGATCTCCCCCCTTGCGGGGGAGATGTCCGGCAGGACAGAGGGGGGTGTTCAAGCGCGACCAAATGAAGCCCTAACCCGCCGACATCCGCGCCAGCTGCAAATCGACGAACTGGATACCCTTGGCCGCCATACGTGCCCATTCGGAATCCGCGTCGAGTTCGAGGTAGCGCGCCCAGTTCCGCCGCGCTTCGGCTAGATTGCCGGCGTCGAACTCCAGCCTCGCAAGGTTGAACACGGCATCGGCGTACTTCGCATCTAGCGAAATCGCCTTCAGCAGATGCCGCCGAGCCGACGCCACCCGCCCCTCTTCGCTCATCAGCCCGGCCAGATTGAACCATGCCTCGACGAACACCGGGTCGCACTTGATGGCGCGGGCATAGTCGTGCGCCGCCTCGGCCGCGTGGCCGGAGGCGCGCAGGCAGTTGGCGCGGTTGAAGGCGGCGATGGCATCGCTCGGGTCGATGGCTAGGCAGCGCTGGTAGAGTGCCGCGGCCTGCTCGTGGTCTTCAGCCTCTTCCGCCGCCTCGGCATCGGCGAACAGCTCTTCCAGCGTGTCGTCATCCTGCGTTCCCAGATCGAACAGCAGCTGGCCGTTGACTTCGCTCTGGCCGCCCTCGAGATAGATCGCGTCGGCCCGCCCGTGCTGCGAGCCGACATTGAGCGATTTGGCGGTGAGCGAGGCGATCGGGCCGGAGCGATGCACCGACCGCACGATCGCCCCCCATGAGGCGCCGCCGGCGACCAGCCCGGCATATTTGCGGGCGAGGATCAGGTCGCGGAAGGAATACGGTTCGCAATCATGCTCGAAGGCGTCGAACAGCGACAAAAGGTCGAGATCGGCGCCGGTCAGCCGCGACTGATCGATCAGCGACTGCCGCGACAGCATCGAGGCTTCCGGTGCCTTCATCAACCCGAGCAGCCGCAGGAAGCCGTTCTCGCTGACCAGCCTGCGCCCGGCTGCACGTTCCGCAGCGACGCGGCGCTCGATCTCGATGTCGCCGGCCCTGGCGAGCAACATGCGGCCCAACACGACATGCGTGGTACGCCGAGTGACGCCGCGCCGCAACTGGCCGTGCTGGCGCGCGACCTCGCGCGCCGCCAGCCTGAGCGGAAAGGCCGCCAGCGCGCCGACGATGCCGAAGACCGTGCCGGCAAGAGCCGTCACGCCTTGCTCTTGCCGACGGCTTTGAGAAGGTTCGCCTTGAGCGGGTTTTCCTTGGCCGCGCCAGCGCCGGCCTTGGCGGATTTCGCCGCAGGCTTGGCTGTTTCATCGGCCTTGCTCTTCGACTTGGCCGGTGGCTTGGCCGACTGCGACAGGCTCGCCTTCAGCGCATCCATGAGATTGATGACGTTGCCGCGCTCAGGTGCCGCCGCGATGATAGGCTTGTGGCCCTTGAGCTTCTCGCGGATCATCGTCATCAACGCGATCTCGTAGCGGTCCTCGTAATTCTTCGGGTCGAAGGTGGTTTCCTTCTGCTTGATCAGCGCTTCGGCTAATTGCAGCATTTCCGGATCGGGGTTTCCGGCCGGGATATTGCCGAAATATTCAGCCGTGCCACGCACTTCGTTCGGATTCCTCAAGGTGCAGACGAACATGCCGTTCTCGCGCGCGCCGATCGTCACCACGCGCTCGCGGCTGGACAGCACGAGGCGGGCGATCGCCAGCTTGCCGGATTTGCGCATCGCTTCGCGCAACACGGCAAAGGTCTCCTCGGCCATTGCGCCATCCGGCGCCAGGTAATAGGGCGCGTCCTGGTAGATGACGTCGACCGAACGCTCGTCGACAAAGGCCTCGATGTTCATCGTATGGTTGGATTCGATGCGCACCGCGTCGAGATCGGTATCGTCGATGATGATGTATTGCTTGTCCTCGTATTCGTAGCCCTTGACCAGGTCCGAACGCTCGACCAACCCGAGTTCAGGGTCGACCGGCTTCATGTTGATGCGGTTGTGCGTCTTCTTGTGCAGCTGGTTGAAGCTGATGCGCTCGCTGGCACTGGTCGCCGGATAGAGCCGGACCGGACAGCTGACCAGACTGAGCTTGAGGTAACCTTTCCAACTTGCCCTGGGCGCCATGAAATACTCCTACGCGGCCTTGTGCTGTCGAACTGTTCGCAGCGCTGTTTCGTCCGGAGGACGAATGCGGCTGCCGAAATCCTACATTGCCCCTTACAATACCGGCAAATCCCTAGCGAAATCTTCCTCCGCTGGGAGCCGCCTGCAGGCAAGAGGTCCGTGGCGAAGAATAATTCAAATTTTCCGGAGCGTCGATGGAGTCTGGCCGCGCTCGCAGAACTACGTCGCGGTGCCTATCGCCGGCAAATCCCTGGCGAAATCTTCCATGTCGGCCCAAGGGTCGCCTGACGTCGCCAGAAGGCCCGGCAGCGAGGAATAATTCAGATCCTGTGGAGCATCGATGGATTCCAGATCGCTCCAGCTGACCGGCGTCGAGGCCGGCAAATTGGTGCGGGCGCGCAGTGAATAGGGAGCCGCCGAGGTGTGGCCGCGCGCATTGCGGTGAAAATCGATGAAGATGCGCCGCTTGCGGTTGTCCTTGCCCATGGTGGTGGTGAAAGTGTCGGGCGCGGTGGCGGCAAGATGCGTGGAGATGGCGCTGGTCGCCTGGTGCAGTTTCTTCCAGTTCTGCTTTTGCGTCACCGGCACGGTGATGTGGATGCCGTGCCCCCCGGAGGTCTTGGCGAACGGCACCAGCCCTAGCGCTTCCAGCTCGCCCTTAATGTGCACCGCCGCCTCAACCACCTCGCGCCAGGCGATCCCTTCGCCCGGGTCGAGGTCGAAAACGATCAGGTCCGGCTTGTCGAGCCGCGTGCGATGGGTGCCCCAGGTGTGGAACTCGACGACGCCGAACTGCGCCAGAGCCAGATAGCCCTTGGCGTCTTCCACCGAGAGATAGGATTTGGTCTCGCCCTCCGAATTCGTCGCCTCGAAGGTCGCCACCGAGGACGGCATGCCGGTGAAGGCGTGGCGCTGGAAGAAACAGTCCTGCGGCTTGCCGGTCGGGCAGCGCACCAGCGAGACCGGCCGGCCGAGAATGTGCGGCAGCATGAAATCGCCGACCAGCGCGTAATAGACGGCGATATCGAGCTTGGTCGGGCCGGTCTTGCCGAACAGCCGCCGCGTCGGGTTGGTCACCCAGATTGTGGCGAGGTCGGCCTCGGCGATCAGCCGCTTGCGCTTGGCCGAAACCGGCGTCGACAGGCCGACGTCACGCAGGCCGCGGAACACGGCATGGCGCAGCGCATTGTCGGTGGTCCGGTTGGCGTAATGGATATGCGCCGAAAGCAGCGGCCGCACCCAGTTCATCTCGCGCATGATCTCGCGCGGAACGCCCTCGGGCGCGGATGCACCGGCCCGCAACGGCTCCAGCCGCGCCAGCAATTCGCCTGCGGTCGCGGCATCGAAGCCGGTGCCGACCTTGCCGCGATAGTGCAGCTCGCCGTCTTCGAATTCGCCGAGGCCAAGTGCAGCGAGTCCCTCGGCCGCGTCGGAGACGGTGTAGCCAGCGATGACAAAGTCGCCGGTCTGGAGCGCCTTGGTCTTGGTCCAGGTTTTGGTGCGGCCGCTCTGGTAGATCGCCGTGGCGCGTTTCGACACCACACCCTCCAGCCCCATCTCGGATGCCTGGTCATAGAGCGCCTGGCCGTCGCCTTCGACATGATCGCTGAGCTGGATGGCGGAGTTGGCGCCGAGACCGGACAGAAGTTGCGAAAGCAGCGCCTTGCGCCGCCGAAGCGGCGCTTTTGTCAGGTCCCAGCCGTCGAGATAGACGAGGTCGAAAGCGTAGAAGTGGAGCTTGTTGCCGGCGCCTTCGGCCAGCGCGTCCTGCAGAAGGGCAAAGCGGCTGATGCCCTTGGCGTCGAGCGCGACGACCTCGCCGTCGATGATCGCCTCCCGGCACGGCGGCCTGGCGAAGGCAAGCGGCAGGTCGCCATAGCGCTTCGTCCAGTCGAGGCCGGCGCGGGTGATCAGCCTGACCGCACCGTCGGCCAGGTGCGCCATGGTGCGGTAGCCGTCGAACTTGATCTCGTGCAGCCATTCCACCCCAGTATCCTCACCGTCCGGCGGCTTGGCCACGGAGGTCGCCAGCTGCGGCTCGATCCGGGAAGGCGGGGGCGCCTTGACGGCGCCCGGCAAAGCGCCGGGTTTCAGCACCACCGGCTTGGCAGGTTTGGCGGCAGGCTTCGGCGGTGCCACCAGTTCCTCGATACGACGGCCGGATTTGACGCTTTCCGGCCGGGCTTCCAGTATGTCGAGCGTGGCATCGGCGGCGAGATCGCGCTCCTTGAACAGCAGCCAGTTCTTCTTGCCCTCATCCTCGCCGGGCTTCGGTTTCAGCCGCGTCAGCATCCAGCCGCCATTGAGCTTCTCGCCGGCGAGCCGGAACTTGAAGGAGCCGGTGCGCAGGCTCTTTTCGACATCGTCCATCGGCGCCCAGACGCCGGTGTCCCAGACGATCATCGGTCCGCCGCCATATTCACCTTCGGGAATGACGCCCTCGAAATCGATATATTCGAGCGGATGGTCCTCGGTCTCGACCGCCAGCCTTTTGTCGGCCGGGTTCAGCGACGGGCCGCGCGGCACCGCCCAGCTCTTCAGCACGTCGCCGACCTGCAGGCGCAAATCATAGTGATCGGCGGTGGCGTGGTGCTTGTGGACGACGAAGCGGTTGCCTTCACCGGCAGCCAGGCCACCGGCCGGTTCCGGCGTCCTCGTGAACTCGCGCTTGGCGCGATAGGCCTTGAGCTTCGAAGGAGCTGGCATGGACTAGGCGTAGGTGGTGGGCAAAAGCAACGAGCGCAGCATCAAAATCCCATCGCAGCGGCACTCCAATGTCACGGCATGGATCCCAGGGTCTCCGCGACGTCGCTTCGCTCCTGCTCCGCCCTGGGATGACGAAGGATGGGAGGTCACGCCGCTCAATCGTCGGTGGCCGGCGTCAATTCGAGCTCGGCCGGCGACAGGCCCTGCTGCAGCTGGCTGAGCCGGAATTCGTCGACCCAATAGGCCTCGCCGTCGACCAGCACCCGCGCACTGTAGCCACCGGCGGAAAAACGCTGCGCGGTGATGTAGACCTTGTGGCGGTCGAGCGCCTTGCGCACCGCGGCGCGCTTGGATTTCTGGCTGGTGACGGAACTGGCCATGCTGGTTACTCACGCACAAAGCCGCAAGGCGGCATGCCTAAGGATGGCCGAGAGCGGGTCGGCTGTCAATTTGGCGGCCGCTGCGAGCCCTCGCGCGGTGGCGTCTCTCGCTCTGTGGAAACCGAGCCGGCGCGCTATATTGAACGTGGCGGCTTGGAACGCGATGCTGACCTGGAGAACTTCACATGACGTTGACGACACGCAAACTCGGCGGCCAGGGGCTGCAGGTTTCCATGATCGGCCTCGGCTGCATGGGCATGAGCCAGTCCTACGGCCCGGCCGACGAGGCGGAATCGACCGCCACGCTGCACCGCGCCATCGAACTCGGCTGCACCTTCCTCGACACTGCGGAAGTCTATGGGCCGCACGCTAACGAGGAACTGCTCGGCCGCGCGCTGCAGGGCCGGCGCGATGAGGTGACGATCGCGACGAAATTCGGCTTTCGCATCGAAAACGGCAAGCAAGTCGGCACCGAGCGCGACAGCCGGCCGGAGCATATCCGCGAGGCTGTCGAAGGTTCGCTGAGGAGGCTAGCCAGCGACCACGTCGACCTCCTCTATCAGCACCGCGTCGATCCGGCGGTACCGATCGAGGAGGTGGCGGGTGCTGTCGGCGAGCTGATTGCTCAGGGCAAGGTCCGCTTCTTCGGCCTCTCGGAGGCCGGCGCCGCCAATATCCGCCGGGCGCATGCCGTGCATCCGGTGTCGGCAGTGCAGAGCGAATACTCGCTGTGGGAGCGCAATCTCGAGCCGGAAATCATTCCCCTGCTGAAGGAGCTCGGCATCGGCCTGGTGCCGTTCTCGCCGCTCGGCCGCGGTTTTCTCACCGGCGATGTCAGGCGCGCCGAAGACTATCCAGAGGGCGATTACCGGCGCGGCGATCCGCGCTACCAGGGCGCCAACTATGACGCCAACATGCAGGCGGCAGCCACGGTACTCGACATCGCCGCGGCCAAGCGCGTCAAGCCAGGCCAGATCGCGCTGGCCTGGCTGCTCCACAAGGGGAGCGACTTCGGCATCGACATCGTGCCGATCCCCGGCACCAAGCGCAGAAAATATCTCGAGGAGAACGTCGCCGCGGCTTCGATCAGGCTCGACGCCGCCGAGATGCAGGTGCTCGACGACGCGCTGGCGCCGGGCAAGGTCGCCGGTCCGCGCTACGGCGAGCGCACCATGGTGATGATCGATCGGTAGGTCTTGCCTTCTCCCGTTCTTGCGCAAAGCTCCGGCCTTGGCTAGCATCCGCCGGCAGGCACCGAGCGGAGGAGAACGTCGCGGTGGACCGGCTGGAGCGCCGTTGCGTCCCTTCAAACACGAGTTGGGCGCTCGAAGGACACTCCATTTTTGAATCGACGCAAGGAACCTTCCGGAAAACCCATTCCGGTTTCGGGGTCGTGCGCTCATCTGGGAGGAGACTAAATTGATCAACAGACGTGAATTCCTGCTGTCGACCGCGGCGATGGGCGCCTTGGCGCTGGCCGCTCCGCAATTGGCTTTCGCCCAGGACAAGCTGACCATCCTCGGTTCGGTGCCGAGCCTCGGCTTTCCGTTCTTCGTGCACATGCTGAACCAGATCAAGGCTGAGGCGCAGGCGCAAGGCGTCAACCTGGTCGAGAGCGACGGCCAGAATTCGGCGCCCAAGCAGACCGCCGACATCGAGGCGGCACTGGTGCAAAAGGTCAACGCCATCGTCATCTCGCCGCTCGACGTCAACGCGCTGGCCCCAGCCATCGAGGAAGCGGTGAAGGCCGGCGTTCCCGTCGTCACTATCGACCGCCGCGTCGAGGGCGTCGAAGGCATCCTCGCCCATGTCGGCGCCGACAATGTCAAGGGCGGCGAGGCCGAAGCACAGGCCATGGTGGCGGCGTTCCCGAACGGCGCCAAGATCTTCCATCTGCAGGGCCAGCCCGGTGCCGGCCCGGCGATCGACCGCAACAAGGGTGTGCACAACGTCCTTGATCCCATGAAGGACAAGTACCAGATCATCTTCGAGCAGACCGCCAACTTCGCCCGCGCCGAGGCGCTGTCCGTCACCGAGGCCGGCCTTGCCGCCAACGGCAAGCCCGACGCGATCATCTGCGCCAATGACGACATGGCGCTTGGCGCGGTTGAAGCCTGCGCGGCGCGCAACTTCACCGACGTCAAGATCTACGGCTTCGACGCGCTTCCCGAAGCGTTGGTCGCTGTGCGCGACGGCAAGCTGGCCGGCACGGTCGAGCAATTCCCCGGCGAGCAGTCGCGCACCGCCGTGCAGATCGCGGTCGCCTACGCCAGGGACAAGACCGAGCCGAAGGAAAAGCTGGTGCTTTTGACGCCGATCGTCATCGGCAAGGACAATCTCGACAAGGCGGAGAGGCTGGGCGAGACGAAGTAGGCGAAGCCGGCGGGACAGCACCCCCCTCTGGCCTGCCGGCCATCTCCCCCTTCAAGGGGGAGATTGGATGTTACCCGGGCTTTCGCTAATTTTCGATCTTGCAGAAGAAGCGAGGCCAACGAGGCTGCCAATCTCCCCACTTGAGGGGGAGATGGCCGGCAGGACAGAGGGGGGGTGCTGTCCCGCCAGCCTTGCGTACAACCGAATGATCGAGGAGCAAACTTTGCCCAAGGCAGCCGCTATTGTGCCCTCCCCCGCCCTGCTCACCGTCGAGGGCGTGACCAAGCGCTTTGCCGGCGTCACCGCGCTGAACGACGTTTCGCTCGAAGTCCGCCCCGGCGAGATACTCGGCCTGCTCGGCGAGAACGGCGCCGGCAAATCGACGCTGCTCAAGATCCTGTCCGGCGTGATGCCGCCGTCCAGCGGTCGCATCGTCTTCGACGGCGTCGAATTCAATCCGCACAATCCGCAGGATGCGAAACGCCACGGCATCGTTACCATCTACCAGGAACTGAGCCTGATCCCGACGCTGACCGTGGCGGAGAATATTTTCATCGGCCGCGCACCGCTCGGCCGGTTCGGGCTGGTCAGTTGGCGGCGAATGGAGGAAGATTCCCGCGCGATCATCGCTCGTGTCGGCCTCGATCTCGACCCGGCGACGCCGGTTTCCGCACTGTCGGTGGCCGAACAGCAGCTGGTCGAGATCGCCCGCGCGCTATCGCTGAAGAGCCGCTTGATCATCATGGACGAGCCGACCTCGGCGCTGACCGAAACCGAAGTGCAGAAGCTGATGGCGATTATGGGCCGGCTGCGCAAAGACGGCGTCGCCATCATGTTCGTCACCCACCGGCTGGAGGAGGCATCGGCAATCTGCGACCGTATGACGGTGCTGCGCGACGGCAGGCTGGCCGGCCATCTCGACCGCGAAGGTGGGCCGATCAAACTGCCGAAGATCATCGAGAAGATGGTCGGCCGCGCCGCTTCCGAGCTCTATGCGAGGCCGACGCAGCGCGATGTCGCCGGCGACGTCCGGCTCTCGGTGCGCGGCCTGCGCACGGTGCGCGATCCGCAGGCGCCGCACGCCATCGTGCTCGAAGGCGTCGATCTCGACCTCAAGGCGGGCGAAATCCTCGGCGTCGCCGGGCTCGTCGGTTCCGGCCGCACCGAGCTCGCCCGCGCCATCTTCGGCGCCGACCGCATTGCCGCCGGCACCATCAGGCTCGATGGCAGGCCGATCGCGCCGGCCTCACCCGCCGATGCCATCGAGCTCGGCATCGGCCTGGTGCCGGAAGACCGCAAGCACCAGGCGATCTTCGCCGCACTCGCCATCCTCACCAATTTCTCGATCGCCGCGCTCGACCGCTACTCCAATGTCGGTTTCATGGCCGAGCGGCGCGAGCGAGAAGCGCTGGCGAACTACAGGAAGATGCTGTCGATCCGCATGGCCTCGCCCGAGCAGGCGATCGAGGGACTGTCCGGTGGCAATCAGCAGAAGGTCATCCTTGCCCGCTGGCTGGCACGCGATCCCAAGGTGCTGATCGTCGATGAACCGACGCGCGGCGTCGACGTCGGCGCCAAGGCGGAGGTTCATCAGATCCTGGTAGAGCTCGCCGCGCGCGGCATCGCCATCATGATGATCTCGTCCGAGCTGCCCGAAGTGCTTGCCGTGTCGGACAGGATCGTCACCATGCGGCGCGGGCGCATCACCGGCGAGATGCCTGGCATCGAGGCGACCGAGGAGAAACTGATGGAACTGATGGCGCTCGACCAGAAGCAGGAAGCCCAGAATCAGGAAGCAACGCAATGACCAGCACGACCGAACGGAGCCAGCGCGGCGGCGTCAATCTTGCGCGCCTGCTGATGAGCTTCGGCCCGCTGATGTTCCTGGCGGTGCTGATCGTCGTCTTCACCGTGCTGAAGCCGAGCTTCATCGACCCGATCAACCTGTTCAACATCATGCGCCAGATCTCGATCACCGGCCTGATCGCGCTAGGCATGACCTTCGTTATCCTCACCGCCGGCATCGACCTGTCGGTCGGCTCGCTGCTCGCCTTCTGCGGCATGGTCGCGGCGGTGGTGGCCAAGGGCGGCACCGCCAACACGCTGTCGCTGTCGACAACGGGCACGCTGGGCTATGGCTGGTTCGCCGCCCTTCTCGCCGCCGTCGTCGTCGGCGCCGTGGCCGGCGGTGTCCAGGGCTTTGCCATCACCAGGCTGAAAGTACCGCCCTTCGTCGTCACGCTCGGCGGCCTCACCGTGTTTCGCGGCCTAACGCTGACGATCTCCAATGGCGGCCCGATCTCCGGCTTCGACGCCTCGATGCGCTGGTTCGGTACCGGCCTGATCGGCCCGGTGCCGGTGCCGGCGATCATCTTCGCGATTGCCGCAATCCTGTGCCACATCGTGCTGCGCTACACGCGCTACGGTCGCGCCGTCTACGCCGTCGGCGGCAATGCCGAGGCCGCGCGGCTCTCCGGCCTGCGCGTCGACCGCATCCTGATCTCGGTCTACATCATCGTCGGCTTCTTCGCCGGCCTTGCCGCCTTCGTTTTGTCGGCGCGGCTCAACTCCTCCGAAGCCGTCGCCGGCATCGGCTACGAGCTGACGGTGATCTCGGCGGTCGTCATCGGCGGCACCTCGCTGTTCGGCGGCATCGGCAGCGTCGGCGGCACGGTGGTCGGTGCAGGGCTGATCGGCGTCCTGCAGAACGGGCTGCAATTCAACAACGTCTCGTCATACACGCAAAGCATCGTCATCGGCCTGATCCTCATCCTCGCCGTCGCGTTCGACCGCTGGCTGAAATCGCGGGTAAGGCGGTGATGGCGGGGGCGACGATTTTCGCTGCAAGGCAGCAAGAGGTTGGCGAAAGCGCTGGCAACAGCCAATCTCCCCCCTTGCGGGGGAGATGTCCGGCAGGACAGAGGGGGGTGGGAAGGATCGCCAACGTCTCAATGTAAGCCGCTTCCAAGCCCATTCCAGCAGGAGGATTAGACTGCAAATGGCTGACAAGCTGGCGGGACAGCACCCCCTCTGCCCTGCCGGGCATCTCCCCCGCAAGGGGGGAGATCGGCCGTCACCCATGACTTCGCCAATCACGAAGACAGGAGCGCCTAGTGGGGCACGATCTCGTTCCGTCACGCCAGCGCAAGAATGCAAAATCCATGCGTCGCGCGATGACCGACGCCGAGCTGAAACTGTGGAATGAGCTTCGCGCGCATCGGCTCATGGATTTGAGCTTTCGCCGGCAGGTGCCGATTGGACCCTACATTGTGGATTTTGCCTGCCCGACGCACGGCCTCATCGTCGAGGTCGATGGCAGCCAGCACGCCGACGTTGAGCACACCGAGCGGGATAGGATACGCAGCGCCTATTTGGAGAGCAGCGGCTGGACTATCCTGCGCTTCTGGAACGACGACGTCATTCGCGATATCGACAATGTCTGCCAGCACATAGTCATGACGGCCGGCGCGGATGTGCGCTGAACTCGGCCGTGCAGGATCGGCGGGACAGCACCTCTCTGTCCTGCCGAACATCTCCGCTCAAAAGGGGCAGGTTTCTGAGGCGAGGTGCCAATGACCCAAATAAGAACCATGACCGAACAGGACGTGCCCTCGGTATCGCGGCTGCTGGGCCAATCCTGGCGCCACACCTATTCGCCAATCCTGGGTGCCGAGACCACGGCACGGCTGTCGGATGAGAAGCACGCGCCGGAGCGGCTGGTGACCGAGCTCGGGGACGACAGCAAGATGTGGTTCGTAGCCGAGCGGGCGGACGGCTCGCTCGCCGGCTACGCGATGGCCGCGATGGGCAACAAGGGCGATGTCATGCTCGAGCGGCTCCATATCGACAAAAGCGAGTACGGCACCGGGCTGGCGGCCGATCTTTTGCACGCGGTTCTTGCAGCGCATGCGGGGATTCCCAGCATCGCGCTGGAGGTGATCGAGGGCAACGACCGGGCAATCGCCTTTTATCGCAAGCACGGTTTCGAAGTGGTCGAGCGCCGGCCGGCTGCACACGGGGTGGGCGGCCACGCCTCGCTGATTATGCGCCGGTTGCTACCGATGGCTTAGAGCGCTGTCGGCGAAGCTGCCAATTTCCCCACTAGAGCAGGCAATCGCGCATCCGCGCCGCGATCATTTACGCTCCTTCCTTGCCGGCTCCCACGCGTTGAGCCGACAGAAACATCAGCGTGTAGGCAGCCTTGCGGCGGTCCCAGCCGGCCGACTCGGCCATATCCAGCAGGCCGTCGACCAAAGGCGCCAGCGCCGCCCTGCAATCGGTTTCATAGTTGAAATCGTTCTTCGGGCGGGTCGGCGCCGCGATCTTCCCAAAACTGTCCGTCATATCCATGGCAACACCTGCTCAGCATTCGACCCGAACCGGCAAGCCCGTGCCCGCGTTGGCGGACACGGCCCATCTGCCGTTTCGAAATCTCGCTTTGAAAGCCTGATCTTAGAAGTCCATGCCGCCACCGCCGGGCATCGGAGGCATGGGCGTTTCCTTCTTCGGCTTCTCGGCCACCATCGCCTCGGTCGTCACCAGCAGTCCGGCAACAGAGGCGGCACCCTGCAGCGCAGTGCGAACGACCTTGGCCGGATCGATGACGCCCTGCCCGTACAGGTCGCCGAACTCGTTGGTCTGGGCGTTCCAGCCATAGCCGAAGTCGGTCGTCTCGCGCAGCTTGCCGACGATGATCGAACCTTCCGCACCGGCGTTCTCGGCGATCTGGCGCACCGGCGCTTCGATGGCGCGACGCACGATGTCGACACCGGTCTTCTGATCGGGATTGTCGACGACAACGTTATCGAGCGCCTTCGCCGCCCTCAGCAGCGCCACGCCGCCGCCGGGCAGGATACCCTCCTCGACCGCCGCGCGTGTGGCATGCATGGCGTCGTCGACGCGATCCTTGCGCTCCTTGACCTCGATCTCGGTCGAGCCTCCGACGCGGATGACGGCGACACCGCCAGCGAGCTTGGCCAACCGCTCCTGCAGCTTCTCGCGGTCGTAGTCGGAGGTGGTTTCCTCGATCTGCGCCTTGATCTGGCTGATGCGCGCCTGGATTTCATCCTTGCGGCCGGCACCGTCGACGATGGTGGTGTTCTCCTTCTCGATCAGCACCTTCTTGGCGCGGCCGAGCATCTCCAGTGTGACGTTCTCGAGCTTGATGCCGAGGTCTTCCGAGATCGCCGTGCCGCCGGTCAGGATGGCGATGTCTTCGAGCATGGCCTTGCGGCGGTCACCGAAGCCCGGCGCCTTGACGGCCGCAACCTTCAGGCCGCCGCGCAATTTGTTGACGACCAGCGTCGCCAGCGCCTCGCCTTCGACGTCCTCGGCGATGATCAACAGCGGCTTGCCGGATTGCACGGCGGCTTCGAGCACAGGAAGCATGGCCTGCAGGTTGGACAGCTTCTTCTCGTGGATCAGCACATAGGGTTCTTCGAGTTCGACGCGCATCTTATCCTGGTTGGTGATGAAATAGGGCGAGAGGTAGCCACGGTCGAACTGCATGCCTTCGACCACTTCCAACTCAGTCTCAGCGGTCTTGGCTTCCTCGACAGTGATGACACCCTCATTGCCAACCCTTTCCATCGCCTCTGCGAGGAAGCGGCCGATCTCGGCATCGCCATTGGCAGAGATGGCGGCGACCTGGGCGATCTCGTCGTTCCTGGTCACCTTGCGGGCATTGGATTTCAGGTCGGCGACGACGGCGTCGACCGCCTTGTCGATGCCGCGCTTCAAATCCATCGGGTTCATGCCGGCAGCGACCGCCTTGGCCCCTTCCCTGACGATGGCCTGAGCAAGAATCGTCGCGGTCGTGGTGCCATCGCCTGCGGTGTCGCTGGTCTTCGAGGCGACCTCGCGCACCATCTGCGCGCCCATGTTCTCGAACTTGTCCTCGAGCTCGATTTCTTTGGCGACAGTCACGCCGTCCTTGGTGATGCGCGGCGCGCCGAACGACTTATCGAAGACGACATTGCGGCCCTTTGGACCGAGCGTTACCTTCACCGCATTGGCGAGAATATCGACGCCGCGCAGCATTTTCTCGCGGGCTTCGGTATGAAATTTCACATCTTTGGCAGCCATTGGATCACTCCTTCGAATAGGCAGCTTTTCGTTGACTGGAATGCTTGTTCAGGCCCCCCTCAGGCAGCCCTCTTCATCTCGCCGGCGCCCTCGATAACGCCCAGCACGTCGCTCTCTTTCATGATGAGCAGATCCTCGCCATTGAGCTTGATCTCGGTGCCGGACCATTTGCCAAACAGGATGCGGTCGCCGACCTTGACATCGAGCGGCTGCAATTGGCCGCTGTCGTCGCGCGCACCGGGGCCGGCGGCAATGACCTCGCCCTCCTGCGGCTTCTCCTTGGCAGTGTCGGGGATGATGATGCCGCCGGCGGTCTTCTCGTCGACCTCGATACGGCGGACCAGGATACGGTCGTGCAATGGACGGAACGTCATGTCGTTCTCCTCTCGGGACAAACAGATTTTCGAAGATCCTCCTGACCGGACCGGCAATATCGGCCCGGCACGGGGTGCGCGACCCCTTCATCAGGCATCGCGTGCATACGAACTAGTCGCGCTTTTTTCTGCTTTCAAGAGGGTCACGCAAAAATTTTAGCACTCGACCAATGAGAGTGCCAATGTGCTGTAATTGCTTGCACATTCGTCGCTCTCCCGACGCGACTGGAACCTATGTGGAACAAGAGGCGTTTTCGCGGACGGAGATTTCAACGGAAGGAAGATTGCATGACCAGCAGGGACTTTCAGCTCCAGATGCAAGGGTTTGGCCTCACCACGGCGGAGATCCATTACCGCCTACCCGATCATCGAAGCCTGCTGCAGCTCTATATCTGGCAGGAATACGATATCGCCCCTGATTTCCCGACGCTGAAGCATTTCCTTGATTTCTGGGAGCGCGAGATCGAAGGCCCGTTGCATTCGGTGCGCGTCGCCCATCATCACCTGATCCAGCCCTCCGAATGGCGGGCCGTAAACGGCATCATCACCGTCCACTGAAGAGCAAGCCGATCAGCCGCTAGTGGTCAGAATCTGACACTTGGTATCCGGTTGGGCGGTCGGTTCAGGGGTTCAAGGCGGTTAGCAAATCCTGTGTGGAGCGCGGAGCAACGCGACTTCGCGACGGAGTGGCGGAGCTAACCGAAGCGGATCGTGTCCGGAACGGGTCTTCGGCTTACGCGTTGCAACATGGAGGCGACGGCGGGCGTGCCTCACGACGCGCGGTTGGGTCCCATCCACTTGTTGCCGCGATTGGACATGCGAAGCGCGCCGAAGTCATCGCAGAAACGCCCATACATTCGTCATGTCCGCGGCGATGGCAGTGCTGGCACGACGTCGATCCAAAGGAAAGTAGATGAGTGCGTTCTCTCTTTCATCGGACGGGAAACTTGCGATAACGGCGAGCCAGACGTCGTCCAAAAATGACTTCGACTATTTGGTGGGCAACTGGAACATCAGGAACCGTACGTTGAAGGAACCGCTGGCCGGCAGCGACGAGTGGGAGGAATTCGACGCGACCCAAGAGTTCCGCCAAATCCTGGTGGGTTTGGGCAACTTCGACATTTTTCGTACGGAGTTGGGAGGAAAGCCGTTCGAGGGCCTCACCGTGCGATTGTTCGATCCAAAGACGCGTCTCTGGACGATCTACTGGGCCGACAGCAACGCGGGCAAACTCGACGACGGAAAGGTGGGCTCGTTCAATGGCGACGAAGGCGAATTCTTCGGCCGTGAGGTTGTGGCCGGCAAGGACGTTATCGCAAAATTCCACTGGGATAAGCGCAACCCGCAAACCCCGATTTACAGCCGTGCGTTCTCCGCTGATGCAGGCAGAACGTGGGAATGGAATTGGTACTCGAACTTTTCACGACGGTGACTAACTGAGTTGGCCCAAGCAAAATCCCGCTCCTTCGCGTGTAGCCAAGGGAAATCCCGAGCCGGACTCTTATGTCAGTGGGTACAAGTCAGGTGGGTACCACTAGACAGCGGACAAAGTCTCCGGAGTGGGGGAAAGGCAGCTGCCTCTCCCCACTTGTTTTGGATCTCACAATATCGGAGGGGTCCGGACTAGCCGGCGTGGTCGACAGGCTTGCGGGCCGATGCGAGCAACCCGGCCTTGCGCGCCGCCCTGGCGAAGGCCTTGCGCGCATCACGCGCGGTGTGCCAACCGTCGAGCGCGTCCCGGCAGGTCCGATAGGCAGCGCGCCAACTCCGGCCGCGTGCACGGTCCGGCCACTGCTGGCGCATGCATTCGATGGCCTCCCAACTGCTGGCGACCTTGCGCTCGCTGGATTGGAATTTCAACGTGATCGGCTCGGCAAAGCGGACGTCGTCCATCACTTCCTCCGTGTCTTGTGATCGTCTTCTTGTTTGAGCAGCAACGTCAAGCTGGCGGGCACCGGCGGTCGGCCGGCGCCGCTGAAGGACATGGTTCGTCTCTCTGCGCGGTTCAAGAGCATCGCGGAAATGGCCGGTTATTCCTCCTCGTCCGGCCCTTGCAGCAGTTCGATCAGCATCGCTACTCTTGCCGTCGGCAGCGGTCGGCCCTCGTTCACCAGCGCCTCGTCGGCGGCGATCCAGGCCAGGGCCTCACGCAATTCTTGGACCGTCCCGTCTGTCGCCGCAATGTCGGCGATAACGGCGTCGTCGACCGGGCCCACCACAGAAATGATCTCGTCGCGTGTCATGGTCAGCTCCATCTGCGATTGCCGGGAACGGAGCCCCGGCAACAGAGGAATCTGGGTCTTGACCTGCGGCAGACAATAACCCGCCGGGGAACTCGGCGTTGGCGATTGAAGCCAGCTGGCAAACAGGCAATCTCCTGCCGGACATCTCGCCGCAAATAGGGAGATTGGCAGCCTCGCCGAACCGACCGAAAAACCGGCAACGCGAAAGCCGCCGGGTCTTGACTTGCGGCGGACAATAACCAGATCGATGGCACCGGTCGCCGAAATGGGGCCGGCGAAACCAGGGAGCGCCAGCTCTTTGGCGCTCCTCGTATCTATGTTGCTCGATGGAGGATGTAGCTATGAGAACCGCATTCGACTTTTCCCCGCTCTATCGGTCGAGCATCGGCTTCGACCGCGTCTTCAACCTGCTGGAAAATGCCCCGCAGGCTTTCGACGCGTGGCCGCCCTATGACATCGCGCGCAGCGGCGAGAACAACTACCGCGTCACCATCGCCGTCGCTGGCTTTTCCGAGGACGACCTCGAAATCACCCATGAACCCAACCTCCTGATTGTCTCCGGCCAGCACAAGGAGCCGGATAACGCGGAGTATCTGCATCATGGCCTCGCCGCACGGCCCTTTACCCGCCGTTTCGAGCTTGCTGATCACGTCAAGGTCGCGGGCGCCACGCTCGACAACGGCCTGCTCAGCATCGATCTGGTACGTGAGGTGCCCGAGGAGATGAAGCCTCGGCGCATCGCCATCGCGACCGATGTCGCCTCGCCGAAGACCGGGCCGAAGGTCGCGCAAGACGAAGCAAACAAGCAGGCTGCCTGAATGCACCAGTCGAGAAAGGAGACTATGCAATGGCTATTCGTGATCTCATTCCCTGGGGCCGGGAGAACAATCAGGCCCCCAGCCTGTTCCGCGACGGCGATCGCGATCCCTTCCTGACGCTGCATCGCGAGATGAACCGCTTGTTCGACGAGGCGTTCCGCGGCTTCGACACGCGGCTGCCGTCGCTCGGTGGCTTCTCCGCTGCCCGCGCCAGCTGGCCCAGTGTCGAAATCTCCGATGGCGAAAAGGAGATCCGCGTCACCGCCGAGATCCCCGGCATGGACGAGAAGGACATCGAGCTGCTGCTCGATGACGGCGTACTGACGCTGCGCGGCGAGAAGCGTGAAGAGACCGAGGACAAGGACAGGCAGTTCTCCGAACGCTTCTATGGCCGTTTCGAGCGGCGTATCCCGCTCGGCTACGAAGTCGACGAAGGCAAGGTGAACGCCGCCTTCCGGAACGGAGTGCTCAGCGTGACGCTGCCGAAGACGGAGCGCGCCTTGCCGCCAAGGGCGCCGGCAAGGAAGGGCAGATCAAGATCATCGNCGACGGCAACGGCAAGTCCTGATGGCTCACATCAGGACGACGACCCTCCCTTCTGCCCTGCCGGTTCCGTCGGGCAGAGGGGGCAACTGTCGATGACCCGTTCTCCCGACGCTCCGGTTCCGCCTGACCAGGCGCAGCAAGCCCTGCAGTGCCTGACGACCGAGCATTTCGTGCTGCAAAATGCTCGCGCCGCGACCATTCAGGAAGCGAACCAGCGAGCCGATCTGTTCCTGACCTCGGTCTCGAGCGCAACCATTGCCTTGTCCTTCGTCGCGCAGGTCACGGAGATGGGCAGGCCGTTCGTGCTGTTCAGCCTGATCTTGCTGCCTTGCCTTTTCTTCATCGGCCTGGTCACCTTCGTGCGCGCGGTGCAGGTTGCCATCGAGGACATGGTGCATGCCCGCGGCATGGCCAGGATCCGCCACTATTTCGTCGAGCTGACGCCCGTCCTGCAAAGATACCTTGTCAATTCCACCCATGACGATCCCTCGGCGGTGCTGGTCGACAAGGGCCTCAGGCCCTCACCGCTGCAATATTTCATGACCACCGCGGGGATGGTGGGCACGATCAATGGCGCCATCGCCGGCGTCTTCACCGGCATCGTTGTAAAGTCCGCGTTTGGCGGGGGCATGACGCTCGGCGTGATTTGCGGGCTGCTGGTCTTCGCCGCATGCATTCTCATCCTGCGGCGTTACCACAGTCGCGCCTGGGCGGCGGCCGAACAAAGCTTGCCCGCACTGTTCCCGGGCGACAATGTCAACAGCGAAAGCTAGCGCCGACACATCCGGATGTCGAAAAGTGGCAGGGCGACGCCCTTGCGTCTTGCGCGCCAATTGACCATCCTCGCCAACATTATTTGCACCGCGGCCGGGGGGTTCGCATATGCCGACGCTTTATGCGCTGAAACCGGCCTTTCAGGCCAGGTTGCGGCCGCTTGCCGACGGACTGGCCAGGGCCGGCGTCACCGCCAACCAGATCACGCTGCTGGCCGCTGCCCTCTCGCTCTTCACCGGCCTTGTGGTGGCAGCCCTTGCCGGCCACCGCATGGTCTTTCTGCTGATGCCGCTCGTGCTGTTTACGCGAATGGCGCTGAATGCCATCGACGGCATGCTGGCAAGGGAACATGGCCAGGCCTCGAAGCTCGGCATGTATCTCAACGAGCTCTGCGATGTTGTCTCCGATCTCGCTTTGATCCTGGCCTTTGCCGTCATTTTTCCTGCCTGGGGCGTCGTTGCATTCGCTATCGCGGCGGTGATTGCGGAATTCGCCGGCGTGCTCGGCATCGCGGCCGGAGCGGGGCGCAACTATGCCGGCCCCTTCGGCAAAAGCGATCGGGCGCTGGCGCTTGGCATCCTCGCGGTGCTTATCGCGTCCGGCCTGTGGGTCCCGGCGCTCACGCCGCTCGTGTTTCCGGCCATGGCTACACTCTCGCTGGTGACCGCCATCAACCGGATACGCGGCGGCCTTAACGGGAACGGCAGCTGAATTCCGGTCTCGCCAGGGAGAACAACATGCTTCACCAACAGACGGTTGCCGCCGTGGCTCCAGCCAACGTCGAGCGGGTGGCGCAGGAGCGCAGCTTCAAGAGCCATGACGGCACCGAGATCTTTTATCGCTATTGGCCGGCGCTGTCGGAACATCGCAAGGGTGCCATCCTGCTGTTCCATCGCGGCCACGAGCATGGCGGCCGCATGGCGCATCTGGTCGACGAGCTCCAGATGCCCGACCACGCCTTCTATGCCTGGGACGCGCGTGGCAATGGCCGCTCCGCCGGCGAGCGCGGCTATGCGCCGTCGTTTGCCGCGCTGGTGCGCGACATCGATTGCTTCGTGCGCGAGATCGGCAGTGACGGCTTTGCCCGGCGCGATATAGCGTTGATCGCGCAATCCTTCGGCGCCGTGCTTGCCGCCGCCTGGGTGCACGACTATGCGCCTGACATTCGCGCCCTGGTGCTGGCCTCGCCGGCCTTCTCGGTCAAGCTCTACGTGCCCTTCGCCAAGCAAGGCATTGCGTTGTGGCAGAAGCTGAAGGGCCGTTTCTTCGTCAATTCCTACGTCAAGGCGAAATTCCTGACGCATGATCCCGAGCGCATCGCCTCCTTCGACGCCGACCCACTGATCACCCGGCCGATCGCCTCCAACATCCTGGTCGAACTCTACGACCACGCAGCGCGCATCGTCGCCGATGCCCGCGCCATCACCGTGCCGACACAGCTTCTGATCTCCGGCAGCGACTGGGTGGTGCGGCATGGACCGCAGCACGAGTTTTTCGTCAATCTGGCGAGCCCGGCCAAGGAGCGGCATGTGCTGCCCGGCTTCTTCCACGACACTTTGGGCGAGCGCGACCGCCACAAGGCACTCGACCTGATCAGGCCTTTCCTCGAAAAGCAGTTCGCGGCGCCGGAAAAGCCGCTCGACCTGACCGGGGCCGACCGCGCCGGCTACACACGCGACGAGGCCGACCGGCTGGCCTCGCCGCTGCCGCTACTGTCACCCAAAGGTCTCTACTGGGCAACGAGCCGCGCCTCGATCCGCATGGGCGCATGGCTGTCGTCCGGCATGAAGACCGGGATTGCCACCGGCTTCGATTCCGGCTCGACGCTCGACTATGTCTACGAGAACGATGCGCGGGGCATCGGCCCCGGCGGCCGCATGATCGACCGCACCTTTCTCGATGCTATTGGCTGGCGCGGCATCCGCCAGCGCAAGCTGCATCTGGAAGAGCTGATCGGCAGTGCCGCTGAGACGCTGAAGGCCGCCGGCCGGCCGGTCCATATCGTCGATATCGCCGCCGGCCATGGCCGCTACGTGCTCGATGCTGTGCAGAAATGCGCCGAGCCGCCGGCCAGCGTGCGGCTGCAGGATTTCTCCGAGCTCAACATCTCGCTCGGCCGCAAGCTGATCGCCGAGCGCAAGCTGCCGGCGAGCGTCTCGTTCCATCAAGGTGACGCCTTCGACGCCACGATGCTGGCCGGCCTCGACCCGGCGCCGGATCTCGCCATCGTCTCGGGGCTCTACGAATTGTTTTCCGACAATGCCATGATCGCCCGCTCGCTCGGTGGACTGGCCGGCGCCATGCAGCCCGGAAGCCTGCTCGTCTACACCAACCAGCCCTGGCATCCGCAGCTCGAGATGATCGCGCGCAGCCTGACCTCGCATCGCGGCGGCCAGGCCTGGGTGATGCGTCGGCGCACGCAGGCCGAGATGGACCAGCTGGTGGCGGGCGCCGGATTCGAGAAGCTCGACCAGCGCATCGACCAGTGGGGCATCTTCACCGTTTCGATCGCCCGGCGCGTCTGAGCATGGACTTGCCTGCCTCTGCCTTGCCTCGCGATGCCCCTGCCCTTCCGGCCTTGCCGCGCGAGCCGTATCCCGGGATAGTCCTGCGCGCCGCGCTGTGGCTGGCATTTCTGGCGCCGTTCTTCTACTCCACCTACGGCTTCGCCAACTGGCTGGCGTCGCGGCGCGACGATGTCGGCAGCATCGTCTTCGGCTGGGAGCATGGCATCCCGTTCCTTGCCTGGACGATCGTGCCCTACTGGTCGATCAATCTATTCTACGGCCTGTCGCTGCTGTTGAACAATTCGAAGAACGGCGTCGACCGCCTCGCCGGCCGCTATCTGACGGCGCAGATCATCGCCGTCGCCTGCTTTATCCTGTTCCCGCTGACGGCGACCTTCGTGCGTCCGCAGACAAGCGGCCTGCCCGGTTTCATGTTCGCCGTGCTCGGCGGCTTCGACAAGCCCTTCAACCAGGCGCCGTCGCTGCACATCGCACTACTGGTCATCATCTGGGACCATTGGCGTCACAGGTTGACCGGCATCGCCGGCGCCGCCTGGCATGTCTGGTGTTTCCTGATCGGCGCCTCGGTGCTGACGACGTGGCAGCACCATTTCATCGACATTCCGACCGGCGCGCTGCTCGGCCTTTTCGCTCTGTGGCTGTTTCCGCGCGACGGCGAGCTGCCGTTCGCCGGCTTCCGTATGAGCGTTGACCCGAAAGCGCGGCGGCTGGCGCTGTTCTATGCGCTCGGCGCAAGCCTTGCGCTGGCCAGTGCCGCTGCCGGCGCGTTGGTCTCGGCGCTGTGGCTCATCCTGTTGTGGCCGGCACTGGCGCTGGCCATCGTCGCTTTCGCCTATGCCGGCGCCGGCGCCAAAGTGTTCCAGAAAACAGCTGATGGCCGCGTGTCGCTGGCCAGCCGTCTCCTGCTTTGGCCCTACCGCCTTGTTGCCAGGGTCAATGTGTGGGCGTGGACGCGAAAGCTTCCAGCGCAGATCGTCATCGCCGACGGTGTTTGCCTCGGCCGTTTTCCGACTGCCGCCGAGGCCGACGCCTTCGGCACGGTGGTCGATCTTGCCGGCGAATTGGAAAGGCCGCGTGGCGCCTCGATCCGCTGGGTGAGCCTGCCCATGGTCGACCTTTTGCCGCCGTCTCGCGAGGCGCGTGCGCAAGCGGTGGCGGCGATCGAGACGGCGCGGGGCCAGGGCACGGTGCTGGTCTGCTGTGCGCTTGGCTTCCAGCGCAGCGCCGCCGTCGTCGCCGAATGGCTGGTCGCCAGCGGCCGGGCCGAC
>NZ_AYVY01000003.1 GCF_000503055.1 Mesorhizobium sp. LSHC420B00 | reverse complement strand
GGATTGCCTCGTTTGCGGCAGCAGTGCCGGAGAATTCGGCCTCGGCCTCGCCAAGCGCGGCCATCGCCGCCGGATCGCTCTCCAGCCATTCCTCGATGGCTTCCAGCTCGGCGCCTTCCAGCGAGCCGTTCAGATAAAACGGCAGCAGCATTTCCATTTCGTCGCGGCGTGACATTTTTTCAGCGGCGCTCATGGCCACCTCCTGTCGTAACCGGCGGCCTTGAGAGCTTCGCCGAGTTTCTTGCGGGCGTAGAACATCCTGGTCTTGACCGTGGCGACCGGAATACCGAGCACCTCGCCGATCTCGCTCACCGATTGCCCGTGATAATAGGCAAGGTCGATCACCGTGCGATGCTCTTCCGGCATGGCATCGATGAAGCGTCGCAAGGCAGCGGCCTTGTCTTCCTTCATCGTCACGACTTCCGGCGTGTCGGCACCGTCGGCGACCTGGGCCGCGTCATCGTCGTCGATCCAGTCTTCCTTCTTCCTGCGTAGCAGGGACAGCGCCTTGAAGCGGGCAATGCCGAGCAGCCATGTCGAGACCTCCGAGCGCCCCTCGAAGGCCGGCGCCTGCCGCCAGAGCTCGAGGAACACCTCGTTCGCGATATCGTCGGCCATCAGTTCCGATCCCGTCTGGCGTGCCACGAAGCGGTAGACCCGCGCGTGGTGGCGCATGAACAGGAGCCGCACGGCTGCACGGTCGCCCTTCGCGACCCGCTCGACGAGCGCGCGATCGGTCTCCGCGGCTGTCATCGCCGGTCGAGCCGCCTGGCTCCTGCCTGCTCTGTCGCTGATCGGCCCAAAAAGGTTCACCGCCTCCGCCGGATATTTGCGGAGGCTAACCGAAGAGCGGAGAGGTTGCCAGAGGTGCGCTTTCTCCTTCTCCCTGCGGGGGAGGGAAGACGCCGCCTTTGCAAACATCGCTGCAGCGAATACGCTCCGCAAATGATCAGGAATCCCACAGTTACGGTCGGTGCATTGCTGGTGAACCACGACCGGAAGGTCTTGATGGGTCTTCGCGCTGCCTGGAAGAGCGCGTGGCCTGGGCATTGGGACACGATCGGCGGCCGCGTTGAAGCCGGAGAGACGCTGGAAGAGGCACTCGTTCGCGAGATTCAGGAAGAAATTGGAGTGACGCCAACAGATTTCGGTTGGATGCGGTGCATTGGAGAGCGCCATCCCGAGCTCTATGGGAAGGCGTTGCACCACGTTTTCAAGGTCATCGGCTGGGAAGGCGGGGATCCAAGCAACATTTGCGAGGAACACACCGAGATCCGGTGGTTTGATGTCGAGGAACTTCAGCGCCTCCCCAATCTGGTGGATTGCGATTATCGCCGGCTCGCAAAGCTCGCCGCGACGTGACCTCCCGAAAGTACCCGTTCTCGCACGTGATCCGCGCACCGATCCTCGGCATTTCCCGTGACGCGAGGGAATCCCTAGGTGCTCAATTTCCCGCGCTTGCCATCCGCCGTCCCTTGATTCGCCTTCTCCAGCCCGCCGATCTCCACTTCGGGCATCTGTCGCTGATCGGCCCAAAAAGGGTTCACCGCCTCCGCCGGATATTTGCGGAGGCTAACCGAAGAGCGGAGAGGTTGCCAGAGTGTACCGTTCTCCCCCTTTTTAGCGATACTGTCTCGGCCGTCAGGCTCGCAATGACGGCGGCCACAAGGCGGCTCATAACCATCGGGTAAGGTGCAGTCGTTCAGCCTCGGGCGAGGCGTAATTGGACGCCATCGCCGTGCAGGGATTCCCGACAGTTTTGTAACTCAACAGTCCGCTGCCGGGCGACTAAGGTCCCGATCGCAAATGGCAATCCAGCCTGAAGAAACGAAATGTTATGACCAACAACAGCTTTGCGGCCGCGATTCTCGTGGATCAGTCGCCCATGGCGGTGTTCGCCGCGGTCAAGCGTCCACGCGAGTGGTGGGGCGCATGAAGCCTTGCGCGGTCGGAAGGAGCTTTCCATGAGATTGATTAGGCTGAAAGCGCCGGGAGGCTTGGAAAATCTCAAGCTGGTCGAGGAAGATTGCCCAGAACCAGGGCCGGGTGAGTTGCTTGTCAGGATACGAGCGTGTTCGTTGAATTTCCACGACAGTATGGTGGCGCTGGGAAAGAAACCGTGCGCCGATGGCCGTATCCCGCTGTCCGATGGCGCCGGAGAGGTGGTTGCGGTCTCAGACGATGTCCAAGAATTCAAGGTCGGAGATGCCGTCGTCAGCACCTATTGGCCCCATTGGCTGGCAGGCGAACCGACGCCAGCCAATAAGAAGGGCGAATTGGGAGATGATGTTGACGGCTATGCCCGAGTATGTGTGCATGCCCTGGCATGCCTTCACAAGGGCACCGGCAGACTTCACGCATGTGGAGGCGGCAACGCTTACTTGTGCCGGCGTCACCGCCTGGAAAGCCCTGATGGTGTGCGGCCAGGTGAAGCCTGGTGATACGGTGCTGGTCCTTGGCACGGGAAGTGTATCGCTGTTCGCGCTGCAATTCGCAAAAATTGCAGGCGCTCGGGTTATTGCCACCTCCTCATCGGAGGAGAAGCTGGAAAAGTTAAAGCGATTTGGAGCCGACATTGTCGTCAATTACAAGGCGGTGCCGGATTGGGGCCAGAAGGCAAGGGTATTGACGGACGGACGCGGCGTCGATCATGTGATCGAGGTTGGCGGGCCCGGCACATTGGCGCAGTCGATAACAGCTTGCAGGATGGGCGGCCACATCGCACTGATCGGTGTCTTGACTGGTTTTGCCGGGCAAGTTTCGATCCCGGCCCTGTTTTCCAATCAGATCAGGATCAGCGGAATCTCGATTGGCAGCAGGGCAGACCAGAACGACATGATCCGTGCCATAGAGGCCAACCGTTTGAAGCCTGCGATCGACCGCGGTTTTCCCCTGCAGGAGATCGCCAATGCCTTCAAGCACTACGAGTCCCAAAAGCATTTTGGCAAGGTCTGTCTCGAACTTTGACTCCTGTATCTGGCCTCCATTTGGCGTCGCGCATTTCGACCGGCTTTATGTTCTCCGCAAGCAAAGCAGGCCAGGCACCAATCAGTCGAGAAATGGCTTTGCCTTCATCGTCGCCGGCACCGGCACGCCGAGGCGCGCAAGCACCGTTGGCGCGAGCTGCAGCTGATCGAGCAGCGTCTTGGCTTCCGGACCCTCGCCGGATCCGAAGTAGTAAAGTGCGAAATCCTGCATCTCCTCGTCGTGGCCGCCATGATGGCCGCGATCGGTCTGGCCATGATCGGCGGTGACGATCACCTCGTAGCCGGCCTCCCGCCAGCGCGGCAGGAAGCCGGCGAGCATGGCGTCCATTGCATAGACGGCATGATCCATCTCATGGCAGTCATGGCCGAAGCGGTGGCCCATCGAGTCCAGCGTGCAGCTGTGCAGGATGCCGTAGTCGATGCCGTAGCGCCTGGTCAGCATGGTCAAGGTAGCGAACAGGTCGACGTCGCTCGGCGTCATCTGGTTCCTGGCATTATAGCCGGTCATGGTGTGGAACCGGCCGTGGCCGATCGGCCCGCCCGGCTCGTCGAACTCCATGTCCTCGACCAGGTCGAACGGATAGGCCCGGAAGAATTCGGACCAGTAGGAATGGGTGACCGCACCCGTCTTGCCGCCGGCCCTGCTGACTTCGGAAAAAATATCAGGCTGTTCGACGCGAAACCGGTTCTCGTTCGACAGGATACCGTGCACTTGGGGCGGCACGCCGGTGTGGATCGAGGCGTAGCAGGATGCCGAGGTCGACGGCAGGACGGAGCGCATTTTCCATACGCGGGCTTCGCCTGATTGCACCCAGCCTTCGAGATTGCCCATCAGCCGCCGCCAGTTCCGGTAAGGCACGCCGTCGAGGATGATGACCAAAAGTTTTGTCTTGAGCGCCACGGGAGTGTCTAATTTCCCGCGCTGGCCATGCGCCGTCCCTTGATCGCCTTTTCCAGCCAGCCGATCTCCATTTCGGGCACCGACGACAGCAAAAGATCGGTGTAGGCATCGAAGGGTGGCGTCAGCACGGTGCTCTTGGCGCCGTAGCGCACCACCTCGCCGCGATACATCACCGCGATTGAATCGGCGATCGACTTGACCGTGGCCAGGTCGTGGGTGATGAACAGATAGGCGACGTTTTCCTCTTTCTGCAGCCCGAGCAGCAGCTCCAGTATGCCATGGGCGACCAGCGGGTCGAGCGCCGAGGTCACCTCGTCGCAGATGATCAGCTTCGGCTTGGCGGCGAGCGAGCGGGCGATGCAGACGCGCTGCTTCTGGCCGCCCGAAAGCTCGGCCGGATAGCGGTCGATATAGCCTTTGCCCATTTCAATCTTGTCGAGCAGTTCGGCGACGCGTTTGTCGCGCTCGCGCCCGCGCATCCCAAAATAGAATTCCAGCGGCCGGCCGATGATGGTGCCGACCGTCTGGCGCGGGTTCATCGCCACATCGGCCATCTGGTAGATCATCTGCAATTGGCGCAGATCCTCTTTCGGCCGGTCGGCAAGCCGGTTGGCGAGCGGCCGCCCGTCGAAGGTGACGGTGCCTTGTTCGGGCGGCAAGAGGCCGGTGATGGCGCGCGCCAGCGTCGATTTGCCGGAGCCGGACTCGCCGACCACCGCCAGCGTCTGGCCCGGGAAAATATCGACCGAGACGTTCTTCAACACCTTGATGTGGCTGCGGCCATAGGCGGCGGTGATGTTCTTGACCGACAGGAACGGGCTCGTGCCGGGCTTCTGCTCCTGATGTTCGATCTCATGCACTGAAACCAGCGCGTTGGTGTATTCCTGGCGCGGCTCCTTGATGATCTGGCGCGTGCCGCCCCATTCGACCAGCCGGCCGTGGCGCAGCACCATGATCTCGTCCGATACCTGGGCGACGACGGCAAGATCGTGGGTGATGTAGAGCGCCGCGACATGCGTGTCGCGGATGGCATCCTTGATCGCCGCCAAGACGTCGATCTGCGTCGTCACGTCGAGCGCCGTGGTCGGCTCGTCGAAGACGATCAGGTCGGGCTCCGAGCACAGCGCCATTGCCGTCATCACGCGCTGCAGCTGACCGCCCGACACCTGGTGGGGGAAGCGCTCGCCGATGCTTTCGGGGTTCGGCAGGCTGAGCTTCTTGAACAGCGCCACGGCGCGCTTTTCGGCTTCGGCCCGCGTCGCCGTGCCGTGCAGCAGTGCTGCCTCGACCACCTGGTCCATCAGCCTGTGCGCCGGGTTGAAGGCAGCTGCCGCCGATTGCGCGACATAGCAGACCTCGCGGCCGCGCAATTTGCGGAACCCTTCGTTGCCGCCCTTCAGGATGTCGCGGCCATTGAGGATGACCTCGCCGCCGGTGATGCGCACGCCGCCGCGGCCGTAGCCCATCGACGACAGGCCGATGGTCGATTTGCCGGCGCCGGACTCGCCGATCAATCCGAGCACCTTGCCCTTTTCGAGCGTCAGCGAGACATCGTGCACCAGCACGATGTTCTTCGGCGCCTCGCCCGGCGGATATACCGTGGCCTCGATGCGCAGATTGCGGATGTCGAGCAGCACGCCGGACCTCGGTTGCCCGGGCTTCGGTTGCCCGGGCTTCGGTTGCTTGTCAGCCATTACCCGCGTCCTCCCTTCAGGCTTGTCGTGCGGTTGAGCACCCAGTCGGCGACGAGATTGACGGAAATCGCTAGCGCTGCGATCGCCGCCGCCGGAATGAGGGCGGCGCCTATGCCGAAGACGATACCATCCTTGTTTTCCTTGACCATACCGCCCCAATCGGCGTCCGGCGGCTGTACGCCAAGCCCAAGGAAGGACAGCGTCGACAGGAACAGCACGGCATAGATGAAGCGCAGGCCGAGTTCCGAAACCAGCGGCGACAGCGCATTGGGCAGGATTTCGCGGAAGATGATCCAGCCGCTGCCTTCGCCGCGCAATTTGGCCGCCTCGACGTAATCCATGACGTTGATGTCGACGGCGACCGCCCTCGACAGGCGGTAGACGCGGGTCGAATCCAGAACGCCCATGACCAGGATCAGCGTCACCAGATTGGATGGCAGCACGGAAAGCACGACAAGGGCCATGATCAGCGTCGGGATCGACATCAGGAGATCGACGAGACGCGACAGAAGCGTGTCGAACCAGCCGCCGAAAACCGCCGCCGAGAAGCCGAGTATAGCGCCGAGCGAGAACGATAGCGCGGTCGCCAGCACCGCGATGAACAGGGTGATGCGGGCGCCATAGATCATGCGCGACAACAGATCGCGGCCTAGATTGTCGGTGCCCAGCCAATGCGCCGCCGACATCGGTTCCCAAGGGACGTCGCTGACGATCTCGGCATTGCCATGCGGCGCGATCCACGGCGCAAAAATCGCCGCCAGAACGAACAGCGCCGTCAGCACGATGCCGATCAATGCCGGGATGGGGATGCGTTTGATGACGAGCATACCCGACCCCTTCATTTCGGATGTCTAAGGCGCGGATTGGCGACGATTGCCGCTATGTCCGCGATGATGTTCAGGCTGATGTAGACGGCGGCGAAGATCAGCCCGACCGCCTGCACCACAGGCACGTCACGCTTGGTGACGTGGTCGACGAGATATTGGCCCATACCCGGATAGACGAAGATCACCTCGACAACGACGACGCCGACTATGAGATAGGCCAGGTTGAGCATTACGACGTTGATGATCGGCGCAATAGCATTGGGGAAGGCATGCCTGCGGATGACCGCGAAGGCGGAAAGCCCCTTGAGTTCGGCGGTTTCGACATAGGCCGACTGCATGACATTGAGGATCGCGGCGCGCGTCATGCGCATCATATGGGCGAGCACCACCAAGGTCAGCGCCGCCGCCGGCAGTGCTATGGCCTGGATGCGCTCGCCGAACGGCATTCCGTCATAGACGGTGGAAATGGCGGGAAACCATTGATGTTGCACCGCGAAGAAAAAGACGAGCACATAGCCGACGAAGAATTCCGGGAAGGACGTCGAGGCCAGCGCCAGTCCCGAGATCAGCTTGTCGACCCAGCCATTGCGGTAGCGCACCGCGATCAGCCCGAGGATGATCGCCAGCGGCACCGCGACGACCGCCGCCCAGAAGGCGAGGAACAGTGTGTTCCACAGCCTTCCCTTGATAGAGGTTGCGATATCCTGACCGCTCGACATAGCCGTGCCGAGATCACCGGTCAGAATGCCGCCGAGCCAGCGAAAATAACGGATGTAAGCCGGATCGTTGAGCCCGAGCTGTTCGCGCAGATTGGCGAGCGACTCCGGTGTCGCCGACTGCCCGAGAATGGCTTGCGCAACATCGCCGGGCAGGATCTGGGTGCCGGCGAAGATCAGGACCGAAACGGCCAATAGAAGGATGATGCCCAGCGCAATGCGCTGGGCCACCAGTTTCACGATGGGTGAGGACATATCCGCAAGGCCGGGCTCAGGCTTCGAGCCAGCACTTCGCGAGAGCATATCCGTTCATCAACTCCTGATGCGGATCATCCACCCAGCCGGTAACCTTGGCGCCCGTCGCGTCGATGAACTGATTGAACATCGGCAGGATCAGGCCGCCCTCGTCGCGCACCATCACAGCCATGTCGTGGTACATTGCCTTGCGCTTGGCCTCGTCGAGCTCGGCGCGAGCCGCCAGCACCATCTTGTCGAAATCCGGACGCTTGAACCGTGTGTCGTTCCAGTCGGCCGTCGACAGATAGGCAGTCGAGTACATCTGGTCCTGCGTCGACCGGCCGCCCCAGTAGGAGGCGCAGAAGGGCTGCTTGTTCCAGACTTCCGACCAGTAGCCGTCGCCCGGTTCGCGCTTGATCTCCAGCTTGATGCCGGCCTTGGCCGCGCTTTGCTGGAACAGCTGTGCGGCATCGACGGCACCGGGGAAGGCGACGTCCGACGTCCGGAGCAGGACGGCACCGTCATGGCCCGACTTCTTGTAGTGGAACTTGGCCTTGTCGGGATCGTATTTGCGCTGCTCGATCTCGGTGAATAGCGGGTACGATGCATTGATCGGGAAGTCGTTGCCGAGCGAGCCATAGCCACGCAGCACCTTGTTCAGCATCTCCTCGCGGTCGATCGCCAGCTTCAGCGCCATGCGCAAATCGTTGTTGTCGAACGGCGCGGTGTTGCAGTGCATGATGAAGACGTAGTGGCCGGGTCCCGAATGGTTGCGGATGGTGACGCCGGGCACACGCTTGATCAGGTCGACGATCTTCGGCTCGACGCGGTTGATCATGTGGACCTGGCCGCCCTGCAGGGCCGCCGTACGCGCCGTGGCGTCGTTGATGACGATGATCTCGATCTGGTCGGCATGGCCCATCTTGTCGCCCTGCCAGTAGTTGGCGAAGCGCTCGCCGCCATGGCGCACGCCGGGCTCGTTGGTGGTGACCTTGTAAGGACCCGCCGAGATGCCGGCATCGGCCTTGTCCTTGCCGCCGTTCGGCTGGATGATCAGGTGATAGTCGCTAAGCAGATAGGGAAGATCGGCATTCGGCTCCTTCAGCGTCAACACCACTTCCTTGCCGCTGGCCTTGATGCTCTCGATGCCTTTCATATAGCCGAGCGCGCCGGATTTCGACTTCTCGTCCGAATGGCGTTCGAGGGTGGCGGCCACGTCCTCTGCAGTCACTTTCTTGCCGTTGTGGAACTCGACGCCGTCGCGGATCTTCAGCGTCCAGGTCTTGGCGTCGTCCGACGAGCCGATCTCCTCGGCAATGCGGTTCTCGAGCTTGCCTTCGGGAGACAGCTCGACGATCAGTTCGCCCCACATCTTGCCGAAGGCGAACGGCACCTGCGTCATGAACAGCGCCGGATCGAGGCTGTTGGTGGATTCGCCACCGACGAGGCCGGCCTTGAGCGTGCCGCCCTTGACCGGACCCGCCGCGCGGGAAGCGCTGGAAAGCAGCGAATTGGCGAAGGTTGCGGTGACGCCGAGCGCTGCCGCCCGGCCGAGAAAATCGCGACGGCTCAGCTTGCCGGGCGCAACGCGCCGGCTCAGATATTCCAGTTCGTTCGACATGTTGAGTTCCTCACTCTGTTGGTCCGACCTTATGGTCGTTTTTTCTCATTTCAATCGGGAGAATAATGACCGTAAGGGAAAGGGGTAAGCAAGACCGAATGCGACATGCCGTGGCGTAAATCGTGCGTCGCAATTGGACCAATCGCTATAAGCGCTCAAAGCAGTACCCGCGGGATTTTCTCCTCGAAGTCGCGCTCGAAGACCAGTTTCTCGCCTTCATAGGCTTCAATTCTGGCGCTAACCATGAAGCTTTGCGCGTCGGAGCGCATTTCGGCGAAGGTTTCGGTGCGCACCGACCATTCATTTCGCGACAGCGTCTGGGTCCAATGCGTCTTGCCCAAGGCTGACAGCGGATTGTCAGGACTGATCGCCCATGTCTCTCTGGCGATGCTCCCGAGGGCGAGGCCATGCTCCAGGTCGCGCACCTCACCAAAATCGTCGACGATAGAAAGCGTGATCATTCCGGTCTTTTCGTCGCGATCGACATGACGCTCGGAATTGGCGGCGCGGACCGTTTCGGTTGCCCAGGGCGTGGCGCCCTCGGGAGCGGGGAAGACCACTTCGTCACCTGGCGCCAGCGGGCGCAGCGGCAGCATCAATGTCGCGGCCGACAATTCCAGCCGGACCGGCTCCGGCGACGGCCAGATCATCGGCCAATAGCTGTTGGAGATGGCAACACGCAAGCGGTGGCCGGCCGGCACGCGATAGGCGCATTGGTCGAGGACCACCCGGGCGCTGACGGTTTCGCCGGGCACCAGCGCTTCGGGAAATTCGTGCGAGTTGCGATGCGTCAGGTTGAGCACGCCGTAGGAGATCAGCTCCGACGCTCCGTCCGGATGGACGTCGCACAGCCGAACCGCGATGTTCGCCTGGCGCCGGTCCGACGAGACCCTGACCACAACTTCGGGAGCACCGACGATGTCGACCGCTTCGGTCAGCACCGGCTGGTCGAAGCACACCGACAGCGCATCGTCGGTGCGCTGGTCACCCGGCAGTTCCGGTCCAAAGGTGAAGGGGAAATATTCGCCACCGGCAAGGCCGCAGCTTTGCGGCGAAGTGACGATAGCGTGGTTGCCTTCAGCGATAAGCTCAACCTCTTGCGTCTTGATGTTGGGTGACGGCCATTCCGTTTCAGCGACCCAGCGGCCCGGCCGCTCGGGATGCCAGCGCGCCGGACGCACGCTGTCCATCACATAGGCTCGGTAGGCCGGGTCGGCCTCTACGCCGGTGTCGAGGTCCTTCAGCCAGCGGTCCCACCAGCGCAACGCCTCCTGCAGGAAGCCGATGCGCGGTTCGGGCGCGGCGTAGTGCGGGTATTTGTGGATCCACGGGCCGACGATGCCCTTGACCGGCGCCTCGATATTGGCGGCGAGATGGGAAATCGTATTGCGATAACCATCATGCCAGCCGCCGATCGACAGCACCGCGGCATGGATGGCCGGATAGTCCTCGCAGATCGAGCCGCGCTTCCAATAGGCGTCGCGATGCTGGTGCTTCAACCACAGCGGCGCCAGGAAGGGCTGGTTCTCCAGCCGGGTCAGCCACAGGTCGCGCCATCTGTTGTCGCCGGCCAGCAACGGATCCGGCGGCCGCGACGAATAGGACAGCATGGTCGAAGCCCAGCCGAAATTCTCGATCAGCAGGCAGCCGCCCTTGTAGTGGATGTCGTCGGCGTAGCGGTCGACTGTCGAACAGAGACTGATGACTGCCTTCAGCGCCGCCGGCTGCTTGGCTGCTACCTGCAGGCAGTTGAAGCCGCCCCACGAAATGCCCATCATGCCGACATTGCCGTTGCACCAGGGCTGCGCCGCCGCCCAGGCGATGACGTCGCAAGCGTCCTGCAATTCCTGCTCGGAATATTCGTCGTCCATCAGCCCTTCGGAATCGCCATTGCCGCGCATGTCGACGCGGATCGAGGCGTAGCCGTGGCCTGCGAAATAGGGATGCGTCAGCTGATCACGATAGATCGTGCCGTCGCGCTTGCGATAGGGCAGATGTTCGAGGATTGCCGGCACCGGATCGTCGGCGGCATCGGCCGGCATCCACACCCGCGCCGACAGCCGGCAGCCGTCCGGCATGACGATCCCCATATCCGGAAATTCGACGATCTTTCGTGGGAATTCAGTGACGATTTTCATGCCGGCAGACTCCAGGAGCGCCAGATGATGGAGTCCGCAGGATGTCGTCGTGGGCCAGCCAACGAATTCGGCTGGTCAATCCGCGTCAATTCAACGGGATGTCGTTTTCGGCCTTGCTCGCCTGGTAAGCGCCGGACAGTTCGTCGTAGATTGCCGAGATGGCGCTGATCCGCGCCTCCAGCCGCTCGCGCTCAGGCCCCGACAGCGATCGTACCAGTCTGCGGATCGAAAAGCTCTTCCAATAGGCATTCTCGGCATTGTAGCCGCCGGGATCGAGGGTGAAGACCTCTTTCAGGATCTTCAAATCGTGCGGGATAGCGAAACTGTCGCGCGAATCCTCGTGGCTGAACAGATAGTAGAAATTGTCGAAGCCGGTCCAGGTGATCGCCGACAGGCAGAGCGAGCAAGGTTCGTGCGTGGCGAGAAAGATGGCATCCGCGGTGTCGACGCGCTCGGCCTTCGGCATTTCGTAGAAGCGCTTCAGGCAATGCACCTCGCCGTGCCACAGCGGGTTTTCCGTCTCATTGTTGGTTTCGGCAAGCACCAGCGAGCTGTCGTCCTTGCGCAGGATCGCCGCGCCGAACAGCTTGTTGCCATGCGCGACACCCTTCGCCGTCTTCGGCACGATGTCGTGCTCGATGACGTCGAGCAGGCGGTCGATCAGCGAAATGTCAGCCATCACCGGCTCCCGTCGGGAAGATGAATCTCATAGGCGTGCGAGAAGTGGCACTCTTCGAGGTTGGAGCCGTCGCCGCCCCGGTCGACGACCAGGAAGTCCTGGGGCTCGCCGATCGGCGTCAGCACGCCGTGCCACAAATTGCGCGGATAGTTGACGCCTTGCCCGGGCGCGGTGATGAACGCATGCGGCTCGCCCGGGCCTTCCTCGCCGTCATGGCAGACGATGACCAGGAACGGCCGTGGTGACAGCGGAATGAAGGCCTGGCTGCCAAACGGATGGCGCTCGACCATGGTAAGCTTCAACGGCAGCTCATAGGGCGTGCCACGCACCATCGAGATCAGCACGTGCGCATTCGGCCCTCGTGCTTCAGCGGTGGCGAGATCGTGATAGCGCTCGGCCTTGCCGCCATTGATCGGATAATGGTTGTCGCCGCCCATATCGATGACGTCGCCGAATTCGGCGAAATTCTCGCGGGTCAGCGGCCGCGCGACGATGCGGATCACCGCGCGCGACCCTCGATGCCCACACCGCCGAGCTTGGCGTGGCGGTTCACGTCCTTGTAGAGGAGGTAGCGGAATTTGCCTGGCCCGCCGGCATAACAAGCCTGCGGGCAGAAGGCGCGCAGCCACATATAGTCGCCGGCCTCGACTTCGACCCAGTCCTGGTTGAGACGGTAGACCGCCTTGCCCTCCAGCACATAAAGCCCGTGCTCCATGACATGCGTCTCGGCGAAGGGAATGACCGCGCCCGGCTCGAGCGTCACGATGGTGACATGCATGTCGTGGCGGATGTCTTCAGGATCGACGAAGCGCGTTGTTGCCCAGCGGCCTTCGGTACCTGGCATCGGCGTCGGTACGATATCCTGTTCGTTGGCGAAGAACGCTTGCGGCAGCTCGATGCCGTCGACCGCATCGTAAGCCTTTCGGATCCAGTGGAAGCGGACGGCAGCGCCGCTTTCGTTGCGCACCGTCCACCCGCTCGCTGGCGGCAGAAACGCGAACCCGCCCGGCCTGAGCACATGCTTCTTTCCGGCTAGCGACACGCTCAGCTCGCCTTCAACCACGAATATCGCGCCCTCGGCATCATCATCCGGTTCTGGCCGGTCGCTGCCGCCGCCGGGCGCGAGCTCGACGATGTATTGCGAAAACGTCTCGGCAAAACCCGACAGCGGCCGCGACAGCACCCAGACCCGTGTCCCATCCCAGAACGGCAAGGCGCTGGTGACGATGTCCTGCATCACGCCTTTGGGGATTACGGCATAGGCCTGTGTGAACACGGCGCGTCCGGTCAGCAATTCACTCTGGCCGGGATGTCCGCCCTGCGGCGCATAATAGGTTCGCTCGGCCATTTTCATCATATCCATAAATTCAAGCCTGTTGCGGAAGCCAGGGCCCATCGCGGCAGCCAAAGCCTATTGTGGAAGCATGTCCTTGAGACGAAGCAGCGCGATGCGCTCGACCTGTCTGCAGGCGGTTTCGAATTCGACATCGCGGCTGTTGCCGATACGCGTTTCGAACTCGGCCAGGATGTCCTCCTTGGTCTTGCCCTTCACCGCAATGATGAACGGGAAACCGAAACCGGTGACGTAGGCGGCATTGAGCTTTGCGAACAGCTCGCGCTCGTTGTCGGTCAGCGCGTCTAGCCCGGCCGAAGCCTGTTCCCTGGAGGATTCCGCGGTTAGCCGCTTGGCCTGCGCCAGTTTTCCGGCAAGGTCGGGGTGGGCATTGAGCACGGAAAGCCGCTCGGCCTCGCTGGCCGCGCGAAAGACGCGGCAGAGCGCGTTGTGCAGGCCGCCGGCACTGTCATGCGCCGGGCCGAGTTCCAACTCGTAGGCGCGCTCGGCAATCCACGGCGAATGTTCGAAGACGCCGCCGAATGCGTGGACGAAGGCCTCGAATTCCATTTTCGACGGGCGCAATGCCGGCAACCGGAACGGATGCGTCTCCTGCCAATGTTTTGCAATGTCGATGCGCCGTGCCAGCCAGACCTTGTCGTGTGATTTGACGTAGTCGATGAAGCGCTTCAGTGCCGCGACCCGGCCCGGCCGCCCAACCAGGCGGCAGTGCAGGCCGATATTCATCATGCGCGGCCGCCCTGCCTTGCCCTCGGCATAGAGCGTGTCGAAACTATCCCTGAGATAGGCAAAGAACTGGTCGCCGGAGTTGAAGCCCTGCGGCGTGGCAAAGCGCATGTCGTTGGCGTCGAGCGTATAGGGGATGACCAGCTGCGGCTTCGCCGACCCGTTCGGTGTCACATGCTCGAACCAGTAGGGCAGTTCGTCGTCATAGGTGTCCGACACATAGTCGAAGCCGCCTTCTTCCGCCGCCAGACGCACCGTGTTGATCGACGTGCGGCCGGTGTACCAGCCGGTCGGCCGCGCGCCTGTCACCTCATAATGCAGCCGTATCGCCGCTTCCATGTCGCGGCGCTCGTCTTCTGGCGCGTGGTCGCGGTAGTCGATCCATTTCAGCCCGTGCGAGGCGATCTCCCAGCCGGCCTCCTGCATCGCTGCGACCTGGTCGGGCGAGCGCGCCAGGGCCGTGGCGACGCCGTAGCAGGTGACCGGCACCTGTGCCGCGCTGAACAGGCGCAGCAATCGCCAGAAGCCGGCGCGGGCGCCGTATTCGTAGATCGATTCCATGTTCCAGTGGCGCTGGCCGGGCCAGGGCGCGGCGCCGACGATCTCCGACAGGAAAGCCTCCGAGGCCTTGTCGCCGTGCAGGACGCAATTCTCGCCGCCCTCTTCGTAATTGACGACGAACTGGACCGCGACATGCGCCCCGCCGGGCCATTTTGGATCCGGCGGATTGGCTCCGTAGCCGCGCATGTCTCGTTCGTAACGCATTCTCGCTCCTGCCGGAAATTGTGATCAGGATAGTCGAAAGGAGTGCCTGCGCATTCCCCCGAAATTTTTGAAAGTGTTTTTGTCGCGCTCCGCTCGACCGGGACTTATGCATCGCCTTTAATTGGCGCACAATTCATGAATAGTGTTCGACTGTGCAGGGAATGGAGCAGCCAGTGGCGGAAACGTCGAAAGCCGAAGGCGGGCGCCTGACGACCCATGTCCTCGACACCGCGGCCGGCAAACCGGCGGCCGGTCTGTCGATTGAGCTCTATCATCTTGACGGCCAGGCCCGGACGCATCTGAAAACGGTCGTCACCAATGATGACGGCCGTTGCGATGCTCCGTTGCTTGCCGGCGCGGAGTTCCGTACCGGCGAATACGAATTGGTCTTTGCGGCCGGCGATTATCTGCGCCGGCAGGGGACAAAACTGCCGGAACCGGCCTTCCTCGACCATGTGCCCATCCGCTTCGGTATGGCCGAGCCGATGCACTATCATGTGCCGCTGCTTCTGTCGCCGTACGGCTATTCGACCTACCGGGGAAGCTGAGATGGCCGGGATCAAGACACGCAACGAAATCCGGTTCATCCTCAATGGCGAGGATGTCGCGCTCGGCACGGTTGCACCCGACCAGACACTGCTCGACTGGCTGCGGCTCGACCGCTCGCTGCGCGGCACCAAGGAAGGTTGCGCCGAGGGCGACTGCGGCGCCTGCACGGTGCTGGTCGGCAGGCTCTCCGGTGGAACACTGGTCTATGAAAGCGTCAATGCCTGTATCCGCTTCCTTGGCTCGCTAGACGGCACGCATGTCGTGACCATCGAGCATGTGCGCGGCGACGCAGGAAAACTGCACCCCGTGCAGCAGGCGATGATCGATTTCCACGGCTCGCAATGCGGCTTCTGCACGCCGGGTTTCGTCATGTCGCTTTATGCGCTGTGGATGCGGTCGCCGGAGCCGTCGGACGCCGCCATCGAAAAGGCACTGCAAGGCAATCTCTGCCGCTGCACCGGCTACGAGGCGATCATGCGCGCCGCACGTGCCATCTCCAGCTACGGCAAGGCGGCAAAGGATCCGTTGGCGGCCGAGCGCAAGGCAGTCACGGCCAAGCTCGACGCGATGAAGGACGGTTCGCGCATTGAGATCGGCTCCGGCAACAAGCGGCTGATCGTGCCGGCCAATGCCGACGATCTCGCCAGCGTGCTGGTCGAGGAGCCGGGCGCCACTATCGTCGCCGGTTCGACCGATGTCGGCCTTTGGGTGACCAAGCACATGCGCGATATTTCGCCGGCGGTTTTCATCGGCAATCTCGATGGTCTGTGCGGGATGTCCGAGGACAAGGGCGTCATCTCGATCGGCGCCGGTGTCACCTATAGCGAAGCCTTCTCGACGCTGGCAAAATGCATCCCGGCGCTAGGCCCGCTGTTCGACCGCATCGGCGGCGATCAGGTGCGCAACATGGGCACCATCGGCGGCAATATCGCTAACGGTTCGCCGATTGGCGACACGCCGCCGCCGCTGATCGCACTCGGTGCCCGCATGACGCTGCGTCGCGGCCACAAGCGGCGGACGATCCCACTCGAAGATTTTTTCATCGCCTATGGCCGACAGGACCGGCAGCCCGGCGAATTCGTCGAGGCCGTGCATGTTCCGCTGCCGGGCAGCGAGACGAAATTTGCCGTCTACAAGATCACCAAGCGCCGCGACGAAGACATCACCGCAGCGCTAGGCGCGTTTTTCCTGACGCTGGCCGCGGACGGCACGGTGGCGGAGATACGCATCGCCTATGGCGGCATGGCGGCAACGCCGAAGCGCGCCTTTGGCGTAGAAAAGGCATTGCTTGGCAAGCCCTGGACGGAAGCGACGGTCGAGGCGGCGATGGCCGCGTACGCCGGCGATTTCACCCCGCTGACCGACATGCGGGCAAGCGCCGAATACCGGGCGCTGGCGGCGCGCAACCTGCTGCTGCGCTTCTTTGCCGAAACCATGGGCACCCGGGCGCCGATCCAGGTATCACGGCACGAGGCGGCATGATGAACAAGCACGCCACTCCGAACTTGAAGGCGCAAAAAATCGCCGGCGGCGTCGCCACCGATCAGCGCCATGATTCCGCGCACAAGCATGTCAGTGGCACGGCCGTCTATATCGACGACATGCCGGAACCGGCCGGCACGCTGCACGGCTGTCTTGGGCTTTCGGCGGCGACGCATGCCACCGTCACCAGCATGGACCTGTCGGGGGTCCGCGCCGCACCCGGCGTCATCGACGTGCTGACGGCGAGCGACGTGCCCGGCGAAAACGATATTTCGCCGACCGGCCGCCACGACGAGCCGGTGCTTGCCGACGGCAAGGTGCAATTCTTCGGCCAGCCGATCTTCTGCGTCATCGCCGAAACCCGCGAGCAGGCGCGCCGGGCGACGAGGCTGGCCAAGGTCGAATACAAGGAATTGCCGTTCGTCGCCGATATTGGCGAGCTCGATCCCCGGAAAGACAAGCTGGTCACGCCGCCGCTGACCCTGAAGCGCGGTGATGCAGCGGCTGCGATCAAGGCAGCGCCACGCCGGCTGAAAGGGCAGATGCGCATCGGCGGCCAGGAGCATTTCTATCTCGAGGGTCATATCGCCTTGGCCATCCCTGGCGAGGACCACGACGTCACCATCTATTCCTCGACCCAGCACCCGAGCGAAATCCAGCACATGGTCAGCCATGCGCTCGGTGTTCCGAGCCACGCGGTGACGGTGGAAATCCGCCGGATGGGGGGCGCTTTCGGCGGCAAGGAAACGCAAGGCAATCAGTTTGCGGCATTGGCCGCTATCGCCGCGAAGAAACATCATCGGGCCGTGAAAATCCGGCCCGACCGCGACGACGACATGATCGCCACCGGCAAACGCCACGATTTCCTCGTCGACTACGAGGTCGGCTTCGACGATGAGGGCAATATTCTCGGCGTAGATTTCATGTTCGCGGCGCGCTGCGGCTTCTCGGCCGACCTCTCCGGCCCGGTCACCGACCGCGCGCTGTTCCATTGCGACAACACCTATTTCTGGCCGGCGGTGCACGCGCAATCGGCGCCGCTCTACACCAATACGGTATCGAACACCGCCTTTCGCGGCTTCGGCGGCCCGCAAGGCATGGTCGGCGCCGAGCGCGTCATCGACGAAGTCGCGTTTGCCGTCGGCAAGGACCCGCTCCAAATCCGCAAGAAGAATTTCTACGGCACCAGCGACCGCAACATCACGCCCTACCACCAGACGGTCGAGGACAACATCATCCACCGCATCGTCGCCGAGCTGGAGGCGAGTTCCGACTATGCAAGGCGCCGCCGCACCATCGATGCTTTCAATGCCAACAGCCGCTTCATCAAGCGGGGACTGGCGCTGACGCCGGTCAAGTTTGGCATCTCGTTCACCGCCACCCATTACAACCAGGCCGGCGCGCTGGTGCATGTCTATACCGATGGTTCAGTGCACCTGAACCACGGCGGCACCGAGATGGGGCAGGGCCTCTATGTCAAGGTGGCGCAGGTTGTGGCGGAAGAGTTCCAGATCGACCTCGATCAGGTCAAGATCACCGCGACGACGACCGGCAAGGTGCCGAACACCTCGGCCACTGCCGCGTCTTCCGGCTCCGACCTCAACGGCATGGCGGCGCAGAACGCCGCCCGCCAGATCAAGGACCGGCTGACCAATTTCGCCGCCGAGAAATTCCAGGTGCCGCGCGACCAGGTGCTATTCCTGCCAAACCGGGTGCGCATCGGTAATCAGGAGATCGCCTTCGCCGATCTCGTCAGGCAGGCCTATATGGCGCGCATCCAGCTTTCGGCGGCTGGCTTTTACAAGACGCCGAAAATCCATTGGGACCGCGACAAGGGCGAGGGTCGCCCCTTCTATTATTTCGCCTATGGCGCGGCTTGCTCGGAAGTTTCGGTCGACACGCTGACCGGCGAATATGTCGTCGAGCGCACCGATATTCTGCACGAAACCGGGCGTTCGCTGAACCGCGCCATCGACCTCGGCCAGATCGAGGGCGGCTTCATCCAGGGCATGGGCTGGCTGACCACGGAGGAACTGTGGTGGGACGACAAGGGGCGGCTGCGCACCCATGCGCCGTCGACCTACAAGATCCCGCTCGCTTCGGACCGGCCGAAGATTTTCAACATCACGTTGGCCGACTGGGCGGAAGCAGGCGAGCCGACGGTGCACCGCTCCAAGGCGGTCGGCGAGCCGCCCTTTCCGCTCGCAATGTCGGTGCTGCATGCGCTGTCGGATGCGGTGGCGAGCGTTGCTGGCCACAAGATCTGCCCGCGCCTTGACCCGCCTGCCACGCCGGAACGGGTGCTGATGGCGATCGAACGGCTGAAGCGAGAAGCCAGGACCGGCACTTGAATCCCGGAAAACGTGCAATTCAGGCCGAAAAACTCTATATTTCCCAACAGGGAACGCGAATGATGAACGCGAAAATGCAGAGCCTGAAAGCCTTTCTTGCCGGTGCCTGCCGGGTCGCCTTGGTTGAGGTGGCCGGGACAAAAGGCTCGACGCCGCGCGAGAGGGGTGCCTTCATGCTCGTCTCAGGATCGGCCACTTTCGGCACGATCGGCGGCGGCCAGCTCGAATATATGGCGATCGACAAAGCGCGGCAGATGCTTGGTCGATCGGCCTCAGGTTCTGGCGAATCTGTCGAGGCTGGCGCCGCCCCTCATCCGCCTGCCGGCCCCTTCTCCCCGTATAGTTACGGGGAGAAGGGGGCTGGCCGCAACGCTGTCGCGACGCTCGACGTCGCGCTCGGCCCGGAGATCGGGCAGTGCTGCGGCGGCAGGGTCGAGGTGCTGATCCGGCTGGTTGACGCCGCGCTTGAGGCCAAGTTGGTCGCGGCGGCGGAAGCCGAGGAGGCGCAGCTGCCGCATGTCTACATCTTCGGCGGCGGCCATGTCGGCCATGCGTTGGCCTCGGCGGTGGCTTTGCTGCCGGTGCATGTCGTCATTGCCGAGACGCGAGCCGAAGCGCTGGAGGGCATGCCAGACACGGTCGAAACCTGTTTGACGCCGATGCCTGAGGCGATGGTGCGCGAAGCCCCGGCTGGATCCGCCTTCGTCGTCCTTACCCATGACCACGCGCTGGATTTCCTGATCGTCGCCGAGGCGCTGAAACGCCGGGATGCCGCCTATGTCGGCATGATAGGCTCCAGAACCAAGAAGGCGACGTTTCGGAACTGGTTCCTTAAGTCGGCGGACGGAAGCGAGGCGGAATTTGACCGCCTCGTCTCGCCGATCGGCGGCGATGCCGTCAAGGACAAGCGCCCGCAAGTGATCGCCGCACTCGCCGCAGCCGAGATCATGACGGCGTTGGCCGCCCACGCGATAGAACCGGCAGCTCCGTCCAAAGCACGTCGTGGCAAGGCGATGGCGGGCTGACGTTTCCTTCTATTCCTGTTCCTGCGTGTGTGCCTCGAGGAACCACAGCAATTTGTCGAGCGAGCGTGAATAGGCGGTGAAGATGTCGGCGGTGTCGGCGTCGCCCGCTCCCGCCGCTTCGTCGATCGCCGCGCGTGCCCGCTTGGCGGTCGCGGCATAGCGGTCGATCAGCGCCGCCAGATGATCTCGGGTCTTGTGGATGTCGGTCGGATAGGCCTCGAGCATAGTCGCCTTCGACACCTCCTGCGATGTGCCGAGCGCCGTGCCGCCGAGCTGTACGGCGCGCTCGGCAATGGTGTCGACATGTCCGTCGATCTCCTCGCGGAACGTGTCGAGCATCTCATGGATGGCGATGAATTGCGGCCCCTTGACGTTCCAGTGCGCCTGCTTGGTGATCAAGGCCAGATCTATGGCGTCGGCGAGGCGGGCGTTGAGAAGATCGATACACTCTTTCTTGGCATTGGATTGCAGGTCGTTGCGGGTGGCGATGGCATCCATGATCGGCTCCTGTGGCGGTTGCGTCCGCGTGGTTTGAAGAGGGCGAAGGTTGTGGAAGGTCAATCGAACATGCGCGCAGACGCCCTCATCGCCGCGGCACAGCATCCCAAAACGGCGATCTCCGACTTTCGTTCCGCTCGTCGTTTACGCTGGCCTTTTCAAGCCCAGATGGTCGCGCAGCGTGCTGCCGTCATAATCCGTACGGAACAGACCGCGCCGCTGCAGCTCCGGCACGACAAGCGTGGCAAAGGCATCGAGTTCGCCGGGAAAATAGGATGGCATCAGGTTGAAACCGTCTGCCGCGCCGCCCTCGAAGCGTGCTGCGAGCTGGTCGGCGATCTGGGCCGGAGTTCCGACGACGCGCCAATGGCCGCGCGCGCCGGCGAAATGACGGGCAAGCTGGCGAATGGACAGGTTGTCGCGGCGCGATTGCTCGATGACGAGCGCCTGCCGGCTCTGCATGCCTTCGCTGGCCGGCAGCTGCGGCAGCGGTCCGTCGATGGGATAGCGCGAGAGATCGGATATGCTGAGATAGCTGGAAAGCAGCGCAACGCCGACATCGTCCGGTATCAGCTCCTGCAGTTCATCATGTTTTGCCCGGGCTTCCGCTTCGCTTGCCGCGACGACCGGCGCCACCCCAGGCATGATCTTGAGGTCGTCCGGCTTGCGCCCATAGGCAGCCAGCCGTCCCTTGAGGTCGTCGTAGAAGGCCTTCGCTTCCTCGAATGTCTGCGCCGCCGTAAAGACCACGTCGGCGGTCCGGGCGGCGAGGTCACGACCCTCGTCCGACGCTCCCGCTTGCACCATGACCGGTGCACCTTGTGGCGAGCGCGGCAGATCGAGCGGGTCACGCACCGAAAAACTTCTGCCTTCGTGTCCACCCTGGCCTCGCCAAAGGCCGGCAACCACGGCAGCGAATTCGCGCGCCCGCCCGTAACGGTCCGCATGCGGGCGCAGACCGGTCGAGCCGAAATTGGCGGCCTCGATCTGGCTGGCCGAAGTGACAAGGTTCCAGCCGGCACGCCCGCCGCTCAGATGGTCGAGCGACAGGAAGGTCCGCGCCAGCCCGTAAGGCTCGTTGTAACTCGTCGATGCCGTGGAGACGAGGCCGATGCGCTCCGTCTGCACCGCGAGCGCCGCAAGCAGGCTGATCGGCTCGAAGCCAATCGAGCGCGACGTTTGGCTGGCGATGTCGACATTGGCCTCGCGCACACCGGCGGCGTCCTCGCAGAAGATCATGTCGAACTTCGCCGCTTCCGCCGTCCGCGCCAGCTGGATGTAATGATCGATGTCGATGCCAGCCGTGACATGCGCCTGCGGATGGCGCCAGGCGGCGATGTGGTGGCCTGTCGCCCATAGGAAGGCGCCGAGCTTCATCTGGCCTCGACCGGCGCTCATTGCCGATCCTCCCCTGCAAGCCCGAGATGGGCCCGCAGTGTCGCCGCGCTGTAGCCGGACCGGACAAGGCCGCGGCGGCGAAGCTCCGGCAGCACGAGACCGATGAAATCGTCGAGCGCCGACGTGAGCGGCACGGCGATGTTGAAACCGTCGCAGGCTTTCGAGCGAAAGCACTCTTCGAGCCTATCCGCAAACATATCCGGCATGGCGGCCATCTCGCCATCCGTGACAACATTCATCAGCACCTTCAGCCCCTCCGGCCTGCGCCCGAAGGCAAGCGCACGGCGCTTCAGATCGTCAGCCCAGTCGATCGATCGCTGGTCTAGCAGGACAACATCGGCGGTGCGGGCGGCGATATCCATGTCGGGCTCGGACAGGCCGGACATGACCAGCACCGGCGTGTCCTGCGGCGACCGCGCCACGTTGAGCGGCCCGCGCACAGAAAAATATTCGCCCCTGTGGTCGAGAAGGTGCATCTTCTCGGGATCGAAGAAGCGGCCGCCACTTTTGTCGAACAGAAGCGCGTCTGCGTCCCAGCCTTTCCACAAGCCTTGCACGATGCCGACGAATTCCTCGGCGCGCAGGCGGAATGCGTCGCCGGAAAACCCTTCCGGTCGGCTGAAATTGGCCGCCTCGCGCGGGTCGGGCATCATGCTGGCGTTCCAGCCGGCGCGGCCATGGCTGATAATGTCGAGCGAAGCGAAACGGCGCGCGAGATTATAGGGCTGGTGGGCGACCATTGACGCCGCGGCGATGAGACCGATCCTGCTTGTCACCGTCGCCAGCGCTGCCAGCAAGGTCGTTGCTTCGAAGCGCATTTGCCGGTTCGGTCCGCCTGCAACCGGCGCGGAATCGGCGAGCAACACCATATCCAGGCCGGCCGCTTCGGCTTTTTGCACGGACCGCGTCAGCAGACTGAAATCCGGAACGACGTCGGACGGAGAGGAGGGAGCAGTTTCCGGAGCTAGTGAAACGGCTAGATGCATTGTGGCGCCGCTGGCCATCGGTCTTCCCTGGTGAGTGAGATTCCATAAGAAATATCTTCGCCGGCTGGACGGAAAGCAACCGGCCAGCCGGCGATCATTTGCCGGCCAGAATATCCCTGATCAGCCGCTGGCAGCGCTCGGCCATGAAGTCGAGCAGCAGCCGCACCTTCGGATCCTGCAGCTTCTTATGCGGGTAGACGGCGGCGAATTGCACCGGCGTCGGCGGCGTTTTGCTCAGGATCACCTTCAGCCGCTGGTCGCGGATAAACGGCTCGACCTCGAAGCGCGGCTTGTTGATGATGCCGCGGCCGGACAGCGCCCAGCCGGTCAGCACGTCGCCGTCATCGGTATCGTAGGGGCCGTGCACCTCGAACTTTTGCGGCCCGTTCCGCGTCTGCAGGGTCCAGACATATTCGCGCGCGCCGGAATAGCGCAGCATCAGGCAATCGTGCTTCTTGCCGATCAACTCGCTCGGCTCGCTCGGCTCGCCGCGCGCCTCCAGATATTGCGGAGCCGCCACCAGCACTCGCTCGCAGTCCATGATGCCGCGCATCCTGAGGCTGGAATCCTCGATGATGCCCAGCCGGAACGCAACGTCGATGCCTTCCTTCATGATATCGACATTGTGGTCGGAAAGCCGGAGCCGCACCTCGATATCTGGGTATCTGTCGTGGAAATCCGGGATGCCGGATGCCACCAGTCTCCGCCCGAGGCCGAGCGGCGCTGTCACCTTTATGGTGCCGCGCGGCTGGCCGGATAACGCGCTGACCGCAGCTTCGGCCTCGGTGACCGCCTCGAGCACCTGCTTGGCGCCGGAATAGAACACCGTGCCGTGCTCGGTCGGCATCAACTGCCGCGTCGTGCGGTTGAACAGCCTGACACCGAGATGCTTCTCGAGCTCCTTGATCCGGTTGGAAGCGACCGCCGGCGAAATGCGCATGTCGCGCCCAGCCGCCGACAAATTGCCGAGTTCGACGACGCGAACAAAAACGGCGATGTTATCGAGATAGGCCATGCGGCTTTCGGGGCTCTCATGTGGCTGCGTATGATCAGCCTAGTATTTTCCAATTTTTTTTGAAAGTCATCGTGCACCTCAGCCCTTTCCGTTTGCGCTCCAGTCCGTAAAATCAGTCGATCGGCAGGGACGATTTTTCATGATGGATTTCGCGATATTCTGGGATTGGCTGAGTTTCGCCGTGCGCTGGCTGCACGTCGTCACCGGCATCGCCTGGATCGGCTCGTCCTTTTATTTCGTCGCGCTCGACCTCGGCCTGCGCCAACGCCCGGGCATGCCTGCAGGCGCTTTCGGCGAGGAATGGCAGGTGCATGGCGGCGGCTTCTACCACGTGCAGAAATATCTGGTGGCACCGGCCGAAATGCCCGAGCACCTGACCTGGTTCAAGTGGGAATCCTACGCCACCTGGCTGTCAGGCTTCGCGATGCTGTGCGTGGTCTATTATGCCGGGGCGGACCTGTTCCTGATCGATCCGAATGTGCTTGCCATGTCGGTGCCTACAGGCATCTTGCTGTCGCTGGCGACGATCGGCGTCGGCTGGGTGGTCTACGATCTCCTGTGCCGTTCGCCGCTCGGCAACAGCGACACCGGCCTGATGCTGGTGCTGTATGGGGTGCTGGTATTCATGGCCTGGGGACTGACCCACCTGTTCACCGGCCGCGCCGCGTTCCTGCATCTTGGCGCCATCACCGCGACGATCATGTCGGCCAACGTCTTCATGGTCATCATCCCCAACCAGAAGATCGTCGTCGCCGACCTGATCGCCGGCCGTAAGCCCGATCCGAAATACGGCAAGATCGCCAAGCAGCGCTCGCTGCACAACAACTACCTGACGCTGCCCGTTTTGTTCCTGATGCTGTCGAACCATTATCCGCTGGCGTTCGGGACAGAGTTCAACTGGGTCATCGCCTCGCTGGTGTTCATCATCGGCGTGCTGATCCGGCACTATTTCAACACCAGGCATGCGCGCAAAGGCAATCCGACCTGGACCTGGCTGGCGGCGGCCGTGCTGTTCTTGGTCATCATCTGGCTGTCGACGGTGCCGAAGTTGCTGACCGGCGAGGCGAAGGCGTCGGCGGCGGCCCAGGTCTACGTTGCCTCGGCGCATTTCCCTGCCGTGCGCGATACGGTGCTTGGCCGCTGTTCGATGTGCCACGCCGCGGAGCCGTCCTACGAGGGCATCTACCACGCGCCGAAGGGCGTGATGCTCGACACCGATGCCGGCATCGCCGAGCACGCCGGCGAGATCTACCTGCAGGCCGGCCGCAGCCACGCCATGCCGCCCGCCAACGTCACCCAGATCACCGACAAGGAACGGGCGCTGCTGGTGGCATGGTTCGAAGGCGCAAGGAAATGACCAGCACGCTCCTGCGCGGCCGCACGCTGTCGTTTTTGCGCTGGCCCGAAACCGTCGACGACCATTCCGCCTGGCGCTACGAGCAAGATGGCGGCCTGCTGCTCCGCGACGGTAGGATCATTGCCGCCGGCGCCTATGCCGAGGTCGAGAAAAAGGCGGGCGAGGGAACAAGAAAGGTCGACCATCGGCCGCATCTGCTGCTGCCCGGGTTCATCGATGCGCACGCGCATTTTCCGCAGATGCAGGTCATCGCTTCCTTCGGCGCCGAGCTGCTCGACTGGCTGAACACCTACACTTTTCCGGAAGAGACAAAATTCGGGAACGCTCAGCATGGCCGCCGTATCGCCAGGCTGTTCCTGGATGAAGTATTGCGTCATGGCACGACGACTGTCGCCGCCTATTGCTCGGTACACAAGGAATCGGCCGAGGCGTTCTTTGCCGAGTCGCATGACCGCAACATGCTCAACATCGCCGGCAAGGTGATGATGGACCGCAACGCGCCGGACGGCGTGCTCGACACGCCGCAATCGGGTTATGACGACAGCAAGGCGCTGATCGAGGAGTGGCACGGCAAGGGGCGCCAGCACTATGCCATCACCCCGCGCTTCGCCATCACCTCGTCACCCGAGCAATTGGAAACGGCGGGCGCGCTCTGCCGCGAATATCCGCAATTGCATATGCAGACGCATCTGTCGGAAAACCACGCCGAGATCGCCTTCACGCAGCAGCTTCATCCGCAGGCGCGCGACTATACCGATGTTTATGAGCATTACGGGCTGCTCGGGCGCAGAAGCCTGTTCGGCCATTGCATCCATCTGTCGGAACGCGAGGCGGATGCGCTTTCCGATAGCGGCTCGGTGGCGGTGTTCTGCCCGACCTCCAACCTGTTTCTCGGCTCGGGCCTGTTCGATTATCAGCGCTATCGCCGCCGCGAGAAGCCGCTCCGCATCGCCGCCGCCACCGATGTCGGCGGTGGCACCAACTATTCGATGCTGCGCACCATGGACGAGGGCTACAAGGTGATCGCGCTGAATGGCGAGAAGCTCAATCCGTTTCAGTCATTCTGGCAACTGACCCGCGGCAATGCTGAGGCGCTGTCGCTTGTGGAAAAGATCGGCACTCTGGAGGAAGGCAGCGACGCCGATATCGTCGTGCTCGACGCCCGCGCCACGCCGGCGATGCGGCTGCGGGTGGAGACGGCGGACACGCTCGCCGAGGAATTGTTTCTGCTGCAGACGCTCGGCGACGACCGCGCCGTGCACGAGGTCTATGTCGCCGGTCGGGCAGCTAAGGCGGACATGGCGACCTAGCTGGTCCCGGCGTCCCGGCTTGACCGAACGGCAGCCATCGGCCAAAGCGTGCGGCGAGATTGACAGGGGAACGACATGGCCGTTGCGGACGACATCGCTCTGATCAAGAAACAGGAAGCCGCGCTTGTTTTCTCCGCCTTCGACGAGGCTGTCGCTTTCGAGATCGGCTCGGCGATCCGCGACCGGGCTTTGACCGAGAACCTGCCGATCATCATCGATATCAGAACCTTCGATCGGCCGCTGTTCTATGCGGCAATGCCCGGCTCGAACGCTTCCAATGCGGACTGGGCGCGGCGCAAGATCAACGTCGTGCGGCGATTCCTGAAAAGCACCTACCGCATGGTGCTGGAGCAGCAGCGCCCCGACCGCAGCTTCAAGCCTGGCGAGGGGCTGGACATTGTCGACTACGTGCTGGCCGGCGGCGGCTTTCCCATCACTGTCAAGGGCGCCGGTGTCATCGGCGTGATCGCCGTCTCGGGCCTGCCGGAGCGTGAGGACCATGGTGTGGTCGTCGATGCGCTCTGTGCCTATTTGGGCGTGGATAACCAGGAGTTGGTCCTGCCGCCGGAAGCAACATCGTGACGTTGGCGCCGCCCCTCATCCGCCTGCCGGCACCTTCTCCCCGTCTAGCGACTGGGAGAAGGGAAGCGCTCCAACGCTGGCTACCCCCTCTCCCCGTCTCTAGACGGGGAGAGGGTAAGGGTGAGGGGCAGCGCAAACGCCGCAGAAGTTCGCAGAACGTCGGTGGCAGCTCAGTATGACCATTCTCGACCCGAAATCCTTCCTTATATCCATCTTCAACGCCGCCGTTGCCGCCGCCGATCCCCAGAGGACGATCAAGAATCATTTGCCCGCAAGGCCGAAGGGCCGCACGATCGTCATCGGTGCAGGAAAAGGCTCGGCGCAGATGGCGGCGGCTTTCGAGAAAGTGTGGGACCGGCCGATCGAAGGTTTGGTCGTCACCCGCTACGGCTATGGCGCGGCCTGCCGGCGCATCGAGATCATCGAGGCGGCGCATCCGGTGCCGGATGCCGCCGGGCTGGAAGCTTCGCGACGGCTGCTCGAAAAAGTCCAGGGACTGACTGCGGACGACCTGGTCGTAGCGCTCATTTCCGGCGGTGGCTCGGCGCTGCTGCCGTCACCCGCCGAAGGTCTGACGCTGGCCGATGAGATCGCCGTCAACGAGGCGCTGCTCGCCTCCGGCGCGCCGATCGCCGCGATGAACACGATCCGTAAGCACCTTTCCACCATCAAGGGCGGCAGGCTGGCGGCCGCCGCATATCCGGCCAAGGTGGTCTCGCTGGTGGTATCAGACATTCCGGGCGACAATCCGGCTCTGGTCGCTTCTGGTCCGACCGTGCCGGACATAGGCAGCCGTGAGGACGCACTGGCGTCGATCGCTGCCTATGGCATGAAGCTGCCGGCTTCGGTCATGGCGCATATCAAGTCGCCGGCGGCCGATGCGCCACGTCCGGACGATCCGCGTTTTATCCGCAACGAGGTGCATCTGATCGCTTCGGCCGGCGTCTCGCTGGAAGCAGCAGCGGCCGAAGCGAAGCGCCGAGGTATTCAGGCCGTCATTCTCTCCGATTCCATCGAGGGCGAGGCACGCGAGGTCGGTGGCATCCACGCCGCAATCGCGCGCGAGGTGGCGACGCGCAGCCGGCCATTTGCAAAGCCGGTGCTGATCCTGTCGGGCGGCGAGACGACGGTGACCCTGCGCGCGAAAGGCAAAGGCGGCCGTAACTCGGAATTCCTGCTCGCCTTCGCCATCGGCATCACCGGCATGGCGGGCGTGCACGCACTGGCCGCCGACACCGACGGCATTGACGGTTCGGAAGACAATGCCGGCGCCTTCGCCGACGGCTCGACAGTTTCGCGGATGCGCGCGGCGGGCGTCGATGCCAAGGCCATGCTTGCCGGCAACAACGCCTGGACGGCATTCAATGCCGTAGATGACCTTTTCGTACCCGGTCCGACCGGCACAAACATCAACGATCTCCGGGCGATATTGATCAAATAGCTCAGGCCGCCATCAGCCTTTTCACCGCTCTCATATCCTGCAGGAACCGCTCGCGTTCGGCCCGCTTGTCCGCCGGCTCGCGAATGCGCAGAATGAAGGACGGGTGGATGGTGACGAAGACACGCAAGCCATCGTCGCGCTCCACTACCGCCCCGCGCATCTTCATGATCGGCACCACCTTGCCGAGCAGCGCCTGCGCTGCAGTGGCGCCGAGTGCCACCGCCAGGTTGGGCTTGATCAGATCGATCTCTTTGTCCAGCCACCAGCGGCAAGCCTGCACCTCGCCGGCATTCGGCTTGGAGTGGATGCGCCGCTTGCCGCGCGGCTCGAACTTGAAATGCTTAACCGCGTTGGTGACGTAGACTTTCAGCCGATCGACGCCGGCATCATCCAGGATCGCGTCGAACACCTTCCCGGCCGGACCGACGAAAGGCTTGCCCGCCAGGTCCTCCTGGTCGCCCGGCTGTTCGCCGACGAAGATCACCTTGGCTTTATCAGGACCCTCACCGAACACGGTCTGCGTGGCATCGCGCCATAGCGGACAGCGGCGGCAGATCTTGGCCGTTTCGCGCAGTTCAGGAATCGTCCTGGCGTCGATTTCTGTCGTGTCCGGGGACTTGCTTGCAGGCAAGCCTCTCGACTGCACCTTGGCATGGTGCGGCGTCGGGGTTGTCTGCATCCTGGCGATCATGACTAAGGCGGCCTTGTTCGCTCCTGCAATCAGACACGCAATGAGCAAAGCCCGCCGAAGGTTCCGCTGAAATTATTCCGCATGGGCCTTCACCGGCAGATGGCCGACGATGTGAAGCCCTAAACCTCGTGCAGATAGAGGTGATAATCCAGTTCGCTGACCGTGCGCGCCACGCGCAGATATTCCGACTGCTTGATCGCCACGAATGTCCGGTGCAGGTCTTCGCCCAATGCGCCCTTGAGGAAGGTCGACGCCCTTGCCGCCTCGATCGCGGCACGCCAGTCGACCGGCATCGTCGTGCGCGTGACGGCGGATTCGTAGCCATTGCCGGTGGTTTCAGGGCCGGGGTCAAGACCTTCGTCGAGACCCCTAGTGATGCCGGCCAGCACCGTTGCCGCGACTAGATAAGGGTTGGCGTCGACGCCCGATGGCCGGTGCTCGATGCGGCGGTTCTTGGCATCGCCGGCTGGCACACGCAGCGCCACCGAACGGTTGTTGACGCCCCAGGTCGGCGCCACCGGCGCATAGGATTGCGATACGAAGCGCCGCCATGAATTGGCGTGCGGCGCGAACACCAGCATCGATTCCGCCATCGTCTGGATCAGTCCGCCGAGACCGCGCAGCAGCGGCAGCGACCAGCTTTCGCCGCCGGCTTCGGCAAAGACGTTCTTGCCGGCATCATCCAGCAGCGAGACATGAAAATGCATGCCAGAGCCGGCATACTTCTCGATCGGCTTGGCCATGAAGCAAGCGGTGACACCATGACGGCGTGCCTGCGCCCGCACCAGCCGCTTGAGCATGACGAGATCGTCGGCCGCCCGCATCNAGACGTGTGCTCTTCCGATCTCTTGCACCTTGGCCGCGGCATAGATGTCGGAAAACAGCGGCTCCATGCCGTGCAGATGGTCGACGGAATAGACCTCTGTCTTGGCCGAGCGGCGGCCGTCGAGCACCGCATGCGCCGGCTGCACCTTGCCTTCGGCATCGCGCTCATTGGCGAGCAGGAAGAACTCGAGCTCGAAGGCGCCGGCCGGATGCAGGCCCTTGGCCGCGAGGATATCTACCTGGCGGGCGAGCGCCAGCCGCGGGTCGGACGACATCGGCTGGCCATCGAGATGGTACATCGCCATCAACACCTGGCCGCGCGGCGGCTGGGTGCCGAACAGCGGCACCAGCGTGCCGGGGATCGGCCACGCCCGCAGGTCGCCGTCGCCGGTCGTCCAGATCAGCCCGGTCTCGTGAACATCCTCGCCGGTGATGTCGAGGCCGAGGATCGAGATCGGCATGTGCCGGCCGCCCTCGAAGATGCTCATCAACTCATGTCGGCGCACGATCTTGCCGCGCCCCACGCCATTGGCGTCGGTCAGCACGATGTCGAACGCTTCGATCTCCGGATGGGCGTCGAGAAAGGCCTGCGCCTCGGCGGGCGTCGAGCCCGAAGGGGATGCCGTGACCAGGTTCAAACTTTGCTTGGGCGCTTGTTTCATGCTGCCAGCTTGTCTCATGCCGTAAGCTTTGCCGCAACCGCGCCGAAGGCGGTGATCAGCCGGTTCACCTGGGCGGCGCGAGTTGCCGGCGAGATCAGCATCATATTGTGGAACGGTGCGATCAGCACGCCGCGATTGACCAGCGCGACATGCATCGCCGCTTCGAGCTCCGGCGCATGCGCCCTCTCGGCTTCGCCGCCATTCCTCAGCGGGCCTGGCGCGCAGATGAACTCGACGCGGGCGCCGACCCGAGCAACATGCCAGGGCAGGCGATAGCGATCGATAACGGCAGTCAGCCCGGCGTCGAGCCGCCGCGCCAGATGGTCCATATGGCTGTAGTTCTCGTCGGTCATGACGTCTTCGAGCGTGGCACGCATCGCCGCGAATTGCAGCGGATTGGCCGACAGCGTTGTCCCCATGCCGGAATAGCCGGGCTCTTTCCGGCTGATATAAGCGGCATAGCGCGCCGCAACGCCTTCGCTCATGCCCCACACACTCGCCGGTATGCCGCCGGCAATCGGCTTGCCGAGCACGAACAGGTCCGGCTCCAGCCCGTATTTGCTTGTATAGCCGCCGGGACCGGTCGAGATCGTATGCGTCTCGTCGATTAGAAGCAGCGTGCCGGTCGCACGGGTGAGACGCCGCAAGCCGTCATGAAAGCCGGCTTCGGGCAGCACCATGCAGGAATTGGTCAGCACCGGCTCGGCGATGACGCAGGCGACATCGTTGCCCTGAAGTGCGGCCTCAAGCGCCGGCAGATCGTTGAACTCGACGATATCAGTTGCCCGCGTCAGGTCGCGGAATTCGCCGGCCAGTCCCGGTCGGTTCACCGCTTTGCCGTCGACCAGCCGGACCATCGTCTCGTCGACCGAGCCATGATAGCAGCCGTTGAAGACCAGGATCTTCTCCCGGCCGGTAACGGCACGGGCAACCCGCAGCGCGAAGCGGTTGGCGTCGGTTGCCGTCGTCGCGATCTGCCACAACGGCAGACCGAAGCGCTGTTGCAGCAGCGGGCCGATGGCGAGCGCGTCCTCGGCAGGCAGCATGTAGGTCAGACCGCGTCCGGCCTGCCGGCGGATGGCGCGGGCGACCGGCGGCGGCGAATGACCGAACATCGAGCCGGTGTCGCCGAGGCAGAAATCGTCGAGCCGGTTGCCGTCGATATCTCTGATGGCGGTGCCTTTGGCCTTATCAACGAGGATCGGGAACGGCGTCGGCCAGTCGTTCATCCAGTGCATCGGCACGCCGCCGAAGAAGCCGGGCAGGCCATTGCCGATTTTCGCCATCGATTTCGGCCGCGCCTGGCGGAAGGCTTCTGCCTCGGTCTCGCGCAACTCGGCAATCCGGGCCGGGCCGATGCCGCCGATGGAGGTCTTTGAATGGTCGATGACGTTCATGGCGGCCCTCTCCGCCGCACTTTAGACAATCGGCATCCGCCACCGCAATTGGCGGGCGGCTGCCCTGTGTTGGGTCAGCGGTCATTTGAATGGAACAGGCGCTTGACCGCGAGCCGCCTTCGGGCGCCAATGGCACTTCGGCTGGAGGGGACACGATGGTGCGGGCGATCATCTGCGCGGCAACGCTGCTGTCGTCGGTTGGTGCGGCTTTGGCATCCGGCGGCATCTGGTGTTCCGCCGAGGATGCAGCCGTCAAATTTGAGGTCGATGCCGGGGTCACCAGAGGCATGGGCGGGCCGACCTTCAATTTTCGCGGCGAGCTCGAAATTCTGGGCAGGCCAGTCGGCGACAGTCTGCGCAAGACTGTGTTCGAGGATCAGAACCTCACGCAATATTGGCTCGACAACAAGGAATTGCGGCTGCTCGTCTATCGCGAACGGCAGGTCGAAAACGCCTACGACTATGTCGAACTGGCGATCCTGACCAAGGCCAGCGACGAAGGCGTCTATGACGGCCGCTATTTGCTCTCAATCTATGATGTAACGGACGATGCCGAAAAGGATGGCAAGCCGGCTGAATTGACCGGCAAAGTATCTTGCGGAGCCGACTAACGGGCTAGGCGGAAATGTCGATGACGCCGCAATCGCCGGCGGCGCTGCCGAACGCGACGCGGCGCTCTTCCTTGTCCCACATCATCGATGTGATGGCGCCCTTGCCTGGCCGGCGCAGCAGCACTTCCCTGGCGTCGGCGAAGCGCACCGCCATCACCATGCCGTCATCATACCCTACCGCCACTACATCTTGGCTCGGATGGCAGGCGACGGAGGTGACCATCGCACTGCCGCGCGTGCCGAGTTCCAGCGGCGCCTTGCCCATCGGCCCATCCTTGCCCGAAAACGGCCAGACGATCGCCGCCGGCGCGCCGGAACTCGCCAGCCATTTGCCCTTGGCGCTCCACGACAGGCTTTTGACCTTGCCGGGATAGCCGGACATCCGCATGTGCTTGCCGTCGGCGAGTTTCCAGCCATGCAGCGCGTTTTCCTGCATTGTGGTGACGACGAAGCCGCCGTCCGGCGAAAACGTGATGCCGGTGTGGGCGCCGGCCCATTCGAGCTCGACCGGCTTGCCGTCGGCGGCCGGGAAATGCAGCGTCGCGCCATTGTAGCGAGCAACGCCGAAGCGCATGCCCTTGGGCGAGAAGGCCAGCCCCTCGACCGAGCGCGGATGCGAGAATTCCCTGGTCTTGCCGTCAGCAAAACGCACATAGGCAATTTTGCCCGAAGCATAGGCAACAGCGCCTTGCGGCCCGGCGGCCACGCTGGTGATCCATTTTTTGCCTGCGGTCGCCAATTCCGCAGTATTGCCGCCTGCGGTCACGGCAAAGATCTTGCCGTCCTCACCGCCGGTGATCAGCCGGTCGTTTGCGCCATCGTGAAGGGCGGCGAGCAGCCCGTCATTGGCCTGCACCGTCTTGTGCCCATGGTCGAGCCGATGGATTGTGCCGTCGGCCAGCGCGAAATGCGGCACGTCGCCAAGGAACACGGCGGCGAGGCAGTGGCCTTCGAGATCGAGCGGGGCGACTGTCGGCATGAGAGACCATTCCGTTCGAGATTTCTGCTGCCCCACCCTTAAGGGGTTGAGCTGCGGGTCTCAACCCGTGCTTCGGATCGTCGTGAGGAGAGAGCGCCAGCGTTGCGGGCGCCCCTTCTCCCACAAGGGGAGAAGGGGGAAAGGGCAGCTAAATCAAGCGGCGTGGCAGGCCTGGAAGCTTGTCTTCAGCCGCTCGGCGTCGAGTTCGCGGCCGATGAACACCAGCCGGCTCTCGTGCTTCTCGCCGTCCTTCCAGGCGCGTTGGTGGTCGCCTTCGATGATCATGTGCACGCCCTGGATGACATAGCGCTCGTCATCGCCTTTCAGCGCGATGATACCTTTCAGCCGCAGGATGTTCGGGCCTTCCATTTGGGTGACCTTCTCGATCCACGGGAAGAACTTTTTCGGGTCCATCTCGCCGCCGCGCAGCGACACCGACTGCACCGTCACATCATGGATGTCGGAAGGGTGCGCGTGATGATGGTCATGCCCGTCATGATCGTGATGATCATGGCCCTCGTGATCATGGTGATCATGATCATGATGGTCGTGATCGTCATGCGCCTCGAGGAAGTGCGGATCGTTCTCCAGCGCCCGGGACAGGTCGAACGCACCGCGATCGAGCACCTCGGACAGCGCCACCCCGGCGCGTGTGGTGCGATGGATGCGTGCCGCCGGGTTGATGGCGCGGATCGTCGCCTCTACCTTGCTCAGCTCTTCGGGGGTGACCAGGTCGGTCTTGTTGAGCACGACGACATCGGCAAAGGCGATCTGGTCCTCGGCCTCGCGGGAATCCTTGAGGCGCAGCGGCAGGTGCTTGGCGTCGACCAGCGCCACCACCGCATCGAGCCTGGTCTTGGAACGCACATCGTCGTCCATGAAGAAGGTTTGCGCTACCGGCACGGGATCGGCGAGGCCTGTGGTCTCGACGACGATGGCGTCGAAGCGGCCGGGCCTGCGCATCAGACCTTCGACGACGCGGATCAGGTCGCCGCGCACGGTGCAGCAGATGCAGCCATTGTTCATCTCGTAGATTTCCTCGTCGGATTCCACGATCAACTCGTTGTCGATGCCGATCTCGCCGAACTCATTGACGATGACGGCGTAGCGCTTGCCATGGTTTTCCGAAAGGATGCGGTTGAGCAGTGTCGTCTTGCCGGCGCCGAGATAGCCGGTAAGGACGGTAACGGGGATCTGCGTCTGTGCGTCGCTCATATTGTGCCTCGAATAGGGATTGTCGGCTCCATATAGGATGTGTGCTCGGCTTTTGCACGAGGCAAACCGATGGGCCAAAGAGGCCGCTATTGCCGAACTTTCCTCACATTGCCGAACGTTCATTGGCGCGGGCTGGCGGTGGGGCCTAGATAGGGCGAGGGGTTGTTCGCACTGAGGAGGCGCCAGATGTCCGACAAGTCCTTGCCATTAAGCCGGCGGCAGGCTCTCGGTCTTGTAGCGGTCACCACGGGCGGCATATTCCTGCCCGCCGGCGCAAGGGCCGGGCAGGTCTCGCCCTATGCCGGGCTTGCTTTGTTCGAAGCCGGTGCCGGCGTCTGCACCATGACGCCCGAGGTCACCGAAGGACCGTTCTATTTCGACCCGAAGCTCGAACGCGCCGATATCACCGAGGGCAAGAAGGGCGTCGCCCTCAATGTGCGGCTGCAAATCGTCGACGCCGCCTGCCGGCCGCTTCCCGGCGCACGCGTCGATATCTGGCATTGCGACGCCCAGGGCGCCTATTCCGGCTATCCCGGACAGGGCGACGGGCAGGATATCGACACGTCCGGCCAGAGCTTTCTGCGCGGCTGGCAGAGAGCCGATGAAAGCGGCATCGCTTCTTTCGCCACCATCTATCCCGGCTGGTATCGCGGCCGCACCACCCACATCCATTTCAAGATCTTCCCCGACGACCGCTCGGCGATGACCGGCCAGATGTTCTTCCCCGACAGCTTGAGCGAGCAGATATTCGCCACCGTCGCGCCCTATAACGATCGCCCCGGCAAACGCGATACATCGAACACGCGGGACGGCATTGCCCGCCAGGCCGGGCCGCTGTCACAGGCAGCGCTGCGGGAAATGGCGGACGCCTATCAGGCCTTGATGGTGGTCGCGGTGAAGGCCGGTTGAGGGCGCCTCGTCACGTCGCCATCCAGCCGTCGCGGAAAGTCGTTTGTCATCTAACTGAAATAAACATCTGGCATTAGCCACGGCGAACACCGCGATGCTTGCCGGCAAAGCTATTTTCCGAGCCGGAATGTTTTCGATCGTCATTGCCAATCGGCGGCCTGCTTCTATGCTGTCCGCACCGGTTCGGCCGAGGAGGGATGAGCATGGCCAAGGCGGACAAGACTGCAACAATGAGCCGGCTGCATTCGGCGGCGCGGCTGGCGCGCACGGCGCTCGCCGCCCGGCTTCTGGCGCATGGCTTCTATGCCGGTCAGGACCAGATCATGCTGGCGCTCGACCGCGAGGACGGGCAGACGCCCGGCAATCTTGCCGGCCGCCTCGGCGTGCGTCCGCCGACCATCACCAAGACCATCAACCGGCTGCAGGCGCAGGGTTTTCTGGAAAAGCGGGCCTCCTCCGCCGATGCCCGCCAGGCGCATATTTTCCTCACCGACACCGGCCGCGAAATCATCCACGCCATCGAGAAATCGGTGAAGAAGACCGAAAAGCAGGCATTGAAGGGTCTCGACAAGAAGGATCAGAAATCGCTGTTCAAGCTGCTTGCCCGTGTCGAAGCGAATCTTTCGAACGGCGAAATGGTGCTCCCCGATGACGAACTGGATATCGAGGACAAGATCCTTGAATAGGTCACGCGTTCGCCGCTGACGGCCGCCGCGTCAGTGCCGACCAGCGTCCGGGTGTGACGCCGAACGCCTTCTTGAAATGCCGATTGAAATGGCTTTGGTCACTGAAGCCGGCTGCGATGGCGATTTGCGCCAGCGGCTCGTCGCATTCGATCATCCGACGGGCTCGTTGAAGCCGGCGCATCAACAGGAACCGGTGCGGGCTGGTGGAGAAGGTGGCGCGGAAATGCCGCGACAGGGCATAACGGTCCAATCCGGTGATCGCCTCCAATTCATCCGAACGTACAATCCGCGCGACATTTTCCTCCAGATAGTCGCGCGCCAGACTGGCGGCACGCCACGCAGTTTTCGCTATCGGTTTCGCCGGCTGACCGGCGTGCCGGGCCAGGCTTTGCATCAGCTGCGTCATGAAATCGACCACAAACAGCTCGTCCAGTTCCTGATCCAGCGGCCCGAGCGCCGAAAGCAGCGTCGCGCGGAAATCGCGGTCTGTCATCACGGCATCCCCGACAAACGGCAGTGACCCGCCGCCGAGGCAATCGAGCATCAGGGACGGCTCCAAATATAGCATTCTGTAACGCAATCCGTCTTCTGTGCCGGCGCCGCCATCGTGCATTTCGTCGGGATGAAGGATAATGATCTGGCCAGGCAGGCTCTGATGCGTCGCGCCGCGATAGCGGAAGCTCTGTATGCCATAAAGCGTCACCCCGATTGCATAGGTGTCGTGGCGATGGAGATCGAAGGCGTTGCCGTGGAACCGGGCCTCGATGCGTTCCATGCCGGCAGTACCGGGTGCCGATACGATGCAGTTCTCGGCTGCATCCACGCACAAACGTCCAAGACCCTGAAAGGCTTCCCCGTCTAGACCGTGCGGCATCGCTTCACTCGCAGCCTCGGATTGGCCCCCTTTCGGATTGGAAACTGTCGCATGTTCGATACGAAATTTGCAATCGTGCTCAGGGACGATCTTCCCGTCTGGCAGAAGCTCAACGTCACCGCCTTTCTGACCAGCGGCATCGTCGCGCAGTTTCCCGACCTCATCGGCGAGCCCTACCGTGACCGCGCCGGCAATATCTACAACCCGCTATCGATCCAGCCGGTCATCGTGCTTTCGGCAGACGGCCAGGCGCTCGGAACGATCCAGCGGCGGGCGCTGGAGCGTGGTGTGACGGTTTCGCTCTATGTCGAGGAAATGTTTTCGACTGGGTACGATCTGGCCAACCGTGCCGTCTTTGCCGAATTTGCGCCGGAGGATGCCAAGGTGGTCGGCATCGCGCTTCGCGCCGAAAAGAAGCTCGTCGACAAGATCACCAAGGGTGCCCGCATGCACACCTGACTCTCCGGCCACCAGGAACAAAACTGAGCCTGTCGTCGCCTGTCGGTGTGCCAGCCTCTTTTGGCTTGCCCGCTGGCGACAATTCCCGCATTGGTGAGGGACTGCCTTGCTTCCCGTCCGGCCTGAAATTGAATGCTCCCCCAAGACAAGACGAAAGCGCTACGTCGCCGGCGGCGATCCTGTGCATGCTTTCCGTCTATGTGTTTTTCACCTTCCTCGACACCAGCAGCAAGTACCTTGTGCTGGCTGGCGTCTCGGCGCTGATCGTCGCCTGGACCCGCTTCGCGGTCCATGTCCTGCTTGTCGGCGTCTTTCTGCGCGGATGGCGTGAGCCGTTGCGTTTTCGTCCCGCCAACCTGCCGGCGCATCTCACGCGCGGTCTGCTCCTGTTCGGATCGACCATGTTCAACATTCTGGCGCTGCGGATGCTGCAGCTGGCGGAAACCACCTCGATCTACTTCTTCGGCCCGATGGTGATCACCGCGCTTGCCGGTCCGTTGCTCGGCGAATGGGCCGGCTGGCGGCGCTGGCTGGCGATCATGAGCGGCTTTGTCGGCGTCCTCATCATCACCCGGCCGGGCATCGGGGTTTTTGGCGTCGGCCATCTCTTTGCGCTCGGCTCGATGCTATCGAACAGTTTCTACGTCATCATGACGCGCCGTATGTCGGCGACGGAAACCTCGGAAAGTCTCATCCTGTTTTCGGCGCTGGCGCCGGCCGTGCTGCTGCTGCCGACACTGCCGTTTTCGCTTTCGCTGCCGCAGGATGGCTGGCACTGGTTCATATTGCTGATGCTTGGCGTCTTCGGCGCCATCGGCCATTGGCTTCTTGTGCAGGCCTATCGCCTTGCCACCACCACGGCCCTGGCTCCCTATCCCTATTCGCAGATGATCTGGATGATCATCTCCGGCCTGATCGTCTTCAACCAGTTTCCCGACCGCTGGACGCTGGTCGGTGCCACCGTCATCGTCGCCAGCGGCCTCTACATCGTCCACCGCGAGCACCGGCTTCGCTTGCACAACCGCGCGACGCTGGACGCGGAGGCGGAAGCGCTGGCAAAAAAACTTTGATTTGCTCGGGATCGATGGCATAAGAGCCGGCCTTTAAACAGTTTAAATTGCTTCGGGAGCGCAGGGCGCTGGCACAGAAGATCAAGCTTTCGACCATCGCGGATGCGCTCGGCGTGTCCACGGCCACGGTCTCGCTGGCCTTGCGCGACAGCCCGCTGGTCGCCGGCGGCACCCGCGACCGTATCAAGGAACATGCACGCGCCATCGGCTATATCTACAACCGCCGTGCCGCCAGCCTTCGCACCTCACGCTCGGGCATTGTCGGCGTCGTCGTCCACGACATCATGAACCCGTTCTTTGCCGAGATACTGCGTTCGATCGAGAGCGAACTCGACCGCAGCCGGCAGACCTTCATCCTGTCGAACCACTACGACCAACTCGAGAAACAGCGCACCTTCATCGACACGCTTCTGCAGCTCGGCGCTGACGGCGTCATCATGTCGCCGGCCATCGGCACACCGCCCGAAGACATAATCATGGCCGAGGAGAACGGTCTCCCGGCAGTGCTGATTGCACGCACCGTCGAAGGTGCCGACGTGCCGGTGTTTCGCGGCGACGATGCCTATGGCACCGGGCTTGCTACCAATCATCTGATCTCGCTTGGCCACAAGCGCATCGCCATGATCGGCGGTACCGACCAGACGTCGACCGGCCGCGACCGTTATCAGGGATATGTCAACGCCATGGAGGCGGCAGGGCTCGAGGTCAGGCCGTCATGGCGTATCGCCGGCCCGCGCACCAAGCAGGCCGGCTTCGAGGCTGCCGGGCAGTTCTTGGCGCTGAAAGACAGGCCTACCGCGGCCTGCTGCTGGAACGACCTCGTCGCCATCGGCCTGATGAACGGCATTGCGCGCGCGGGGCTGGTGCCGGGCATCGACATCTCCGTTACCGGCTATGACGACCTCGAGGAAGCGGCGATCGCGACGCCGGCACTGACCACGGTCTGGAACGGCCAGCGCGAGGTTGGCCGCCGCGCCGCCAGCGCGCTGCTCGACAAACTCAACGGACAGACGGTGCGGCCGTCGCAGGAACTGATCAAGCCGGAACTGCATGTGCGCCAGTCGACCGGCAAACCGGTGGAACGTGCATGACAAAAACCGAACAGCAAGCTGTCGCCATTCTGGTGCCGGGCCAGTTCAACGACCATGCGGTCGGCCGCATCGACGGGGCGTTCAGCCGCGTCCGGATCGAAGGCGCCGATCCGTCGCTGGTCACCGACGACATGCGCCGTACGGTGCGCGGCATAGCCGCCTTCGGCGGCATAAGCGCCGCGTTGATGGACGCGCTGCCAAAGCTCGAGATCATCGCCAATTTCGGCGTCGGCTATGATTCTGTCGATGTCCGCCACGCCGTACAGCGCGGCATCATGGTCACCAACACCCCGGATGTGCTGACCGAAGAGGTCGCCGATACGGCGCTCGGCTTGCTGATCAACACCATCCGCGAACTGCCGCGCGCCGAGGCCTGGCTGCGCGACGGAAGTTGGCTGCGCAAAGGCAACTATCCGCTGAGCCGGCTGACCCTGCGCGGGCGCCATGTCGGTATCTTTGGCATGGGCCGCATCGGCCTCGCCATTGCCCGCCGGCTCGACGCTTTCGGGCTGCCCATCGCCTACCACAACCGGCGCCGCGTCGAAGGCCTGTCCTATGACTATCACCCGACGCTGAAAGGTCTCGCCGAGGCGGTCGACACACTGATCTCGGTGGCGCCCGGCGGGGCCGCGACGGAAAGGGCAGTCAATGCCGAAATCCTCTCGGCTCTTGGGCCGAACGGCGTCTTCGTCAATATCGGCCGGGGCAGCACGGTCGACGAGCCAGCCCTTGCCGCCGCACTTGCCAGCGGCAGCATCGCCGCTGCCGGGCTAGACGTCTTTGCCGACGAGCCGAATGTGCCAGCGGCGTTGCTTGCCGCGCCCAACACCTCGCTTTTGCCACATGTCGGCTCCGCCTCGCAGCACACCCGCCGCGCCATGGCGGACCTATGCGTCGACAATCTGGTCTCGTGGTTTTCGCAGCGCAAGGCACTGACGCCGGTGCCGGAGACGGCAAATGTCAAGGCAAGGCCGTAAGCGGGCTGCCATATCTATTAACTTCAGCTTAACCCTTCGGAATCATTCTGGTCCCTTCCTAGTGTCTGTCCGCCTGACAGCACATGACAGCAAGATGAAGCGCGCCTCCTGATCTCTTCGAACGCGGCGCGCTTGAAATGCGCGGAGAAACAGGATGAAAACGCTTCCTGCATTGATGGCGGTTGCTGTGCTGTTCGGCAGCGTCCAGCTGTTTTATGCCGGTAGCGGTGAAAGCCGTGCAGCCAGTGAGTCACCACCTTCATCCGGCAACTACCGGCTGGTAGCCCATGGTGACGAGGCGTCTTGTGCGGTCAGCCGTGGCGCCGAGATTTCGCAAGGCTTGTCGCTGTTGACGGTCGCCGCGAATTGCCGCCGGGTGTTGCCCGGTGTCGAGCAGGCGAAGTTCTGGCGAGAGCAGAATGACGGCACGGTCACATTCAGCGCCAACGGCACCGATCCAATCGTCATGTTCTCAGTCGCCGATGGCGACGGTTACGAATCCTACGCGCCGGCGCTGCCGCTGCTATCGCTGCCGTCGGCCGGCAACTGACGAGCGCTATTCTGCCGCTGCGCGCGCGCCCGATTTCGCCGCCTGATGCAGACGTACAGCGTCGCCGAAGGCGCGGAAAATCTTTGCCGAGATGTTGTCAGATTCGACCCAGTACTCTGGATGCCACTGCACGCCAACAGCGAAGGCGCGGGCGTCCTTGACCGAAACCGCCTCGACAGTGCCGTCGGCGGCGACCGCTTCGACCTGCAGCTTCGGGCCAAGCCGATCGATGGCCTGGCGATGCACCGAATTGACCAGGATGTCGCCGGCGCCGAAGACCCCGGCCAGGCAGCTGCCGGGTTTTATCGACACGCTCTGGCGGATGGCGAAGCGTTCGTCCTGATTGTCGCTTGCCGGCGCACGATGGTCGAGCGAACCGGCGCGTTCCTGGATTTCGGTCGCCAGCGTGCCGCCCAGTGCCACATTCATCTCCTGGATTCCGCGGCAGATGGCGAGCAGCGGTACCCCGCGCTCCACCGCCCGGCGGATCAGTGGCAACGTCGTCGCGTCGCGGGCGGAGTCGTAAGGACCATTGGCTTCGCTGGCGTCACCGCCATAGAGCGAGGGATGAACGTTGGACTTCGAACCGGTGACCATGACGCCGTCGACGGCGGAAAGCAGTTCATCGAAGTCGAGCCGGTCGCCGAAGGACGGTACCAGCAGCGGGAACACGCCTGCACCCGAAAGCGCCGCTTCAAGATATTGCTGTGGCGTGGCATGCCAAATGTAATTGTCGAACTGGCGGACATCGGTCGATATGGCGACGAGCGGCTGGTGCATTTGGTCCGGATCCCATCGGGTGCAACGAATTATCTGCCTGCAAAATAGGCGATCCGAAGGCGCATTTCCATGGCAAGTTTCGGCGTGTCGCGTAGGCCAGTTAATCGACCTTAGACTATAGTTGCAAGATCTGCCCCAACGCCGTGAATTTCCCCGAAATGCGCCACTCAAACCGGGCTGCCACGCTGGACTCGACTCCTTGCCTGTGTATTGTCGGGCTCGAAGCCGATCCGGGCCCCGAAGCGTCCTGAATGTCGGTCAGTTGATCCAAAAGGGAGGAACTTCATGGATCGTCGTTCGTTCATCCGCAAGGCCGGCACCACCGGTTTCGGCGCCGCGGCCGCTGCCGCGACACTTGCTGCGCCGGCCATCGCCCAGTCCAACCCGAAAGTGACCTGGCGGCTGGCGTCGTCCTTCCCGAAGTCGCTCGATACGATCTATGGTGGCGCCGAAGTGTTTTCCAAGATGCTGTCGGAGGCGACCGACGGCAACTTCCAGGTCCAGGTCTTCGCCGCCGGCGAACTCGTTCCCGGCCTGCAGGCCGCCGACGCCACCACTGCCGGCACCGTCGAGGCCTGCCATACGGTGGCATACTATTACTGGGGCAAGGACCCGACTTGGGCGCTGGGGGCGGCGGTTCCGTTTTCGCTCAACGCGCGCGGCATAAACGCCTGGCACTATCATGGCGGCGGCATCGATCTGTTCAACGAGTTCCTGGCGACGCAGGGTCTGTTCGGGCTGCCGGGCGGCAATACCGGCGTGCAGATGGGCGGCTGGTTCCGCAAGGAGATCAAAACGGTCGCCGACCTTTCCGGCCTCAAGATGCGTATCGGTGGTTTTGCCGGCAAAGTGGTGCAAAGGCTCGGCGTAGTTCCGCAGCAGATCGCCGGTGGCGACATTTATCCGGCGCTGGAAAAAGGCACGATCGACGCCGCCGAATGGGTTGGCCCCTACGACGACGAGAAGCTCGGCTTCTACAAGGTTGCGCCCTATTACTACTATCCCGGCTGGTGGGAAGGTGGACCGACCGTCCATCTGATGTTCAACAAGGCGAAATACGACGAACTTTCGCCGGCTTACAAGTCGCTGGTGCACACTGCCGCCCAAGCGGCCGACGCCAACATGCTGCAGAAATACGACTACCTCAACCCGGCGGCGGTGAAGCGGCTGGTTGCCGGCGGCGCCAAGTTGAGCCCGTTCAGCCAGGAGATCATGGCCGCCTGTTTCGAAAAGGCCAACGAAGTCTATGCCGAGATGGAAGCCTCGAACGCGCCGTTCAAGAAGATCTGGGACTCGATCAAGGCGTTCCGCAAGGAGCATTATCTCTGGGCGCAGGTGGCCGAGTACAATTACGACACCTTCATGATGGTCCAGCAGCGCAACGGCAAGCTCTAGAATATTCTGCGACGCCGAGTGGCTCCACTCGGCGTCGCAGAAAAGGGCTAAAACAAAGCGGATGTCCCGTTTGGTTTGAAATGCATTCCGCTCCAGGCGTTTGATGGATCTCGTCAAAGGACCGCGAGCCACGCCCCGCGGTCCTTCCCTGTCAGCCTTCGGACGCACTGACTTCGACCAGTACTCCACCCGGCGCATGGCAATAGAACGTCCTCGACTGGATGCGGCCGCGCATTAGCTGCTGGACCTCGCCCGGTTGCAGGCCGGCATCGGCAAGCCCGGCTCGCTTTGCATGCACAAACTCCGGCTTGCCGACGAAGAAGCCAACGTGAAAGCCGTCCGGATAGCTGGCGGGCTCGCCTTTCCCCGGCTTCATCAGATTGAGGATGAAGCCATCGATGCCACGCAGAACCGCGAAGGCGTCCTTGCCGCGCACGGCGACAAATTCAAAGCCGAAATGGCTGGTGAAGAAGCGGGCAAGGCCGGCAACTTCGGTGGTGACGAGATTTATGTGGTTCAGTTTCATGATGCGTCTCCTGCCACGGGTTGAATGCGGACAGGCTTCGACCGAAGAGCGCAAACCGGCGGGACCGCTACATCCGAAAATCCGGACGTGACCCGACCGGCTCGCGAGTTTCGCCTCGCTTGCCGGCCGCGGGTTCTCCCACAAGTAATGTGGCGAACAGGCTTCCCCGAGCATCGTGCTCAGGACGGGAAGAGCCGGACTACCGAACCGGCAATGTCTTTTTCGGCGTAGTTTCTGTAACCGGTCGCCCCGCCGGTGGCAACTGGCCCGATCGATCAGCCCTGAGGCACTACCAGGACCTTGACCTCACCTGGTGCCGACGGGTTGGCAATGATCGCCACCGCCTCGTCGAGGTCGACTTGTCGCGATATCAGCCGGTCTACCTCGATCGCACCCGAGGCGATGAGATCGGCGGCCCGGCGATGGGTAAAGGGATTGAGGAAGGAGCCCAGGACCTTCAACTCGCGGAACAGCAGGTCGAACGGTTCGAACGCCGCTTTCATGCCTTGCGGCATGACGCCGACGACGACAATTGTGCCGCCCGCCTTGGCCAGCCGCATCGCCTGCTCGACGGTGTCTTTCACGCCGGCGCATTCGAACACCACGTCGACGCCGCCCGGCATCAAACCCGACCGGCCGACGATCGCGTCGGTGATGTCGGAAGCGCTGGGATCGACCGTCGCCGTTGCGCCAAGTTCCTCGGCAAGGGCGCGCCGCGAGGCCTGGCGCGTCGACAGGATGATGGTCGTCGCACCGGCGAGCTTTGCCAGTTGAACGGTGAGCAGGCCGATCACGCCGCCGCCGAGCACGGCAACCGACGAACCTGGTCTGATCGCGGCAAGGTCCACGCCATGCAGGCAGCAGCCGAGCGGCTCGCAGAACGCACCATGCGTCGGCGTCAGATCGCCTGGCAGGACGAAAGCCTGTTTCTGCGGCAGGGCAAGATATTCGGCAAAGCCGCCATCGCGATGGATGCCGATGGCACGCAGATTGCCGCAGAGGTTGACCCGGCCGGCCTGGCAATGCGCGCACCGGCCGCAGGCGATGTTGGGATCGCCGGTGACGCGGTCGCCGACGGCAAAGCCGGATACGGCAGGTCCGATCGCCTCGACGATGCCGGAGAATTCATGGCCGAGAGTCACCGGCGGCGTGCACGGGAATTCGCCATGGAAAAGATGCCGGTCGGTGCCGCAGACGCCGCACGCCTCGATCCGCACCAGCAGCTCGTCCGGTCCGGCAGTCGGTTTCTCGACCTCGCACACGGCGAGGCCGCCCACTCGCTCCAGTCGCACCGCCTTCATGGCTGCCGGGCCTTCGTCAATTGAAACTCGGTGGTTGCGACAGATCGGTTGCCGGTGCCGCCGGTTTCGCGGGCGGCTTTTCGTCGAAGCTTGGCGGCTGCGACAGGTCCTGCGCGCCGGGCGCAGCGGGTGCCGTGCTGCCACCGGCCGGCGGCGTGCCGAGCGGCGACAGGCTGGGCATCTCCGGCACCTTGATGTCGATCGTCGCTGGATCGACGACGGCGCCTTTGTAGTGCATCACCATCTGCGGGAAGGCGATGGTCAGGCCGATCATGATCACCTGGATACAGACGAACGGCACTGCGCCCCAATAGATCTGCCCGGTGGTGACGGGCGCGATCTGTTTGCCGGTGAGCCGGTCGAGATAGGGCACGCGTGCGGCGACCGAGCGCAGATAAAACAGCGCGAAGCCGAACGGTGGATGCATGAAGCTGGTCTGCATGTTAACCCCGAGCAGCACGCCGAACCAGATCAGGTCGATGCCGAGCTTGTCGGCCGCCGGCGCCAAAAGCGGCACGATGATGAAGGCGAGCTCGAAGAAATCGAGGAAGAAGGCGAGCACGAAGACGAGGATGTTGACGCCAATCAGGAAACCGACTTCACCGCCCGGCAGCGACGTCAACAGGTGCTCGACCCAGATGTGGCCATTGACGCCGTAGAAGGTCAGCGAGAACACCCGCGCGCCGATCAGGATGAACAGCACGAAGGACGACAGCCGCGTCGTTGAGGCCAGCGCCTGCTTGACCACGTCGAGCGACAGCCGCCCCTTCATCGCCGCCATCGCCAGCGCGCCGACGGCGCCCATGGCGCCGCCCTCCGTCGGCGTGGCGATGCCGAGGAAAATGGTACCCAGCACCAGGAAGATCAGCGCCAGCGGCGGGATCAGCACGATGATCACCTGCTGTGCCAACCTCGACATCAGGTTGATCTTCAGGCGCTGGTCGATGATCGCCACGACATAGATGAAGATCACGCCGATGGTGGCGCCGAGGATATCGGCATTGCCGCCATGGTTTGGCGCGAGGTAGCGATACGCGGCATAGGAAACCACCACCGCCGCCAGCAGCGCCGCCAGCAGCGACAGCACACCGTGACCGAGCGTGCGGGCCTCCAGCGGCAGTGCCGGCATCGACTTCGGCCGGACGATCGACATGAGCAGGATGTAGAGCATGTAGATGCCGGTCAAAATGAGCCCGGGGATCAGCGCCCCCTTGTACATATCGCCGACCGAGCGGCCGAGCTGGTCGGCCAGCACGATCAGCACCAGTGACGGCGGGATGATCTGGGCGAGCGTGCCCGATGCTGCGATGACGCCGGATGCCAGCCGCCGGTCGTAGCCGTAGCGCAGCATGATCGGCAGCGAAATCAGCCCCATGGCAATGACGGAAGCCGCCACCACGCCGGTCGTCGCGGCCAGCAGCGCGCCGACGAAAATCACGGCATAGGCCAGGCCACCACGAACCGGTCCGAACAACTGGCCGATCGTGTCGAGCAGGTCTTCGGCCATGCCGGATCGTTCGAGCACGATGCCCATGAAGGTGAAGAACGGGATCGCCAGCAGCGTGTCGTTCGACATCACCCGGCTGCCGTAGAAATTGTCCGGCAACGCGTGCAGCAACGGCCAGGCGAGGTTGATCGAGCCGCCCGAATAGGGCGACAGCAGCACGCCGATGAAGAAGAACATCAGGCCGTTGGCGGCAAGCGAGAAGGCGACGGGGTAGCCGATCAGCAGGAAGAAGATCAGCGAGGCGAACATGATCGGCGCCATGTTCTGGGCGATGAACTCGATCACGAGCGCACCTCTTCGACGAGCGCCTTGGCTTCTAGCTCGGCCTGTTCATGCACCGATATGAATGGAGTGGGATCGTCCATATGACCGCGCATGATGGCGATTTTCTTGATGATTTCGGAAATGCCCTGCAGCGCAAGCAGGAAAAAGCCGACCAGCAGGATCGCCTTCGCCGGCCAGATGATCAGCCCGCCGGAATTGTTCGACATCTCGCCGCTGCGATACGACAGCGACACATAGGGAACGAAATAGACCACCATCAATGTCACGAACGGCATCAGGAAGAAGACGTGACCGAAAAGGTCGATCCAGTGCTGCACGCGGCGCGAGAACATGCCGTAGACGATGTCGATGCGGATATGGTCGTTCTGCTTCAGCGTGTAGGCGGCGGCCAGCATGAAGGCGGCGCCGAACAGATACCACTGCAATTCCAGCCAGGCGTTCGAGGACATGTCGAACAGCTTGCGGATGACGGCGTTAGCGGCGCTTACCAGAATTGCGAGCAGGATCAGCCACGATACCCATTTGCCGATGAATTCGTTCAAACGGTCAATGGTTCTGGAAAGAGCGAGAAGCCCTGCCATGCATTCCTCCCTTGTGTCAGAGCGCGGCGGTTCCCTGTCCGTTGCGCCGCTGTGGACCAACGGTATGCAGTGCGTGGTTCGGCGGGTCAACACGGGCCTGCCCGCATAAACACAGTTGTGAGGTGACGACCGGCAAAAAAGCTGCCGCGTCCTTTGCATGTCCAAGGACATGCGGCTCTTTCACCAACCAAAGTCGGGTGCGGCTCAGGCGATCTTCTGTTGGTCGCGGCCGGCGCCGATCAGCACAAGCATGGCGACGAGGAACAGGTACATCCAGGCATCGCGCCATTCGAGCGGGAAATAGCCGGCCCATAGCGATTCGGCCATGCCGAAAGCGGCGGCGCCCAGTGCCGCCCGCAGCGGCGAAAGATAGCCGCCTACTGCCGTCACGAACAGGATCTTCAACCCGTAGACCAGGCCGGTGCCGAAGCTGATGTTGCCGTAGTAGAAGCCGGCGAGCACGCCGGCCAGCGCAGCGCAAAGGCCGCCGAAAAGCACCGCACGCCGAAACACCGCGCGGACATCGACACCGCACATCGCAGCAGCCTTGGGATCGTCGGAAACGGCGCGCCAACTGCGGCCGAAGCTCGAATGTGTGAAGCCCCACGCAGCCAGCGCAATGGCCGCCAGCACGGCAGCGCAATCGAGCAACTGGATCAGCGTCAACGTCGCCTTGAAGCTGGCACTCTGCGCGAAGACGATGGTCTGGGCCAGCATCGGTGGCAACCACAGATCGTGGGTGTTGGCGGCGATGCGGCTGGCTTCCGACAAGACCAGCAATATACCGAGCGTTGTCACCACGATCGCATTGGGCGAGCGGTCGGCCAAGGGTTCGAAGATGCTTCGTGACAGAACGTGGCTGATCAGCGCCGCGTAGAGAAACGCCGCAACTATGCCGAGCGCGACCGATGCAAGCAGCGTCAGCCACAGTGCCTGATAGCCGAATGCCGCGGTGAGGATCATCGTTTGCCCGCAAAAGGCGAACAGCGCGCCATAGGCAAGATTGGTGCGGTGCAGGATGCCGTTAGTCAGCACATAGCCGAAGGCAAGCAGTGCGTAGAGCGCGCCCGAATGCAGCCCGTTCAGAACCTGCTGGAAGAAATAGAGCATGCAAAATCCTCGGTGCATGGCTCCGAATAATCGGAAATCGACTTTCGCTGGGATCATGCACAAAATCAAAGTGCTACAAGCCGCGGCGCTCGCAGCCGTGAAGAGCGTTGCACTCGGAATCTAACTTGTCAAATGCGATTTATCGGTTAGATTTCATCGCATGACGGTATCCTGGACTCCGCACCGCTTCACCGGCGGCATGCTTGCGCTCGACACGGCGAACACCGTTGTGCTGCGGCACCATCCGGAGAAGACCTTCGACCGTTTCGACGATCCCGCCGAGATTGCCCGCTTTGCCGAAGCCGCCAGCGGCTTTCGCGCCGCCGAGCTCGGCGGCAGGCGGCTGGAGGCCCCGTCGCCGGACAAGATCGCGCCGGTGGTACTGTCGATCCGCGAAACCACCGATCGGCTGTTTCGCCGCGCGGTGTCGAAAGGTGCGATCGCCACCGCCGACATGCCTGAATTCCTGGAAGCCTGCGCCGACGGCCTCGCCCATGGCCGCACCGAAATCGGGACGCTTGGAAAACCGTTCGGCGACCCGGCGACGCCGATCGCCTTTGAGGCGGCATTGGCGGTCTCGGCGCTGTCGCTGCTGCGCGGCGACACCATCGCCAGGCTGAGGATTTGTCCCAACTGCAGCTGGCTGTTTGTCGACCGAAGCCGCAATTCCAGCCGCCTTTGGTGCGACATGGCGGTATGCGGCAACCGCCAGAAGGCAAACCGTCACTATCGCCGCCGGACGGCGGCGAACGAGGTCCACAATGGCGAGGTCCAGAATGGCTAGGCTGTTTTCGCGCTCGATCGTTGTCGGGGTTGCGCTGATTGTGGCTGCAGCGCTCGGCGCCTGTCGCGAGACGGGCACGGACGACAACGGCGATGGCAAATTGTTCGAGATTTCAGGCAAGATATTCGTGTTCAACTATCGCCTCGCCAGGGCGACCTACCTCGTTACGCTGCGGCCGTTGCGGCCGATGGGGGAGGGGCAGGTCGCGGTCGCCAGCTTCCAAAACCCGGCCGGCGGCGAGCCGCTGGCAGTCGAGCAGAAAATCTGGCCGAAGCTCGACAAGGTGACGCTGGAGAGTCCGGCGCTTCAATGCGTCGTCAAGGACAAGCCTTACGCGATCGCGATCAGCATCAAGGACGCTGACGGCACGATCCTCCAGAAGATCGACACCACTCTGATGTCGACGGAGGACCAGTCCGTCCTGCCCGACCGGCCGCTGGTCATCGATCAGCTTTATACGCCCAATCCGGACCTTGCCGGCCACCCGGACGGCAAGTTGCCGAACGAACCTAAGCCCGACTGTTCGAAAGGTCTCTGACGCATTTTTCGACGGCATCGGATGGCGCGGAATTTTATTGCTGTCGAAAACAGCCGACGCGCGGTTTCTTACGCCGGCGGGCGCGGCGTTGATGATTTGTTGCGGACCGCCTGGCGGCTTCGATTTTGTTTGACCTCCCCGGCAAGGGAAGAAAGACTATAGGTACTTGACTCCGACGTTGGCCGCGCACCCTCCAGGTGCGGCTTCCGCACAGGAAATGCCTGATGACGCTGCACAATGTCGCGCTCGACGACAAGTTCGACCTGGCAAAGGAGCGCATCTTCCTGTCGGGTGCCCAAGCAGTCATCCGCATGCTTCTGATGCAACGCGAGCGCGACCGCCGGGCTGGCCTGAACACCGCCGGTTTCGTCTCCGGCTATCGCGGCTCGCCGCTCGGCGGCCTCGACATGCAGCTGTGGAAGGCCCGGGACCAGCTCGCGCAGTCGGACATCGTCTTCCAGCCCGGTCTCAACGAGGAGCTCGCCGCCACCGCCTGCTGGGGCTCGCAGCAGGCCGAATTGCTGGGCGAGGGCACTCGTGACGGCGTTTTTTCGGTCTGGTACGGCAAGGGTCCGGGCGTCGACCGCTCCGGCGACGTGTTCCGTCACGCCAATCTCGCCGGCTCGTCGAAACATGGCGGCGTGCTGGCCCTGATGGGTGACGACCACATGGCCGAATCCTCGACCAACGCGCATGCCACCGAGTTCCTGTTTGTCGACACCATGGTGCCGATCCTCAATCCGGCCGGTGTCCAGGAGATCATCGACTACGGCCTCCACGGCTTTGCCATGTCGCGTTTTGCCGGCACCTGGGCGGCGATCAAATGCGTCAAGGACAACATCGAATCGACGGCCTCGGTCGATGCCGCGCTCGACCGGCTAGATATCGTCATCCCGGACTTCGACATGCCGCCCGGCGGCCTCAACATCCGTAACGAGATCGACATGCTCGGCCAGGAGGAGCGGTTGCATGAATACAAGCGCGCCGCTGCTTCGGCCTTCATCCACGCCAACGGGCTGAACCGGATCGTCTATTCAGGCGGCAGCAGCCCGAAGCTTGGCATCGTCACCATCGGCAAGAGTTATCTCGACGTTCGGCAGGCGCTCGAAGACATAGGCATCGACGAAGTGGCCGCCAATCGTATCGGTATCAGGCTGTTCAAGGTCGGCTGCCCGTGGCCGCTCGACCTGCAGCACATCGCCGACTTTGCTCGCGGCCTAGACACCATCGTTGTCGTCGAGGAGAAACGCTCGCTGATCGAGGTGCAACTGCGCGAGAACCTTTACGGCACCGCCACGCAGCCGGTCATCGTCGGCAAGAAAAACGAACGCGGCGACTGGCTGTTCCCGGCCAAGGGCGCGCTCGACCCCAACGACATTGCCATCGCACTCGGCGAGAGGATCTTGCTAACGATCGGCCCGTCGGAAGAAATTGCCGCGCGGGTGGCGAAATTGCGCCAGTTCCAGGCGATGCTGGCCGACACGTCAGACATCGCCTCGCGCACGCCCTTCTTCTGCTCCGGCTGCCCACACAATTCCTCGACCAAGGTGCCGGACGGCTCGCTCGCCGCCGCCGGAATCGGGTGTCATTTCATGGCGCTGTGGATGGACCGCAACACCGTCGGCTTCACTGCCATGGGCGGCGAGGGCGCGCAGTGGGTCGGCCAGGCGCCGTTCTCGAAGCGCGAGCACATCTTCCAGAATCTGGGCGATGGGACCTACAACCACTCGGGTGTGCTGGCGATCCGCTTCGCGCTGTCGACCGACGCCAACATCACCTACAAAATCCTCTACAATGACGCCGTCGCGATGACCGGCGGGCAGCCGCACGAGGGCGGCCTGACGGTGGACATGATCGCCAGGCAGGTGCGCGCCGAGGGCGTCGAGCGCATCGCCATCGTCACCGACGAGCCGGACAAATATACCGGCAAGGTGGAATTTCCCGCCGGCGCCACCATCCACCACCGCGACGACCTCGATCTCGTCCAGCGCGAGTTGCGTTCGGTCAAGGGCGTCTCGGTGCTGCTCTACGACCAGACCTGCGCCGCCGAGAAGCGCCGCCGCCGCAAACGCGGCACCTTCCCCGATCCCGACAAGCGCATCTTCATCAACGAGCTGGTCTGCGAAGGTTGCGGCGATTGCGGCGTGCAGTCGAATTGCGTCTCGATCCAGCCGGTCGAGACCGAATTCGGCCGCAAGCGCAAGATCGACCAGTCGAGCTGCAACAAGGACTTCTCTTGCGTCAATGGTTTCTGCCCGTCCTTCGTCACCATCCACGGCCCCAAAATCAGGAAAGCCGACGGCATAGCCGGCGCGGCCGACCCGCTCGCGGGGGTGCCGGCGCCGGCGCAATTTACGCTCGGTGAACAAGGCTGGGCGGCAATCATAGACGGTGTCGGCGGCACCGGCGTCGTCACCATTGGCGCAGTGCTCGGCATGGCAGCCCACCTCGAAGGCAAGGGCTGCGGCATGATCGACATGGCCGGCCTCGCACAAAAGGGCGGCTCCGTGTTCACCCATGTCCGTATTGCCCGCACGCCGGACGACATCCACGCCATTCGCGTATCGGCCGGCAAGGCCGATCTCGTGCTTGGCTGCGATCTCGTCGTTTCGGGTGCAAAGAAGGTGCTGGCCGCGGTGCGCGAAGGCTATACCATCTTCCTCGCCAACACCGCCGAGATCATGCCGGGCGAGTTCGCCCGTTCGGCCGATTTCTCGCTGCCTATCGAGCGGCTGAAGAAAGCGATAAGAACTGCCGCGGGCGACGACAAGGCGCATTTCTTCGACGCCACCCGCACCGCCACCGCGCTGTTCGGCAGTTCGCTCGGCGCCAACATGTTTATGCTCGGCTTTGCCTTCCAGCATGGCGGCTTGCCGCTGTCGGACGAGGCGGTCGAGAAGGCAATCGAGCTCAACGGCGAGGCGGTGGCGATGAATATCGCGGCATTTCGCTGGGGTCGCCGCGCCGCCCACCAGCCGGATTTCGTGCGCGGCCTTCTCACCCAGCCGGGCAAGGCCACGCAGCCTGCCGCGATTGCCGAGACGCTGGCCGACATCATTGCCCGCCGCGTCGCCTTCCTGACCGCCTATCAGAACGCCGCCTATGGCAAGCGCTATGCCGACAGACTGGCAGCGCTGCGTAAGGCCGAAACCAAGGTCGTGCCCGGTTCGACCGTGGTGACCGAAGCTGCCGCAAAGAACCTGTTCAAGCTGATGGCTATCAAGGACGAATACGAGGTGGCGCGGCTCTATACCGACGGCTCCTTTGCCGCAGATCTCGCAAAGCAGTTCCAGAGTTACGACAGGCTCGAATTCCATCTCGCACCGCCGATCATGGGCAGGCGCGGCAGTGACGGCAAGCCGAAGAAATCGAGCTTTGGTCCGTGGATGATGAACGGGTTCCGCCTGCTGGCGGCGATGAAGGGCCTGCGCGGCACCGCTTTCGACCTGTTCGGCTACAGCGCCGAGAGGCGTATGGAGCGGCAGCTTCTTGCCATCTATGAAGCCGACCTGGAGCTTGTCGCCGGCGCGCTGGCACCGGGCAAGATCGAGGCCGCTGCCGCGCTTGTCTCGGTGCCGGCGCTCATCCGCGGCTATGGCCACGTCAAGCGGGCCAGTGCCGAAAAAGCCGCCGGCGAACGCCAGCGTCTGCTCGACCGCCTTTCGACGGCGCCACTGCGGCCGCAGCTTCAAGCCGCCGAATGATTCCGCACCGTGATACGCCTTGTTTACCTGAACGGTAGTTTCCCTGTGTCCGCAGCGTCAGCGGGGGATCCCGGCAGGTCTCTAACCGCCTCTCTAAACCTTTCTTAAGGCCAATGTGACACTGCTGGGTTCCCAAGGGTTGGGATCCAGGCGTGAATCTGAAAAGACAAAACGAGATTCCGGTCGACGTTTACATTCCGTTCGTGGAAACTCTGTTTCGCGACGGCGTTACGCTTTCGATCGGCATTGTCGCGCAGACCTTCCTGATCGGCCTTGTCTGGTGGAAAAGCGGCGACCCGCTTTATCTGCTTGTCGCGATCGCGATGGTTCTCGTCGGCATCTTCCGTATGAGAAACTTCCGCAAATACAACAGCTTGCCCCCGCCGGCGACCTGGGAAGAGGCGCACAAGCGCGAGAACGACTACATCCTCTATGGCTCCTTGCACGGGCTCACGCTTGGCGCCTTCTGCCTGCTTGGCATCTATTTTGCGCGAGACAATTTCGCTGAGATCGCCTCCGTCTGCCTGACGCTGGCCACGGCCACCTCCATTGCCGGGCGCAACTATGGCTCCCCGCGCATGGTCACCATCCTGACGCTTGCCTTGACGTGGCCGATCTCGTTGGGGTTCCTTTTACGTGGCGATATCTACCACATCCTTCTCGGGCTCCTGTCCGCCCCATTCCTGTTTGCTATTCGCAAATTCGCCGACACGGTCCGCGACGTGCTTTTTGCCGCCGTCTCGGAGGAAAAAAAGGCGAACCGCATCGCACAGCGTTTCAACCGCGCCCTCAACACCATGTCGCATGGTCTTGTCATGCTCGGTCCGGACGGCCGGGTAGCGGTGGCCAATGCCGAAGCCGCGCACCTGATGTCGCTCAAATCGCCGGATGCCTTGCTCGGACGGTCGATCCACGGTCTGCTGATGCGCGGCGTTGCCGGCGGCATGCTGGCGCCGAAGGATTGCCGCTACATCGAAGCCCAACTGACGCGCGCCCTGCGCGAGGGCCGCGACCGCAAGGTTCTGGTCTCGCTCGCCAACGGCCAGCACTATGAATTTTCTGCCCGGGAAGGCAGCCAGGAACTGGGCGTCATCACTTTCGAGGATGTGACCGCCCGCGTCGAGGCGGAGGACAAGATCCGCTTCATGGCGCGCTACGACAGTCTCACCGGTCTGCCCAATCGCGCCTATTTCCATGAGCTGGTCGTGGAGGCCATGGCCTCGGGCGATCCGGACCGTCTCTGCGGGCTGGTCGTGCTCGACCTCGACGATTTCAAGAGCGTAAATGATACGCTCGGCCATCCGGTCGGTGACGGTTTGATCTACGCCGTCGCTGAGCGGCTGGCCGCGATCGCCGGGCCAGGTATCACCGTCAGCCGCTTCGGCGGCGACGAGTTCATGATCTTCTTCGAACGCATCGAAGATGAAAGCCATCTGACCGGCCAGGTTGATGAGATCTTTGTCAATCTACAGGGCGAGGTCGATGTCGCCGGCCACGGATTGCGCATCCAGGCCAGCGGAGGTGCGGCGCTCTCGCGGGTCAGGGATACCGACGTCGATGCCATGATCGTCAAGGCCGACCTTGCACTCTACAAGGCAAAGGAGCTTGGCAAGAACGGCTGGCGGCTGTTCGAGGCCTCCATGGACGCTGCCTTCCGCAGCCGCCAGCTGATGAAGGCGGATCTGCGCAGTGCGGTGGAAAACAAGGAGCTGCGAGTCGTCTACCAGCCGATCGTCGCGATGAACACGATGCGGATCGCCAGTTGCGAGGCGCTGTGCCGCTGGGATCATCCCGACCTCGGGCCGATCTCCCCCGGTATCTTCATTCCTCTTGCGGAGGAAATGGGCATCATTTCCGACATCAGCACTTTCGTCCTGCATGCGGCCTGCACGGAATGCGCCAAATGGCCGGCCCAGACCAGCGTGTCGGTCAATCTCTCGGCCAAGGATTTCCGCAATCGTGATGTCATCCAGAAGGTTCGCGATGCGCTGGCCGGTTCCGGTCTGCCGGCCGACCGCCTCGAGATCGAGGTCACCGAGACGGCGCTGCTCGATGACAAGTCGCTGACACGCCAATATATCGAGGAATTGAAGCGGCTCGGCGTTCGCATCGCGCTCGACGATTTCGGTACCGGTTATTCGAGCCTCAGCTATCTCCACAAACTGCCGCTCGACAAGATCAAGATCGATCGCTCGTTCCTGATCGACGTTACCCAGAACAGCCGGTCGCTCGAATTGCTCAAGGGCATCGTCAACCTGTCACGGCCGCTGGGACTTTCGGTTACCGTCGAAGGTGTCGAGACCTTCGAACAGCTCAAGATCCTAGCATTGCAGGTCAAGCCGGACCTGGTCCAGGGCTTTCTGTTCGGGTCGGCACTCAGCGCGTCCGGCATCGAGACGATGTCAAGCACCGTCTGGCCATTCGCCAAAGACATCCAGACCGCAAGGAAGGCGCCGCGGCGCTGATTTGCGCTGAAAACCGCGTATTTTAGTATAATTTTATTAATTGTTAACCTTAACGAGCGGTAAACGAGCTCGTACTTATTTTCATCTTTACATCTCATGACCCGGCCGTAGTGTCGGCTGGTGGCGGTAATCGCGGGGAATAAAGTTCATGTGTGCCCAGTTGAGTTCGCTCGGCCATGCGGCGAGCGCGGGCGGTGAAAATTCGTCCGAAACTATGTCTAGTTTCGCCAGGAATGTTTCGGCGATGCTGGAGCGGACGGAATACCGCCGTTGCGACAAGGGCGAGGATCTCGAGGACATCTATCGCCTGCGCTACAAGTCGTACCGTTCCAACGATATGGTTCCCGATAACGAGAACCACACCATTCACGACGAACTCGACGAGGTGCCTAACGTCTTCCGGTTCGGTGTCTACATCGACCAGGAACTCGTCAGCACACTGCGTATTCATCACGTAACGCTGTCGACGCCAAGATCGCCTTCCACCAAAGCTTTCGGTGACATCGTCATGCCGATGCTCGAGGAGGGCATGAGCTTCGTCTGCCCCAGTCGGTTCGCCTCCGACCCGGAATGGTCGCGCGTCTATCCGCAAATACCCTATCTCACGCTGCGGCTCGCCGGCATGGCATGTTTTCACTTCAACGCGCCCTATTGCCTTTCGACCATCCGCGAGGATCACGCCGGCTTCTACAAGCGGATCTACTACGCCGAGAAGATCAGTGAGCCTCGTGCCTATCCTGGCGTCTATAACAAGGTCGTGCTCTACCGTGCTGATGTTGGCGCTATTCGCGAACGGTCGCTGTCGCGCTTTCCATTCTTCCGTTCGACGCCAATGGAGCAGCGTATGTTATTCAATGCGCCCGGTGCCGGCGAACTCGCTCCGCTGACCATCCTGCCTACCGCCAAGTATTTTCGCGAAGCCGCCTGAACGAGCCCATGGAGCCTTCCGGTAGCTTCGGCGTTCTGGGCAAGGTGCTGGTGGTAGGCTGGCATCCGCCAAGCATCGCTTCGATAGCGATCCGATCCAAGGAACCGATATGACCATTTCGACACTCGCCCTTACCCCGCTTATCTCGCTGATTGCAGGCGTGCTGATCCTGGTGATGCCGCGGCTGCTCAATTATATCGTCGCCCTTTATCTGATCGTTGTCGGCCTGCTCGGGCTGTTCCCGCATCTCGCCAGCTAACGACATCGGCAATAGCGGACCTGCCATCCATTGTGATTGGTATCGCCGCGCTCCGACCCGCCTCGTTTCAGGGGTTGGGTCAGTCATAGCCGCTGCGCACGTTGCGGCACATCATTGACGCAGCGATTTCAAGTTTCGCTTGAGACTGTTGGCTGCGGCGCTGCGGCGATGCGGCAATAGCGCCATTGCCCTTAACGCGGCTTTTCGCTATGTGCCTGAAAGATGTCTTCGAAGGGGTATTCCTATGGCTGAACACACGCCGACCGGTCCTGTCGAACTGGGCGCGAAGATGGACTATGCCGAGCACGACCGCACCTATGCCGGCTTCCTGATGCTGGCCAAATACGGGTCGCTGTTTTGCGCCGCAGTGCTTCTGGCCATGGCGTTCGGCTTCTTTGTGGGCGGCTTCTTCTCGGGGACCATCCTGTTCGTTCTGATCCTGGCCGTCGGCGCCTTTATTCTCCGATAACTCCTCCAATTTTTGTCGAGGACGCCGCCGGGGGCCGGCCGGCGTCTTGCGGTAACGGGTTGCGGCCGAAAGGATCATGCGGTGGGACAGACGGTTTTCATCCCTCGTGAGCTCGACGCGAACGAGCCGCGCGTCGCGGCCTCGCCCGACACGGTGAAGCGGCTGGCGGCGCTGGGTTTCGACGTGGTCGTCGAAGCTGGCGCCGGCGCGGCGTCGCGCATTCCCGACGAGGAGTTTGCCAAGGCCGGCGCCGCGATCGGCAAGGCCGGCGATGTTTCCAGGGCTGATGTCGTGCTGAAGGTGCGCCGGCCGAGCGATGCCGAGCTGAAAGTCTATCGGCCGGGCACTGCCGTGATCGCCATCATGGATCCCTATGGCAACGATGCCGGCGTCGCCGCGTTGGCCAGGGCCGGTGCTACTGCTTTTTCCATGGAGTTCATGCCGCGCATCACCCGCGCCCAGTCGATGGACGTTCTATCCAGCCAGGCGAACCTCGCCGGCTATCAGGCGGTGATCGACGCGGCTGCCGAATATGACCGGGCGTTGCCGATGATGATGACGGCGGCTGGCACGGTACCGGCGGCGAAGGCCTTCATCATGGGCGTCGGCGTCGCCGGTCTGCAGGCCATCGCCACCGCGCGCCGCCTCGGCGCCGTGGTCACCGCCACCGATGTGCGCCCGGCTGCCAAGGAGCAGGTTGCTTCGCTCGGCGCAAAGTTCCTGGCGGTCGAGGACGAGGAATTCAAGGCGGCCGAGACGGCCGGCGGCTACGCCAAGGAAATGTCGAAGGAGTATCAGGCCAAGCAGGCGGCGCTGACCGCCGAGCACATCGCCAAGCAGGACATCGTCATCACCACGGCGCTCATCCCCGGCCGGCCAGCGCCGAAGCTGGTTTCGGCGGCGATGGTCGCCTCGATGAAACCCGGCTCGGTGATCGTCGACCTTGCGGTCGAGCGTGGCGGCAACGTCGAGGGCGCCGTTCCGGGGCAGGTGGTGACCACCGCCAACGGGGTAAAGATCGTCGGCCATCTCAACGTTCCCGGTCGCGTCGCCGCCTCCGCCTCGCTGCTCTATGCGAGAAACCTCTATGCCTTCCTCGAGACGCTGGTTGACAAGGCGACGAAGACGCTTGCCATCAACCGCGACGACGAGCTGGTCAAGGCAACCATGCTGACCGATGCCGGCAAGGTCGTGCATCCCGCCTTCGTCAGGGCTGAGCAGGAGCCGCCAAAGGGCCAACATGTCGAACCGCCGGCCATTCCGGCCAAGACGATGGTTGCCGAGGCTTCGGCGAAGCCGGCTGCGAAGAGGCCGGCCGCTTCGAGGAAGCCCAAGACCACCGGAGGGATCGCGTGATGGATCAGACCCTGCAGAAAGCCCTCGACCAGCTCGACCAGGCCACAGCTGCCGTCCGCCTTGCGGTACAGAACCTGGCCACCGCGCCCGGCACCGAGGCCGCTGGTGACGCCGCGCACGCGCTGTCCGGCGGCGCGATCGATCCCTTCGTCTTCCGCTTCGCCATCTTCGTGCTGGCGATCTTCGTCGGCTACTACGTCGTCTGGTCGGTCACGCCGGCGCTGCACACGCCATTAATGGCGGTCACCAACGCCATTTCCTCCGTCATCGTCGTCGGCGCGTTGCTTGCCGTCGGCATCTCGGCCTCGGGCATCGCCACCGGCTTCGGCTTTGTTGCGCTGATGCTGGTATCGGTCAACATCTTCGGCGGCTTCCTCGTCACCCAGCGCATGCTGGCCATGTACAAGAAGAAGGAAAAGTAGGCCGCTATGAACGCCAACTTCGCCTCCTTCCTCTATCTGGTCTCCGGCATCCTGTTCATCCTGGCATTGCGCGGCCTGTCGCATCCGACCACCAGCCGCCAGGGCAACATGTACGGCATGATCGGCATGGGCATCGCCATTGTCACGACGCTGGCGCTGGCCACCCCTTCCGCCGGCCGCTTTGCGCTGATCGTGCTCGGCCTCGCCATCGGCGGCTCGGTCGGTGCGGTCACGGCACGGCGCATTGCCATGACCTCGATGCCGCAGCTGGTCGCCGCCTTCCACTCGCTGGTCGGTCTTGCCGCGGTCATGGTGGCGGCCGCCGCCATCTATGCGCCGGAAAGTTTCGGCATCGGCACCGTCGCCGATATCCATGCCCAGGCGCTGATCGAGATGAGCCTCGGCGTTGCCATCGGCGCCATCACCTTCACCGGCTCGGTCATCGCCTTCTTGAAGCTCGACGGCCGCATGTCGGGCAAGCCGATCATGATCGGCGGCCGTCACTTCATCAACGCAGCCCTGGGCATAGCGCTCATTGTGCTGATCATGCTGCTCGTCACCACCGAGTCCAAGCTGGTGTTCTGGCTGATCGTTGCCGCCTCGCTCGTGCTCGGCGTCCTTCTCATCATCCCGATCGGCGGCGCCGACATGCCGGTGGTCGTATCGATGCTCAATTCCTATTCGGGCTGGGCAGCGGCGGCACTCGGTTTCACGCTCGGCAATCTGGCGCTGATCATCACCGGCGCGCTGGTCGGCTCATCGGGCGCCATCCTGTCCTACATCATGTGCAAAGGCATGAACCGAAGCTTCATCTCGGTCATCCTCGGCGGCTTCGGCGGCGAGACATCAGCCGCTGCCGACGACGGCATCGAGCGCACCGTCAAGCAGGGCTCTGCCGAGGATGCCGCCTATCTGATGATGAATGCGCAAAAGGTCATCATCGTGCCGGGTTACGGCATGGCCGTCGCCCAGGCGCAGCACGCGCTGCGCGAAATGGCCGACAAGCTCAAGGCCAACGGCGTCGACGTCAAATACGCCATCCATCCGGTGGCCGGCCGCATGCCCGGCCACATGAATGTGCTCTTGGCGGAAGCCAACGTGCCTTACGACGAAGTGTTCGAGCTGGAGGACATCAACTCTGAGTTCGCGCAGGCCGATGTCGCCTATGTCATCGGCGCCAACGACGTCACCAATCCGTCCGCCCGCGACGACAAATCGTCGCCGATCTATGGCATGCCGATCCTCGACGTCGACAAGGCGCGCACCTGCCTGTTCGTCAAGCGCTCGCTCGGGTCCGGCTATGCCGGCATCGACAACACGCTGTTCTACAAGGACGGCACCATGATGCTGCTCGGCGACGCCAAGAAGATGACCGAGGAGATCGTCAAGGCGATTGATCACTGAAACGGCGTCGTTGCCAACTCACTGCCGGTCGTCGAAATACAGCCCTGGCTCCGCGCCGGGCTTTTTCTTGGCTGTTACCGGTTCTGAAGCTACGATAGCGACCCGTCGTCTTGTCTAACGGCGTCATCGGTGGAGGTGCTGGTGCCCGACCCTGGTTCTGCCGCGTCGCCGGCCGCCGATCTGACCGCAGCAGAGAAGGTGCCGCGCAAGCGCAGCCAGGCGGTGGTGGTCGTGCACGGTATGGGCGAACAGCGGCCCATGGACACGTTGAGGGGATTTGTCCAGGCCGTTTGGAGCCACGATCCGGCCCGTGCTCCGTTCTATGCCCATGTCGCTGATCCGGCCGACCCAATGGGTGCGAAGATCAACCAGAGCTGGATCACGCCCGACAGCCGGACCAATTCGCACGAGCTTCGCCGGATCACCACACCGTATGATGTCGATGGCCGCCGCACCGATTTCTACGAGCTTTACTGGGCCGACATCACCCAGGGCACGACCCGGAGCCGCCTTGCTGCCTGGGTGACGACCCTGCTCTGGCGCAAGCCCGCCGATATTCCGCGCGATGTGCGCAAACTCTATGTCGTCACGCTTTTGGCCACCATCGTCGTCCTTGGCGCGGCGCTGGCGCTCGCAACGTCGGCCTGGCAAGGCTATATCTCCTGGACGACCGGCGTGCTTGTCACCGTCCTGGCGTCGTTCGTTATCTGGTCGGTGGACCAGTTTGGCCTGCCCTATTTCGGCGATGTCGCCGCCTATGTGCGGGCCGAAGCGGCGACGGTCGAGAAGCGCGCGCTGGTCCGCGAGCGTGGCCTCAAGCTGCTGAAGCGCCTTATGGTGGACGACGCCTACGACCGCATCGTGCTGGTCTCGCACAGCCTGGGGTCGATCATAGCCTATGATCTGTTGCAGATATTGTGGGCCGATTTCAGGCCTCGAAAGCTGGAAGCCATTCGCGACAGAGCGAGGCTGAAGGCGATCCACGCCGTCGATAAGGCGACGCTGGCCGCCGATGCTTCCGCCTGGCCCGACCGCCTCGATGACCTCCCCGCATTCCGGCGCGGCCAATGGGAACTCTACCGGCAGCTTCGCGACAGTGACGCCGATCATCCGCTGCCGTGGAAGATCAGCGATTTCGTCACGCTCGGCAGTCCGCTGACCCACAGCGAGTTTCTGGTGACCTACAATCTTGCCGAGTTCAGGCGCGGCATCGCCGAGCGGCTGTTCTCGGCATGCCCGCCGATCGCCGACAGGGCGGCGGGCGGGACTATGCTCTATCAGGAAGGCCGCAGCCATTCGGGCAAGCCACAGCGGGCGGTGCATCATGGCGCGATGTTTGCCGCGATGCGCTGGACCAACATTTTCGACAGAGGCAATGGCTGGTTGACCGGCGACCCGATCTCCGGGCCGATGACGGAGAACTTTGGTCCGGGCGTGGAAAACATCCAGGTCGAGCTGCGCGGCTCGCTCGGCCGCGTCTTCACACACACGCTCTACTGGTCGTTGACGGCGAGCGGCGTCGAGGCCAACGCACCGTCCGGCGTGCCGCGCTCGCACCTTGCCGTGCTGCGCGATGCGGTCGATCTCGGCCGCAAGCTGGGGGACTGAGCTGTCGGTGGCGAGCAACGCACGACAATGCTGCGCCGACAGCTCAAAGCAAGGTCCGCTTCGGGGTAATCTTCGAAGCGGACCGAGTTCGCTTAGGCGCCGATCAGCGATTGGTCAGGAAAATCGCTTCCTCGTCGTCGCGCTGCCTGCCGCCAAGTGCTGCAGCCGCACTGGCAATGAAAGCCCCGACGACCAGCGACAGCGCGCCAATCAGCGAGAAGGTGGCGCCTGCCTTTCTGGCGGTGTCGGCCGCCTGCTGGGCCTTGACCTTGGCCTCCTGCGCTTTGGCGATTACCGCATCGACGCGAGCGGTGGCATCGGCTTCGGACAGGCCTGTCCGGGCGGCCACCAGCCGCGACAGATAGGTCTTGTCGTCGGCCGATATTTCGCCTGCTGCGGCACTCGCGATCAGAATGCGCGATGCCTGCGCCGTTGCCGCGGCGTCGCTCTCCGGATTGGCGGCAGCGAGCCTTGCCGGATCGGCCGGGCGGAACAGCGTATCGACGAAATACGATGTGGCGTTGTCAGTCGAGGCGCCACCAGCGTTTGCAGCAGCACCTGCCGAAGCGCCCATTGCCGCGCCGGATGCCACAGTCGAAGCGGCCTGGACACCGGTACCTATCGCGGCCGAAAGCGCCGTGCCGAGCACGCCGGCGACGAGCAGCGTCGCCAGCGCCCAGGCCAGGAAGCCGTGAGCGGTATCGCGGAAGAAGACTTCATCGGTGTGGATGCCGACCCATTTGGTGCGCAGGCGTCCGGCGAGGTAGCCGCCGAGGGCCGACGACAGCCACTGCACGACGATCAGCCAGACGGCGGTGGAAACGGCGAAAGTTGTGACTGACGCACCCGAGCCGGACCATGGCGACACCATGCTAAGTCCAAGCCCGGAGCCGAGCAGCATCAAGATGAAGGTAAGCGTCGACGCAGCAAAGGCGCCGGCGACGATTGGTCCCCAGCTGACGGCGGGGGATGAGGATTCCGTCGGTGCGGAAACCTCGGTAGTCGTTAGGGTGGACGGCATGGAAGCCTCCTACCTTGCAAAAAGCAGAATCAGAATAATGATCGGAATCGGGACTCCGAGAAGCCAGAGCAAAATGCCACGTCCCATGAATGCCTCCTGCGGCGATTGTGATCAACTACAATGCCTTGAAAGACTTTCCGTTCCGGGAGATCCTCGGTGATCTTTGTTGCGGTGCAGCAGTCGGCGTCGGTGCGCCAAGATGCACCAATGCACTTCATGCCTGCAGGCTTGGTATTCTGGATGGCGGCTCAGATGTCCAGATTGGCGACCGACAGCGCGTTTTCCTGGATGAATTCGCGCCTTGGCTCAACCTCGTCGCCCATCAGTCGCGAAAACAGTGAGTCCGCGTCAGTCGCGTCATTGACCTTGACCTGTAAGAGCGAGCGCACATTCGGGTCGAGCGTCGTTTCCCAGAGCTGCTCGGCGTTCATTTCGCCAAGGCCCTTGTAGCGCTGCATGGTCAGACCCTTGCGGCCGGTGGCAAACACGGCATTGAGCAGTGCCAGCGGCCCCGAAATTGTTTCGGAGACATCCTTGCGGCGCAGCACCGGCGGCTCGCCATAGATTTCTGCCAGGCGCGGCGCATAGCGGTCGAGCTGGCGTGCGTCGGCGGAATTGATCAGCGCCAGGTCGAGATGCGCGAACTCCTTGACGCTGCGCACCGTGCGCTCGAATACATAGCCGCCGACGCCCTCGTTGGAGGTCGACATGCGGCCTGTCCAGCCGCGCTCGGTGTCCTCGGCGATAATGTCGAGACGGCGGGCAACGCGCTCGGCCATCTCGTTGGCGCGACCGAGGTCGGTGAAGATTTCGGGGTTGAGCGCGCCGGCAATCGCTGCCTGCTCCACCACGCCTCTGTTATAGCGCGTATGCAATCCGTTGATGAGCTGGCGGACAGCCAGGGCATCGTCGATGGCGCTGCGCAGATCCTGCCCGGCGCGCACCTCGCCCGTGCTGAGTGCAAGCGACGCTTCTTCCAGCCCGGAGCCGATCAGGAATTCCTCGAAGGCGGCTTCGTCCTTGATGTATTGCGAGCTCTTCCCGCGCGTCACCTTATAGAGCGGCGGCTGCGCGATGTAGAGATGACCGCGTTCGATCAGTTCCGGCATCTGGCGGAAGAAGAAGGTCAGCAGCAAGGTGCGGATGTGGGCGCCGTCGACATCGGCGTCGGTCATCAGGATGATCTTGTGGTAGCGCAGCTTGTCGGCATTGAACTCGTCCTTGCCGATCGAGGTGCCGAGCGCAGTGATCAGCGTGCCGATCATGTCGGAGCCGAGCATGCGGTCGAAGCGGGCGCGCTCGACATTGAGGATCTTGCCGCGCAGCGGAAGAATGGCCTGGTTCTGGCGCGAACGGCCGCCCTTGGCCGAGCCGCCGGCGCTATCGCCCTCGACGATGAAGATCTCGGATTTCGCCGGATCGCGCTCCTGGCAATCGGCCAGCTTGCCGGGCAGCGAGGTGACGCCGAGCGAGCTCTTGCGGGTGATGTCGCGTGCCTTGCGCGCGGCTTCACGCGCGGCAGCGGCCTGGATGACCTTCTCGATGACCGCCTTGCCCTCGGTCGGGTGCTCCTCGAGCCAGGTGCCGAGCGCCTCGTTGACGAGCCCTTCGACCACCGGGCGAACCTCGGACGACACCAGCTTGTCCTTGGTCTGCGAGGAGAATTTCGGGTCGGGAACCTTGACCGACAGCACCGCGGTCAGGCCTTCGCGGCAATCGTCGCCGATCAGCGCCACTTTTTCCTTCTTGGTCAGGCCCGAGGAGTCGCCATAGCCGGTTATCTGGCGTGTCAGCGCACCCCGGAAACCGGCGAGATGCGTGCCGCCGTCACGTTGCGGGATGTTGTTGGTGAAGGCCAGCACGTTCTCGTGGTAGCTGTCGTTCCACCACATGGCGACTTCGACGGTGATGCCGTCGCGCTCGGCGCGGATCGAAATCGGCTTGTCGAGCAACGGCTTCTTCGTTCGGTCGAGATATCGGACGAACTCTTCCAGCCCGCCATCATAGTGCAGTTCATGGCGCACGATGTCGGCATGGCGGGCATCGGTCAAAACGATGCGCACGCCGGAGTTCAGGAAGGCGAGCTCGCGCAGCCGGTGCTCCAGCGTACCATAGTCGAACTCGACCATGGTGAAGGTCTCGGACGACGGCAAGAACGTGATTTCGCTGCCGCTGCGCCCTTCATAGGTGCCGGGGACCTTGTCTTGTTCATAACTGCCGGTGATGCGCAGCGGTGCGTCGGCGTCGCCATGCGTGAAGCTCATCTCGTAGATCTGGCCGTTGCGGCGGATCTTCAGTTTCAGCCAGGCCGACAGTGCGTTGACGACCGACACGCCGACGCCGTGCAGGCCGCCCGACACCTTGTAGGAGTTCTGGTCGAACTTGCCGCCGGCATGCAGCTGCGTCATGATCACTTCGGCCGCCGAAATGCCTTCGCCGGTGTGGATATCGGTCGGAATGCCGCGGCCATTGTCGATGACCGTCACCGAGCCGTCCGGATTGAGCGTCACCGTCACCAGGTCGGCATGGCCCGCCAGTGCTTCGTCGATGGCGTTGTCGACCACCTCATAAACCATGTGGTGCAGGCCCGAGCCGTCGTCGGTGTCGCCGATATACATGCCCGGCCGCTTGCGAACGGCGTCCAAGCCCTTCAAAACCTTGATGGAATCGGCGCCGTATTCGGCTTCAACGCCGTTGGCGATGTCGGTCTGGTCGCTCATGAAAACCTGTCTGATTGGTGCCGTGTGCAGAGCGCGAAAAATCGGCGTCGAATCGCGCATTCCTAATGTCGTAGATATAGGCGCAAAAGGCGGTTTTTCCAAGGTTTGCAGGCATTTCCGAACGGAATGACCGTCGCGTGAACCCGCTACCGGCGCCTGGCTTCGATCCTGGCCAGCCGCTCACGCAAAAACTTGATCATGAACTTGTATCGCGGCGCCAGCCGACCGGTCCGGTCGAGCTCCAGCGTCATGTCGAGTGCCTTGGAAAGGACGGCTTTCGGGTCCTTTGCGACTTGGGCGTAGTCGATATAGGCAACCACCAGGTCGCGCTGCCAGGTGGCGTTGTCCGGATCTGACTGGGCAAGTTTCTCGCGAATGGCAAGGCTGTCCTGAAGGGCTTGCCGGGCTCCCCTGACGTCGCGCTGCCTGAGGCGGAGCGTGGCGACTTCGGACAGCGTTATCGACAAGTCCCGCTGCCAGTCGGAATTGGCGGAATCGAGCTTCGCCAGCCTCTCCGCAATCGCGTAGCTGTCCAGATAGGCTTTCAGTGCGCCTTTGTGGTCGCCCTGTATCGCCAGGACGCCGGCGACCTTCTCGAGGCACACGGACAGGTCGCGCTGCCAATCGGTGTTGTTCGGGTCGCCGGCGGCGAGCGCGCTGGCTTGCGAGAGTGCCTGACGATAAGCCGAAAGTGCCGCCGGCCAATTCTGCTGGTCGCTCAGCGCGTTGCCGACCTTGGCGTTGCCGACGGACAGGTCGCGTTTCAGCTCGGTGTCGTCCGGATCGCGTTTCGCCAGTTGCTTGACGATCGCCAGGCCTTCCTTGTAGGCCGTCAGCGCCCCAGCGGCGTCGCCGCGTTCGCGCAGCAGGTCGCCTATCGTATCGTGGCTGACCGAGACGTCACGCTGCCGATCGGCGTCTCCCGGTCTGTCCGCCGCCAGCGCCAGCCGCACCTTCAGGCTCTCTTGATAGGCCGCCTGTGCGTTGTCCAGTTGACCTGCGACATGGGCAAGGTGGCCGATCTCATCATAGGTGATGGTCAGGTCGCGCTGCAGTTCGGCACGGTCGGGCTCTCCGGCAGCGAGCTGTTTCTTGATCGACAGGCTTTCCTGATAGACCTGTGCGGCGCCGGCCAGATCACCTTGCGTCGCCAGCACGTTACCGATCTTGTCGTCGGTCATGGCGAGGTCGCCGAACCACTCCAGATTGTCCGGCCCTGCCTCGGTCAGGTCCTGCAGAATGGTCTTGGCCGTTTCATAGTTTTGCAGCGCTGCCGGCAGATTGCCTTGCGCCATCCGCACGTTGCCGAGCTTGACGTGGCTGACGGCGAAGTCGCGCTTCACGTTGGGATCGGTTTCGTGGCGCGACCGCCGCTCGAGATCGGCTTGCAGCGCCTCGAAGGCGCGGCCAGCAGCATCGATGTTGCCGACCGTGGTATAGAGCTTGCCGAGCTCATCCAGCGTGCGGATCAAGCGGTCGGCGTCGTCGAGCGACAGCACCACCTGTCCGGCTTCGCCATAAAGCGTGAGCACGGATTCATAATCCTTGATGGCTGTGGCGTAGTCGAGGTCGGCGCGCGCTGCCCCGCCGGACAAATAGCGCGTCGCGGCTTCGGAAAGCGTGCGACTGACGAAATTGGCCTTCAGCGCGTTGCGCGAGATATTGTCGATCTCGGCTGCTTCGGCAAGCTTTTTCCGCGCGGCATCGAACGCTCCCAGCGAAAGCTGCTCTTCCGCCTGCCGGCGCAACGCTGCCACTCTGAGATCGTCGGAGGAAAGCGTCTGCATTTCGCTCCGCACCTTGACGAAGGCGTCGGCTGCCTCACGCAGCCTGGCGTTCAGACTGTCCGCGGAGAGGCGGCCGGCATCGGAACTGATCAACGCGCCATAGAGCGGTGCCAGCGGCATGTCGGCGTCGCTGGCGATCTTTTCCACCTCGCCACGCATCGCGGGCGTCACCTCGGCCATGGCCAGCAACAAGCGTTCGCGCTCCGGCAGTTTCTCCTTGGCTGTCGTGGCAAAGAACAACTGCGGCAGGCCGCTCTCGACATAGGGCAATTGCCTGCCGCGCGAGAGATCGTAGACCTCCTGCTGCACGAGCGTCAGCACGGAGCGGATCTCAAGACCCTCGGTGCCGAGGTATTTCGTCAGCGCCGCGGTGAACGGCGAATTCTGGCCGGTCCCATCCGAGGCGGTCTCGCCGGGCGCCGCCGAGAAGGCAAACAGGATGTTTTCTGCCCGCCCGATGCGGCCAAGACCCGGCCGGACCTTGTCGCTGACCTCTTTTACCAGCGCCGTTGCGCCGCGGCCTTCGCCGCCCGTGGCAGCAAACGGATCGCTGCGGCAGGCATCGAGCACGATCAGTCCGACCTTGCTGGTGGCGGCGACGGCCGCGCGGATCTCCTCCAGCGGCAGGCTGGTCCCTTCCAGCGTAGCGAGCGACGACGCGTCTGCATCCACCGGCAGGAGCCGATTCTCGCCGGCGATCTCGACGCCGTGGCCGGAGAAGAACACCAGTGCCACGTCGGCGCCTTTGGCATCCTCGCGGAAATCGTCGAGCGCCCGGCGCATGCGCCGCAGGTCGCGGTTGGTTTCGAGGAAGACCTCGAAACCGAGCTTCCTCAGCACCGTTTCCATGACCTCGCCGTCATTGACGGGATTGGCGAGCGGCCGGATCAGCCGGTAGTCGTTCTCGGCGATGACCAGCGCAACGCGCCGCTCCGCCATGGCACCGGAGGCCGTCGAGAGGATCAGCAGCAAAGCAAACAGAAGACGCAAATCGAACCGCCCCGGCCCGGTCATTTCCCGGAGCATTCCATCTCTTTATGGCATGAGCAAGTTATGGCATCGGCAAGCCCGGCCGTTCGCGTTGTTAGCTGGCGCGCATCGGCCTCAGCGCTTCGCTCCAGCGGGACAGCTCGTCCAGCATGGTCTTGGCTCCGCCGAGCACCTGCTCGCTGGGCAGGAAGGCGCCGGTCTCGTCGAGCAGCTTCTGGTACATCGGGAGCGCCACGCCTTCCGGAATCGGCATGACGCCGACCGCGGTCAGCAACGGTTTGACCGCCTGCGCCGCTCGTAAGCCACCGGAGACACCGCCGTAGCTGAGGATGGCGGCCGGCTTGTATCGCCATTCCCTGAGCAGGTAGTCGACCGCGTTGACGATCGCGGGGGCTGCGAAATAATTGTATTCCGGCGCTACGAAGACGAACGCGTCGGCGGCGTCGATTGCTTTCGACCAGGCTTTCGTGTGGCTGTTTTCGTATCTGCCGAGTCTAGGATGATGCGGCTCGTCCAGCACCGGCAGGTTGAAGGCGGCGATATCGGTGAGCAATGGCTCGAATTTGCCGTGTTCGCGCGCAAAACTTTCCAACCACCTTGCGAAAACGGGTCCGGCGCGGCCCGGCCGCGTGCTGCCGATGATGACGTTCAACTGGTGCTTCAAGGCAGGCTCCCGCCGGTTAGTGGCATCTGTGGTGCTGCCACCTAAGACACACAGCCGGACACAGCAAGCAGGCACTTTCCGGTGCCCCGGTCACATTCCAGAGAGCGGATGCTTCGCCTTGTCGTCCGGCCACATGGACGCTTGCCTTGCCAGCCACTACATTGAGGGGTCAGCGGAGCAAGCCATGGACAGTCAGCCCGTCCCCTTCGTCCCGCCGGCGCCGAAGCCGCGCACCGCGCCGCCTTCGACGCTGGAGATGATCCGCATCGTCTATCGCAATCCGCTCGAACTGTGGGGCGAGGCGACCTACAACGAGCCCTGGATTTCGGTGAACGGCGTCGGTGGGCCGCTGGTCATCGCCAACGATCCCGGCCTCATCCGCCATGTGCTGGTCGACAACGCCAAGAACTACAAGATGGCGACGGTGCGCCAGAAGATCCTGCGGCCGATCCTGCGCGACGGGCTGCTGACCGCCGAAGGCGAGGTGTGGCGGCGTTCGCGCAAGGCGATGGCGCCGGTATTCACGCCGCGTCACATTTTCGGCTTCGCCGAGCCGATGCTGAAACGCACGCTCGAATTCGTCACCCGTTACGAGCAAGGTGGCACGTCGGATATCGCCCACGACATGACGCTGCTCACCTTCGACATCCTGGCTGAGACGCTGTTTTCGGGCGAGATATCGGGCGAGCCGGGCAGCTTCGCCAAGGAGATCGACCGCCTGTTCGAGACGATGGGCCGGGTCGATCCGCTCGACCTTTTGCGTGCGCCCGATTGGCTGCCGCGCCTGACCCGCATCCGCGGCCGCAAGACCATGGCCTACTTCCGCAAGATCGTCACCGACACGGTGCAGATGCGCGAGGCGCGGCTGAGGCGCGCTCCGGACACGGTGCCGCAGGATTTTCTCACGCTGCTGTTGAAGGCGGAAGGACCGGGCGGGCTGACCCGGGCCGAGGTCGAGGACAACATCATCACCTTCATCGGCGCCGGCCACGAGACTACAGCCAGGGCGCTCGGCTGGACGCTCTACTGTCTCGCCGAAGCGCCATGGGAGCGCGAAAAGATCGAGCACGAGATCGATGCTGTGCTGGCGCGTGAGCCCGACCCGACGAAATGGCTCGACGCCATGCCGCTGACCCGTGCCGCCTTCGACGAGGCGCTCAGGCTCTATCCGCCGGCGCCCTCGATCAACCGCGAACCGATCGAACCCGAAACCTGGAACGGCCTCTATATACCGCGACGCGCCGCGGTGCTGGTGATGCCGTGGGTCGTCCATCGCCACAGGAAATTATGGGACCGGCCGGACGCTTTCATGCCGGAGCGCTTTCATCCGGGGAATCGCGAAAAGATCGACCGTTTCCAGTATTTGCCGTTCGGCGCCGGCCCCCGCGTCTGCATCGGTGCCAGCTTCGCCATGCAGGAGGCGATCATTGCGTTGGCGATCATGCTGTCGCGCTACCGTTTCGACACCACCGCGGAGACCCGCCCCTGGCCGGTGCAGAAGCTGACGACGCAACCGCAAGGCGGGCTGCCGATGCAAGTCACCCGGCGGGCCTCGTAAGCGGCTGAACGTCCATTCGCGCCGGTATTATGCGGCGGACTTGCGTTGGAACTGGCCCGCGGCGCGGTAGCGCCAGAGATAGCTGGGCAGGATGGTTCCGATCGACCGTGGCTGGATTCCGAGGCCGGCGAGCGTCCTGTTGTCCTTGACGGCGGCATCCGACACGACATTGTGCTGGCGCAACAGCAGGACCTGGTCCTTGGTCAACAACGGATTGGGCAGCAGCCCGAGAATTGATGCCTGGAGGTTCGCCAGCCACCACGGCATAGGCAGCAAAAACCGCTTGCGTTCGATGATAACAAGCAATTCTTGCATGCATTCCTTGAAAGTGAGCACCTGCGGCCCGCCGAGCTCATAGATATGGCCGCCCTGGACCTTGCCGTCGACCGAGTGCGCCACCGCTTCGGCGACGTCGCCGACATAGACCGGCTGGAATTTCGTCTGACCGCCGCCGATCAGCGGCAGGACTGGGGAAAAGCGGGCCATGTTGGCAAAGCGGTTGAAGAAACCGTCCTCCGGCCCGAAATTGATCGATGGCCGCAGGATCACAGCGTCCTGGACCGTCTCAAGAACGGCCTTTTCGCCAAGCGCCTTGGTGCGCGCATAGTCCGATTGTGCGTGGAGATCCGCGCCCAGAGCCGAGATGTGGGTGAGGCCGGCGCCGACGGCGCGCGCCGCTTCAGCGACAGCGCGCGCGCCGAACTCGTGGACGGCAGTGAATTTCTGCCGGCCGGCCTCATGCGCGATCGCCACCAGATTGACGACATGGTCCGCGCCTTGCACGGCGCGGTCGACCGACCAGCGCACCCGGACATTGGCCTGCACCGGCTGGATCTGCCCGACATTGCCGAGCGGCTGCAGGTGGCCGGCGAGATCGGGCCGACGGCAGGCGACCCGGATGCGGTAGCCGCGCCTGGCCAGCGCCCGCACGACATGACGACCGACAAAGCCAGAGCCGCCGAACACGACGACGAGCTTTGGAGTCTGCAGGATTTCGGTCATGGCTGGCTCCGGCGGGCTATCCAGATGGCTTGGTTGAAGCCGTTTCATAGTCCGTTTCGCGCCAAAGGCAAAGGGCGACCATAGGTCGCCCGGCATTGTTGAAGCATGATTTTCCGGATCCGCTCGAAACGGCAGAAAACTCCGCCGAGGCCCGGCTTTGCGGTAACTCCATTCGAAACAGGAACCTTTGTTCGGTCGGCGATTTTAGATGTATGGTTTGATTCCGAATGAAGGATATTGCCAATGACAAAACGCGTTGCGATCTTCGCTCTGGCATTAGCAGCAGGCTGCAGCATTGGCGCCTCGGCATTCGCCGGAAACCGGCATCACCACCAAGCTCAACCCAAACGCTATGTTCCCGCCAACGGCGACATCATCGAGTTCCTGTTCGGTGGCCCGCGCTACTATGACAACCACCTGTTCACGACAGCCGCCGAACCCTGCTCCTACAACAGGGTAGGACCGGACGCGAATGCGGCGAACGTCATCAACGATCATTATTGCGGGAAGTAGGCTCGCGCTGCCGGATCGGCCGGCCTCCTCAGCCGCTCATCGGACAAACGAATTTCTTCAGGACGAATAGCGCGCGGCGAATTCGGAAATGCGTTGCACCACAGCTTTCGGCGCGCTTATGCCGCGCGCCGCCGCCTTCTCCGCGGCCTCGGCCCGGGCACGCCCCGGCACATGCACGCCATAGCGCCGCCGCAACCGGTCGAGCTGGTCCTTCATCCGTTTCTCGAAGTCCGGATCGAGCAGCTTGGGCTCGACGGCGAGCACGAACAGGCCGGTCCCCGGACTGTCCTGCCCGCCGTCGAACCATGGCGCATCGAGCGACCAGTTGGCGCCCGACAGGCCGGCAGCCAGCACCTCGACCATCAGCGCGATGTTGGCGCCGCGCTGGCCGCCGAAGGCAAGCATGGCGCCTTTCATGGCGGCTGCCGGGTCCGTGGTTGGATTGCCGCTGGCGTCCAGTGCCCAGCCTTCGGGGATCTTCTTGCCGTCCTCGGCCGCCTTGCGGATGTTGACGAAGGCGGTGGCGCTCGACGACTGGTCGATGACCAGCGGCGCCCCGTCCGCGGCCGGTGCGGCAAAGGACATCGGGTTGGTGCAGTAGACCGGCTTGACCGAGCCCGAGCCGGCAAGCACGGCCGGGCCGTTGGTCGCGGCGAACGATACCAATCCCTGCGAGGCCAGCCGTCCGGTGAAATAGCCGAGCGCGCCGCACGTATAGGCATTCTTCTGCGAAAAGATGGCAACGCCGAACAGCCGCGCCGCCTTGGCGAGGTCATCGATCGTGCGGTCGAAACCGGTATGCGCCAGTCCGCCGCGGGCATCGGAGAGATAAACCGCGAGCGCTGGCCTGGTGATGACAGGATCGGCATTGCCGTCGATACGGCCGGCTTCCAGCGCTTCGAGATAATCAATGAAATGCGACAGCCCGACGGTCGATAGTCCTTCAGCCTCGGCCGCGACGATCGAGGCAGCCAGCGACTGCGCCGCCTCTTCGTTGGCGCCGGCGCCAAGTGCGGCCATCCGGCACAGCCCTGTCGCCTGGTCGAGACTGAGTTGCATGGTAGCTGCCCTGAATTCGCGACTTTAACAGCTTTAGCCTAGCTTGCTCGGGATCCGTGCCTCGAGCCGGCGGAAGCCGAACACCAGGATACCGGTGATGGACATATAGACCAACGCCAGAAGCAGCAAGGGTTCGTAGGTGACGAAGAGATCCTGGCGCACCCGCGAGGCTACGGCATAGATGTCGACCATGGTTATCGTTGCCACCAGCGGTGTTGCTTTCAGCTGGAGAACGGTTTCACCCGCCAGCGTCGGCAGCGCCCGGCTGATCGCCTGCGGGAGCCATATTCGCCCGAAGATTTTCCAACGGCTCATGCCGAAAGCGCGGGCCGCCTCGAGTTGGCCGTGCGGTACACCGGCGAAGGCGCCACGCATCACTTCACCTTCATAGCCGGCATACGAGATCGTCAGAGAAAGAACGGCGTAGGGCCATGCCTGCCTTAGAATGGGCCAGAGGAACGACTCGCGTATCCACGGAAATTGCGGAAACAGCGAACCCAGTCCGTAGTAGAGCAGCCAGAGCTGGAGCAGCAGCGGCGTGCCGCGAACAATCGTGCAGAACACCTTGGCCGGCACGCTCAAGATCGGCGGGCCGATCACCTGCGCCAGGCCGAGGGGGATGGCGAGCGCGATGCCCAGAGCCGACGTTACCACAAGCAGCCAGATGGTCCGCCATATGCCTTGCAAAGCCAGCGGCAGATATGTGGGAAGCCAATCCCAGCGCATGAGGAAAATCGATGCCAGTACGACAACCAGCGCGATCAGGATCAGAGCTATGCGGTGTGGCTGCATCCAGAGCGAGGCCCGTGCGGCGGCGTCAATGACCGGGGTTTCGGTCGCCATCAGTGCGATCCCGCGATCGACGGCATGCCGCGTCGCGCCCAGCGCTCAACCCGCCCGATGACGACGTTGGAGACGAGGGTCAGAACGAGATAAAGCGCGCCCGCCGCCATGAAGAAGGTGAAATAAGCCTTCGTCGCGCCGGCTGCCGTCCGTGTGGTTTGGGTCAGTTCATTGACGCCGACGATCGCGAGAAGCGCGGTGTCCTTGGTGGCGATCAGCCACAAATTTGCCAGCCCCGGAATGGCGAAGGGCAGCATCGCCGGCAGCGTTATACGCCTGAGAAGCAGGCCGGGAGGCATTCCATAGGCCCGCGCGGCTTCGATCTGGCCTTGCGGAACGGCGCGGATTGCGCCGCGCAAGACTTCGGTGGAGTAGGCGCCCTGCACGACCCCGAGCACGCCTATGCCGGCGACAACCCCGTTGATGTCGATCGCGGCATAGCCGAGCGCGGTAAGCAACTGGTTGATGAGGTCGGTACCAGCGAAATAAAGCAGCAGGATCAGCACCAGCTCGGGCACGGCGCGGACCACTGTGGTGTAAACTTCCAGCAGGTCACGGACCACCGGCCCGCCATAGAGCTTGCCATAGGCGCCGCCGACGCCGATCAAAAGACCAACCCCAAAGGAACCGAAAGCAATTCCGACGGAGTTTGCCAGCCCATGCAGAAGGCTGAGACCCCTGCCGTTCGGCGGTTCGAAGGACAGCAATTCCAGCGAACTGGCTCCGAACATGGTGGCGAGAACGTCGCTCAGCTTATGTCCCCTGGACTTGCGGGTTGAGGCGCCAATGATGCGTCAAGCCGGACATGCCCACCGCGACGACGGCGGCTAGGCATGCCCGGCTTGACGCCGTTGCCGTCAGTTGGACTGCGACGCTTCGCCGTAGATGTCGAAATCGAAGTACTTCTTGGTGATTTCGGCATATTTGCCATTGGCCCGAATGGCCTTGATGGCGGCATTGATCTTGTCCTTGAGCTCGGTGTCGCCTTGGCGCATGCCGGCGCCGACGCCCGGCCCGAGCACTTCACGGTCCGGCGCGACATAACCCTTGAGGTCGCAGCACGCCTTGCCTTGGTCCGACTTCAAAAACGCGTCGAGCGCGATCGAATCGGCCTGAGTGGCATCGATCCGGCCGGCGGCGAGATCCTGATTTGCCTCGTCCTGCGTCTGGTATTCCTTGATTTCCGCAGCGTCGGTGAAGTGCTTCTTGGCGTAGGCGGCGTGCACCGTAGACGCCTGAACGCCGACTATCTTGGCTTTCAACCCCTCTGGCGTCGCATCGAATTTCTGATCCTTGGCGCCGATCACCGCAGTCGGCGTGTTATAGTATTTGTCGGAGAAGTCGATTTCCTTCTTGCGCTCGTCGGTAATGGACATCGAATTCATGATCGCATCGATCTTCTTGGTTTTAAGCGCCGGGATGAGGCCGTCCCACGGGACTGGCGTCAATGCGCAATCCAGCTTGGCTTCGCCGCAAATGGCGTTGACGATGTCGACTTCCCAGCCACCCCACTTGCCGGAAGCATCCTGCGAGTAAAACGGCGGATAGGCTTCCGGCGAAAAACCCACCTTGATCTGTTCGGCGCTTGCCGAAAATGCGCCCGACAATGCGATCAGCGTGGCCGCGAGCGCCGTTTTGAGAAAAGGTTTCATTTTTCAGTTCTCCCGTTTTTTGGTTTTGACGTTCCCGTCTGCTTTTCTCGCAAGTCATCCAACATTGCGCAGAAACTGCTTCAGCCTTTCGGATTTTGGTGCGCCGAAGATCTGTTCCGGCGGCCCTTCTTCCTCGACCAGCCCGTTATGGAGATAGACGACATGCGTCGCCACCTCGCGGGCAAACTTCATCTCATGCGTGACCAGCACCATGGTGCGGCCTTCGCGCGCCAGGTCGCCGATCACCTTCAGCACTTCGCCGACCAACTCCGGGTCGAGCGCCGAGGTCGGCTCATCGAACAGCATGACGCGCGGATTGATGGCCAGCGCCCTGGCTATCGCTGCGCGCTGCTGTTGGCCGCCCGACAGATAGGCGGGGTAGACGTCGCGTTTTTCGGCCAGGCCGACGCGGGCGAGCAGCTTTTCCGCCTCGCCGATCGCTACATCGCGCTTGACGCCGAGCACATGCACGGGAACCTCGATGACGTTCTCGATCAACGTCATGTGGCTCCAAAGATTGAAGTTCTGGAAGACCATGCCGAGCTTGGAGCGGATGCGTTCGATCTGCTTGCGGTCGGCGGGCACGGTGTGGCCGTGGCTGTCGGCCTTCAGCTTTATCTCTTCGCCATTGACGCGGATGATGCCGCTGGTCGGGTTCTCCAGGCAATTGATGCAGCGCAGCAGCGTCGACTTGCCCGAGCCGCTGCCGCCGATGATGGCGATCACCTCGCCATCGCGCGCCGACAGCGAAACGCCCTTCAATACGTGCAGCTTGCCGAAATTCTTGTGCAGGTTCTCGACGTGGATGGCTTCGGCGGCGCCGTTCTGCACCGTATGCTTCAGGGCGGTGGCCGGCGCTGTCATCGTCGCGGTGCCCCGCGGAGCAGCCGAGGCAGTCCTTGCTGGAATTTATTACCCATTACCCGTCACTGGACAGCGTTCCGATTCTCAAGATGGACCGTTCCGCTTGCCTCCGTCAACCGCAGTTTTTGGACCATTGATCACGGCCTGCCGAGTGGCTATTGGCAGGAGGGAGCGCGTTTCAGGAGAATTTAGTGGGCAAAGCATACGGGTCGCAGTCGATGGCCGGGCCGCTGCAGCGCGTGCTGATGCGCTCCGCCGCCAGCGCCATGCATCGGGCCGAAGCACTGGAATGGCACTACGGTCCCGGCTTCGATCCGCAAAAAGCGGCGGCCCAGCATGAAGCGCTGGCCGGGCTGATTTCCGGCTCAGGCGCCGAGATCGAATGGCTGAGCGACGCCGATGACGGGCTTGCCGATTCTGTCTTTACCCACGATCCCTCGCTGATGACCGACCATGGCGCGGTCATCCTTGCCATGGGCAAGGCGCTGCGCCGGCCCGAGCCCGGCCTGCACGAGGCAGCTTATGGGCGCATGGGCATACCTGTCCTCGGCCGTATCGAGACTCCCGGCCAGGTCGAGGGCGGCGACTGCGTGTGGATGGATGCAAACACACTGGCGGTCGGCCGCGGCGTACGCACCAATCAGCACGGCATCCAGCAGCTCTCCAACCTGCTTTCACCCAAAGGCATCCAGGTCTATGGCTTCGACCTGCCGCTCTGGCAAGGCGAGGACGCCTGCCTGCATCTGATGTCGGTGATCAGCCCGCTCGCCGACGATCTGGCGCTGGTCTATGGGCCGCTCCTGCCGGTCGCCTTCCACCAGATGCTGCGTGCGCATGGCATTCGCCTGGTCGAGGGCGACGCCGACGAATTCTTCGCCTCGAGCGGGCTCAGCCTGAACGTCCTGCCGACCGCGCCGCGCCAGGTTATCGCCGTTGCCGGTTTTCCGAAGACGGCGGCTGCCATGCAGGCCGCCGGCTGTACGGTCTCGACATTCGAGGCCGATGCGCTGTGCATTGCCTGCGAGGGCGGCCCAACCTGCCTCACGCGCCCGGTGCTAAGACAATGACGACGATCGGCGAAGCGCTCATCACCTTGCTGGAAGCGCACGGCGTCGACACCGTCTTCGGCATTCCCGGCGTGCACACGGTCGAGCTCTACCGCGGGCTTGCGCGGTCGAAGATCCGTCACGTCACGCCGCGCCACGAGCAGGGCGCCGGCTTCATGGCTGACGGCTATGCGCGCGCCAGCGGCAAGCCGGGTGTCGCCTTCGTCATCACCGGGCCGGGGCTGACCAACACCATCACCGCCATGGGCCAGGCGCGCGCCGATTCGGTGCCGATGCTGGTAATCTCGGGCGTCAACGCCACGCCGACGCTGGGCAAGGGCCTTGGCCATCTGCATGAACTGCCGGACCAGCGCGGCATGATGGAGAAGGTGGCGCTGTTTTCGCACCGTGTCACCGAGGCCGGCGAATTGCCCGGCGTGCTCGCCCGCGCTTTTGCACTTTTTTCATCCTCGCGTCCGGGGCCAGTGCATATCGAGATCCCGACCGATGTCATGACCATGCCCGCCACCGGCATCGTGGCGCTGCTGCGGAATTCGGCCCCGCCCGAGCCGGGCGCCGCGGTGATCGCTGAGGCAGCCAGGCTTTGCGCTGCCGCCCGCCGGCCGCTTATCCTGGCCGGCGGCGGCGCCAAAGCTGCCGAAGCGCCGTTGCAGCGCCTGGCCGAGAGGTTGGGAGCGCCGGTCGTCCAGACCGCCAATGCGCGCGGCCTGCTCTATCGCCATCCGCTTGGCGTGCCGGCCAGCCCCAGCCTGAAGGCGGTGCGTGCGCTGATGGCCGATGCCGACCTGGTCATCGCCGCCGGTACCGAATTCGGTCCGACCGATTATGACGGCTATGGCGACGGCGGTTTTGTCCTGCCCGCCAATCTGATCCGCATCGACATCGGCGCCGACCAACTTACCAGGCGGCCGGCCCGGATTTCGATCCAGGCCGATTGTGGCGCAGCGCTCGAGGCGCTGCATGCCGAACTCGGCATGGGCCAGGCGCAATCAGGCGACGGCGCCGCTCGCGCGGCCGCGACGCGGCAAGCGGCCTTTGCCGAGATTGGCCCAGCTATGCAGGCGCAATTGCGCGCCGTCGAGACGATCCGTGATGCGCTGCCTGGCTCGATCATCGTCGGCGATTCGACCCAGCCGGTCTACGCCGCCAACCTCTATTACGATCACGACCGGCCGGGCGGCTGGTTCAACGCCGCTACCGGCTTCGGCGCGCTCGGCTATGGCCCGCCGGCGGCGATCGGTGCTGCCCTTGCCAGGCCTGAGGCGCCGGTCGTTTGTCTCACCGGCGACGGCGGCTTCCAGTTCACCCTGCCGGAACTGGGCGCCGCGCTCGACGCGGCGGCGCCGGTGATCTTCGCCGTCTGGAACAATCGCGGCTACCGCGAGATCGAAACCTCGATGCTCGATGTCGGCGTCGAGCCGGTCGGCGTCTCCCCGGCACCGCCGGATTTCTGCAAATTGGCCGAAGCCTATGGCATTGCCGCCGAGCGGATTTCCGGCGCCGGCGGCTTGGCGGACGCGCTACGGCGCGCGCGGGCGGCGGGACGACCCTACGTCATCGAGATTTCGGTTGAGTGATTGCGCGAAAGGCGCGACCTTCCGCATCGGCGGCGCGCAACGACGGAGCGGTCGAATATGACGGAAACACTGGACGGCAGACATATCGTGGTGACCGGCGGCACCGGGGCGCTTGGCGGCGCGGTCGTAGGGAAACTGCTGGAGCAGGGCGCGATTTGCCATGTGCCCAATGCCCACGCTGCCGCGCCTGCCCATTTTCCCTTCCCGGCACATGACCGCGTCAGGCTGGCGCACAATGTCGACCTCGCCGACGCTGCCAAGGTCGATGCCTTCTATGCTAGCGTTCCGGATTTGTGGGCATCGGTGCATCTGGCCGGCGGCTTCACCGCCGCACCGGTCGAGAAGATCGAGCCCGCCTCCTTTGCCGAGATGATGGACACCAACGCCCGCACCACCTTCCTGTGCTGCCGCGCGGCGATACGCTCGATGCTGGAATCTTCCGTATCGGGCCGCATCGTCAATGTCACCGCGCGAGCCGGGCTCGATCCGCGGCGCGGCTCCGGCAAGGTGGCTTACGCTGCCGCCAAGGCGGCGGTCGCCGCGATGACCGTGGCGATGGCCGAAGAGCTGAAGGGCAAGGGCATACTGGTCAACGCCGTGGCGCCCTCGACCCTAGACACGCCGGCCACCCGGGCTGACATGCCGGGCGCCGATTTCAGCAAATGGGTCAGCTTGGAAGCAGCCGCGGAGGCCATTGCCTACCTCGCTTCGCCGGCCAATCTGGCGATGAGCGGCACGCTGGTGCCGCTTTACGGCAGGGCCTGAAATTCAGGTCGGGTGCAAAAAAGGCCCCGCCGGATCGCTCCGGCGGGGCTTTTTGTTTCGTTTACAACCTGCGCGAGGCGCAGTGTTGGCTTAGCTGCCCTGCTTCTTCAGCGCGGCACCCAGGATGTCGCCCAGCGAAGCGCCGGAGTCAGTCGAACCGTACTGGGCGACCGCTTCCTTCTCTTCGGCGATTTCCAGCGCCTTGATCGAGACCTGCAGCTTGCGGGTCTTCTTGTCGAAGGCGATGACGCGGGCGTCGACCTTCTGGCCGACAGTGAAGCGCTCGGGGCGCTGCTCGTCGCGGTCACGGCTGAGGTCGGAGCGCTTGATGAAGGTCTCGATGCCGCTGTCGACCAGCCGCACTTCCAGACCGCCATCCTTCACGCCGATAACCTCGCAGGTGACGACTGCGTTCTTGCGCAGTTCGCCTGACGTCGCCGCTTCGCCGACCGTGTCCTTGGCCAGCTGCTTGATGCCGAGCGAGATGCGCTCCTTGTCGATGTCGACGTCGAGCACCTGCGCCTTGACCATGTCGCCGCGATTGTACTCCTCGATCACCTGCTCGCCCGGACGGGTCCAGTCGAGGTCGGAAAGGTGGACCATGCCGTCGACATCGCCTTCGAGGCCGATGAACAGGCCGAACTCGGTCTTGTTCTTGACCTCGCCCTCAACCTGGCTGCCGACCGGATGGCTGCGCGCGAAGGCCTCCCACGGGTTCTCCAGCGTTTGCTTGAGGCCGAGCGAGATGCGGCGCTTGGCCGGATCGACTTCGAGCACCACCACGTCGACTTCCTGCGTCGTCGACAGGATCTTGCCGGGATGCACGTTCTTCTTGGTCCACGACATTTCCGAAACGTGGATGAGGCCTTCGATGCCCGGCTCCAGCTCGACGAATGCGCCGTAGTCGGTGATGTTGGTAACGGTACCCTTGATCTTCTTGCCGATCGGGAACTTGGTGCCGATCTCGGACCACGGATCGCTCTCGAGCTGCTTCATGCCGAGCGAGATGCGGTGGGTTTCCTGGTTGATGCGGATGATCTGCACCTTGACCGTCTGGCCGATATTGAGGATTTCGGTCGGATGGTTGACGCGGCGCCATGCCATGTCGGTGACGTGCAGCAGGCCGTCGATGCCGCCGAGGTCGACGAACGCACCATAGTCGGTGATGTTCTTGACGACGCCTTCGACCACCTGGCCTTCTTCGAGGTTCTGCACGATTTCCGAACGCTGTTCGGCGCGGCTTTCCTCGAGTACGGTGCGGCGCGACACCACGATGTTGCCGCGGCGGCGATCCATCTTGAGGATCTCGAAGGGCTGCGGGTTGTGCATCAGCGGCGAGACGTCGCGGATCGGGCGGATATCGACCTGGCTGCGCGGCAGGAAAGCCACGGCACCGTCGAGGTCGACGGTGAAGCCGCCCTTGACCTGGTTGAAGATGACGCCTTCGACGCGTTCGCCCTTGGTGAACTTCTCTTCGAGACGGACCCAGCTCTCTTCGCGGCGGGCCTTTTCACGCGACAGCATGGCTTCGCCAAGCGCGTTCTCGATACGCTCGACATAGACCTCGACCGTGTCGCCGACCTTGAGCGTCGTGTCCTTACCCTTGACGCCGAATTCCTTCAGCGGCACGCGGCCTTCGACCTTGAGGCCGACGTCGATGATGGCCATGTCCTTCTCAATGGCGGTGATGATGCCCTTGACGACCTGGCCTTCGCCGGAATGGCCGGCGGAAAATGATTCTTCGAGCAGGCTCGCGAAATCATCGCGAGTGGGATTTGCAACTGACATAGTTTCTCCTGGAATGCCCCGCAATCTGTCGCGGGGCGGGCGCCGTGGGTTAGCGTTGCGTTGGCCTGCCGGCGTTCCGGGCAAAAAGCCCTGGCCGCCTTTGGGCGGCAATTCCGGCGCATGAAGAATGCTGGCAGGCTGGTTCATGCCCGATATGGGAATTCTTTTTGTCGCCGGCAATGGGCGGCGGCAGGAAAACCCGGCTCAGGCTTCGTTTCTCTTGGCCAGGACGTCATCGATGATCGCCCGAGCTGCCAGAAACGCGGCTTCTATAGCCATTTCCGACGTGTCGAGCAAGTGCGCATCGGCTGCCGGTTTCAAGGGCGAGTCCATGCGGCCCATGTCGCGCTCGTCGCGACGCACGATATCGGCAAGGATTTCATCGAAATTGGCAGTGCCGCCGATGCTCTCGATTTCGTCCAGCCGCCGCTTTGCCCGCACCTCGGCACTGGCCGTGACATAGAGTTTTACGTCGGCATCGGGACAGACGACAGTGCCGATGTCGCGGCCGTCGAGCACCGCGCCCGGCGGGGTTTTTGCAAAGTCGCGCTGCTTGTCGACCAGGATGCGCCGCACCGACGGGATGACAGCCACTTTCGAGGCAGCCTCTCCGACGGCGTGTGCCGAAAGCACGGCGCGGTCGAGCTTTGCCAGATCGACCTGACGAGCCGCGGTCTCAGCGGCCGAGACATTGTCGAGCGGCAGGCCGAGCCGGAGCAGCGAATGCGCCACCGCGCGATAGGTGAGGCCGGTGTCGAGCAGGTTTAGCCGGTAGTGATCGGCGAGCCGTCGGGCAAGGGTGCCCTTTCCAGCGCCTGCAGGGCCGTCGATGGCGATGGTGAAGCCTGTCGTCATTCGAAACCTCGATGCAAGTGCCTCACTCCATCGACGCTCGAAGTCAACCGCGTTGACCTCCGAGGCCTCGAACTGATTGTCGGAATTGATCTCTGTGAGATCGGGAAAGCCTTCTACGGAATTTCTGGTGCCCCCGATCTCAATATCCTCCGACCCGTCGAGGGCAGCGCCGCGAATGGCAAAACCCACGGAGCCATCGGTATAGAACTCGATAGTCCGGTTCTGGAAATTGTCGTCGGCAACTTCATACCAGAGACGGGACGGCTCCTCCGGTATGCGATGTTTCCAATGAACGTAAAAGTATCTCACTCGATCTCCGCACCCAGCCCCTTCATCAGCCCCATGAATTCCGGAAAGCTCGTTGCGATCATCGCCTGGTCGTCGATGGTTACCGGTTTTTCCGTCGCCAGCCCCATCACCAGGAAGCTCATGGCGATGCGGTGGTCGAGATGGGTCTGGACGATGGTGCCCTGTCCGTTGGGATGCTGGCCGAGGCCCTTGCCGCCAGGTTTTCCGCGCACGGCCAGCGTGGCCTCGCCCTCGCTGCAATCGACGCCGTTGAGCTTCAGCCCGTTGGCGACCGCCGACAGCCGGTCGGATTCCTTCACCCGCAGTTCTTCAAGCCCGAGCATCAGCGTTTCGCCCTCGGCAAAGCTCGCCGCCACGGCAAGCACCGGATACTCGTCGATCATGGTCGGCGCCCGTTCGGGCGGCACGGTGACGCCTTTCAGCTCGGAGTAACGCACGCGCAGGTCGGCAACATCCTCGCCGCCTTCATTGCGGCGGTCGAGAATGTCGATCCGGGCGCCCATTTCTTGCAGCGTCAAAAGAAGCCCCGTGCGGGTCGGGTTCATCAGCACGTTTTCGATGGTGATGTCCGAGCCCGGCACGATCAGCGCCGCCACCAGCGGAAAGCCGGCCGAGGAGGGGTCGCCAGGCACCGCGATGGTCTGGCCGGTGAGCTTGCCCTGGCCTTCGATGAAAATGTGGCGCACGCCGCGCTCGTCGGTCTCGACCGACAGATTGGCGCCGAACCCCTTGAGCATCTTTTCGGTGTGGTCGCGCGTCATCACCGGCTCGATGACCGTGGTGATGCCCGGCGTGTTCAGCCCCGCCAGCAGCACCGCCGACTTGACCTGTGCCGAGGCCATCGGCACGCGGTAGGTGATCGGCGCGGCGTGCTTGGGCCCGCGCAGCGTGATCGGCATGCGGTCGCCGGGCGTCGCCTTCAGCACCTGCACGCCCATCTGGCGAAGCGGTTCGAGCACGCGGCCCATCGGCCGGCCGGACAGCGAGGCGTCGCCGATGAAGGTGGTTTCCATGTCATAGGTGCCGACCAGGCCCATGGTGAGGCGGGAGCCCGTGCCGGCATTGCCGAAATCGAGCGGGCCCTCCGGTTGCAGCAGCGCGCCATTGCCGGTTCCGCGGATCACCCACTCAGTGCCATGCTTCTCGATATGAGCGCCCATCGCCTTCATGGCAGCGCCCGTACGCATCACGTCCTCGCCTTCCAGTAGTCCGGTGATGCGGGTTTCGCCGGAGGCCAGCCCGCCAAACATGAAGGAACGGTGCGAGATCGACTTGTCGCCCGGCACCCGTGCCGCGCCGGAAAGACCAGATGATTTTCGGGCGGTGGCCTGCTTCGGGGCGGCAGTGTGCGACATGGTTCTTTCCTGGAAACGCCGGCGGCCGGCCATTTTCTTGTGGTTTGCGCGGTCTCCTATCATGGCGGATCGAGATGGTCATCCCCTTGGTACGAAGGCCTTCGAATTCAAGCTTTTTGGGACGCCGGCTTTTCGCTTTGACAGCGCCGTAAACTCTGGTTAAGGGGACCAAACTTTCATCGACGAGGCTTGCTGTGGCAAAACCCGAACTTGGCACCAAACGCATCGACCCGGAGACGGGTCGAAAATTCTATGACTTGAACAAGGACCCGATCGTCTCGCCTTACACGGGCAAGAGCTATCCGCGCTCCTATTTCGAGGAAGGCAAGATAGCCGCCCTCGAGGAGGAAGAGGAAGTTGCCGAGAAGGAAGTGGACGCCGAGGAGGAAGAGGGCGTCGAGGTCGTCTCTCTCGAAGAGGCGGACGAGGACGCGAAGGCCGACGAGCTTCCCGATCTCGGCGATGACGAGGACGACGTTGACCTTGGCGATGACGAGGATGACGCGTTCCTTGCCGACGAGGAGGAAGAAGACGACGACGTTGCCGACATGATCGGCGTCGGCGAAGACGACGACGAAGTCTGAGCGAACCGCATTCGCCGGCTTTCGCGGCGCTGCCTAGAAAAAGCGGTTCTTGAAGGCTTGATATTGACTGAAGGCGGGGTTAGAAGCCGCCTGCACTAACGACGCGGTCTCAACCCGCGCCGGATCTCTTCGCCGGAAACGGCGCCGGCGAACTGCCGGAGTGGGGCCATAGCTCAGTTGGGAGAGCGCTTGAATGGCATTCAAGAGGTCGTCGGTTCGATTCCGATTGGCTCCACCAAAAGTTCTTTCACGTTTTCAGAAAATTAGTTTCCACCCCCTCAGGGGCCCTTGCCTTGGAAAGGTCCGGGGCACCGCCAGCGCACCGCACAAAACATTTTTCAGGTCCGAAGCAGCAATGCCTGACAGCGGTGGACAAGATATCGATCTTGGCGCCAGTAGCTTGCGTTCATGCACGCCCGGCGGCAAGGATATCGCGGCAACATCGTATGTGGGGGCAATATGGAATCGGAAAACTCGCTGCTCGGGATCTTCATCTCCTGGATGCCGATGCTGATTTATCTCGCAGCAAGCCTTTGGGTTTCTATCTGGCTCACGTTCAAACTCATCCATGTTCAGCAAGCGATGGTGCAGGCGCAAGAAGGCATCTTGGCCAAGCTGACTGATATCGACAACCGCATGTCTGGTAAGCCGAGCCAAGACTGAGGTCCGAAGCTACTGTTCCCCAACTGTTTTCAGCTGCAGCGGTCGACCGGGATACCGCTAATTATACCGGCCAATTGGATGCGGTGGCTCGACGGCGCCCGGTATCGCCACATGAAAATCGGTCTTTTGGACTAACGCTTCATTTTGTCGATACGCTCGCTAAGAGCCTTCACCGCTGCCGTATTTTCCCGAATTTCTTTGGCGATCTCTTTCGCGGCGTTTGCCATGACGATCCTTGAGCGGTTTGCCATCCAAAGCAGAAACGCCATAAGAATCAGGAAAGGGATGCCAACGAGAAGTGCTCGCATTATTGCAGCTTGGTGGCTCATTTCGCTTTCTCCGAGTCGTAGGCTGCCACGCCGTCGACGATCTTCGTGATGTGCTGAGCTTCTGCCATCGGTTCCCTCTTCAGCTGTGACGGACGCCAGCGATAATCGCGTTTATCGGTAGTCACCCCCAAGCCGGAATCGATTCCCTTTTGGGCCGAGGCCGAGCGGCTTCAATTCGTCCAGATCGAACACTGAACCACTTGACCTGTTGCCTGATCACGAACCCTTTTCGAAAACACGCGATGGAGGCCCATTGCGCGTGATCTAGCTTCCTTCGTCGCAACGTAATCGGGATAGCCGACATGCCACTGCCAGAGGAAGTTTGGTGGGGCAGGTTTCCACGTAACCTTGGATCCAAAGGCCGCATTGTCCGGATCTGTTCTATCGAACCGGCAGTCGACGGCTACGGGCATCATGCCCTTCTTAGCCATTGCGTCGGAAACCCCGTAAGCAGTTCGCTTCGTAAGCCATCCATCCGCGCCGCTAGTCGAAACTGTAGTGCACCCTGCCAGAGATATGCTCGACATCAAAAGCCCGATGGCCAATGCGTTGCCTGCGAATGATCGCCGAGTGCCAACCTGATTCTGTTTCATACCCGATCCCCACAACTGAAAGTAGTGCAGGCTAGATGGGGATACGGCGCGAAACAAGGGAGCGCGCCTCTTCTTTGGTTCGGCCGGTCGTGCGCCGTGCGCGGTGCGACAGGCGAGCGGCGTGCGGCAAAATTTCAAACTGAGACACTATCTAACTGCCACCTAATACAGGTTCTTTGAGCTAACTCCCCCTGGCGCGCGTACTGGTCGCGAATCCCATTCGTCGCGCGCTATTGGAGTCTGGACATAGTGCGCCAGAATCCAGGGTCGCGTCCCGTCTGTTTCCGGTCTGTTTTCAGGCATGAAATTCCCTTGCCCGGGTCGCTGTTCCTTCACTGTTTTCAGTGCGCATCGGACACTGTTCCGCCGCTGTTTTCAGCGAGAGTGCCAACTGTTTCCTAACTGTTTTATCAGTTGCAGCGCTTAACCGAAATCGTCCATTAAATTGGACTAAGCCATCGTCGCATATAACTGCTTGGAAATGACTCCCCCACTCTTTGCGCTACCGGGCTGCCCGCCGCCTATCGCGGAACCTAGCTGAGACTAGTGTAGTCGGCCGCCCGGCTTGGGCTCGCCGGTCCAAAAGTAGTGAGCCCGTGCCCGGTCAGTGCATTTTTCTGGCTGTGGTTTGAACCGCGAGCGCCGGGTCTGAACCAGGCAGCGGGCTGAAATGACCGCTGAGCAAAACTCCGTTACTTGTTGCAGTTCTGCATATCCGACGTCATGGCGCCGCTGGGGGTATTGTTGTCGGTATCGCTGCCCGCCGTATCCTTGCAGCGGTCCTCCATACCGTTTGTCTGCGGCGTGGTGGCGTTCGTTGCGTTCGGATCGATCGTGTTCGGGGTAGTTGCGCTGCCGGTCCCGATGTTGCCGCCGGAAGTGCCTGTGTTGACGCCGGTATTGCCATCGGCGCTACCGGTCCCGGAGCCCATCGATTGTGCCATGGCAGATGTGGCCAGGCCGATAGCAAGTAGGAATGCAGAGAGAATTTTCATCATCTTAGTGTCTCCATCGAGTTGCATCGCTCTATCGCGATCTATACCCAACGAGAGTTTTTTCGAGATGTTCCGTTTGGCATAAATAGTGATCGATACAACCATTATAGATCTTTGTTGCTCGTCGTTTCGTGAATGCGGCTGCGAAATTCCTGCCGCATAGCGGCAATTTCGTCTGGAACCAAATCGAGCATGCCGCGTTATTGCGCTTGCGGGGAGTTGTGTCGGCCGCAGGGGACAGTTTCACCAAGACATTCAAGAAATCCGTGAGCTGGGAGGGGCGCTGTGAGCGTGCTTGCATCCACAAGGCAATTGGACCACCGTCAAATACTGAACGCGCTGAAGGCTTTTCGGAGCGGTGATTTCTCCGTTCGCATCGATAATGTCTACACCGGCCTCGATTCCGAGATCGCCGACACCTTCAACGAAATCGTAGAACTCAACGATCAGGTCACGCGCGAGTTCGAACGCCTCAGCAAGGTCGTCGGCAAGGATGGCCGGATCGGCGAACGCGGCCGTGTCCGCAACGCTACCGGCAGTTGGGAATCGAGCGTCCGTTCCGTCAACGATCTGATCGAGGACATGGTTCAGCCGACGGCCGAAGTGGCGCGCGTCATCGGCGCGGTCGCCAAAGGCGACCTGTCGCAGACGATGATGGTCGAAATCGACGGCCGGCAGTTGCGCGGCGAATTCCTGCGCATCGGCAAGATCGTCAACACCATGGTCGGGCAACTGGCCTCCTTCGCCTCGGAGGTGACGCGCGTGGCGCGCGAGGTCGGCACCGAAGGCAAGCTCGGCGGCCAGGCCCGCGTGAAAGGTGTGGCCGGGACCTGGAAGGACCTGACCGACAACGTCAACGCCATGGCGACGAACCTGACCGGGCAGGTGCGCAACATCGCCGAGGTGACGACCGCCGTCGCTTCCGGCGACCTGTCGAAGAAGATCACCGTCGATGTGAAGGGCGAAATCCTCGAGCTCAAGAACACCATCAACACGATGGTCGACCAGCTCAATTCCTTCGCCTCGGAAGTGACGCGCGTTGCGCGCGAGGTCGGTACCGAAGGCAAGCTCGGCGGCCAGGCGCGCGTCGAAGGTGTCGGCGGCACCTGGAAGGACCTGACCGACAACGTCAACCTGATGGCCGAAAACCTGACAGGCCAGGTGCGCAATATCGCCGAGGTGACCACGGCTGTGGCGCTTGGCGACCTGTCGAAAAAAATCACAGTCGACGTCAAGGGCGAGATCCTCGAGCTGAAATCGACCATCAACACCATGGTCGACCAGCTGAACTCCTTTGCCGGCGAAGTGACGCGCGTGGCGCGCGAGGTCGGCACCGAGGGCAAGCTCGGCGGCCAGGCTCAGGTGCGTGGCGTCGCCGGCACCTGGAAGGACTTGACCGACAACGTCAATTCGATGGCCGAGAACCTGACCGGCCAGGTCCGCAACATCGCCGAGGTAACGACCGCCGTCGCTTCAGGCGACCTGTCGAAGAAGATCACTGTCGCCGTGCAGGGCGAAATCCTCGAGCTCAAGGACACCATCAACACGATGGTCGATCAATTGAACTCCTTCGCGTCCGAAGTGACGCGTGTGGCGCGCGAGGTCGGCACCGAAGGCAAGCTCGGTGGCCAGGCCGAGGTGAAGGGCGTCGGCGGCACCTGGAAGGACCTGACCGACAACGTCAACCTGATGGCCGCCAACCTGACCGGACAGGTGCGCAACATCGCCGAGGTCACCACGGCAGTGGCCCGCGGCGACCTGTCGAAAAAGATCACCGTCGACGTCAAGGGCGAAATCCTGGAGCTCAAGGACACCGTCAACACGATGGTCGACCAGCTCAATTCCTTCGCCTCGGAAGTGACGCGTGTGGCGCGCGAAGTGGGATCGGAAGGCAAGCTCGGCGGCCAGGCGCATGTCGAGGGTGTCGGCGGCACCTGGAAAGATTTGACCGACAATGTCAATGCCATGGCCGGCAATCTGACCGTGCAGTTGCGCGACGTGTCCAAGGTGGCGACGGCAATTGCGACCGGCGACCTCACCCAGAAGATCACGGTCGATGCATTGGGCGAGATCCTGCAGATCAAGGACGTCATCAACACGATGGTCGACCAGCTGAATTCCTTCGCCTCCGAGGTGACGCGCGTGGCGCGCGAAGTCGGTTCCGACGGCAAGCTCGGCGGCCAGGCGCAGGTGCGCGGCGTTGCCGGCACCTGGAAGGACCTGACCGACAACGTCAATGCGATGGCCGCCAACCTGACCGGGCAGGTGCGCAACATCGCCGAGGTGACGACTGCGGTGGCGCTTGGCGATCTGTCGAAGAAGATCACGGTCGACGTGCGCGGCGAGATCCTCGAGCTGAAGGACACCATCAATACGATGGTCGACCAGCTGAATTCCTTTGCCTCGGAAGTGACGCGCGTGGCGCGCGAGGTCGGCACCGAGGGCAAGCTCGGCGGCCAGGCGCAGGTGCGCGGCGTTGCCGGCACCTGGAAAGATCTGACCGACAATGTGAATTCGATGGCCGAGAACCTGACTGGCCAGGTTCGCAACATCGCCGAGGTCACCACCGCAGTGGCGCGCGGCGACCTGTCGAAGAAGATCACCGTCGACGTCAAGGGCGAGATCCTGGAGCTGAAATCGACCATCAACACCATGGTCGACCAGTTGAACTCCTTTGCCGGCGAAGTGACGCGTGTCGCCCGCGAGGTCGGCACCGAGGGCAAACTTGGCGGCCAGGCACGGGTGGAGGGCGTCGCCGGCACCTGGAAGGACCTGACCGACAACGTCAATCTGATGGCGACGAACCTGACCAACCAGGTGCGCGGCATCGCCGATGTCGTGACGGCGGTCGCGCAAGGCAATCTCAAGCGCAAGCTGACGGTCGATGCCAAGGGCGAGATCGCCTCGCTCGCCGACACCATCAACGGCATGATCGAGACGCTTGCGACCTTCGCCGACCAGGTGACCAACGTCGCCCGCGAAGTGGGCATCGAAGGCAAGCTCGGCGGCCAAGCCCGTGTGCCTGGCGCTGCCGGCCTTTGGCGCGACCTGACCGACAACGTCAATCAGCTCGCCGCCAATCTGACCACGCAGGTGCGCGCGATTGCCGAGGTGTCGACGGCGGTGACCAAGGGCGATTTGACCCGCTCGATCAGCGTCCAGGCCTCCGGCGAGGTCGCGGCGCTGAAGGACAACATCAACGAGATGATCCGCAATCTGAAGGACCAGACGCTGAAGAATGCCGAGCAGGACTGGCTGAAGACCAATCTCGCCCGGTTCTCGCGCATGCTGCAGGGCGAGCGCGACCTGGCCACGGTCTCGCGTCTCATCATGTCCGAACTCGCCCCGCTGGTGAATGCGCAATATGGCGTGTTCTACGTGACCAACCGCGACGAGGATGAATTCTATCTGGAACTCGCCGCCTCCTATGGCGCCGAAAGCAAGGCGGAGATCAAGCAACGCCTCGATCTGCGCGAAGGCCTTGTCGGGCAAAGTGCCGCCGACAAGCGCGCCATCATGCTGGACAATGTGCCGCCCAATTTCCTGCGTGTCACGTCCGGCCTTGGCAATGCCGCGCCAGCGAACGTGATCATTCTTCCGGCTCTGTTCGAAGACGAGGTGAAGGCCGTCATCGAACTCGCCTCGTTCAGCGAATTCCGCGACACGCACCAGTCGTTCCTGAACCAACTGATGGAATCCGTCGGCATCGTTCTCAACACCATCGCCGCCACCATGCGCACCGAAGGCCTGCTCAAGCAGTCGCAGCTGCTGACCTCGGAGCTGCAGGCGCGTCAGACCGAGCTGACCAAAAAGCAGGAAGAGCTGCACGCCACCAACGAGGAGCTGCAGGAAAAGGCGCAGTTGCTCGAGAACGAAAAGAAGCAGGTGGAGAACAAGAACCTCGAAATCGAGATGGCGCGCCGTGCGCTGGAGGAGAAGGCCGAGCAGCTGGCGCTTACCTCGAAATACAAGTCGGAATTCCTCGCCAATATGAGCCACGAACTGCGTACGCCGCTGAACTCGCTGCTCATCCTTTCAAACCTGCTCGCAACCAACCAGCAAGGCAATCTCAACGACAAGCAGGTCGAGTTCGCGCGCACCATCAACTCGGCCGGCACCGACCTTTTGAGCCTCATCAACGATATCCTCGATCTGTCGAAGATCGAATCGGGTACCGTCTCGATCGATATCAATGACATGCCGGTGGTGCATCTTCGCCAGCATATGGAGCGAACCTTCCGGCAGCTGGCGACCGACAAGGGGCTTGGCTTCGCCATCAACGTCGATCCCGAGCTTCCGGAGACCGTCCGCACCGACGAGAAGCGCTTGCAGCAGATTGTGCTCAACCTCTTGTCGAACGCGTTCAAGTTCACCTCCGAGGGCGAAGTCAGCTTGAATTTCCGGGCCGAAAAGACTGGCCGTCACAACGGCTCGGTGCAACCGATGGAAGCGCTCGCTATCGCGGTCACCGATACGGGCATCGGTATTCCGCAGGACAAGCAGAAGCTGATTTTCGAGGCCTTCCAGCAGGCCGACGGCACCACCAGTCGCAAATATGGCGGCACCGGGCTTGGGCTCTCGATCAGCCGGGAGATCGCCCGGCTGATCGGCGGCGAATTGCGGGTCGAGAGCACGCCGGGCAAGGGTTCGACGTTCACGCTGGTCATCCCGTTCGACGGACCTCGGATGGCCTTGGCCCCGCAAGCGGCCTTGCTGCCGGCGATGGAGGTGGTCGCGACGACGGCGCAGCCGAGCCCGCCATCCTCCGAATTGCTTGATGACCGCGATACGATCTCACCGGAAGATAGGGTCGTGCTGATCGTCGAGGACGACCCGACCTTTGGCGGTTTGCTGCTCGGCCTGGCGCGTTCGGCCGGGCTGAAGGGCGTCCTGTCGACCGCGGGCTCTGGCACGCTGGCTTTGGCCCGCAAGCTGGTTCCCGATGCGATCACGCTGGATCTCGGACTATCGGATATCGACGGCTGGGTGTTGTTCGATCTGCTTCGCCATGACCCGAAAACCAAGGACATTCCCGTCCATGTCATCTCGGGTGCCGAAGATATCGAGGTGCTTGCCCGCAAGGGCGCATCCAGTATTTCAACCAAGCCCGTGTCGGCGGACGAACTGATGAAGGTCTTCCAGGACATTCACTCCAGAAAGCTCCGCGTCCAGCGCCGAGTCCTCATTGCCGATACCGATCCCGAGCGCCGTCTCTCGTTGATCGAGGCGATCCGCGACGGCGTCACCTCGGTCACCGCGATCGGCCGCGTCGCGGCGAATGCCGACGACATCGGCATCGCCGGCTATGATGCCGTTGTGCTCGGCCTTGGCCGCTCGGCCAAGGACAACGCCCAGATGCTGGATGAGATTGCCGTCCTGTTCGGGCAGTCCGTGTCGCGACTGTTGTTCTTCGCGCCGCATCCGGAAGCGCTGCAACAGTCGCTCGCCTTGCATCCGGCATTGGCGGACGTTCCGCGGGCGGAGAATTTCGCGCAGCTGGCTCTCCTGATATCCGCAACGCTCCCGGGGCGAGGCCACGACAGTTCGGCAGCCGAACAGCCGGATAAATTCGACCTCGCCGGCGCAAAGGTCCTCATCGTCGACGACGACATCCGCAACATCTATTCGCTCACCAGCGTTCTTGAGACCTATGACATCCAGGTGCTGCACGCGGAGCGCGGTAGGGAAGGTATTGCGCTTCTGGAGCAGAGCCCGGATATCGACGCCGCATTGATCGATATCATGATGCCGGAGATGGACGGCTACGAGACGATGCGGCAGATCCGCGGCATGCCGGCAATCGCCCATATCCCGTTGATCTCGGTTACCGCCAAGGCAATGAAGGGCGACCGGCAGAAGTGCCTCGACGCCGGCGCCTCTGACTATATCGCCAAGCCGGTCGACCTCGACCTGCTGCTGGCCTTGCTGCGTGTCTGGATCGGCCGCTCGCGATCCCGTGTCCATGGTCCGGAAAAGACGCTCATGGCAGTGAACTGACGGCCGCTCGATGCAGAAACTGTCGAGAAACGGAGCGAGGAAGCTGGAGGTTATGGCCCCGGCGACAGGGCCGGCAAAGGCGCGCATCCTGGCCGTGGATGACGACGAGCGCAATCTGCTGGCGATCGGCGAGGTTCTGGCCCCTGTCGGCGAAGTCGTCTGCGTGCAGTCGGGCGAAGAGGCGCTGCGCGCTCTGCTGAAAGAGGATTTCGCCGTCATCCTGCTGGATGTGCTGATGCCTCGGCTGGACGGCTACGAGACCGCTGGATTGATTCGCCAGCGCGAGCAATCCAGGCGAACGCCGATAATCTTTCTCACCGCCATCAACAAGGAAGACGCCCACATGCTGCGCGGCTATGACGCCGGCGCGGTGGATTACGTGTTCAAGCCCTTCGACCCGGCCATGCTGCGTTCCAAGGTAGCCGTGTTCGTCGAACTTCATGAGAAGACGCTCGAAATCCAGCAAAAGGCGGCTGCCGAGCAACGGCTGCTGGCCCAGGCACTGCAGGCGCAGCAGGAAAAACTCGAGGCCGAGCGGGCGCTGCGTAGCGCCCAGGAGCGGCAGCATGCCATTTTGAGCTCTCTTCCGGTCTGCTTCCACGCAAGGGCGGCGGAGCCGCCGTTCGGCGCCAGCTTTGTCACCGAAGGGGTCGAACGCTTGACCGGCTTTCCTGCCGAACGGCTGACCTCCGATCCAGGCTTCGGCCTAAGCCGGGTTCATCCCGACGATCTGCCGAGAGTGAGGCAAGCCCTGCTCGCAGCCAAGGCCATCGGCTCCTACACCTGCGAATTCCGCTGGCAATGCGCCGACGGCAATTACCGGATTTTCCTCGACCAGGGCGTCCTGTCGAACGGTTCCGATGGCCAGAGGCCCGAGATCCTCGGCACATTGCTGGACGTTACCGAGCGGCGCGAGCTTGAGAACCAGCTGCTGCAATCGCAGCGCCTCGACGCGATTGGCAAGCTTACCGGCGGCCTGGCGCATGATTTCAACAATCTGCTTGCCGCAATTCTCAGCGGATTGGGATTGCTCGAGCGCCACGCCGAGTTCGATGGACAGGCCAGGCAAGTTCTGGAACTGACGCGCCGGTCGGCAAAACAAGGCGCCGAGCTCGTCAACCGCATGCTTGCGTTCTCGCGCCGCCAGACACTGAGGCCGCAGGCCGTGCGCCTCGCTGCGCTTGGCGGCACCATGAACGGGTTGGTGGCCCCGGTTCTGGGCGGCCTGATCCGTTTCGATTGGCTTGTCGACGACACGGTGTGGCCGGCGCATGTCGATGCCGGCCAGCTGGAGCTGGCGCTGATGAACCTGGTTTTCAACGCGCGCGATGCCATGCCGTCCGGCGGCACGATAATCGTGGAGGCGCAAAATCGAACGCTAGGCAGTGCAGCCGAGGATATTTCGGCGGGCGACTATGTCGTGGTCACCGTCAAGGATACGGGGTCGGGCATACCGGCCGACATTCTCGCCAAGGTCGTTGAACCGTTCTTCACCACAAAACCGGTCGGCAAGGGCACTGGCCTCGGTCTGAGCACGGTGCATGGCTTCGTCAAGCAATCGGGCGGCACGCTCCGCATTGAGAGCACCGTCGGCAGTGGAACATCCGTCCAGCTCTGGCTGCCGCGTTCAATCGAGCGCCCGGTGGAAATCGCCGACAAGTCCGATGCCGACAACACCGTCGTGAATGCCGGCGAGGACTATCCGTCGGTCCTGCTGATTGACGACAGCAATGTACTGCGGGAACTGACGGCGCAATCGCTTCGCCAACATGGCTTTGCGGTTACCTGCGCCGGGGGCGGTGCGGAAGCGCTGGCGATGATCGAGCGGGCGCCGTACGATTTCGATGTCATCGTCACCGATTTTGCCATGCCGCTCGTCTCGGGGCTCGAGGTCATCCGGTTCGCCCGCAATCTGCGGTCCGATTGGCCGGCGGTGATGATAACCGGATATGCCGACGCCGACGCGATCGCCGACCGGCCCCCCGACGTGCCGCTGCTCGGCAAACCGCTGCGCGAAAAGGACCTGATGGAGAGCATTCTTGCAGCGGCTGCGCGCGCCGGATCGCCGAGGGCCAAGCAGGCCAGCCGGTGAAAGGCGGACCATTGGAACCTGATCCATGGGTTGCCGTTGGGTAGGTCTCTGGCTGCGCTAGGATCGGAGGAGAGACTGATGGCGACAGCGGACTGGCCTCTTCCTGAACGCTTCACCTTTCAAGGGAACTCGATCGCCTGGGGCGCGATGGGCGAGGGCTCACCCGCGGTATTGCTGCATGGCACGCCTTTCTCATCGTCGGCATGGCGTAGAATTGCGCCTTTGCTCGGCCAACAGAGGCGAATCTATTGCTTTGACATGCTCGGCTATGGTCGATCTGATAAACCCGATAGCGACGTGTCTCGTGGCATTCAGAACGAGCTTTTCGCGGCCCTTTACGATCATTGGGGCCTGCGTGCCCCCGATGTCGTCGCGCATGATTTCGGCGGCTCAACAGCGTTACGCGGTCATTTGCTCAATGGGCTCGACTATCGGTCGCTGGTGCTGATCGATCCGGTCGCAATCAGCCCGCAAGGCTCACCACTTGTTCAGGCCGCCAAGAAACACGAGGCGGTCTTTTCCGGCCTTCCGCACTACATTCATGAAGCAATCCTGCGCGCCTACATCGGCGCCGCCGTAGCGAATGCGCTGCGCGAGGACGAGATGGCGCTCTACCTCGCGCCGTGGCTGGGAGCCGAAGGTCAAAAAGCTTTCTGGCGCCAGATCGCTCAGATGGATGACAAATACTCGCAAGAGGTCGAGTGGCGCTACGGCGAGATTCGTTGCCCCGTTGCCATCCTGTGGGGCGAGGACGACCAGTGGATTCCCATCGATGACGGTCGCGAGCTCGCGCGCCGCATTTCGAGTGCTTCCTTCCATGTCGTGCCGAACGCGAAGCATCTTATGCAGGAGGACGCGCCGGAAGCGATCGTGGCGACAGTGCTTGGCTTCTGGCGAGACCTGGAGGAGCGGGCAAATGTCCGCAAAAAACCGGCTTCGGCCGCTCGATCTCCATCGCGTCAATGAAGGCTTTGGGCGATCGGTTTGATCCGGTTGCCGATGCCAAGGACAGGAATCCACCCCTTAGCGGCAGTCTCGAATCGAAACGGTACGTTTCGTATCTTTGACCCTAGCAGCATCCAGCCTGTGCGCAACACGGAGCGCCGGCCATGGCGCGCTCGACGGGCTGTGATGCGGTTGATAAGCCCTCTCCCCAAGGAGAGTCGGACATGACCGTTGCGATCGAGATGGGCCAGACGAGCGCGGGCGCCCCGGCGGCGCTGGATCTTGAGGAACTGCTGGCGACGCGGCTTCTGGTGCAGGGCAATTCGGGTTCCGGCAAATCCCATCTGCTGCGCCGGCTCTTGGAGCAGAGTGCGCCCTGGGTACAGCAGACCATCATCGATCCCGAAGGCGACTTCGTCACGCTTGGCGACCGTTTCGGCCATCTGGTGATCGATGCCGAGGAGCATACCGAGCGCGGCCTGCAGAGCGCCGGCGAGCGGGCGCGCATCCACCGCGTCTCCACGGTGCTCAATCTCGAAGGGCTCGACGCCGAGAACCAGATGCGGCGCGCCGCCGCCTTTCTCGGCGGGCTGTTCGAGGTCGCCCGCGACCACTGGTATCCGATGCTGGTGGTGGTAGACGAGGCGCAGCTGTTCGCGCCGGCGGTTGCCGGCGAGGTTTCCGACGAGGCGCGCAAACTCTCGCTCGGCGCCATGACCAATTTGATGTGCCGTGGCCGCAAGCGCGGGCTGGCCGGCATCATCGCCACCCAGCGGCTGGCCAAGCTCGCCAAGAACGTCGCCGCCGAGGCTTCCAATTTCCTCATGGGCCGGACTTTTCTGGACATCGACATGGCGCGCGCCGCCGATCTTCTCGGCATGGAGCGGCGCCAGGCGGAGGCTTTTCGCGACCTCGAGCGCGGGCAGTTCATGGCGCTCGGCCCGGCGCTGTCGCGCCGTCCGCTCGGTCTGCGCATCGGCCCGACCGATACGAGTCCGCGCAACGCGACCCCGCGCCTGATGCCGCTGCCGGAATCGGCGCTGGAGGATGCCCGCGCGATCATCCTGGCGGCCCCGCCGCCGGAAACCGTCCGGCCGCAGCGCCGCTCCTCGCCGGACCTGCTCGATCAGCTGATGGCGGCGAAATCGGCGGCGCTGGAAATCCGCCCCGAACCGGTGGAGCCGCCGATCAGCGCCGAGGATCTGGCGGAGCGGCGCGAGCGCGTCGACCGGGTGCTGCGCGCCGTGCTGGCGCAGCCCGATGCCGGCTTCCGCGTCATCGGCGTGCTCTATCAGGAGTTCATCGTCCGCTGCCGCATAGAAGGCCTCGCCTCGGTCGTGCCGGACCTGCCGGAGTTCCGCCGCATGCTGACGCGCGCCCGCGCCGGGCTCGGCTCCGACATGATAGGCGACGATGCCTGGCAGGACGTCTCGGCGCGCGCCTCGCTGCTGCCCGAGGACATGCAAGGCGTCTTCATGATGATCGCCCGCGCGGCGAAGGAAGGCTGGCCCTGCCCGAGCGACGCCGCGATCGCCCGCGCCTACGGCTCGCACTCGCTACGCCGCGCACGGCGCCTGCTGACCTATATCGAGGAGCAGAGGCTGATCGTGTGTCAGCTTGACGGGGGGGACNGCCTACGGCTCGCACTCGCTACGCCGCGCACGGCGCCTGCTGACCTATATCGAGGAGCAGAGGCTGATCGTGTGTCAGCTTGACGGGGGCGGACGGCGGACGGTGACGCTCGTGGAGCTGGCCTGGGCGACGGCGCCGGGCGATCCGAATGCGGTGGAGGCGGAGCAGCGGAGTGCGGTGGGGTGAGGCGGCGGCCGAGCGCGGTCTTCATCATACGACGACGATTGGCGCGACGCAGATCCGCTATTGTAAGTTGTTCGACGCTACAGCACTCCCTCTTGCCGACGGCGCTTTACATATCTTCTAAATTACCAGCGGGTCGGTTTGCCAATGAAGAGATCAGCCGCGATCAACTGACGAAGACAAGAAATACGGCAGGACTGTAGCGCAAATATCCGCCGAACCTACGCTACCTCCGCCGATTACCCCTTCGGTTCATTCTGTTGACATCTCCTGCTTCTGGAGAGATGGTAAGATACTACGCGGCGGCCCTTTTTCCGAAGATTTTATTCTGCAGCTTTATCAAAGGATTTTGGCAATGCGTTTGTCTCGATCGCGCCGACTTATGGCCATCGCTTTGACGGCAATCGCAGCCGTCACGCTTCCCTCTTATGGACATGCCGAGGACAAGCTGCTGACGGAAGCGGTGCAGTTCAACGGTACGATCCTGTATCTCTCCACCAAGGTGCCTGGCCTGATCTTCGGCGCCGTGCGCAACGGCGAGACGGCCTTGGCCGGTTTCGGCAAGATTGCCGACGGGAGTGAAAAAGTGCCCGACGGCGACACAATGTTCCGCATCGCGTCCGTGAGCAAAGTGTTCTGCGGCGGTGTGCTTTCCTCGCTGGCGATCGACGGCAAGGTACAACTCACCGACCGGCTGCAGGATCGCCTTGGCTGGGACGTCACGCTCCCGGAGAAGGACGGCCGCGCCCTCCGCCTGATCGATCTCGTCGCGCAAGCTTCCGGCCTTCCGCGGGAGGTGCCAGTGGCCGAGGCGCCCCCCTCAGACCCTTTCTCTACGAACACCAAAGAGGCGCAGATTGCCGCCCTCAAGGACAATCCGCTGCTGTTCGCGCCGGGCACCGCCGTTCTCTATTCGAACTTCGGATACGACCTCCTCGGAGCGGCGCTCGCTAATGTCTCTGGAAAGCCTTATGCCGAGGTCCTTCGAGAGCGTGTCCTCGATACCCTCGGCATGAAAGACACGGTTTTCAACCCAAGACCGGAGGACGAGCCGCGCCTGATGCAGGGCCATAACTTCGACGGCAGCCCCATGCCAATCGTGCCGACGAGCACAGCCATGGAGTGCGCCGGTGGATTGTACTCGACCGCGGCCGACCTGCTGCGCTGGATGAACTGGCATGTCGACAACAAGCCTTCCGCGGCCGACGCCGAGTTGCGCCTTTTGAACCACGCGGCTTTTTTGTACCGGGACGGGCTCGCGTCGGTGATGGGGCTGGATGACGGCGGGCCGATGGACGCCATGGGTCTCGGATGGGTCATCATGCTCCCTAACGAGCATCGCCCGCTCATCCTCCAGAAGAGCGGCGGCCTGCAAGGGATGTTTCTCTATGTTGCGATTGCACCGACACGCGGCGTCGGCGCTTTCTTCGTCATGAACGAATTCAATGCCGCCGGCTTCATGGCTGGGGTCAAGACGACGAACGATCTCGTCGCAGAGATCGCTCCACGCTGATTTTCGCGCTGATCGGGAGGACGTGCGCGATGATTGGCGCTATGGAGGGACCTGACGGACGGTATATTTCCCGGCAAGGCAAGCGCGACATCGGCTATTTCCGGCCGACCGCTTAGCCTCCTGAGGATGACCTTTGCCGGCTTCATCGCTGCTCACGGCCTGCTCATGCTGCGGCCAAGGTTCTGCCTCTCTCGCCTCTTCGGCATCCCGCTTTCGTAGCCGACCGCGAATGCCGCGCTGCTCGCAGTCCCGACACCATCAGCCGCCTCTTGGCGCAACCCGATGCCGGCTTCCGCGTCATCGGCGTGCTCTATCAGGAGTTCGTGGTCCGCTGCCGCATCGAGGGCCTCGCCGCGGTCGTGCCGGACCTGCCGGAGTTTCGCCGCATGCTGACCCGCGCCCGCGCCGGGCTCGGCTCCGACATGGCAGGCAACGACGCCTGGCAGGATGTCTCGGCGCGCGCCTCGCTGCTGCCCGAGGACATGCAAGGCGTGTTCATGATGATCGCCCGCGCCGCCAAGGAGGGCTGGCCCTGCCCAAGCGATGCCGCGATCGCCCGTGCCTACGGCTCGCACTCGCTACGCCGCGCACGGCGCCTGCTGACCTATATCGAGGAGCAGAGGCTGATCGTGTGTCAGCTTGACGGGGGGGACGGCGGACGGTGACCCTGGTGGAACTGGCCTGGGCGACGGCGCCGGGCGATCCGAATGCCGAGGAGGCGGAGCAGGGGAGCTTGGCGGGGTGAAGCGGCGGGGCAGGCGCACTGAGAAAGCGCCGCTGGATCAGGCCGGGGTGAAGTCTGCTTTGCGCCGCATTAACGTCATTCTCCATTCGAAGCGCTCAGGCCGGAAGCTGCCGTGCGTAAGGACGCCCAGTCATTGCCCGCCGCGGATAAGTTTGCAGCTGGACAATAATGGCCAGCCGGGCGATCCCGGTATTTAGCGTTGCTTCGGCGGGTCAATACTGAGCCTGCGCTTGCGCGCCATCCCTCTCGACAAGACCAACGGCTGGACGGGATCGAGCGCAGGCGGGTTCAGTTGGTGCTGGTTGTGGGGGTGAACCCGCACTGCTTCTGTTCCATATCGATCTGCTTCGTGATGCGGACGGCGTTCTGTGCGTAGGCCTCCGTCACGGAACCACTATTCACGGTCTTGTCCTTCAGCGGACTCACGCCTGCGCACAGGTGGAAAACATGCGGCTCGGTGGACTTCGCGGCTCCGTTTTCGGGCGCGATCCAGTAGACGACATCCTGACCGGCGGGGTGGCTCGCGTCCCGCGTCGCCGCCGCCACCGCGGCGGTGTCCGTCGCGATCGCCTGCGCCTGAGCGGCGACATCGGGCGAACAGGCGGTGGTGGGCTGCCCCGACTTGATCTGGGCTGCGCATGCGTTCATATCCTGGGTGTACTGTTCGACCGACGGGGGTTTGAAACTGATCCCCATGACCGTCGCGAGCACGGCCAGCGCAGCGCCGAGGCCGCCGGCAACCTTCTTGGTTTGCGGATCCATGTTTTTGTCGGTGAGGATCAGGAAAACCAGCGGAAGGAAGGCAATCAGCGTGATGATTGCGCCGAGCTGGTTTTGGAAGAAGAACCTGGCCGCGTCGGATGCACGGGCCGGATCGTGCCTGTTGGCCGCCTTCCACAGCAAGTTGCCGGCGATTGCAAAAATCGCGATGCCGACCAGAAGGCCGATGATCAGCGGCAGGTGTCCCTGGTCGAACTTGTTCTGGCGAAGCAGAATAACCCCGTAGATCTCGCCGCCAATGGCGACGATCCACGAGAGTGCGGCGAAAAGGCGAAGACGCGTGGCGGAGGACTTCTGGCCCTGCGTCGCTTGCCAATCCTTGGTAACGTCTGGCTTGTTGTCGGTCATCGACCAGATCCCCTGATATCGACACTTCTGCGGGCGGCAACCCGCCCTGCGTAGCGTCATTGAACGATCGTCACCTGCCTTAGCGACGCGGCGAAAATGTGAACGCCACGGCAGGCCTCCACATCCATATTGCGCATGAGTGAATCCGTCCATACCCACGGAGGCAGACGCCTATGCGGCGATGGCTCCGTTCTTCTTAATCTCTGGCTCGAACTTGACGCTGCCTTCCCTCGCTTGCCTCGCTTCCCTGGCGATCCGCCTCGTTGTCGCCGACGGCATAGAGAAGGCGGTCAAAGCCGGTGCGGCTCAAGGTGAAGGCTGGTGCCGGCGCCCGCGGCATCAAGTTGGTCGCTGCGGCCGTTGCATCTAATGCCTCAGGCGGCGCCTGGACGCCAGCTTCGTTTCCATAAATCTCGCCATGCCGCATTGCACAATCGCCTCGCCTGCGCAAAATGCGGCATGATCCGCAAATCCCTCACTGTTCTGGTGATCGATGAAAACCACATCCGCGCTTCGATCATCGAAGCGGGATTGCGGGAGGCCGGGCATCAGCAGGTCACGGTCATCCATGATGTCGCCGGCATAGCGCGGCGGATCGCCGAGATCGAACCCGACGTCATCGTCATCGACCTCGAAAATCCCAACCGCGACATGCTCGAAAACATGTTCCAGCTTTCGCGCGTGGTGAAGCGGCCGATCGCCATGTTCGTCGACCGCTCGGACCAGGCTTCGATCGAAGCCGCGGTGGAAGCCGGGGTGTCGGCCTATGTCGTCGACGGCCTGCGTCAGGAGCGGGTCAAGCCGATCCTCGATATGGCGATCAGCCGCTTCAACGCGTTTTCGCGCATGGCGCGCGAACTGGAAGAAGCCCGCAGCGAATTGGAAAGCCGCAAGGTGATCGATCGCGCCAAGGGCATATTGATGAAGTCGCGCGGCCTGTCGGAGGACGCGGCCTATACGCTGCTGCGCAAGACCGCCATGAACCAGAACCGCAAGATCGCCGAAATCGCCCAGAGCCTGGTGACGGCGGCAGGCCTTCTGGATCCCGAGGAGAGTTGACGATGGCGGCCGAGCACCGGATCAATGCTGGCTTCATGCCGCTCTTCGACAGCGCTGTCCTTGTCGCGGCGAAGGAAATCGGCTTCGCGCTACGCGAAGGCATCGACCTGACGCTCAACCGGGAAACGTCGTGGGCCAACATCCGTGACCGCATCGCCATCGGCCATTTCGATCTCGCGCATATGCTGGGGCCGATGCCGATCGCCTGCAATCTGGGGCTGACGCCGCTCGCCTCCGACACGGTCGTGCCGTTCTCGCTCGGCCTCGGCGGCAATTGCGTGACGGTTTCGAACGCCGTCTGGGCCGGCATGGCCGCGCACGGCGCCCGACCCGACCTCGATCCGGCGCGGGCCGGCAAGGCATTGGGAGCGCTGATTCGTGAACGGGCGAATGCCGGTGGCGATCCGCTTCGCTTCGCCGTCGTCCATCCGCATTCCGGGCACAATTACGAACTGCGCTACTGGCTCGCCGCCTGCGGTATCGACCCATCGCGTGAAATCGAAATCGTCATCGTGCCGCCCCCCTTCATGGCGGACGCGCTCGCTGCCGGCAGGATCGACGGCTACTGCGTCGGCGAACCCTGGAACAGCGCCTCCGTCGTCGCCGGCACCGGCCACATCGCCACGGTCAAGGCGGCCATCTGGAAGACCAGCCCGGAGAAAGTCGTCGGCGTGCGCAAGGCATGGGCGGAAAAACAGCCGGACGCGCTCTCAGCCTTGCTGCGCGCGCTTCATCACGCGGCGCGCTGGTGCCAGGATCCGGCAAACCGCGGCGAACTTGCGGCCCTGATGGCGCAGCCGGCCTTCCTCGGGCTTGAGCCGGCGCTGCAGATGCCGATCCTCAGCGGACATCTTGCGCTCGGCGGCGGCGCCGAACTGAGCGTCGGCGATTTCTTTCTGCCTTTCGACAAGGCGGCAAACTTCCCGTGGAAGAGCCATGCGCTGTGGTTCTACACGCAGATGGTGCGCTGGGGGCATGTCGCGCACACGCCGGAAAACCTCGCTATTGCCCGCGACTGCTACCGCCCCGATCTCTACCGCTCGGCATTGAAGCGGCTTGGCGTGGCGCTTCCCGGTGCCAATGCCAAGGTCGAGGGCGCGCTGAAGGCCGCGACTCCGGTCGGTTCGGCGGGGGCAAGCCTGGTGCTCGGTCCCGACGGTTTCTTCGATGGCCAAATCTTCGATCCCGACGAGATCGACGCCTACATTGCCGGCCAGAAATTGGCGCGCGCCGAAGCCTGATCATTTCCGCGGCATTCTTGTGCACTGCACAAAAAATGTGCGTGCAACTGCGCTAATGAACAATGTTTGGCTTGCTCGCCCGGCGGGCCGGCGCGCCGACGATTTGGCATGCCCTTGATATCATTGATGTTTGTCGTCCATTCCGAAACTGGCACGGTTCCTGCTTTGTAATAGGCAGACTCTTGTCGGGTCACGGAATACGCGTCCAATGGCGGGCGCTACAGGCAAAGCTGCCGCTCAGGTCAACACGCGATCCCGGATGGACGGACGCGCGCGGCCTGGCCGGCGGCTTTTTGTTTTGGTCGAACACGCAATCGACGGCGCCGATCCCAAGCCGCGCCCAACCGGAGATGACGATGACGAAACGCACCAATAGCCATTCCGCCCAAACGGCGATCAGCCGCCGGGATTTCCTGAGGATCAGCGCGGCCACCGCGGCAACGCTGGCCGCGGCGCGTTCGCTGCTGCCCTCCGGCGCCTATGCGGCGACCACCGTACCGGAAGTCACGGGCGCCAAGCTCGGCTTCATCGCATTGACTGATGCGGCGCCGCTGATGATTGCCAAGGAGAAAGGCCTGTTCGAGAAATTCGGCATGCCCGATGTCGAGGTGCTCAAGCAGGCTTCGTGGGGGGCAACGCGCGACAATCTGGTGCTCGGCGGCGAAGCCAACGGCATTGACGGCGCCCATATCCTGACGCCGATGCCCTATCTGATGCACACCGGCAAGGTGACGCAGAACAAGCAGCCGCTGCCGATGGCGATCGTGGCCAGGCTCAACTACGACTGCCAGGGCATTTCCGTCGCCCAGGAATATGCCGCCACCGGCGTCGGCCTCGATGCCTCAAAGCTGAAGGAAGCCTTCGCCGCCAAGAAGGCCGCGGGCAAGGAGGTCAAGGCCGCCATGACCTTCCCGGGCGGAACGCACGACCTCTGGCTGCGCTACTGGCTGGCTGCCGGCGGCATCGATCCCGACAAGGATGTCTCGACCATCGTCGTGCCGCCGCCGCAGATGGTCGCCAACATGAAGGTCGGCAACATGGACGTGTTCTGCGTCGGCGAGCCATGGAACGAGCAGCTCGTCCATCAGGGCGTCGGCTTCACCGCCGCCACCACCGGCGAACTGTGGAAGGGCCATCCGGAAAAGGCGCTCGGCCTGCGCGCCGCCTTCATCGACAAATATCCGAACGCCACCAAGGCGATCCTGATGGCCGTCATGGAGGCCCAGCAATGGTGCGAGGCAAAAGAAAACAAGGACGAGATGGCCGCCATCATCGGCAAGCGGCAGTGGATGAACGTGCCGACCGCCGACATCATCGGCCGCCTCAAGGGCGACATCAACTACGGCAATGGCCGCGTCGCCAACGGCACCGATCTCTACATGAAGTTCTGGCAGGGCGGCGTGTCCTATCCCTTCAAGAGCCACGACAGCTGGTTCCTCGCCGAGAACATCCGCTGGGGCAAGTTCGCGCCGACCACCGACATCAAAGCACTGGTCGGCCAGGTCAACCGTGAGGATCTGTGGCGCGAGGCGGCCAAGGATCTTGGTGTCGCCGCGGCCGATATTCCGGCGTCTTCGTCGCGCGGCACCGAAACCTTCTTCGACGGCAAGATCTTCGATCCGGAGAATCCGTCGGCCTATCTCGACAGCCTGAAGATCAAGGCGTCGGCCTGAGCCCGACATAGATGCGCGACAGTGCGTTGGCAACGCCGCCCGTTGTGCATGTGCTGCCAAGGAGTTTTCGAGAAATGTCTATCCAAGCCATCGAGGACAGCAAGGTGAAGCCGTTCCCCGCGCCGGCCAAGCCCGCCGAGGTCATCGCTTTCACCGCCAGGGCGCGGCGCCGCTTCGACCCGGCCGCGATCGCCGGCAAGCTGGCCAGCACGCTGGTGCCGCCGGTCATTGTCATCACCATCATGCTCGTCGTCTGGCAGGTCGCCTGTTCGTCGCCCACAGCCAGCCTGCCACCGCCAAGCCAGGTGTGGAACGAGGCCTATGACCTGATCGCCCATCCGTTCTTCGACAACGGCCCGCAGGATATCGGGCTCGCCTGGCGGGTGCTGATCTCGCTGCAGCGCGTCGCCGTCGGCTTCGGCCTTGCGGCGATCGTCGGCGTTGCGCTCGGCGCGCTTGTCGGTCAGTCGATCTGGGCGATGCGCGGCCTCGATCCGGTGTTCCAGATCCTGCGCACGGTGCCGCCGCTCGCCTGGCTGCCGCTGTCGCTGGCGGCGTTCCGCGATTCCAGCCCGTCGGCGATCTTCGTCATCTTCATCACCTCGATCTGGCCCATCATCATCAACACCGCGGTCGGCGTCCGCAACATCCCTGAGGACTACCGCAACGTCGCCCGCATCCTCAGGCTCAACCAGTTCGAATTCTTCGTGAAGATCATGGTGCCGGCAGCTGCACCTTACATTTTCACCGGCCTGCGCATCGGCATCGGTCTGTCCTGGCTCGCCATCGTCGCCGCCGAAATGCTGACCGGCGGCGTCGGCATCGGCTTCTTCATCTGGGACGCGTGGAACTCATCGCGGCTGCCCGACATCATCGTCGCGCTCGCCTATATCGGCGTCACCGGCTTCTGCCTCGACCGCCTGGTCGCGGCGGTCGGCGTCTTCGTCACCCGCGGCACAACGGCAAAGTGAGGAGAGGGACGATGACGGCCTATCTGAAACTCGACCACATCGACAAATCCTTCGCCCGCGGCAGCCAGGTCAGCGACGTGCTGAAGGACATCCGGCTGACCATCGACAAAGGTGAATTCGTCTCGATCATCGGCCATTCAGGCTGCGGCAAGTCGACCTTGCTCAACCTGATCGCCGGCCTGACCAAGGTCTCGGCCGGCGCCGTGCTGCTCGAGGACAAGGAAGTCGACAGCCCTGGCCCGGAACGCGCCGTGGTGTTCCAGAATCACTCGCTGCTGCCCTGGCTCACCGTCTACGAGAACATCAATTTGGCAGTCACGAAGGTCTTTGGCCGGAGCAAGAGCCGGGCCCAGCGGCATGAATGGATCATGCGCAATCTCGATCTCGTGCAGATGGCGCATGCCAAGGACAAACGTCCGGCCGAGATTTCGGGTGGCATGAAGCAGCGCGTCGGCATCGCCCGGGCGCTGGCCATGGAGCCGAAGATCCTGCTGCTCGACGAGCCCTTCGGCGCGCTCGACGCGCTGACGCGCGCCCATCTTCAGGACGCGGTGATGGATATCCATTCGAGGCTCGGCTCGACGACCGTCATGATCACCCACGATGTCGACGAGGCGGTGCTGTTGTCCGATCGCATCGTCATGATGACCAACGGCCCGGCGGCCACCATCGGCGAGGTGCTTCCCGTGCCGCTGGCCCGGCCGCGTCGGCGGATCGAGCTTTCCTCTGACCGCACCTTCCTGCGCTGCCGCGAGGCGGTGCTGAAATTCCTCTACGAACGCCACCGCTTCGTCGAAGCCGCGGAGTAAGGCAATAACCGGAAAACTCGTCATCATCATTGGCAATCTGCATCGGCAATGGGCAATCTGCCGCATTGCACAAATATTATGCTGCTGTGCAAGGCATTCTGACTAATCTTTGATCCGCTGCCGAGCTTGGTCAAGAGTCGCGCGGCTGCAGTTCACATTGATTTCATTCGATAATTCAGAGCGCTGTCGACTTGGCACGCTTCCTGCTTTTCAAAATGTAGGTCCGCAAGGGCCAAGTGACACGGCGTCCAATGGCGGGCGCTACAGGCAAAGCTGCCGCTCAGGTCCACACGCGCTCCCGGAACTCCGGACGCGAAGACCTGGCCGGCGGCTTTTTTGTTTTGATGCAATCGACGGCGCTGGTCCCAAGCGGCGCCCAACCGGAGACGACGATGACGAAACGGATCGGAACTGGCGCGTCCCTCGCGGACTTCACGCGCGCCGCGATTTTCTCGCCGTCAGCGCGCTGCGGGCGATGCCGCGCCGCTGACAGTCGCGAACGAACAGCACAAGGGCGGTGCTTCCCACGCCGCTAACCGGAGCCAGAAAATGACCGTAAATCTCCCAGCCGCGCCCAGCCAGGACAGTGCTCCCCGGCAGGCGCTTGTCATGTCCACCATCGCCTTCACCGTCTGCTTCGCGGTGTGGACGATCTTTTCAATCATCGGCGTGCGCATAAAGCAGGAGCTGGGGCTGAACGAGACGGAGTTCGGCCTGCTCGTCGGCACGCCGATCCTCACCGGCTCGCTCGTGCGTATGGTGCTCGGTGTCTGGACCGACCGTTTTGGCGGACGGCTGGTATACACCGCGACCATGCTTGCGGCGGCGGTCGCGACCTTTCTGCTCGCTTTTGCGCACACCTACGGGCAGATGCTGGTCGCTGCGCTGGGCGTCGGGCTCGCTGGCGGTTCCTTCGCCGTCGGTGTCGCCTATGTCTCGCGCTTCTTNGCTGGTCGCTGCGCTGGGCGTCGGGCTCGCTGGCGGTTCCTTCGCCGTCGGTGTCGCCTATGTCTCGCGCTTCTTCCCGGCCGGCAAGCAGGGCACGGCGCTTGGCATTTTCGGTGTCGGCAATGTCGGCGCCGCGGTCACCAAGTTCCTGGCACCGTTCGTGCTTCTCTCCTGGGGCTGGCAGTCGGTCGCGCTGATCTGGGCGGCAGCACTCGTCGTCATGGCCGCCGTCTTCTGGTTCACGACCGGCGACGATCCGGTCATCCGCGAGCGCCGCGCCGGCAAGGCCGCGCCCTCGAGAAGCTTCTGGCAGGAATTCGCGCCGCTCAAGAACCTGCAGGTCTGGCGCTTCGCCTTCTATTATTTCTTCGCCTTCGGTGCATTCGTGGCGCTCTCGCTATGGCTGCCCCGCTACCTGATCGGCGTCTACGGCTTCGGGCTTGCGACCGCCGGTATGATCGGCGCGGCCTATTCAATTCCGGCAAGTATTTTCCGCGCCTATGGCGGCGTGCTTTCCGACCGGATCGGCGCCCGCACCGTGCTCTACTGGACCTTCGCTGTCAGTGCCGCCGCGACTCTCGTTCTGTCTCTCCCCTCGGCAGACTACGTCGTGCGCGGTGTCAGCGGGCCGATCGCCTTCCATTTCGAGGTCGGCCCGCTCGCCTTCATAGCCGTTGCCTGTGTGCTCGGCTTCTTCATGAGCCTTGGCAAGGCTGCCGTCTACAAGCACATCCCGGCTTACTATCCGCAGAGTGTCGGCGCGGTCGGCGGCGTTGTCGGCATGATTGGCGGGCTCGGCGGCTTTATCCTGCCAATCGTCTTCGGCGCGCTCAACGACCTCACCGGCGTCTGGTCGAGCTGCTTCATGCTGCTCTTCGTCATCGTCGCCACCTGCTTTGCCTGGATGCATTTTTCCATCCGGCGGATGGAGCGCACGGCGTCTGACGAAGCTTCAGGCCTTTCCTACGCGGCTGAGTGAGACCGGAGTGGATCAGGACATGACCGAGAAACTCGTTATCATTGGCAACGGCATGGCCCCCGGGCGCATGCTGGAGCACCTCCTGGAAAAGGCGCCTGGGCGCTACCAGGTCACCATCTTCAACGCCGAGCCGCGCGTGAACTACGACCGCATCATGCTGTCGCCGGTTCTGTCGGGCGAAAAGGCCTATGAAGAGATCATCATCCATGGCGACGGCTGGTACATCAAGCACGGCATCACCCTCTACAAGGGCCACAAGATCGTCGCCATCGACCGGCAGGCAAAGACCGTCACCTCCGATCATGGCGTGACCGAGCCCTATGACAAACTCGTCATCGCCACCGGCTCGGTGCCGTTTATCATTCCGGTGCCGGGCCATGACCTGCCGGGCGTGCTCACGTATCGCGATCTGGACGACGTCCGGGCCATGATGCTTGCCGCCCAGTCGCGGGCCAAGGCTGTGGTCATTGGCGGCGGCCTGCTCGGGCTCGAGGCAGCAGCGGGCTTAAATGCGCAAGGCATGGACGTCACCGTGCTGCATGTCATGCCGACGCTGATGGAGCGTCAGCTCGATCCGGCCGCCGGATATCTCCTGCAGCGCGCCGTCGAGCAGCGCGGCATCAAGGTCATCACCAAGGCCAACACCCAGGCGATCACCGGCAACGGCAAGGTCGAGCGGGTGGAGCTTGCCGACGGCACTGTCATTCCCGCAACGCTCGTCGTCATGGCCGTGGGCATCAGGCCGAACGCGGTCCTGGCGAAGGAAGCCGGCATTGCCGTCAATCGCGGCATTGTCGTCGACGCCGGCATGCGCAGCAACGATCCCGACATCTATGCAATCGGCGAATGCGCCGAGGTCAACGGCCAGGTCTACGGGCTGGTCGCGCCGCTCTACGAGATGGCGCGCGTCGCCGCCAGCCATCTGGCCGGCAATGAGGCAGCGGCTTTCGTCCACATGGACACGCCGACCAAGCTCAAGGTCACCGGCATCGAACTGTTCTCGCTCGGCGACTTCGCCGAGGGCGATGACCGCCAGGAGATCGTGCTGCGCGATGCGGCGGCCGGCGTCTACAAGCGCCTGGTGCTCAAGGACGACCGCATCATCGGCACAGTGCTCTACGGCGAGACGGCCGACGGCGCCTGGTTCAACGACCTCAAGAAGAAGCAGACCGATATATCCGAGATGCGCGATACGCTCATCTTCGGCCAGTCCTACCAGGGAGGCGCCCCCCTGGACCCTATGGCGGCCGTTGCAGCCTTGCCGGATGATGCGGAAATCTGCGGTTGCAACGGCGTATGCAAGGGAAAGATCACCGGCGCGATCACGGCCAAGGGCCTGACCTCGCTCGACGACGTGCGCGCGCACACCAAGGCGTCTGCCTCCTGCGGCTCGTGCACCGGACTGGTCGAGAAGTTGATGGTGCTGACCATCGGCGACAAATACAACCCCGCGGCGGTCCAGCCGATGTGCAGTTGCACCGCGCTTGGTCATGACGAGGTCCGCCGGCTGATCAAGGCCAAGGGCCTGAAGACCATTCCCGCCGTCATGCAGGAGTTGGAATGGAAGACCTCCTGCGGCTGCGCCAAATGCCGGCCGGCGCTAAACTATTATCTCGTCTGCGACTGGCCCGACGAATACGCCGACGACTACCAGTCGCGCTTCATTAACGAGCGCGTTCACGCCAACATCCAGAAGGACGGCACCTATTCGGTGGTGCCGCGCATGTGGGGCGGCGTCACCAACGCCGCCGAATTGCGCGCCATCGCCGACGTCGTCGACAAGTTCGAGATCCCGATGGTCAAGGTCACCGGCGGCCAGCGCATCGACATGCTCGGCATCCGCAAGGAAGACCTGCCGGCGGTGTGGGCCGATCTCGGCCAGGCTGGCTTCGTCTCCGGCCACGCCTATGCCAAGGGGCTGCGCACCGTAAAGACCTGCGTCGGTTCCGACTGGTGCCGCTTCGGCACGCAGGATTCGACCGGTTTGGGCATCCGTATCGAAAAATTCATGTGGGGCTCCTGGACCCCTGCCAAGGTCAAGATGGCGGTATCGGGCTGTCCGCGAAACTGTGCCGAGGCGACCTGCAAGGATGTCGGCGTGATCTGCGTCGATAGCGGCTACGAGATCCATTTCGCCGGCGCCGCCGGGCTCGACATCAAGGGCACCGAAGTGCTCGGCCTGGTCAAGACCGAGGACGAGGCGCTGGAGCATATCGTGGCGTTGACGCAGATGTATCGCGAGCAGGGCCGCTATCTCGAGCGTATCTACAAATGGGCCAAGCGCGTCGGCATCGCCGAGATCAAGCGCCAGATCATGGACGATGGCGAGAAGCGCAAGGCCTATTTCGCGCGCTTCGTCTTCTCGCAGAAATTCGCCCAGGTCGACCCGTGGTCGGAACGTGCTTCCGGCAAGGACAAGCATGAATTCCGGCCGATGGCTTCGGTCGGCTTTGCGCAGGCGGCGGAGTAGGCGCGTGTTCCCGAAAAGTGGAATGCGGTTTCCGGACAAGAACACGCGCAAAAGAGGAATAGCCACATGAATTGGGTATCCATCGGCACGCTCTCGGACATTCCGCGTCGCGGTGCGCGCTGCGTCGCCGCACCCGAAGGAAAGATCGCCGTCTTTCGCACGGCCGACGATCAAGTCTTCGCCATCGACGACCATTGCCCGCACAAGGGTGGGCCACTCAGCCAGGGCATCGTCCATGGCACGGCGGTGACCTGTCCTTTGCACAATTGGGTGATCTCGCTCGAGACAGGCAAGGCGCTCGGCGCCGACGAGGGCGTGGTGCGCACCATTCCGGTGCGGATCGACGGCGAGCGGCTGTTCATTGCGCTGGAAGCGCTGGCCAGCCGCGCGGCGTGAACCATGCAGATTGATGAAGCGCGCGAGGTGAGGACCACCTGCCCCTACTGCGGGGTGGGTTGCGGCGTGCTGGCGAAGGTCGCCGCGGACGGTGAAATAACCGTTCGTGGCGACCCGGACCACCCGGCGAATTTCGGCCGCCTCTGCTCCAAAGGCTCCGCACTGGCCGAGACCATCGATCTCGACGGCAGGCTGCTTCATCCGGAAATCCACGGTCGCCGTACCGACTGGGACCAAGCGCTCAATCTAGTCGCTTCGACCTTCTCGCAAACCATTGCCGAACACGGCCCCGATTCGGTCGCCTTTTATGTTTCCGGCCAGTTGCTGACCGAGGACTACTACGTCGCCAACAAGCTGATGAAGGGGTTTGTCGGCTCGGCCAATATCGACACCAATTCGCGCCTGTGCATGGCCTCGTCGGTCGCCGGCCACCGCCGCGCCTTTGGCTCGGACACGGTTCCGGGAAATTACGAGGATCTGGAACTTGCCGACCTGATCGTGCTCGTCGGCTCCAATCTCGCCTGGTGCCATCCGGTGCTCTATCAGCGCATTGCCGCTGCCCGGGAAAAGCGGCCCGAGATGAAGGTGGTGCTGATCGACCCACGCCGCACCATGACATCGGATATCGCTGACATGCATCTGGCGATCGCGCCCGATGGCGACGTCGCTTTGTTCACAGGGCTGCTCGCCTATCTCGGCCAGCATAACGCGCTGGACCGTACCTATATCACGGCGCACACGACCGGATTCGGGCAAGCGCTTTTCGCTGCCTCGGCGCTCGACCTTGCCGGCATCGCGGCTGCCACGGGTCTCAGTGAGGACGAACTGTCCCGCTTCTACAGCCTGTTTGCCGCGACGGCGAAGACGGTGACCGTCTACAGCCAGGGCGTAAACCAGTCGTCTTCGGGCACCGACAAGGTCAACGCCATCATCAACTGCCATCTCGCCACCGGCCGCATCGGCAAGCCCGGCGCCGGGCCGTTTTCGGTGACCGGCCAGCCCAATGCTATGGGCGGCCGCGAGGTCGGCGGCATGGCCAACATGCTGGCCGCCCACATGGAGATCGAAAACCCCGAGCACCGCAACCGCGTGCAGCGCTTCTGGAACGCGCCGACCGTCGTCGAAAAGCCCGGCCTGAAAGCGGTCGAGATGTTCCAAGCGGTGGCCGACGGACGCATCAAGGCGCTGTGGATCATGGCGACCAATCCGGTCGATTCGATGCCGGACGCCGATACCATCGAGGCGGCGATCAAGACTTGCCCGTTTGTCGTTGTCTCGGACGTGCTGGGCGAGACCGACACGGTCCGCCATGCTCAGGTCCGGCTGCCGGCGGCGGCATGGGGCGAGAAGGACGGCACCGTCACCAATTCGGAGCGCCGCATCTCGCGCCAGCGGGCTTTTTTGGCCACGCCCGGCGAGGCAAGGCCAGATTGGTGGATCATCGCTGAAGTCGCCAGGCGGATGGGGTTTGCCGAAGCTTTTTCGCATGTGTCGGCGGCCGACATCTTCGCCGAGCATGCGGCGTTGTCGGGTTTCGAGAATGACGGCGCGCGCGATTTTGATATAGGCGCGTATGGCGCGATTGATTCAGGGACCTTTGAGAAATTGGCGCCATTCCAATGGCCAGCGCCGAGCCAAGGCACCCCCCTCTGGCCTGCCGGCCATCTCCCCCTCAAGGGGGGAGATTGGATGTCGCCACCGGTTTCGCCAATCGTTACCATTGCTGAAAAGGCGGTGCCGGCAAAACTGCCAATCTCCCCCCCTGAGGGGGAGATGGCCGGCAGGCCAGAGGGGGGTGCGTGGCGCCAGCCGGAGGACAAAAGCACCCGCTTCTTTGCCAACGGCAATTTCTACACACCCGACGGCAAGGCACGCTTTATTGCCATCCGCCCAACCGCCCAAACCCGCACCAGCCTGGACTACCCGTTGGTGCTCAACACCGGGCGCGTGCGCGACCACTGGCACACCATGACGCGAACCGGCAAGAGCCCGCGCCTGTCGCAGCACATGGCCGAGCCTTTCGTCGAAATTCACCCGGCTGATGCGCAGCACTACGGCATCGGCGATGCCGATATTGTGCGCGTCTCGACAGCTTATGGCGAGGTCGTGGTCCGCGCGCTGGTGACAGGGCGCCAACGCCAAGGCTCTGTGTTCGTGCCGATGCACTGGACCGATCAGTTTTCCGCGCGCGCGCGCGTCGATGCCCTGGTCGCGCCGACGACTGATGCGATTTCAGGCCAGCCGGCTTCAAAGAACGTTGCCGCCCGAATCGAGCGGTTCGCCGCCACGGCCTTCGGCTTCGCGGTGCTTGCGGAACGGCCCGCATCCATCGACGCCGATTATTGGAGCCTCGCCCGCTGCCCCGCCGGCTGGCGCCTTGAAATTGCGCTGCAGGACAGCCGCGACTGGACCGGGTTTGCCGCCGCGCTGTTCGGCCCGGAAGGCGAGGCGCTCGCCTATCACGACATCGCCGGCGGGCACCATCGCTTCGCCCGTTTCGCGGGCGGTCGGCTGGTCGGCGCGCTCTATCTTGCGCCTACCCCGGTAGCGGTGTCGCGCGGCTGGGCGGCCGAACAACTGGGTGCCGACCATGCCGATCGGCAGGCGCGGCTGGCGATCGTCGCCGGCAGGCCTGGCGGCAAGAGCGTCGACCGCGGCGCCATCGTCTGCGCCTGTTTCGGGGTCGGTGCCAACCAGATCGCGGAAGCGGTGCGCGGCGGCTGCACCAGCGTCGCGGCAATCGGCGCCGCCCTTCACGCCGGCACCAATTGCGGCTCCTGCCGCGCCGAGATCAAGACCATTATCGACGGGCGGCGTCTGCAAGCTGCAGAGTGAATGCGCCGAGGAACCCTGCCGCGCCGCTGCATGATGCTTACTAGCAATTTACAAACCATAGGCTACCACCGTTCTGACTTCGATTCGTTCGGAACGGGAGCCCCATGAGTAAAGCCCTGACCTCATTCGCGCTTGCGGCCGTGCTGACGGCTTTGCTGATGGCGCTCAGCCTGGCGGTGGCCAGGCATGGCTATCCCTATGGCGCGATCGGCGCCAAGCGCTTGAGTGACGTCGCCGATGCAGGGGCATTCATTCCGCTCGCGGCGGTCTACTTCCTCAGCGCACTGCTGATGATGGTTCTGCCGATCAGGCTCGCCGGCATCGTCCTGACGCATGCCGCCGATGCAATCTTCTGGACGGTCATCGTGTTGTTCGCGGTCATCGTTGGATGTCTCGCCGCCAGATTTGCTTTCGGTCAGCACGATGTGCTCTCGGCACTGCTGAACTGGCGGTTCCTGTTTGTCGCAGCCATCGTCGGATGCCATCTCTTCATCAACGAACTGCGGCGCAACATCCTGTTGAGAAGCCTGTTCTTCGTCGTCTTCGCCGCTGCGACACTGGCCTGCCTGTTTTGGTCCTTCACGATCTGAGCATGTGCGACCGTCGGGACAGACGGCTTAATTCTTGTCGACCGGCTTTGAGCGCATTCGCGAAACGGTCTCACGCTCGGCCCGCTTCGAACGCATCGGCGGCAGGCCGCGGTCGACCAGGTCCATGTCTTCCAGCACCATGTCGCCCATCCGCTTGAAAGCGATGTCGAGTGCGCCGGCCCGGTGGGCGGAGCGCAGGAACCCCGGCAATGTGCGGACCGGGTGATCTTGGGCCAGCGGCTCCTCAGGAAAAACATCACTGGCGGCGACGATGTGGCCGCTGCGGACAGCATCCATCAGTGCCGGAAAATCGACCACGCCAGCCCGGCTGAGTAGGATGAAAGCGGATCCCTCGCGCATCCTGGCAAAGGCTTCGGCGCCGAGGAAACCCTGGTTTTCGCTGGTCACCGAAGTGACGACGAAGACGAAATCGCTGCTCGACAGGACTTCATCGAGCGAGGCCGGCTCAACGCCGTTCTCGATCAGGATCGACGGCGGCAGCCACGGGTCGAAGACTTTTGGCCGCGTGCGAAAACCCGTCAAAAGCCGGTTGAGCGCGCGGCCGAGATCGCCGAAGCCGATGATGCCGACATCCGCGCCGGAAAGAAGCCGCGCCGTCCGGTTGCCGTCGCCGCCCCACAATTCCTTGCCTTGACGAAAAGCGAGGTCGGCATCGACGATGTCGCGGGCAAGGTTGAGCGCCATGGCAAGGCCGAGCTCGGCCACCGGTTCGGCAAAGACCAGCCCAGTGGTGACGACATGGATGCCGCGCGAAAACAGCGTCTCATATGGCATGTTGTTGATGAGGTTGCTCTCGACATTGAAGATGCAGCGCAGCGCCTTCATTTTTTCCAGTGTCTCTGGCGCGATCGGCGGCTGGCCGACAATGTAGCGCGCCTCGCCAAGGATATCGGCCGGCAGCGCCGCGACACCTTCGGGCGATGTTTCGACGATGCGGTATTTCGACCGAAATTTCGTCAGCGCAGCCGGCGTGAAGATCAGGTCGAGCGTGCGTGGATGGGGTGCGCTGATCACCAGCGGCAACGCGTTGTCGGACATGATACTTTTCCTCCCGTGCGATCCACGACGCACCATACTGGAATCATCTTTTCCAGCCCGACCCCTATCACATGCCTGTCGAGGAGGAGAAGTTTGCCCGCCTTTCGGCCTTGCGGTGTGGCGGTCGGTGGTCCAGATAGACGGCGATCGAAGGACGACAAGGAAGACAGCGACATGATCCCGTTTCGAAAGAACCTCATCGATGGCGAGTGGGTGGGCGATGCCGGCTGCCGCAATATCAACCCGTCCAATCTCGACGACGTGGTCGGCGAATATGCATCGGGAGGCGCCGAGCACGCCCGGCAGGCCATCGCGGCGGCGAAGGCGGCATTTCCGGCATGGTCCCGATCGGGCCTGCTGGCACGCCACGCGGTGCTGAGGAAGGCGTCGGACGAGATCGCCGCGCGGAAAGATGAAATCGGCCGGGCCTTGGCGCGCGAGGAAGGCAAGACGCTGGTCGAGGGCATTGGCGAGACTGTGCGGGCTGCCCAGATATTCGACTTCTTCGCCGGCGAGACGCTACGCCTGTCGGGCGAGCTGGTGCCAAGCGTGCGGCCCGGCGTCGGCGTCGAGATCACCCGCGAAGCGGTCGGCGTCGTCGGCATCATCACGCCGTGGAATTTCCCGATCGCCATTCCGGCCTGGAAAATCGCTCCGGCGCTGGCCTACGGCAACACTATCGTCTTCAAGCCGGCGGAACTCGTTCCGGAGAGCGCCTGGACAATTGTCGACATCCTGCACCGCGCCGGACTGCCCAACGGCGTGCTCAACCTGGTGATGGGCAAAGGTTCGGTGGTCGGCCAGGCCATGCTCGACAGCCCTGATCTCAACGCCATCACCTTCACCGGCTCGGTCGGCACCGGCAAGCGCGTGGCCGCCGCCAGCGTCGAGCACATGCGCAAGTTCCAGCTCGAAATGGGCGGCAAGAACCCGCTTGTCGTGCTCGATGATGCCGACCTTGCCGTCGCCGTCGACTGCGCGGTCAACGGCGCCTACTTCTCGACCGGCCAGCGCTGCACGGCGTCGTCCCGCCTGGTGGTGACGGACGGCATCCATGACCGCTTCGTCGAGGCGATGAAAGATCGCCTGGGCAAGCTGGTCATCGGCGACGCTCTCGATGCCAAGACCCAGATCGGGCCGGTGGTCGACCAGAGCCAGCTCAAACAGGACGAGGACTATATCGCCATCGGACGTCAGGAAGGTGCCGATCTCGCTTTCGGCGGTGAGCGGCTCGATCGCGAAACCCGCGGCTTCTATTTGCAACCGGCGCTGTTCACCGAAACCACCAACGCCATGCGCATTTCCCGTGAGGAGATTTTCGGACCGGTCGCCAACGTCATCCGCGTCAAGAATTATGATGAGGCGCTGGCGGTGGCCAACGACACACCGTTCGGGCTGACGTCCGGCATCTGCACCTCGAGCCTCAAGCATGCCACGCATTTCAAGCGCAATTCGGAAGCCGGCATGGTCATGGTCAACCTGCCGACGGCGGGCGTCGACTTCCACGTGCCTTTCGGCGGGCGCAAGGGATCGAGCTATGGCCCGCGCGAGCAGGGCCGTTACGCCGCGGAGTTCTACACCACCGTGAAGACCGCCTATACCTTCGCTGGCTGATCACGGCGGCACTCATCCGGGACCAGCCAGGCAGGCGAGCAAATCGATGGCATCTGAAAATACGGACCTGACCTGGCTCAATCCGCCGCCGCACTACGAGTTCGGCGACAATACGGTGCATGTGCGGACCGGCAAGGAGACAGACTTCTGGCGCGAGACGTTCTACGGCTTCTGGCGCGACAATGGCCATTTCCTCTATCGTGAGGTCGAGGGCGATTTCAGCGCCGAAGTCACCGTCAAGGGGCACTATGAGGTGCTTTACGACCAAGCCGGGCTTATGGTCCGCCTGAGCGAGACCCATTGGATCAAGGCCGGCATCGAATACACCGACGGGCTGATGTATTTTTCCGTCGTCGTCACCAACGATGCCTCCGACTGGTCGCTGGCCAATATTCCGGCCGACCCGGACGGCGTCAGGATCCGCTTGACGCGTCATGCCGAGACGATCCGTGTCCAGTATCTGGACGCGTCCGACAAGCATTGGAAGCCGGTGCGGCTTGCCTATTTCCCACCCTCGAAAACGGTCGATGTCGGCATGATGTGCTGTTCGCCGCAGCGCGAGGGCTTCGAGGTCACATTCAGCGACTTTTCGATCGGCCCGCCGATCTCGCGGCAGCTCCACGACTGAGGCGCCGCGATCCGGTCGGGCGGTTTGCGTCCGGCCGGCCTCAGTAGGTCGCCCGGCCGCCGGAGACGTCGAAGACGGCCGCCGTCGTGAACGAGCATTCCTCGGACGCGATCCAGCAAATCAGCGCCGCCACCTCCTCGACCTCGCCGAACCGCGCCATTGGTATTTTGGACAGCATGAAGTCGATGTGCTGCTGGCTCATCTGCTGGAAGATCGCGGTGCGCACGGCCGCCGGCGTGACGCAGTTCACCGTTACCCTGGTCTTGGCCAGTTCCTTGCCAAGCGATTTGGTCATGCCGATCACCGCGGCCTTGGAGGTGCTGTAGGCCGAGGCGTTCGGGTTACCTTCCTTGCCGGCAATCGAGGCGATGTTGATGATCCTGCCGTAATTGCGTTCGAGCATATGCGGGACCAGCGCTTTGTTGCAGAAGAAGACGCCGTTGATGTTGATGTCGATGACCCGGCGCCAATCCTCTACGGAATACTCCCAGGTCGTCATGTTCGGTCCGGTGATGGCAGCGCTGGTGACAAGGACATCGACTGCGCCAAGCGCTTGGATCGTCTCTCGGGCGGCGGCTTCGACCGCTATGGGGTCGGCGACGTCTAAGGTGACGCTGTGCAGGCCTGGAACAATGGCCTTGGCCTGCTCGATCTGGGCGGCATCGCGATCCCAGACCGAAACACGCCCGCCTTCCTTAGTGATCCTTTGCGCGACGGCAAGGCCGATGCCTGAGGCGCCGCCGGTGATAACAGCAGATCGTCCGGCAAATCGTCCCGCGAAACTCATCGGCATGTGGTCTTCCTCCCAATCGGCGGCGAATGTGAAGTCAACGGCGGACAAGTTCAAGCGCGGACTTGCAGCCTCCGAACAGCTTCGTGATGGGCCAGCACCAGGCAATTGAACGGCACTGCCTCCTGGCCAAATCGTCTCGTCCGGCATGGGAGAACTGCAGGAACGACTTCGCCCAGTTTGTCATCCAGGTGACATGCGGCGCCGGATGCGCTATATTGCACTGCACAATGCGAGCGCCTGCAGGCGAGGCTCCCATCGATCCAATGAATCGACTCATGAGCGGCCCATGAAATCGGCATTGAGCTGCAAGGGCGGAAAACCGATACCGAGATGAAGATTCCAAAATCTCTGTTGATCGATCCGGACAAGAACACGGTCTATGGCAGCTTTGCCGTTGCCCTCTCGATCTGGGCGTTCTCCTACTCGACCATTTTCGGCCAGGCCATGATCCTGGCCTATTATGCGGTCTGGCTGCCGCTCATCCTGGTCGACTACCGGAAAATATTAAGGCACGCTTCCAGCGCCTGGCTTCCGCTGGCGTTTGCAGCCTATGTCTGCTTCTCGGTATTCTGGTCGGCAGCTCCCGGCACGACGGCAAGGACGGCCGTGCAATATTGTTCCCATATCGCCTGCGCCTACATTGCCGCTCGCACCGTCAGCGTCCGGACCTTGACCATAGGCGCCCTGATAGGGATTTTCGTCGTCCTGCTCTACTCGCTCAAGGTCGCGAGTTATTCCTACGACGTTCTCGACGGGACATACAATTTCGTCGGCGCTTTCAGCTCCAAGAACCAGATCGGCTTTGTCGCATCGCTTGGCATCTATTTCTGCGTTGTCTACCTGGCCTTTCTCAGGCGCGGCCGCATAGGTTTTTTGTTGATTGTTCCGATCGTCCTTCTGTCGGGCTATCTGCTGGTCGTGTCGCATTCGGCCACTTCGATGGCATCGACCCCGGCGGTTCTCGCCCTGGTCGCGCTGCTTTCCATGGGCAAGCTGCTTTCGCTCCGCCATCGCCGGGTGATTTTCGTGATCGGTGCAGGCGGGCTGGTCGCCTGCACCGTGATTGCGCTGAATCTCGGGCTAATGGACTTTGTCCTTGGCCTCTTCGGCAAGGATTCGACGCTCACCGGACGAACCTACCTCTGGCAGCAGGGCTGGAATGCCGCGCAGCAATCGCCCATCCTCGGCGTCGGCTACGCGGCGTATTGGGTGCAGGGCTTCTCCGAGGCCGAGCGGCTGTGGAATGAATTCTACATCGCCGCCCGAAGCGGCTTCCACTTCCACAACACCTACATCGAGACCTTGGTGGAACTCGGCTTCGTCGGAGCGACACTGCTGTCGCTGATCATCCTGCGCACGCTCTGGGGGCACGTCTCGGCGCTGATATTCAGGACATGGCAAGCCGAGTCTGTGATTCTCGCAGGCGTCATGGTGCTTTTGTTCATCCGCTCCTTCGTCGAGGTCGAGACCCTCAATCCCTACATCATGGGATCGTTCCTGCTGTATTACAGCTACTTCAAGCTGGTGAAGGTGCCGTCCGTCGCCCGTTCCCGGTGGAGCGCCGCGAACCATCTCGAGGAACCGGACGCCGTGCGAGGCTAGAGCGGGCCGATCCGGGCTGTTCGTCGCCCAAAGGCCGCCTTGTTTTCTGATCCATAAAATACGAAGCCCAAAACCCCGCAGGCCGCCGCCTGCGAGGTGGGTGCTTCGCTCCGGTGGAAAGAAGCTACTGGATGGCCAGGGGCGCCGGTTTGACCTTGATCACGTCCCCGGGCAGCACCGGCGTGTCTTCGTCGGCGGTGATTTCGCTGGTCTTGCCGTCGACCACCCGCACCAGGGAAAACGACATGGCGGCTGGTTCGTTGTTGCCATAGAATTGCGGCATGGGGTTGCCCGACAGGGCTTCGGTCATCAAGCCTTTTTCCATATTCAGCTTCAGCGTCGCTTCGTTGAGGTCGGCTTCCGTCTGTTGCCGGTCGGTCGCGAGGGTGGAGTTCTGGGTGTTCTCCAGATCGATAGCGTCCTGAGTGGCCTTGCTGATCGACTGCTTGGCCGTGAGAATCGCCGTTTCGTAATCCAGTATCTGGCCTTCGAGGTCGGCGATGGTTTGCTGGGAATTCAAAACCCGGGTGTTGACGACCAGGCCTTTTTGCGCCAGCGAGCCGATACCGTTGAGCTGCTCCTTCGCCAGATCGACCTGCTTCTGCTGGTTGACGATCTTTTTCTGCAGCGAATCGATCTCGCTCTGCAGCAGCGCCTTCAAGTCGTCGAGCGCCTGCAAGCGTAGGTTGAGTTTCTTCTGGTCGGCCGCCAGGATCGCCGTCTCATCGGCAACGATGCTGGGCAGCTTCGGATCGTCGGCCACTTCTTTCGGCACTTCGAATGACGGTTTGTTCGCCAGTTCCGCTTCGATGCGGGCGCGCTTGACGATCAGCCTGACCTGTTGGTCTTGAAGTACGTCGAAATTGCCCTTGGCATTGATCAGGTCGCGGTCGTAGCGCTGCCCGCTCTCCGAGTTCCGCCGGGTTCCGCCGGCAATGCTCATCGCTTTCAGCACCGTCAGCCCAGGCACGCAAGGATACTGTCCGGGCGATTGCACCTCGCCAGAAATATAGAACGGCCGGTACTGCGCCATTTCGACGGAAGCCTCGGGCTTGTCAGCCAGGGCGAGCTTACGCTGTAGCGCCTCGCCGAGCGATGCCGCGATCTCCGAGGTCGTCTTGCCGGATGCGGGCATCTCGCCGACGAACGGCACCGACAAGGTTCCTGCCGGCCCGACCGTGTATTCTCCATTGATGGCCGACCAGTCACGGAACGTGCCTTCGACGGTCTGCCATTCCGCTACGCGGATGGTTAGCTTGTCTTGTGCTCCAAGCCGATAGTCATCGGCGAAGGCAAACTGCGGCAGGGCCAGCGACAGGCCGGTCGCCAGCGTGAGGCAAGTCGTCAAAAGTCGTACTCGCCGCATGCGTCTGGAGAGAATGCCGGTGCAAAAGATATCGATTATATCTGCTTTCAACTGAGCGTTTCCGATCTGGTTTGCCCCGCCCGATGCCTGAGTCCCGATGCCTGAGTTCCGGGCTCGAATTCTGGACAGTCGCTCCTCGATGCACGGCCAGCAAGCGGCCGTCAGTAGCAGCCTCGCGACATCCAGACCGCAGGTACGGTCTTGATGATGATGCGAATGTCTTCGAACATCGACCAGTTCTCGACATAGTGTCGATCGAACGCGACGCGGCTGTCGTAGGAAACATCGTTGCGTCCGCTAACCTGCCAGAGCCCGGTCAGGCCGGGGCGCGATTTCAGGTAATAGACGGCCGAATTGCCATAGATCTCCAACTCATCGCGTACCACGGGACGAGGCCCAACCAGGCTCATATCCCCCTGCAGGATGTTGATGATCTGCGGCAACTCATCGAGGCTGAGCTTCCTCAGCACCGCTCCGACGCGCGTGATCCGCGGGTCGTTCTTCAACTTGCGGGTCGCTATCCATTCGGCGTTGGCCTCCGGATTCGCGGCTAGATAGGCAGCAAGCACCCGCTCGCCGTCTGGAACCATAGTGCGGAACTTGAGGCACGGAAAAATCCGTCCTCCGCGGCCGATCCGGCTATGACCATAGAAAATCGGCCCGCCATCGGAAAACCTGACAAGCAGCGCTATCATCACGAACAGCGGGCTGAGAGCGACCAGGCCGATCAGCGAACCGGCAATATCGAAGCTGCGTTTGAGCAGGCCGCCGATCGGCGGCGGAAAATCGACGCCGGCCTGCGAAAAATCCGCGTCGGCCGGCTTGGCTACGTCCCTCATGCGTAAACTCCATACGTTGAACGGATGGTTTAGCGCACGATACCAAAAAAATGTTGCAGCGCAACACACAATTTCCCAGCCGGCTGTAATAGTCGCGTCATGAACTGACTAAATAATGAACTCGTCCTGCACAAAATTTTGCCTTTATGTCGCAAAGGCGACAGATTATGGGCAATTTTGGAAAATTTAGTCCAATTTTGGGGCTGATTTTGGGCGAATCGCTCTTTATACCCGGTTGTGGAGCTTTGCCGTCATTTAGAAGTTCAAAATATCGACTGATGTTATGATAAGATACTGGTCAATATTATAAATCTTACTGGAGCGAGTCGATATCCGTCAATCAGTGGTGATGCCGACGTGTGCATTGCACCATGGCAGAGGCGATCCTGAGGATTCGCTTAAAATTATTCCGTAGCTGCCCTTGCCGCCTATTGCTCGCCTCAATAGAGTTGCAAATTGTTTCTGTCGGAGTATGGACAGATTGGGCAAGGCCGGAAGCAACCGGCCAGAAGCGGGCAACCTAAACAAGCTCGCAGAGTTTAAGGGAGGTGCTCGGGGTGGGCTTGTCGACATTTTTTCCCGAGCCGGTTGATGGGCCATCGGGTATGTCACTGCCAAAGTTCATTATCGGAATGTGTTTTGCGCTGGCGATCGTGGTCGTCTGGTCCTATTTGGGCGGCGCCTCGCTCGGCACGACGCTTTTTCGCGTCATCGGCTGCGCCATAGTCATCCAACTCGGTTATTTTCTGCTGGTCTTTGCCATGGTCGCAAGAAATGCCCCGACCTCGGCCGACAAAATTCGCGACGCAGAACGAAAGCTGAGTTCGAACGAAGCGGCCGAAGGCGAGAAATTAAGCGCCAGGAGAGGCCTTCACTGATTTCGGGCGTTGGCCTCCAGCAACACGCCGCAAGTCGGCATCCCGTTTCTTCAATTCCTCGATGCTCCCGGCCTCCACCAAGCGGCCGCTCTCCATCGCCACGACCTACTCGGCAGTGACTGGTTGGCCAACTGAGCGCGCCAGTGGCTTGATCCGGGCCGTGCAGGAGCGGCTCTGCCAAGCGGCGCCTTTCGGGAGCTATCCCGATTGCGGCTCGCCGCCTGCCCAGCCGCGTCATGACACCCAACCAAATGAAAAACTGGACGGCGCCGATGATTTTGGCGATGCTTGCTTCGCACTTGCAGCATAGGCATTTGGGCCGATGCATGTCAGACGGGCGGTGAGGCATTGAGCGGGGAGGGCGAGGAAATCCGCAACGATTTCTGCAATCGAGAGGCATGTCCATGACATCATCCCAAGTCTGCGTGATCATCGCTGCCCGTAACGCGGCGCGGACAATCCCGGCTGCCATTGCATCGGCATTGCGCGAGCCGGAGGTTGCGGAAGTCATCGTCGTCGACGACGCGTCCACCGACGATACCGCGAAAGTCGCCCATGCAGCCGACGACGGCACGGGCCGCCTTTCCGTCATCCGCTTCGACGTCAATCGCGGCCCCTCCTTTGCCCGCAACGCCGCGATAGCCGGTTCCAGGTCGCCGTTCATCAGCATCCTGGACGCTGATGATTTCTTTTTCGAAGGCAGGTTTCACAGACTGTTCGCCAGCACCGATTGGGATTTCGCGGCAGACAACATCATGCTTGTCAGGGATGACGCGGCAACCGACGTCTCGAAAATCGTCGCTCCACCGTTTTCGCCCGAGCCGGAATTCCTCGATTTCGAGGGTTTCATCGACGCCAACATCTCCAGGCGCCGTGTGCAACGAGGGGAACTGGGCTTCCTCAAACCCGTGATCAGCCGCGCCTTCCTCGATCGGCATGGGCTGCGCTACGACGAGAAGCTGCGCCTTGGCGAAGACTATGAACTCTATGCGCGCGCGGTTGCGCATGGCGCGCGCTTCAAGGTCATCAAATCCTGTGGCTACGGCGCGATCGTGCGCGCCGATTCGCTGAGCGGACGGCACAACACCCAGGATCTGAAGCATCTGGCCGATGCCGACCTGGCACTGCTTGCGATCGACAGTTTGCCGGAGGCATCGAAGGCTGCGCTGAGAAGGCACGAGCGGCACATTCGCGACAAATACCGGTTGCGGAAGTTCTTAGACGTGAAGACTGAGCGCGGGCTGGCGCCGGCTGTGGCCTATGCCTTGGCCGGCTCGTCCAACCTCACGGCCGTCGTCCGCGGCGTTGCCTCCGACAAGCTGGATGCGCTGTTTCGCCGCGCTGGCTTCGCCGCGAAGCGTCAGCATGTGCCGCCGCTGCGCTTCCTCATGGCCGGAACCAGCACAGCCGGCGAAAGCTAGGCTCGTCAACGTGGCGATCGCCTTACCTCGGTCGGCTCGCACCATTTCGACGCGATTTATGAGTTTACGATCTAGGTGGTTGCCTATGCGCGCGGGGAATGGCAATCTATGTTGCGGTGCAGCAATTTTGGACGGCCAACCGAACTGGCCCGAGACATCCCCTGTCAGAGGAGCTGGACGATGCGAGAAATGTCTTTTGAACGTGGACGGGCGCCAAGGCCGGTCATCGTCTCGACGATGATGGGGCGCTGACTGCATGGCCTCGATCTTTCGCTTCCGATCGAGAGATCCGGCGCGCGACACGCAGACCGACACCGCGCGACTCGATCGCTTGGCGAAGCTGCTGGACCAGATCGCGGCCGAGGTCGAGGCGGAGAAGAACGGACTTGAGAACCGCTACAGGACAACGGCCACCAATGCCGCCTTCCTGGTCGAGGCCATGGAAAACGGGGCGGTCTCCTCCCGCAGGTCTTCCGAAGTTGGCGAACTGACTAGGTCGATCCTGAATTGCGAGCGGCGCATCGCTGCGCTCTCGCGCCAGAAGCAGATGATGAAGGATCTCCGTCATTCGCTGGATGAAATCTTCGAGGAGGATCGGCAGAACGGCCCAGACATAAGGACCGATTTTGTGAAACCCGCCGGTCCCGGCACAGGTTGAGCGAACATCCCGGGGTCGGCGCAATGGTTTTGGGCACGCTACAGGAGCCTAGGAGCGAAGAGGTCAAGATTAGCTTGTTTCATCACGGTTCGAACGATCGCTTTGGGGGCGCACAGCACAAAGGTGAGTTTGATATGAACGCAGATCCTAAAAGCACGTCCACCCCGGCAACCGGCGGCACCCCGCTCACGCGCCCGACCCCAGGCAAGCTGCGGCGGCTCCGTTCAGACGGCGCGTTTCTGCTGATCGTTCTCGGCAGCCTGGTTGCGGGCCTGGTGCCCGTCCGCGCCCAGGATCTCCCAACCGCGCCGTCCTTTGTCGATGATTTCACCAGCCTCAGTCGCGCGCGCTGGTACATTTCCGACGGCTGGACGAACGGCAAGCATCAGAACTGCACCTGGTCCAAAAGCCTGATCGGCCTTTCCGACGGCATGCTGACGCTCGGTTTCGAGAAGCGCAAGCTGAAGGATCGCGAATTCGCCTGCGCCGAGATCCAGACCAAGCAGCGCTTCGGCTACGGCACCTACGAGGCGCGGATGAAGACCGACACGGGCTCCGGCGTCAACGCGGCATTCTTCAGCTTCGTCGGCGATGCCGACAAGCAGCCGCATGATGAAATCGACTTCGAGGTGCTGACCAAGGACACGTCCAAGGTCCAGGTCAACGCCTACATAGCCGGCAAGGGCAAGAACGAGAAGCTGGTCGACGTCGCCGGCGGCACCGACAAGGCATTCAACGACTACGCCTTCGTCTGGGAAAAGGACCGGCTGCGCTGGTACGTCAACGGCAAGCTTGTCCACGAGATCACCGATCCGGCGAAGCTGCCCACCCATTCGCAAAGGATCTATTTCAGCCTGTGGGGCAGCGATACTATGAAGGGCTGGATGGGGCCGTTCTCGGATCCGGGCCGCAAGCTCGCCATGCAAGTGGACCGCGTTGCATTCACCGCACTCGGCCAGCCCTGCCAATTCCCGGAATCGCTGTCATGCAAAACGAACTAGAAGCGCATCTGAACCGGCCGGGCCGAAGGTGGTCCGAAGCCCGAAGCTCGAACAGGCCCGAAGCCTTGAACAGGAATGAAACCGAATGAATTTGACTGTCTTTGGAATCGGCTATGTCGGTCTTGTACAGGCGGCGGTGCTTGCCGAAGTCGGCCATCAGGTGGTTTGCGTCGACATCGACGCGAAAAAGGTCGAGCGGCTCAACCAGGGCCATGTCCCGATCTTCGAGCCTGGGCTCGAAAACATGGTCAAGGAGAACCATGCCGCCGGCCGCATCAAGTTCACCACCGACGCCGCCGCGGCGATCAAGCATGGCCAGATCCAGATGATCGCGGTCGGCACGCCTCCGGGCGAGGATGGTTCGGCAGACCTGAAATATGTGCTGGCCGTCGCCGAGGCTATCGGTCGTGAGATGGACGCGCCCAAGATCGTCGTCGGCAAGTCGACCGTGCCGGTCGGCACCTGCGAAAGGATAAAGGCCAGGATTGCCGAGACGCTGAGGGCGCGCGGGCGCGAGGATCTGGCTTTCGACGTCGCCTCCAATCCGGAATTCCTCAAGGAAGGGTCCGCTGTGAGCGACTGCATGAAGCCCGACCGCATCATCGTCGGCACCAGCAACGAGGACACCGAGGCGGTGATGCGCGAGCTCTACGCGCCGTTCAACCGCAACCACGAAAAGATGATCGTGATGGACGTGCGCAGTGCCGAGTTTACCAAATACGCGGCCAATTGCATGCTGGCGACCAAGATCAGCTTCATGAACGAAATGGCCAATTTGGCCGAGCAACTGGGCGCCGACATCGAGGAGGTCCGCAAGGGCATCGGCAGCGACCCGCGGATCGGCTACCACTTCATCTATCCGGGCCTCGGCTATGGCGGCTCGTGCTTCCCGAAGGATGTGCGCGCCCTGATCAAGACCGCCGAAGCCATCAAGTTCGACGCCAAGCTGCTGCGTGCCGTCGAGGAGCGCAACAACCAGCAGAAGTCGGTCCTGTTCGAGAAGGTGGACCGCTATTTCAAGGGCAATCTCAAGGGCAAGACCTTTGCGCTGTGGGGCCTGGCCTTCAAGCCCAATACCGACGACATGCGCGAAGCCCCGGCCCGCACGCTGATGGAGGCGCTCTGGGCCGCCGGTGCCAATGTGCAGGCCTACGATCCCGAGGCGATGCAGGAATGCCAGGCGATCTACGGGTTGCGCGACGACCTGCAGCTGTGCGGCACCAAAGAGGCCGCTGTGCGAGGCGCCGACGCGCTCTTGATCGTGACCGAGTGGAAGAGCTTCAGTGCGCCGTCCTTCGATGCATTGAAGGACGCGCTGACCACGCCCGTCATCTTCGACGGACGCAACCTCTACGACCCCAAGGTCATCGCCCGCCACGGCATCGAATACCACAGCATCGGCAGAATGGCGGCGTGACGATAGGGCGGTCCAGCAAGGAGCCAGGTCCATGAAAGTTCTGTTTGCAGGCGGCAACGGCTACACGCCGCAGTTCAGCGGTGGCGTTCAGTCGAGCACGCACCATCTGGTCGAGCAGCTGCGCGAGCACGGTCATGACGCCTCGGTCCTGGCGGCACTGTTCGGTGATGGCATGTTCGGCTTCAAGGCGCGCGCCAAGATGAAGCTGCTTCGCCAGCGTGCGGTCATCGACAGCTATCCCGGCTATCCGGTCGTGCGGGCATGGTTTCCCTGGGAGGCGGCGCGCTTCGCGGTCGAACGGCTCGATCCCGATGTCGCCGTCGTGCAGTGCCACAAATCGGTGCCGATCGGAAAGGCGCTGCAGGCGCTCGGCGTGCCGCTGGTGGTCTATCTGCGGAACGTCGAATTCCACGAGCTGGCCGGCGACCTGCGCGAATTGCATTCGGCGCTTTATATCGCCAACTCCGAATTCACCGCGCGCACCTATAAGGAAAGGTTCGGCATCGACTCGACCGTGATTCCGCCGACCATCAATCCCGGGCTCTACAGCACCCCGACGACCGGCGAATTCGTCACGCTGATCAACCCTTACAATGAAAAAGGGTTCGAACTCGCCGTGCGCATCGCCGGCCAATGCCCCGAAATCCCGTTTCTGTTCGTCGAAAGCTGGAAGCTCGACGACGACCACCGGGCGCAGATCGAACGGACCATCGCGCCGCTGCGCAACGTCAGGCTGGAAAGCCGTACCAGCGACATGAAGACGGTCTATGGCCGCACCAAGATCCTGCTGGCGCCCAGCAAATGGGAAGAGGCCTGGGGGCGCGTGGCATCCGAGGCCCATTGCAGCGGCATTCCGGTCGTCGGGTCCCGCCGCGGCGGCCTGCCGGAAGCGATCGGCGCCGGCGGCGTTGTACTTGACTATGACGCACCGCTCGACGACTGGGTCGCCGCGGTCAGGCGGCTATGGAGCGACAAGGCCGAGTACGACAGGCTGTCGGCGGCGGCGCAGCTGTTTTCGGAGCGGCCGCAAATGAATCCAGACATTCAGTTCGCGACCTTCCTCGGTGTTCTCGACAACGCCAGGCAAGGCGCGCTGGAGCATGCCGCCTGATGCATTTCGTCCAAAACCATACACGTTGCCCAAAAGCCGGCTCTCGCGCCTGACCGGGGTGGGAGCTGCTTTGGGACAACGGCACGCACAACACCAGACGCTTGGGGCGCCTCGCACGGCGGCGACGGGCTTCAGCCCTCATCCGCGCGAGCAGATCGCCGACCGGCCTCGAAAGATCGTCCATTCGATGAAGATTTGCTTCGTAGTTGATAAGTTCCCCTCTTTGTCGGAGACCTTCGTCCTCGACCAGATAGAAGGGTGCCTCGAGCGCGGCATGCAAGTCGGCGTCGTCTGCAACGAGACGTCGTTCGGCAAGGACAGCAACATCGACGATCGCCGCTGGCAGGCGCTGCCTGGCAAGGTCGTCTGCTGGTGGGGCGGACTGGGGCGCTTTCGCCCGACGCTCAGGAGATGGTCGGGCAGGTTCTGGGATAAGCTCTCGACCGTTATCGACATCGCCTTTGCGCGCAAATTGCAGAACGCCGATGTGATCGTCGCGCATTTCGGCAATAACGGCATGCGCGTTGCCCGCGCCATGAAACGAGGCCGGATTTCCGCTCCTTTGGTAACCATATTCCACGGCCGCGATGTCGGCGAACCGCTGCATGACGACACGCTCGCGCGCTACAAGGTTGTTTTCGAAAAGGGCGTTCTCCAGCTGCCGGTGAACGCGTTTTTCCGCGACGCCCTGATCGGCGTCGGCGCGCCTGCCGCGCAAGTCATGGTTCACCATATGGGCGTGCGGCCGGGCGAGATCAGCTATCATTGGCGTTCCTGGGACCGGGACACGCTGTCCTTCATCTCGGTCTGCCGGCTGACCGAAAAGAAGGGCATCGAATTCGCCCTGCGCGCCCTCGCCGGCCTTCCGCGGCGCGACTGGGTCTATACGGTGATTGGCGGCGGCGAATTGCTGGAAGAGTTGAAGAAGCTCGCCGCAAATCTCGGCGTTGCCGACAGGGTGACTTTCCTCGGGCCGCGCCCGCACGCCGAGGTCAAGCAGCGCCTGCGCGACGCCCACGTATTCCTGCTGCCCAGCGTTGCTGCACAGGACGGCGATCTCGAGGGTATTCCGGTGGCGCTGATGGAAGCTATGGCCGCCGGGCTGATTGTTGTCAGCACCTATCACTCGGGCATCCCCGAGTTGATCGAGGATCAGGAGACAGGCTTCCTCGCACCGGAGCGAGACGTTGCGGCGTTGGCCCGCAAGCTTGTCTGGGTGGCCGAGAACCCGGACAAATGCGAGCGCATCGCACGTGCGGCGCGCCGCAAGATCGAGCAGGATTTCAACGCGGACCTGCTCAACGAACGTTTTGCGCAGATCGTTGCTCAACTGGCCGAAGCCAGGCGCCCGGCATGAACGCCAACCCGCCCCCCCAGTTCGGTCGCGTCGCTCTGCGCGGCGGCGTGGTGACGATCGGCGCGCAAGGCTTCAAGATGGCGATCCAGTTTCTCTCGGTCATCGTGCTTGCGCGTCTGCTGGTCCCCGAGGATTTTGGTCTCGTGGCTTCCGTCGGGCCGATCGTGGCCTTTGTCGGATTGCTTCAAAACCTAGGCCTGCAGCAGGCTGTGGTCCAGCGCAAGGACATCAGCACCGAACAGCTCAACCAGGTATTCTGGATCAGTGCGCTGGTTGGGCTGGGCAGTGCCGTGGTGGTGGCATGCCTGGCGCCCGCCATCGCCGCCTTCTACGGCGATCAACGCATGGTCGGGATCACCATCGGCTCTGCCTTGCCGCTGCTTCTTGGCAGCCTCGCCGCGGTGCCGCTGGCGCTGATGAACCGTCATTTGCGCTTTGGCCAGCTCGCGCTGAACGATGTGATAACCGCCGCTGCCGGACTTGCGACTACCGCAATCGCCGCCTATGCGGGACTGGGCTACTGGTCGCTGGTCATCGGCCCGGCGGTTTCGGCTGTTGTCGCGCTGGCCGCGGCATGGCAGGTGGCGCGCTGGACGCCGTCGCGGCCGGACCTGAAGGTCGATACCGACATATTGTCCTTCGGCGCCAATCTGACCGGCTTCAATCTGGCCAACTTCTTCTCGCGCAATCTCGACAACATCCTGATCGGAAAATATTCGGGCGCGATCGAACTCGGCTACTATGACCGCGCCTATAAGCTCCTGCTGTTTCCGCTGCAGAACATCAACCAGCCGCTGACACGCGTGATGGTGCCGCTGCTGAGCCGCATCCATGAGGACAAGGCGCGGTTTCGCGACATCTATGTGCGGACCAATTGGATGCTGGCGGCCATCACCATGCCCGGCATCGCGGCGCTGACGCTGACGTCGGACCAGGTCGTCGGGCTTCTCTTCGGCGAGCGCTGGACAGCGGTGGCGCCGATCTTCGCCTGGCTGGGCATCGCCAGCCTGATCCAGTCCGTCTCAAGCACCACCGGATGGATCTTCATCTGCCAGGGCAAGACCAAGACCATGTTCCACTGGGGCATCTACTCGTCGCTGACGACGGTCGCCGCCTTCATCATCGGCCTGCACTGGGGCGCCGTCGGTGTCGCCGCGGCCTACGCGATCAGCGGCTATATGCTGCGCGTCCCGGTGCTTGCCGTTCTTGTCCACCGGGTCGGCCCGGTGACCGCAGCCGACTTCCTGATCATGCAGGGGCTTTTCATCATGTCGTCGCTGCTTGCCTGGTCCGTCTACCGGGAGTTGCCCGTATCGCTGACCGGCCAGTCAGACCTGCTCGCGGTGGTCCTGGCGGTTGCCCTCAATTATTCGATCGGCCTGATCCTCATGCTTGCCCTTCGCCAGTCGCGCAGTGCGTTGTTCACCACGCTTTCCAGCGCCATGCGCAACGCCCGCTAGGCAGGCAATAACCGGCCTCAAAAGCTCACCTGCCGACATCGCCGACGCATGCTCCTCAAGCACTGCCTGAAGGCTCGTCCTGCGATAGAGGTCGAGATTGGCGGTAAGTCTGCCGAGCTTCTCGCTCGCTTCCTCGGGCGTTACCGTGTCGATGTCGAGCAGCAGGTCGGCGACGCCGATCCGCTTGGCGAGTTCCTTGGTCTTGAATTCATAGGCGATCGGCAGCACCGGCGTGCCGACGCAGAGCGACATGATCATCATGTGCATGCGCGTCGCGACGACGAAGTCGAAGCCTTTCACCAGGGCCATCAGTTGCTCCGGCGTGTGGAACGAAGCGTCCACGCTCACATGCTTGGCGATCTCCGGATCGAGTTCGGCAACGATCGCCCGCGCCGTCTTGGAATCGTCATGGGCGTATTCCGGCACGCCCTGGCAGGTAGAGACGAAGGTCACCTGCTTGGCGTGGTCCCTGACCAGGATGGTCGCAATCTCGCGGATCGAGTCGATGTAGCGGCGCATGCCGCCCTCGCCGTCGCTGACATAGTTCCAGTGACGGACGGAAATGGCGACGCGGCCGGTGACAGTCGCCGACTGGCCGGAGGCCAGAAAACTTCCGATCCTGTCGGTATCGGCCAGCGCAAAGACGGCGTCGGCCACGACGTGGCATTTGCCGGGGTCTTTCACCATGTCCACAATGTGGCCTCTCGAACGTTCATCGCGCAGCAGGATGAGCGGGCTCCGGTCGAAGATCGGGCTCAACTCCTGGCGATTGTAACTTTTGTTGAACGGGCCGAGCGATTGCGTGAAGAAGACCGGGTCCTTGCCCAGAATCGCGTCGATCCGGAATTGATTGAGGCGCCGTTCCAGATTGTAGGTCTCGACGAGATAGGTTCCGCCTGTCGTGACCACGAGGTCGGCGTCTTTGTAGATCTCGAGACCACGGCGATTGCTTGAGCTGAACAAACGCCCGAGAACGCCGCGGATGCCGAACCGCCGCAGGGCATTGAGTACGAGCCGATTGTAGATCGGCTTGAACAGGTTCTTCAGCCCACTGCCGTATTTGTAGCGGAACAGCGATTCCGACAGCAGCTTGTGGAATTCGAGATCTGGATACTCCTTCTTCGTGTAGAGCCTCGCCGCCACCTCCGGCTGGCTGTCGAAGACGTAGAACTGGATATCGTCCTGCACGATCGTCTTGAAAACATGGCGAATCGCCAGGAGAATCGCTGCGTCTCCGGTATTCAGGCAGACGGTGTTTTCAACCGCGATCTTCATTGAATGACCTCATTTCGTGAGTAGTCCCGCGGTTCGGTCGACGGATGCCGAGGTGCGGGTTGGCCGAAAATGCTGCACGCCAAGGATGGTCCTCGCGTCGTGATTATTGGCGCGCAGCCCAATGGCAGGGCCAACGCGCGGTCCATGCGGCCCAAGCAGAGCGAGATTAACCCATCGATTTTGCAGTGCAACAAAAAATGTGGATCTTTGCTACGCTGCAACCAAAAATGTTGCGATGCAGCAAGAGCTGTACTAGCATTGTCGCGGGCGGGCCAACAGCGGTCGAGTTTTCATGCTGCATGTCTTGTACTTGGTACACGACGTCTCCGACCCGGCAGTGCGCCGGCGGATCATAATGCTCAAGGCAGGCGGCGCCCAGGTTACGCTGGCGGGCTTTCGTCGAACGGCAAGCGCGGTTGCTGATGTCGAGGGCTTGCAGCCGATCGATCTCGGCCCGACGCGTGATGGCCGATTCGCCCAGCGTCTGGCGGCGATCATGAAGGCGGTGGTCTCGACCGGCTCCAAGCTGGGTTCAATGCAACGGCCCGACCTCATTATCGCGCGCAATTTGGAAATGCTGGCGCTTGCCCGGCGGGCCAGGTCGGCTTTCCAGGCAACGGTGCCGATTGTCTACGAGTGCCTCGACATCCATCGTCTGCTGCTTCGCGACGATCCGCTGGGCTGGGCGATGCGCGGCGCAGAACGCTTCCTGGCCAGGGATGTGAAGCTTCTGGTGACCAGCTCTCCGGCCTTCATCGCCAATTATTTCAAGCCGTTCGGACAGATTGCCGCGCCGGTCGAACTGCTCGAAAACAAGTATTTCGAGCCAGCCGCGGCTTCCCTGGATGACCGCATGACGGAGGAGAATCCCGTTGCGCCGCCTTGGCGAATCGGCTGGTTCGGGGCGCTCCGCTGCCGCCGCTCCCTGGAGCTTCTGGCCGAATTTTCGCGCCGCCTCGACGGCCGCTTCGAAATCGTCCTCAGAGGCCGCCCGGCGTTGTCCGAATTTCCCGATTTCCACGGTTTTGTTGAATCGGAACCCTGGCTCTCGTTTGGCGGACCCTATCGCAATCCGGAGGATATGGCGGCGATCTACCGCGAGGTTCACTTTTCCTGGGCCATCGACTTTTTTGAGCAGGGCCTGAATTCCGAATGGCTGCTGCCCAACCGTCTCTATGAGGGCTGCCGCTTCGGAGCCGTGCCGATCTCGATGGGCAACACCGAGACCGGCCGGTTCCTCGATCGGCAAGGCATCGGCGTTCTTTTGCCAGAAGCCACGCCCGAGGCGCTCGAAGCTGCCCTCGGCACCATGGAGCAGCATCGGTTCGAGACATTGAGGGCACGTGTTCTCGCCCGCAATCCGCGCACCTGGAGCTACGACCGCGCCGATTGCCGGGCGCTCGTCGAAAAACTCCGCGGCCTTGCCGCGGCGCCCGGTCCATATGCTGCCGAAGCATTGGCATAGAAGGACGGCCGATGACGCAAACCGAAACGCTCCCATCCTGCATGATCGTGGTTCCGTGCCTGAACGAAGCGCCCCATATCGGCGCGTTGCTTCGAGAGCTCCGCCCTGCGGCCAAGAGGCTGGGCGCGGTGATCATCGTTGCCGATGGCGGCAGTACGGACGGCACCAGGACGATCGTCGCGGATATCGCCGCAAAAGATCAGCGGGTGGTCCTGCTCCACAATGAAAAGCGCTTGCAGAGCGCGGCGATCAATCTCGCCGTTGCCAGGTTCGGGGAGGGCGTCGACTATCTCATTCGCATCGACGCGCATGGCGGCTATCCCTCCGACTATTGCGACCGGCTGGTCGAAGAAGCGCAGGCCACCGGGGCGGATTCGGTCGTCGTCTCGATGCTGACCAGTGGCAGCGGCATGGTGCAGAAGGCGGCGGCCGCGGCCCAGAATTCCAGGCTCGGCACGGGCGGCTCCAAGCATCGGCACCTTTCGGCGGGGGAATGGGTCGATCATGGCCACCATGCGCTGATCCGGATATCGGCCTTCACCGCGGTCGGCGGCTATGACGAGACGTTCAGCCACAATGAGGATGCCGAACTCGACTATCGGCTCCGTCAGGCCGGTTACCGGATCTGGATGACCGGTAAGACACAAATGGTCTACTACCCGCGCTCCTCGCTGAAGGGCCTCTATTTTCAGTATCTCGGCTATGGCCGCGGCCGGGCGAAGAACGTTCTCAAGCACCGCATGATCCCGAAGATCCGGCAGATGGTGCCGCTTCTGGTGTTTCCCGTGGTTCTTCTCGCCGCCTTTTCCTTCGTCCACTGGCTGGCGGCCGTGCCGCTTTTGCTATGGGTCTCGGTCTGCCTTGGCTACGGCTTCTGGACCGCGGTCAGTCAGCGCAAACCCGACATTGCGCTTGCCGGGGTCTCGGCAATGGTCATGCATTTCGGCTGGTCGGTCGGCTTCTGGCTGCAGCTGCTAGCACCGCGACCGCAGCGCGGGGTAGCGTGATGGACCCGGTCAAGAAAAATCGAAGCATCGATATTTGCGTCTGCACATTTCGCCGGCCGGAGCTTGTCGACACGCTCCGCTCCGTAGCAGCCATGGATATGCCCGCGGGATTCGATGTCGGTGTCATCATCGCGGACAACGACGATACGCCGACGGCCGAAACGCTGGTCGCCAAGCTAGCGGGGGAGTTGAAGCTGCCGGTGACCTACCGGCACGCCCCGGCCCGCAACATTTCGATCGCGCGCAACGCTTGCCTCGATGCCAGTGCGGCGGATTTCGTCGCCTTTATCGACGACGACGAGACGGCCACCGCTGGCTGGCTTGCCGAACTGGTGGCGGCGGTGGAAGCAACTGGTGCTGCGGCCGTGCTCGGGCCGGTGCAAGCCCGTTACCTGCCGGATGCGCCCGACTGGATGCGCAAAGGCGATTTCCACTCGACCTCGCCGGTCTGGGTGCGCGGCGAGATCCGCACCGGCTACACCTGCAACGTCCTGCTCAGAATTGGCGCTGAGAGCCTGCGCGGCCGGCGCTTCAGCCTGGCACGTGGCCAGACCGGCGGCGAAGATACGGAATTCTTCGACCAGATGGTCAAGGCCGGCGGCAGTATCGCCTTTTCGCCAGAGGCTTGGGTCGATGAAGTGGTGCCGCCTGCCAGGGCGGCATTCGACTGGCTCGGCCGCCGCCGGTTCCGCGTCGGGCAGACGCATGGTCATCTCCTGGGGCGCAACGCGCGCGGCCTTGCCCGGCTCAAGCAGGTCGGCATTGCCGCGGCAAAGGCCGGCTATAGTTTCCTGTCGGCAATTCCGGTCGCCATCGACCCCGTCCGACGGAACCGCAGCGTCCTTCGCGGCATTATGCATGTCGGCGTCGTCAGCGGCCTCGTCGGGGTTCGTGAAATCCGCCAATACGGCCTGTCCTCGCCGCAGCAAGGGGGCAAGCGTGCAGCCTGACGTGAGCTTCGTGATTGCCGCCTACAATGCCGAGGCGACCATCGATCGGGCGATTGCCAGCGCCGTCGCCCAGCGCAATGTCAGCCTCGAGGTCATCGTCGTCGACGACAAGTCGCGCGACCGGACGCTCGACCTGGCGAGATCCTACCCCGAAGACATCGTACGCGTTGTCGCGCTTGAGCAAAACCGTGGGCCTGGCGGCGCCAGGAATGCCGGCCTTGAGCTTGCCCGCGGCAGGTGGGTAGCGGTTCTCGATTCCGACGACGCGGTCTATCCCGGGCGAATCTGCACCATGATCGAACGCGCGGAAAAAGCCGGCGCCGAGATCGCGGTCGATAATCTGCAGGTCGTTCGGGAGGACGGCGTTGCGGAAGAGACGATGTTCCCGGCCGACTATCTGGAAGGGCTCAGTGAAATCTCGCTGGCGGATTACATCGGCGGCAATGTCCTCTTCGAATCGAGGTTCAATCTCGGCTATCTCAAGCCGATCTTCCAGCGCCGGTTCCTGAACGAGAACGGGCTTCGTTACGATGAAAGCCTGATCATTGGCGAAGACTACATCCTCCTGGCCAGTGCTCTGGCCAAAGGCGGCAAATGCGTGGTCGAGCCGACGACGGGCTATATTTACCACATTCGCACCGGTTCCATCTCCCGGGTGCTCGAACTTCATCACGTCGAGGCGATGCGCCGGGCCGATGCCACCTTCGCCGCGACCCATTCCATGGATGCTGCGGCCGCGGCGGCGTTCGCCAGGCGCGCTCGCAGCCTGCGGCGGGCGGCATCATTCCTGTCGCTGGTTCAGCACATCAAGGCGCGGTCCCCGCTCAAGGCGATATGGACGGCGCTCAGCGATCCGGCGGCGGTTCGGCATATGAGCATGCCGATCGCCGTCCGGCTGCGAAGGGTAGCGGCACAGTTTGCCGTGGTGGCGGGGAGGTAAAGGGCTGCAGGCGAATGAAGACAAATTTCGCCGCCTGCGACAGGGTTGAAATCGATCTCCTCAGAAGGAACATGCAATGAAAAAAGTCAGGAAGGCAGTCATACCGGTGGCGGGGCTTGGAACGCGGTTCCTGCCGGCGACCAAATCCATGCCGAAGGAAATGCTGCCGGTGGTCGACAAGCCTGTGGTGCAATATGCGGTGGACGAGGCATTCGAGGCCGGCATCGAGCACATCGTCTTCGTCACCGGCCGCAACAAGGCGGTGATCGAGGACTATTTCGATCTGCATCCTGAACTGATCGGAACCCTGGAGCAGAGCGGCAAGAAGGCGCAGCTCGAATCACTCGAGAGCCTGCTTCCCGTCGCCGGCGCGACGAGCTTCATCCGTCAGCAGTCGCCGCAAGGCCTCGGCCACGCCGTCTGGTGCGCGCGAGAGGTCATCGGCGACGAACCTTTCGCGTTGCTGTTGCCGGATATGGTGTCCTTTGGCGGGCGAGGGTGTCTTGCCGAAGTCGCCGATCTTTATGCGCAGACTGGCGCAAACGTTATCGCCATCGAGCGTTGCGATCCGACCGAGACCAACAAATACGGCATTGTCGGGCGCGGCGCGGATGTCGGCACCGGCTTCGAGGTGACGGCCATGGTCGAAAAGCCGGCACCGGCCAACGCGCCGTCGAACTTCTACATCAACGGCCGCTACATCCTGCAGCCCGAGATATTCTCGCTGCTGGGCAGCCAGCAACGCGGCGCCGGCAACGAGATCCAACTGACCGACGCAATGGTGCGTCTCGCACAGACGCAGGCCTTCTTCGCCCAGCCTTTCAACGGCCGCATGTTCGACTGCGGTTCGAAGGAGGGCTTCATCCAGGCCAATGTCGCTTTCGCGCTGGCGCGTGAGGACATGAAGGGTCCGATCTTCGAGATGCTGCAGGAATTCGTCCGGTCGCATCAGCGTCGGGAAGAAGCCGCATAATGTCCATTTTTTCGAGGCATTGTGGGTGCGGCTGATGACGCAGGACAGGCCGTTGCGCCGCGCGTAACGCGCACTGTCCGGCGCAAGGTTTGCACCCTATGTGCCGATCTTCGAGGCGGTAGCGCCTGCAAACTAGAATTGGACCGAAGATGAACTATGCCAATTTTCCTGTCGACAAGAGGACGCCATTGCCGACTTCGAGTGCGGCAAACGCCGAAGACTTCATCGACATCGAGCGTCTGCTTGGCATGGCCGCGCGGCAGGCGAAAGTGGTTGCCGCCTGCGCCATCATCGGTCTCTTTCTCGGCGTGCTCTATTTGCAGACCACGCCTCCTACCTATGTGGCGACGAGCAGCGTGCTGATCGACGAAGGATTGAACAAGGTCGTCGACGATATTTCGGCGGCGTCGGTCAGCATGCAGACCGACTCCGCCGTTCTGAGCCAGATCGAAATTCTACAGTCGGCCAGGCTGGCGGGGGTGGTCGTCGACAAGCTGAAGCTCGATCAGAACGACGCTTTCATGAACCCTCCGACATCGGCCCTGTCTAAGGTCGCAAGCTTTGTACGCGGTATCATCCAGTCTGTCCGCCCCAAGCGCGCCGCGAGCACAACCGATGTCACTCAGCTTGATGCCGCGACGCGTGACGCGATCACCGCATCGTCGTCGTCCCGCGACTACGCAATCTTCAAACTGCAGAACCAACTCGATGCCGAGCGGATCGGCCGAAGCTTTGTCATCAGCATCTCCTTTCAGGCGACGGATCCGGCGCTTGCGACCGCCATCACCAAGGCCTATGCCGACGCCTATCTCGCCGATCAGCTTGATGCCAGCTTCGACGCGACCGAGCGGGCGGCTGTCTGGCTGCAGGGCCGGCTGACCGAGCTTCGTGAGAGCTCCCAGGCGGCCGCACTGGCGGTCGAAAAGTTCAGGGCCGAACATGGATTGGCCGTCAATGACGGCCAGCTGATCAGCGACAAGCAACTGTCCGATCTCAACACTCAGCTGATCGTCGCACAGGCCGATACCGCACGTGCCGGCGCCCGCTATCAGCAGTACAAGTCGATCGTCGAAAGCGGGTCGGACAATGCGTTCAAGGACGCCGCGATATCGAACGACCAGCCGAGCAGCTCCGTCATCACGACGCTGAAGAACCGCTATCTCACAGTCGCCAAGCGGCAGCAGGACGTCGAAGCCAATTTCGGCCCGCAACATCCGCAGGCCGTCGCGCTCGCCAAGGAGAAGGCCGACATATCGGCGCAGATTTTCGGCGAGCTGAAGCAACTGACCGAAAGCTACCGCAACGAATACGAGGTCGCTCTGGCGCGCGAAACCGCGCTCCGCGCAAATGTCGCCCTGGCGGCAGGCAAGAGCTCCATCGACAACCAGTCGCAGGTCAAGCTGCGTGAACTGGACCAGAAGGCGACGGCGCTCTCGACACTCTACCAGACATTCCTGAACCGCTATGAGGAGGCCGCCCAACAGCAATCCTTCCCAGTCGGCAAGATCCGGGTCATCTCGGACGCGACGATGCCACAGTCGGCCGCAACCCCGCGAACGGCCATCGTGCTGGGGCTTTCGCTGGCGCTTGGCATAATGATGGGGGCAGGGGTTGGTGGTCTGAATGAATTCAGGGAACGCTTCTTCAGGACCGGCGAGGATGTGCGCGACCGTGTCGGCCTCAAATTCCTCGGCTATCTCCCGGTCATCGGCAAGAGATCGGAAGAGCACACGTNTTCTTCAGGACCGGCGAGGATGTGCGCGACCGTGTCGGCCTCAAATTCCTCGGCTATCTCCCGGTCATCGGCAAGGCTGGCAAGGATGACCAGCGCAATGGCGGTCAGCCTGACGTCAAAGTCGTTGAATCCAAGACCGTCAAGTCCTCCAAATCCCAGCCCTCCAAAACATTGTCGGCAGCCGAAAAACGTGCGCGCATGCGGGTAACCGTCGATGCACCGGCATCGATGTTCTCCGAGACGCTGCGCAACGCAAAGATCGCCTTCGACGTCGTGATAGAAGGCCAGGGCAGCCGGGTCATCGGCGTGGTCTCGGTGCTTCCGGGCGAAGGCAAGTCGACGGTGGCGGCCAATCTTGCCGGGCTGCTTGCCGCCAACGGATCGAAAACGCTGCTGATCGACGGCGACTTGCGCAATCCCGGCCTCAGCCGCAGCCTCGGCATGGAGGCCGAGCAGGGCTTGATGGAAGCGGTGGTGAGCGGGCAGACCTGGCAGTCGGTCGGCAAGATCGACCGGCAGACCAAACTGGCGATCATCCCGGCCGTCCTGCGTGGCCAGTTTTCGCATACCAGCGAGCTTCTGTCTTCGGCCGGCATGCGGCGCTTCATCGACAACGCGAAGGAAACCTTCGAGTACATCATCGTCGATCTGCCGCCGCTCGGGCCCGTCGTCGACGCCAAGGCCTTCGCTCCGCTTGTCGACGGCTTCGTGCTGGTCACCGAGTGGGGACGCACGCCGCGTGCGATGGTGCAATCGATGCTCAGCTCGGAACCCTACATCGCGAAGAAGATCATTGGCGCGGTCCTGAACAAGGTCGAGCTGAAGAAACTCGCCAAGTATGGCGCGATCGGCGGCTCGGAAAAATTCTTCGACAAATATTCGAGCTATTATCTGGAAAAATCGGAAGCGCGCACAAAGGCGGCTGCCTGAGTGCGGTCCGCGCGTTTCGAGCATTTTTGCACCGAAGCGGAATCACCCGGCGTCGCAAAGATCTATTAGGGTGTTGACATTCTGAGATGCTTGCTGATGAAGCTAAGCCTCTCCAAGCCTCTGCGCACTTCCGGCGCCCTCATGAAAAGCCGCCACAACAGCCCTGTACGATGGTTCTCGATCATCGCGATGATCGGCCCCTGATTGATCGCCAGATAGGTTCGGGAGTACCAGTTGCGGCTTTCGCAAAACGCGTCAACAAAGCCGAAGCGGCCCCATATGCGTTTTCGAGGCTTGCCCAGGAAGCCACGCAGTGCGCGCATCGCCTCCGCCGGGGCATAGGGAAAGCTCGACAGGGCAGCAGACGGAGTGATCACGCCAAAGTCCCTGTCGGGTGCATGCGCGACGTATCCTCGCGGCCCATGGCTCGCGGTCAGACCCCAGCAGTCCGGTCCATATCCCAAATGGCTATGGGGATTGCGAACGCAATGCCGATAATTGATCTGCGTATGACTGACGTTCTGTTGCCAGTAATCGGCGTAGCGGTCACTTAGGCCCCGGGGATCGAGCCCGCAGAAAGAATAGTGCGAAAAGAAGAGCGGGCCACCAGAATTCATTCCCAACGGCAGCACGATCCCGTCATGGTCGCGCCCGTTTCGAAAGCCAGGTCCTACAGCAAAACCCTCGTGATAGATTCCCGGATCAATAGGGTGGCGCGCCGATCCCGCCGCCAGCACGAAAGTGAGCAGGCATTCGTTCCAACCCCTGATCGGGCTGTCCATCGCCCAGCCAAAATTAGGGCTCCAATGCCACATGAGTTGCCGAGCGCCGCGTGTAAACCAGTTCCATTCGGCCTGTAGCAACAGCGCGTCCACGCGCTGGCGCAGGCGCACTTCGCCAGTTGTCATCCCGGCGAAATACTCACGGGCGCAAATCAGACCCTGAAACAGGAAGGTGGTTTCGACGAGATCAGCGCCGTCGTCCTTGCGACGAAACGGGATCGTCGCACCAGTTCGCCCGTTGATAAAATGCGGAAAAACGCCGTGGTAGCGCGGGGAGTTCTCCAAGAAATCGAGCATGCCGTGCAATCGCAGCAAAGCCACGGTGCGGTCGATCCATCCCCGCTCGACCGCAACGATGATGGCTGCAATGCCAAAACCGGCCCCCCCGATCGTCACCAGATCGTTGGCAGGATCACCTGTGGTCTTTTGCCGGTCGCGGGCAAGACCGCTGACGGGATGCGCGCCTTCCCAGAAATAGCGCACCGTCTGCCGCTGCACGACATCCAACAGCGCATCATCGTCGAGCTCGAGAGTATTTTCCGGGAGGTCGAGTGCTGGAATCATCGAGCCGGTGTTAGTGCCTCGGGTGTCCTAAGGCCATTCCTAAAACAATTGTGCGCACGGACCGGCCGCTCACTCGTGTCAGGCCGATTCAATTCGCGACAGGTGCCTGGCGACCCGGTAGAAAGAAAATCAAGGGGAAACAGCCCCTGGATTGGCCTCGAAGCCTATGTTCCATCCCATTGCGAATATCGAAGACGCGCAGACGCTGGCACAGGCCATCGTCAATACGATGGTCGAACCCTTCCTCGTTCTCGATGAGAACTTTCGCGTGCTGGCGGCCAACCACTCCTTCTATCAGACCTTCAGGGTCGACCCCGAGCAGACGCACGGCTCGCTGCTCTACGCGCTGGGCGACGGCCAGTGGGACATTCCAGCGCTTCACCTGCTCTTGGAGACGATCATTCCCGAGAAGACCGCCATGGACGGCTTCGAGGTCGAGCATGATTTCCCCGATATCGGCCGGCGCACGATGCAGCTCAACGCGCGGAAGGTCCTTTACGACCACAGTTCAGCCGCGACCATCCTGCTCGCCTTCAATGACATCACGGCGCGCCGCGCCATAGAAAGGGAAAAGGAAGAACTTCTCGGCCGCACCGAAGACCTGCTGCGGCAGAGATGTGCTGCTGCGCGAAATGGAGCACCGGGTCGCCAACAGCTTGCAGATCATCGCCAGCATTTTGCTGCTGAAGGCCCGGTCCGTCACCTCAGATGAAACGCGGCAGCACCTGAAGGATGCCCATCAACGCGTGCTGTCGGTAGCAGAAGTGCAGCGGCATCTCCATGCCTCAACCGGTGCCGACGAAATCGAGGTTGGTTCTTATCTGTCGAAGCTTTGCAGTAGTTTGGCCGCTTCGATGATCGGGGAAGCACAGGCTATTGCTGTAAACGTTATGGCGGAAAATGGAAGGATAGACTCCCAGAAGGCGGTCAGCCTTGGCCTGATCGTGACCGAGCTCGTTCTCAACGCCATCAAGTATGCATTCTCGACAGAAAAGGTCGATGCGCTGATCTTGGTGACCTATGAGACCGATGCTGAGGATTGGAAGTTGACCGTATCGGACAACGGGTGGGGCAAACCCGTTCGCGACATTCCAGGTGCGGGACTGGGGACAGCGATCGTGGAGGCGCTTGTTAAACAGCTTGAAGCACGCATTGACACGGTCACGGGCAATACTGGCACGACGATTGCCATTACCAGAGCGACGTTCACGTCGCGGATGCCGAAAGCAGCATAGTTTGGTGCTTGGCATGCGTTTCAAGCGGCTGTTCCGAATATCGCCTTGAAGGTCGTGTCCCCTCAGGTGGTGTAGCTCGAACGTTGCGAAGCCGCTCGCGAGCGGCTGCCGCTGATGTTCCTATTCTCTGTGCTATAGGTTCCGTTTAATTGAAGAAGAAACCAATGCAGCGGACGGTGACAGTAATCGAGAAAATTACGGGCCGGGTGATCGGCGCGTATCCGATCGATCTTTCGGGCCAGGATCACCAGACTTCCGATGATCAGTATTTTGCCAGAGCGTTCGAAGCCGCCGTCGACGGCGGCCTCATTGCCGAGGCTGAAGCGCACGCTGTCGAATTCCGTCTGGAATAGACACTCAAGCCGAGATCCACGCTACTTTCGCTTTTCCATCGCCGCCTTGGCGCCGCTACGAAAACCCCGCGCGATGCGAGGTTGTTGATGCGGTCAAAAACCTTACGTTTCAGTACGGCGAATTACACTGCTGCCGAGGGCCATAGCTAGGCTGGAATGTATCGTCTGAAGCTCGATAGCTCCGGTATCGGTCGTAGCACCACTGTACATGCGAATCGCCGCGATCGACCGGGTTCTGGTTGTTGTTAATGATCACGCCGCTGATCACCGCGCCGGCAGCGAAGGCCGCCAGAGGAAACCAGTAGTCACCATGACGGCGATAACCGCGATGGTATTCACGATAGCCGCGATGACCGATCCAGTTTACGCCATCGTTGCGCGAAAAATTGCGATTGCGGTTGGATTTCCGCTTCATCCACGGCTTGTAGTCGACCGTCGCCACATATCTTGTTCATAAATCTCCTTTGAAGGAATGGTTGATATCCCTTCTCGGATTTAAAACGATTTAAAGAGGTTAAGGTTCTGTGGCGTGCCAGACAGCCTTCGACACCGCCAGCCAGGCTGTTCGAATCACTTGTCAGGTGCTACGGCTCGAACAAGCATGGGCAATCTTCACTCGACGCGGTGTGCTGGCTTTTTTCTACGTTTCATACAGTGAGGGACAATGGCCGGCACTCCGTTGATCAGCATTCTGATCACTTTCCTTGTCATCATTCTGGTGCTGTATCTGGTCAATCGGCTGCCGCTTGATGGTCGCACTCGTCAGATTGCCCAGATTGTCGTGATCATTATTGGCATCATTTCGCTGCTGAAGTACCTCGCAGTGTTTTAAGCCATCACGGTTGGGATATGCGACGCTGCTGGCGTCCGAGCGAGCAAGACAACCCAGCGCTTTACACCCACTCATGAGCAGGCGGCTTGAGACCTTCCCGCTCTAGGAAAATATCAGCCTCGCGCGGTTGTCGACGATCCTGAGGGCGGCCAGCTGGCCGGTTTGGAAGGCGCCGGTGTCTATGCCAAGCCGGCGTCCCTCAAGCTTCGGAATGTCGACCGGCGTATGCCCGTGCACGACATAACGTTCGAGAAGATGCGCGGCTTCGAAGAACTCCGAGCGGATGTTGAGCAGGTCGTCCTCGTCTTGCGCGGCCAGCTCGATGCCGGGCCTGATGCCGGCGTGTACGAACACGAATTTGGCCGAATAGACCATGACCGGCAGCGCACGCATGAAGCTGACATGGCCGGCTGGAATGATCTCCCGGATGCGCCGGTCGACCTCCTCGCTTGAACCGTAGAGATCGGCCATGCGCGACGGATCAACGCCGTAGGAAAACAGCGTTTGCAGGCCACCTATCGCCAGCCACGATTCTCTCGAAATGATCCCGTCGAGGTAGTTCAGCATCACGACTTCGTGGTTGCCGGCAAGGCAGACGCGCTGGAAGCCTTGGAGTGGCGGCGCCAGCAGATGATCGAGCACGCGCGCCGACTGGGGGCCACGATCGACGTAGTCGCCGAGCATGATGATGAGCTTGCGCCTTTCGAAAGACGCAGAATCGACCAGGATGTTCTGCTCCAGGGAGCGAAGCTCCTTATAGCAGCCATGCACGTCGCCGATCGCATAGACGACCGTGTCCTGCAGATCCATCTCGAGCCGCTGGCGCGCCACGGTCCGGGGCTTTCTCGATCGCTGGAACAAGGTCACGAATGGCGTCTCGTATGGCTATGAATGCGCCTCGATCTCGAAACAACATGGCGACGCAGCGCGTGGATACCATGTCTGGCACCGGTCGTTCCATACCGGAGCTTCGGACGCAACTCGGCTTCGGCGTCCTACAGGCCGATGCCACGGCCGTTCAGCGCGGCGGTGATCTCGTCGAGGATGGCGGGGTCGTCGATCGTCGCCGGCATGCTCCATTTCTCCTTGTCGGCGATCTTCTGCATGGTGCCGCGCAGGATCTTGCCGGAGCGCGTCTTCGGCAGGCGCTTGATCGTCACCACCGTCTTGAAGGCGGCGACCGGGCCGATCCGTTCGCGCACCAGCGCGACCACCTCGTTTTCGATGATGCCCGCGTCGCGGTCGACGCCGGCATTCAGCACGACGAAGCCGAGCGGAACCTGGCCTTTCATCGCATCGGCGATGCCGACGACGGCGCATTCGGCAACGTCGGGATGCGCGGCCAACACCTCCTCCATGGCGCCGGTCGACAGCCGGTGGCCGGCGACGTTGATGATGTCGTCGGTGCGGGCCATGACATAGAGATAGCCGTCCTCGTCCATCATGCCGGCATCCGCCGTTTTGTAGAAGCCGGGGAACTCCTCGAGATAGGCTTGGCGAAACCGCTCGTCGGCATTCCACAGCGTCGGCAGACAGCCGGGCGGTAATGGCAGTTTGACCACAACGTTGCCCAGTGTGCCGCGCTTGACCGCATGCCCGGCATCGTCGAGCACGCGAATGTCGTAGCCGGGCATCGGCATGCCGGGCGAGCCGTATTTGACAGGCAGCAGGCCCAGTCCGGCGGGATTGATGGTCATCGGCGAACCGGTCTCGGTCTGCCACCAGTGGTCGATCACCGGCACGTTCAATTTCTGCTCGGCCCATTTGATGGTTTCCGCATCGGCGCGCTCGCCGGCAAGGAACAGCGTGCGGAACCGGGACAGATCGTGTTTCGGGACGAACTCGCCCCTCGGGTCCTGTCCCTTGATGGCGCGGAAGGCGGTTGGCGCGGTGAAAAGTGCGACCACGCCATGCTCGGCGATCACACGCCAATAGGTGCCGGCATCGGGCGTGCCGACCGGCTTGCCTTCGAACAGCACCGTCGTGCAGCCATGCAGCAGCGGGCCGTAGACGATGTAGGAATGGCCGACCACCCAGCCGACGTCCGAAGCCGCCCAGAACACTTCGCCGGGTTTCACACCGAACTCGTTTTCCATCGACCATTTCAACGCGACCATGTGGCCGCCATTGTCGCGCACGATGCCCTTTGGCTGGCCGGTCGTGCCGGACGTGTAGATGATGTAGAGCGGATCGGTGGCAAGCACCGGAACGCAGTCGACATTGGCACCCGCGGCCCGCTCCCGCGCCACAGCGTCGGCATAGTCGATGTCGTAGTTTTCCCTGAGCTCGCAGCGCAATTGGTCGCGCTGCAGGATGAGGCAGGCTTCGGGCTTGTGCCGCGACATCTCGATCGCCTTGTCGAGCAGCGGCTTATAGGCAACGACACGCGCGGGCTCCAGGCCGCAGGACGCCGAGATGATCAGCTTCGGCTTGGCATCGTCGATGCGCGTGGCGAGCTCATGTGAGGCAAAACCGCCGAAGACCACTGAATGCACGGCGCCGATCCGCGCGCAGGCAAGCATGGCGAAGGCTGCTTCCGGCACCATCGGCATGTAGATGATGACGCGATCGCCTTTTTGGATGCCGCGATTCTTGAGTACCGAGGTCAGTGCAACCACCTCGCGCTTCAACTCGGCATAGGTGAATTTCTTGATTGTGCCCGAAATCGCGCTGTCATGAATAAGCGCTATTTGGTCGGCGCGGCCGTCCGCCACATGACGATCGACGGCATTGAAGCAGGTGTTGCACGAGGCACCATTGAACCACCGGCCATAGACGCCGGCATTGGCATCGAACACGGTCTCGAAGGGCGAGAACCAGTCGATTGCGCCGGCGGCATCGGCCCAGAATTTTTCCGGGTCGCGTTTCCAGCCATCATAGACCTCGTGGTAGCGTGACGCCATCCAGCTTCCTCCCCAGGAATGTTTGCTGTTCTTGAAATAGCGTATGCTGCTTTCTGTAACCATGTATTTGTGCTTTTCGTTTGCCGTCGGTCTAATTCGGCCGCAAATGCAGGGTCGTCGTGGCCTGCGGGGCTGATACGGCCGAATTTTCGACATTGGGGGCAGGGCGCGATGAAACTGCGATACGAGCTTGGATTTGCCGTCGTTGCGACGCTGGCGTTCGCACTCGCTTCAGCTGCTCAGGCCGGCGATGCGGCGGCACGGCGCATCATCGGCTTTTCGCCCGACGGCAACTATTTCGCCTTCGAGCAGTACGGCACGCTCGATGCCGGTGCTTCGGATTCGGGCTGGTCGGAGATCGAAATCATCGACACCCGCACCGATCAATTCGTCGGCGGCAAGCCGATCCTCATCGTCGACGAGACGGAGGATTCTACGTTGACACTTGCGCAGGCAAGGGCACAGGCCGCCGAGCTGGCAGCGCCCTTGCTGGCCAAATATGCCATCGCACTGCGCGGCGAGCGGACGGGCTTCGACAAATTCACTTTTCCCGACGACATGGTCGCCTACAACGACATTGCGCGCCTCGAGCAGGTTTCGCAGAAATGGCTTTGGCCGACTTATGACGAGCTTGGCATCTCGACCATTCAGCTCGACCAGATCCTTGCCGACAGCACGGCGGATTGTTCATCGAGTTTCGACAGGACGCAGCAAGGCGAAACGACCGGCAAGGCGCTCGGCTTTCGCCTGACGCTGCAGGGTCAGGACGGCAAGCCGATCAAGCTGCTGCATGAGGACAGGGCGGTGCCGGGTTCGAGGAATTGCCCGACTTCTTACAGCCTGTCGGAATCTTACGCATTCACCCCCGACCGCAAAGCAGGCGTGCTTGTCGTACTCGTGCAGCGTTTCAGCCAGGGATTTGAAGGGCGTGACCGCCGTTTCATAGCCGTGACAGGGCAGGCGCGTTGAGACAACCCGCTGAGAAATAATCTGCTACTCGAGTTGATTCCTAAAGCGGCAGCGCAGCGAGCATGAGGCCAACCCCGCCGGCGATCAGCAAGGCGGCTGCCAGCATTTTCCCATGACGCTCGAAACCTGTCGGCGCCCGATCCCAATTGTAACGCATGCCCCAACTCCGCAAGCCCGCTGAGTCCCTTATCTTACCTAGGGTGAGGAGGACAACAGTCTGGCGATGCACCACGCTGCTGCTGTCGGTCTTATCACCGACTATTTCTGGGGCATTCTCCGCCGCTACATGCCCCAGCGCAGCGCGGCGGTGTGCACAGGCGCATCCCAAAACACTGCCGTCTCGGCGTCGAACATGCTCAGCGTGATCGAGCAGCCGGCCATGTCGAGCGAAGTCACATAGGACCCAACCAGCGACCGGGTCACCGTCACGCCGTGCTTCTCGAAGGTTTTGCGGGCGCTGTTGTACATCAGATAAAGCTCCATCAGCGGCGTGCCGCCAAAGCCGTTGACGAAGAGCAGCGCCCGGCCTTTGGCGCCGTCGCCCAGATCGCCGAGGATCGCGGTACAGATCTCCTCGACGATAGCGTCGGCGCTCTTCAACGTGTCGCGCCGCCTTCCGGGCTCGCCATGGATGCCGACCCCGAACTCCATCTCGCCGTCGCCGATGTCGAAGGTCGGCTTGCCCGCCGCCGGCACGGTGCAACTGGTCAGCGCCACGCCCATCGAGCGCGTTGCGCCGTTGACGCGCTCGCCCAGCGCCTTCAAAGACTCCAGTGGCATGCCTTGTTCGGCCGCCGCGCCGACGATTTTCTCGACCACCAGCGTACCGGCGACGCCGCGCCGGCCGGTGGTGTAGGACGAGTTTTCGACCGCGACGTCGTCATTGGTCACGATTTGCATCACGCCTTCCGACATTTCAGCGGCCATGTCGAAATTCATTACGTCGCCCTCGTAGTTCTTGACGATGAACAGGCAGCCGGCGCCCGTATTGACGGCTTCAGCCGCCGCCATCATCTGGTCCGGCGTCGGCGAGGTGAACACCTGGCCGGGGCAGGCGGCATCCANTTCAGCCGCCGCCATCATCTGGTCCGGCGTCGGCGAGGTGAACACCTGGCCGGGGCAGGCGGCATCCAGCATGCCGTGCCCGACGAACCCGCCATGCAGCGGTTCGTGACCCGAGCCGCCGCCGGAGATCAACGCCACCTTGCCCGGCTTGAGCACCTTGCGGCGGACAAATTTGTGCTCCTCGCCAAGCGCCAGGATATCGGCATGCGCGGCAACGAAGCCGTCGAGGCTCTCGGTCAGCACCGTGTCGACGGAATTCAGAAATTTCTTCATGGCTGTCCTCCCGAAATAGCCCAGCGTCAGCTGCCCTTGCCGGCGATGCTGGTGATCTTCTGGATGAAATCATTGACCGCCCGGTCGAGCGCCGCGTTCTGCTTGTCGTCGCCGAAATCGGGAACGATCAGCGAGACATGGCGTGTCTTGCGCATGCCTGCAGCCAGCGACATCTTTCCCGGATGCGCCCGATGGTAGGCTTCGAGGAAATGATCGCGTTCGGCCGGGCTGAAATGGCAGACGGAGAAGATAGCCGGCAAATGCTTCGACGGGATCGGCGTCGAATAGGCCGGGCTGGAAATCTGGGTGACGAAGCTGCGATGCTTGCCCAGCGCGTCGGCGAGGCGCTGGCGCATGCCGGACGGGCGCTGATCGATCACCTGCGACAGGATCGTCTTGTAGGCGCGGATCGCCTCTTCGGGGCCGGATTGCGACGCCTTGTCTGACATGCCGGGCCTAGATCCAAACGTCCGCGATGGCCGCCTTGGCCATCGCGAGTTGGGCGGGAGCGACGGAGAGGTCACGCAGGCCGGCTTCGAGCAGCGCCGGGATCGAGGCGGGGTCGCCGCCGGCATCGCCACACAGGCTGACCGGGATATTATGCTCGCGCCCGAAGGCGGCAACCGACGCGATCAGCCGGAGTACGGCCGGGTGCCTGACGGAATTCAGATGTGCGACCGAAATGTTATCGCGAGCGGCGGCCATCACGTATTGGGTCAAATCGTTCGAGCCGATCGAGAAGAAGGCGGCCCTGGCGAATGCCTCCGGCGCAATCGCCACCGAAGGCACCTCGACCATGATGCCAAGTGGCGGCATTTTTTGCGCGATGCCGCGCGCCAAAAGGTCAGCCTGCTCCTCAGCGAACAGCGCGGTGGCGCGTTCATACTCTTCCGGAACGGCGATCATCGGGAACATCACCTTCAGATTGCCGTGCATGGCGGCGCGGAGCAAGGCGCGGATCTGCACGCGAAAGACCTCTGGGCGCGCCAGCGACAGCCTGATCCCGCGCAGGCCAAGGAATGGATTACCTTCCTCGACGGTCAGGCCCGGCACAGGCTTATCGCCGCCGGCATCGACGGTACGGATTGTTACCGGCCTGTCGCTGGCCCATTCCAGCACTTTGCGGTAGGCGTGATATTGCGTCTCCTCGTCCGGCAGCGTCTTGCCGAACAGGAATTCGGTCCGCATCAGCCCGACACCGTCGCACGTCGCGACATCGATGCTGTCTACATCGGACGGATCGGCGATATTCACCTGCACCCCGATCGCTATGCCGGTCTTCGTTGCCGCCGGCCTTGTCAGATAGGCTGCCGCTTTGCCGCGATGCGCCGCGAAAGACGACGACGATCGCCGGAACGCGTCGATCTCCGCTTTCGAAGGCCCCAACACGATGCCGCCATGTTCGGCATCGAGCAGTGCGATTCCGGCAAGGTGAGCCGGCGAAGCACCAGGCCCGGCTACCCCACGCCCCACGAGCCCAAGCCCCACCACCATGGGCACGCCGCGCGAGCGTGCCAGCATTGCGACATGACTTGCGGCGCTTCCGGCCTTAAGCGCGATGCCGCCGCCGGCACTCCAGTCGGCCTCGAGGAAGCGCGTCGGTGCGATATCCTCGCCATACAAGATCGCACCCGCCGGCGCGGCAATGTCGCCGCCCCCGGTCAGCGCGCGTAGCACCTGGTCGCGTATATCGCGCATATCGGCCGCGCGCGCCCGGAAATAGTCCTGCTCGGATGTTTCGTAGCCGGCGATCTCGGCGTCGAGCGCTGTTCGCCAAGCCACATCAGCAGCCATGCCCTCGGCGATGTGCGAAAAAGCCGGGCCGGTCAGCGCGTCGTCCTCCAGCATGGCGAGCTGGAATTCGAGGATCCCGGCCGCCTCGCTGTCGCTGGTTTCGATCAATATCGCGAGCCGGCCTGCGGCAATGGAGATGGCGGCCTCAAGCGCCGCTTTCTCGTCCGCGGCAGTCGCCTTGCGGACATAACGCACAGCAGCCTGGTCGAGGTCGAACAGCGGCCCCTCGGCATAGCCGGCCGATGCCGAAATGCCCTGCAGCCTAAGCGGTTCGGGCATGGTCCTTGCCTTCGTCGAAATCGCGCCGCACCAGCTCGACCAGTGCCCCGACGGCCTCGCCGGCGCCGTCGCCTCTGGCCCTGATATGCAGGACAGTGCCTTTCGGCGCTTTCGCAGCCATCACCTTGACGATGCTCTTGGCGTCGAACCATGGCCCGTTGGCGGCGAGCGCAATCTCGACGTCGGCCGAAAACGTCTTGGCAAGCTTGGTGAACTTCACCGAAGGACGCGCATGCAGTCCCACCTCATGGGTGATCAGGACGCTGGCTTCGGCTGCTGCGGACATGCTTGTCAAAGTTCCCGTTCACTCACGACGGCGACAGTTCGTGCGCCGTCGCCACCACTTCCTTGAGCGAGGCGCCGCCGGAAGCCTCGGTCGCCGCCATCACCGCGCCTTCGACGATCGGCGCATTGCAGACGATGATCTTCTGGGCGCGTGGTTCGCCGATCATCTCTACCGCCATNATCTCGCTATTGGTCTCGGCACCGCCGAGATCGACGAGGATCGCGACACCCGCCTCCGACCACGCCTTGTCGATGGCGCCCATGATCGCCTCGACATTGGTTCCCAGCCCGCCATGGCCGTTTCCGCCGCACCATGCAAGCGGCACTTCGTCGCCGACCATCTGCCGCACCATGTCTGCGGTGCCTTCGGCGACCAGCGGCGAATGCGATACGATGACGATGCCGACATTGCTCATGCGCGCGCCTCGATTGCTTCGGCGACGGCCCGCACCAGAAGCGCGGTCGAGCGTGCGCCGGCATCCATATGACCGATCGAACGGTCGCCAAGGAAGGAGGCGCGCCCACGCAACGCCTTCATCGGCACGGTCGCCTCGGCTGCGTTGTCAGCGACCTCGGCGATGTCCGCTGCCGCCCTTCCCTGCAGCAGGGCCTCATGCACCGGCTGCAGCACATCGAGCATGGTTTTTTGCCCGGCCTGCGACTTGCCTCTGGCGGCCACCGCTTCGATCGCCTTGCCGAAGGCCGCAGCCAGATTGGCGCGATCCGGCGCGGCGGAAATCTCCTTGCCGAGCGCCATGAACAGCGTGCCGAACAGGGGTCCGGAGGCTCCGCCGACAGTCATCACCAGTTTGGTGCCGATCGCCTTCAGCGCCTCGGGCAACGGCTTTGCCGCGAACGCGCCGGCCTCGGCCCGCACGGCCTCGAAGCCGCGTTTCATGTTGAGCCCATGGTCGCCGTCGCCGATCGCCTGGTCGAGCCCGGTCAGCTCTTCGGCATGGGCGGCGATGGTGTTTGCCGCCGCCTCGATTAGCCTGGAAAGATCCGCTACCGCCATATCACCCATGCTCCTGGCCTCCGCGCTGCCGGCAGTACGAGAAAATTGCATATCCGGCAATTGAAGCATTCTTTTCCCCAGTCAAGCGGGTTCGAGCAACGCAGCGAGGGCAGTGAAGACCTCGGCGATGGCAAAGGCGCCGGGGTCGACCACGCCGTCGAGCTGGCTGCCAATATAGGCGGACCGCCCGGCCTTGGCCTTGCGCATGGCCGCGGTGGCCTCGGCGCCGCGTCGCGCCGCGACCGCCGCGTCCTCCAGACTGCCGCTATCCAACGCCCTCAAGGCGGGTTCCAGGGCATCGATCATCGTGCGATCGCCGACCCTCGCTCCGCCATGGAAGGACATCCGATCCAGGCCGACGAGAAGCGCCTTGGGAAGCGTTTCGCCAGATTTCGACGCCTGCGCGGCGGCGGTTAAGAAGATCGACAGCAGCACGCCACTGGAGCCGCCCATGCTGGTACTCAGTATGTCGCCGACGGTGGCGAGCGTTGCGGCAGCGTCGGCGAGCGGCAGTGTCTCAAGGCGGCTAAGCACGCTCCGCGCACCGGCCGCCACAGTCGATCCGGTGTCGCCGTCTCCCGCCTTGGCATCCAGTCCGTTCAACGCGCCTTCAAGCGAGATCAGCCGTTCGCAGACCGCGACAACCAACTGCTCGGTGCGTGCATCCTGGCTGGCTTTTGACGCGTTGTCCGGGCCGGCAGCTTTGGCCACCGGCACGACGCTCACTGGGCGAACGGCTCTTGCCGGCAGCCAGGCGTGAGGGCCGACCGGCGCCCGCAAGGCTACTTCGCGAGGCGCATCGAGCCGGATCAGCGACAGGGAAAAGCCGTTCATGTTGAGCGCCGTCATAAGCTGCCCGGGCCCGATCGTCAGCGTCACCTTTCGTGCCAGCGGTGAAGCCAACACCGCATTGGTGACAAGCAACATTTCCAGCGGCGGCACCGAACCGAGATTGTTGATCAGCAAGGCGTAGTCACTGGCGGGATCGAGCCGCGCGGCAAGGCGCTCCGACATGATCGCAACCAGCCTTTCGGCACTTTGCACCGCAATCCGCTCAACGCCCGGTTCGCCATGGATGCCGAGGCCGAGTTCGGCGTCGTCGGCGCCAAATCTTTCGTCATGGCTCTGGCCGGGGATCGAGCAGGACGACAGCGATATGCCGAGTGAAACGATGTCCACCGCCGCGGCCCGCGCCGTAGCGGCAACCGTCGCCAGATCGTTGCCGGCTTCCGACAGGTGGCCGGCGATCTTGTGCACGAACAAGGTGCCGGCAACGCCACGCGGCTGGGCAATATCCGGCAGGGCAATGTCGTCGGCGACGATCACCATCTCGACGCGGAAGCCTTCGGCGCGCGCCTTCTCGGCTGCCAAGCCGAAGTTGAGGCGATCACCGGTGTAGTTCTTGACGATCAGCAGGCACCCGGCGGGACCGGTTACCGCGCGGATGGCGGCCAATACTGCTTCCACGCTCGGCGAAGCAAAGATCTCGCCTGATACTGCCGCCGTCAGCATGCCCACGCCGACGAAGCCGGCATGCGCGGGTTCGTGCCCGGCCCCGCCGCCGGAGATGATGCTGACCTTGCTCTTATCCCAGTCCGCACGGAGGACGACCTTGATTTCGGGATAGCCGTCGAGGCGAGCGAGATCGCCGGCGCCGGTCGTGCCGAGAAAGCCGTCCAGTGCCTCAGTTACGATCGTATCCCTGCGATTGAAAAAATGCTTCATCGAATTGGTCCAGTCCGGTGCCCGAAATTGCCGGTTGAAAGGTGCCAGGAAAACACTCGCGCAGCGCTCACATCAGCCGTCGCCCATCGGCGCCGAAATACAGCGGCGAGCGATAGCGGATCATGATCTTGTCGCCCTGCGCCAGGTCGGTGTCGGGGTCGGTCAGCGTCACCAGCTTCTTGGTCCCCACCGTCACGTGCAGATGGTTCTGGTCGCCGAGATGCTCGACCCAATCGACGACGCCGTCGGCATGGCCGTTCGCCGCCTTCTCGATCGAAAGATGTTCGGTGCGCGCTCCGATCGTCTTGGTTCCCGCCGGCGCGCCGCCATCCGGCAGCAGTCCGACCGGCAACAAATTGATGGCCGGTTGGCCTAGCCTTGCCGCGACGTGAAGGTTTGCCGGCTCAGAATAGATCGTGCGCGGCGAACCGATCTGCACCAGCACGCCGTCGGCGAGGATGCCGATGCGGTCGGCCATGGTCATCGCTTCGATCTGGTCGTGTGTGACGTAGAGCATTGTAGCGCCGAGTTCGGCCTGGATGCGCTTCAGCTCGAGCCTGAGATCGGCGCGCAGCTTGGCGTCAAGCGACGACAGCGGCTCGTCCATCAGGTAGATCGACGGTTTGCGCACCAGAGCGCGGCCGATGGCGACGCGCTGCATCTCGCCGCCCGACAGTTTGGTCGAGCGATTATTCAGCTTGTGGTGGATGCGCACCATCTTGGCCACGTCCTCGACGCGGCGGCGGATCTGATCCTCCGGCATTTTGCGCGCCGGCGAGCGTAGCGGAAAGGCGAGGTTGTCGTAGACCGACAGATGCGGATAGAGCGAATATTGCTGGAACACGAAAGCGGTGTCGCGCTCGGCCGGCGACAGCGTCGTCGTGTCGTGGCCGGCAATATGGATCGAGCCCGCTTCGGGCCGCTCCAGCCCAGCGATCAGCCTGAGCGTCGTCGTCTTGCCGGCGCCGGTCGGCCCGAGCAGCACGACGAATTCCCCGTCGGCGATATGCAGGTCGAGATTGTCGACGGCGACATGCTCGCCAAAAACCTTGGTCACGCCTTTGATGTGAACGTCAGCCATGATGCGCTCTCCCCTGGGAGGCCGACTCATGGATTTCGGTGCGCACCGCACGGCCGGATCCTTTTGCGAACAGCGACAGCCGCGCGCTGCTCAGCGCCAGGCCGACATGATCGCCCGGATTGAGCCGGATTTCGGCCGGCACCCTGGCCTTGATGATGCCGTCTGCCGTCTCCACCGCCACGATTTGCGTGGTACCGAGATACTCGGTGCCGTAAATGGCGCCGCGCAGCTTCGAGGCGTCGTCGAAGCGGATGTGCTCCGGTCGGATGCCAAGCGCCATCTCGGCCGGTGCAACATCCTCGCGCACTTCCGGCACGGCCACCTTCGCGCCTTGCACAACAATTTCCCTGGCGCCCTTTGAAAGGCCGCCGCCGAAGCCGAGGAAATTCATCGGCGGCGAGCCGATGAAGTCGGCGACAAACATCGTCGCCGGCCGGTCGTAGATCTCACGCGGCGTGCCGAACTGCTCGATGACGCCATGGTTCATCACCGCGATCTTGTCGGCCATCGACATCGCTTCCATCTGGTCGTGCGTGACATAGACGGTGGTGGCGTGGATGCGGTTGTGCAATTCGCGCAGCTCATGGACCATCAGGTCGCGGAATTCGGTGTCGAGCGTGCCGAGCGGCTCGTCCATCAGGAAACACTTTGGCCGCCGCACGATGGCGCGGCCGAGCGCCACGCGCTGGCGGTCGCCGCCGGCAAGCCCGGAGACGGATTTGTTGAGCAGATGGTCGATCCGCAAGAGCTTCGCCGTCTCTTCCACTCGGCTCCGGATTTCAGCGCCTGGCATGCCTTGCGCCAGAAGTGGAAAGCCGATGTTCTTTCTCACATTCATGTGCGGATAGAGCGCGAACAGCTGGAAGACGAAGGCGATGTCGCGCTCGCGGGCACGCCGCATGGTGACGTCCTCGCCGCCAAGCAGGATCTTGCCGCCGGTCGGCAGTTCGAGCCCGGCGATCATGCGAAGCGTCGTCGTCTTGCCGCAGCCCGACGGCCCCAGCATGACGAAGAACTCGCCGTCCTCGACGACGAAGTTGGAATCCTGCACGGCGACGAAATCGCCGAAAGCCTTCCTCAGATGTTCGATCCTGATCTCGGCCATCGTCTACTCCGGAAATTTCGAGACGATGATGAACATCGCCGTGCCGGCAAGCATGGTGATGAAGGAATAGGTGTAGAGCGCCAGTGCGAAGGGCTGGAACAGCATCAGGAAGCCGATGGCGATGATCGCGGTGGCGACGTTTTCCATCAGCCCGCGCCTGGCCCAAACGGGCCAGCGCGATTTGCGTTTTGCGGTCAGGTTCATTTGCGCACCGCGCCAAAGGTGATGCCGCGCAGCAATTGCTTGCGAAGCAGGATAGTGAAGACCAGGATCGGCACCAGGAAGATCGTTGTGCCGGCCGCGACCGCCGGCCAGTCCTGGCCGCCTTCGCCGATGATGGTCGGGATGAAGGGCGGCGCGGTCTGCGCCGTGCCCGAGGTCAGTAGCGCAGCGAAGGCATATTCGTTCCAGGCAAAGATCAGACAGAAAATGGCGGTTGCGGCAATACCGGTGGTCGCCTGCGGCAGTACCGTGCGCCAGAACGCCTGCAGCCTGGTGTAGCCGTCGATCATCGCCGCTTCTTCATATTCGCGCGGGATCTCGTCGATGAAGCCTTTCAGCAGCCACACTGCCAACGACACGTTAACCGCCGTATAGAGCAGGATCATGCCGAGAGCCGTGTCCGACAGGCCAAGCTCGCGATACATCAGGTAGATGGGAATCGCGACCGCGATCGGCGGCATCATCCGCGTCGACAGGATGAAGAACAAAAGGTCGTCGGCGAGCGGCACTTTGAAGCGCGAAAAACCGTAGGCCGACAGCGTGCCGAGGAACACTGCGCAAAAGGTTGAGCCGAAGGCGATGATCAGCGAATTGACGAAGCGCGGCATGAAGTTCGAGGGGCCGGCGATCACCATGTTGCGCTTGCGCACCGTCTCGTCGCAAAGGCCCGTCGCCGGCCCCAGCGAGTTGATGTATTCCGGCGTCTGCCTTGTCCGCGTCGTGAACAGGTTACAGTAGCCCTCAACGCTGGGCTGGAACAGGATCTTCGGCGGATAGGCAATCGAATCCGGCGGCGTCTTGAAGCTTGTCGCGAAGATCCACAGCAGCGGTACGATCGAGATCAGCGCGTAGGCCACGATAATCGTGCCGGCGACGCGCTTCGACGTGGCCGAGGGTGCGACGACCGAATGGGCTGACGTCAGGCTCATCTCTGCTTCACCTTGTTGAGCGCCTTGACGTAGATGTTCGCCAGGCCGAACACCGCGACGAACAGGATGATGGCGAAGGCCGAGGAATAGCCCGTCCGCCAGCTTTCGAAGGCCTGCCGCTTCAGCGTGATCGAGGCCACTTCGGTGGTCGATCCCGGCCCGCCGCCGGTGAGCAAATTGACCATGTCGAACATCTTGAAGTTCTCGATTCCGCGAAACAACACCGCCAGCATGATGAAGGGCAGCGCCATCGGCAGCGTGATCGACCAGAACTGCCGCCAGTTGGAGGCGCGGTCGACCTCGGCCGCTTCGTAGATGTATTCGGGGATCGAGCGCAGGCCGGCGAGGCAGATCAGCATCACGTAGGGAGTCCACATCCAGGTATCGACGATGATGATCGACCATGGCGCCAGCGAGACGTTGGACAGCATGCTGATCTCGGTTGCCGGAATGCCGGTGACGAACGAAACGGCGTAGGCGAACAGCCCGATCTGTGGCTCGTAGAGGAAGCGCCAGAAATTACCGACCACCGCCGGCGACAGCATCATCGGCACCAGGATGATGGTCGTCCAGAAGGCGTGGCCACGAAACTTACGGTCGATCAGCCAGGCCAGCGTGAAGCCGATCAGCGTCTGCAGCAGGATGGTCCAGAACACGAAATGCGCCGTCGTCTGCATGGCGATCCAGATGTCCTGGTCAGCGAGGATGCGCTTGTAGTTGGCCAGCCCAAGGTTCTTCGCCACCTCGTTGGGGCGATTGGCGCGAAAGTTGGTGAAGGACAGATAGATCGCCCAGAACAGCGGGAAGATATTGATGGCGAGAAGCAACAGGATCGTCGGCGAGATGAACAGCCAGGCGAGGCCCTTGTCGCTGATGCCCCGGACCTTGCGGGCCAACGGCTCAGGCGTAGCCCGGGCAACGCTGTCCGCCGTCCGATTGAGCATAGTCAGTCCTGCTTCGGTCACTTGGATCGTCTCGAGAATGGAATTTATCTGAACTGTGTCCCGTGCCAAGGGCGGCACGGGACGGTTCGGTCATGGGCTCGGGAGGAGCCGGTTACATCCGATTACATCTTGCCATCGTCCTGGAAGACCTCGGTCCAGTCCTTGACGAGGCCGTCGAGCGCGTCCTTGGCCGAGCCTTGCCCGGCAACGACATAGTCGTGGAAGCGCTTCTGCGATGCCTGCAGCAGCGGTGCGTAGCTCGGCTCGGCCCAGAAATCCTTCACGATGGCCATAGAGTCGAGGAAGGTCTGCGCATAAGGCTGGCTGGCCGGGAAGCCCGGGTCCTTGACGACCGCGTTGAGGCAGGAATAGCCGCCGAGCGACCACCATTTGGACTGCACGTCCTTGTTGGCGAACCATTTGATGTATTTGAGCGCGGCTTCCTGCTTGTCGGAATAGGAGACCACCGAGATGCCCTGGCCGCCGAGCTGGGCGAACTGGTCGCCGTCGGGACCCTTGGGATTGACGAAATAGCCGATCTTGTCGCCGCCGACATTTTCGTCCTTCTGCAGGCCTGGCCAGGTGAAGGCGAAGTTCATGTGCATCGCCACCTGGCCGGATTTGAAGGCGTCGACGCCTTCGCCCATGTAGCTGTTCGAGGCGCCGGGAGGGGTGCAGCAATCATAGAGCGCCTTGTAGAACTCCAAGCCCTTCACCGATTTATCGGAGTTGACGAAACCTTCCATCTCGTAGGGCTTTTTCGGATTTTCATACTGAAAGCCGAAGCTGTAGAGTACGTCCATGGCACCCATGGTGATACCTTCCGAGCCGCGCTCGGTGTAGATCGACGCGCCATAGACGGTCTTGCCGTCGATCTCGCGCTTCTGGAAGAATTCGGCGATCTGCCTCAGCTGGTCGAAGGTTGTCGGCGGGCCGAGATCCCAACCGTATTTCTCCTTGAATTCCTTCTGCAGTTCCGGCTTGGAGAACCAGTCCTTGCGATAGGTCCAGCCGACGACGTCGCCCATAGCCGGCAGCGCCCAGTAATTCGGCGAGTTCTTCGGCCATTCCGAGTAGCCGACGACAGTCGCCGGCACGAAATCGTCCATGCTGATCTTCTCCTTGTCGAAGAAGTCGTTCAGCTTGACGTAATGGCCGTTCTCGGCGGCGCCGCCGATCCACTGGCTGTCGCCGATGATCATGTCGCACAGCTTGCCGTGCGAATTCAGCTCGTTGAGAAAGCGGTCGGCATAGTTGGTCCACGGCACGAATTCGAATTTCATGCCGATGCCGGTTTCCTTGGTGAAGTCCTTGGACAATTCCACGAGCGCGTTAGCCGGGTCCCAGGCTGCCCAGCAAAGCGTCAGATCTTCTGCCTGCGCGACGTTCGAAACGGCTGTCGACGCGAGGAGTGTCGATGCCAGTCCCAACGCCAGTTTCAAGGTCGATTTCATGCCTTCCTCCCATTTGCGAAACGCGTCCGGATGACGGTTTCAAGAGCCCGCTAAACCCCTCCTCCGGGGCCTAAACACAACGGCGCGGCAACACGTCGGATGTTTAGTAATTTGTTTAGTGATGCAATTTTTACTAAACAAGGCAAGCGAATTCGTTGCTGCACCGCAGCATGTCGAATCGGGGAGCAATGTCGGAGTTGCGGCGCCCGCCTAGGTCACCGTCTTGTTGCTGACCGTCACCGGACGGATCGCTGGGGGCGGCGGCAGCAGGGCGCGGATGTCGGCGAAGGGGAAGATCGGCTCGAAGCGGAAGGCCTCCGCGAACGCTCCGGCTGGGCCGTTGCACTGGCCGGCGCGAAAGGCGTTCAGCGTGCGCGCCGCATTGACGAAACGCTCGGGATCCTGCGACTGATGCGCCCGGATCGCCTCCGCCTTGAGATCGAAATGCCTGGAGGTATCGACGTAATGCGTTGGCGAAAACCCGGTGCCGCCGAGCGTGTCGGCATGCAGCACCGGCACCGAGAATGACGCTGCGATGCGCACGCTATCCGATAGCGCGCGGTGGTCGCCATGATAGTCGTTCGGCGCATGGGTGATCGCCAGATCCGGCCCTATCTCGCCGATCAGTGCTTTCAGCGCCGCGATCAGGGCGGCGTCCGCCACCAGCGCGCCATCGGGAAAATCGATGAAGCGCGGCGTCACGCCAAGCAGACCGGCCGCCGCCGTCGCCTCTTTGCGGCGCGTGCGGGCAAGCGCGGCCGGATCGCCGTAGCCGCCCCTGGCGCCATCCGTGGCTACGGCAAAAAAGAGTTCTGCGCCTTGCGCGGCATAGGCGGCCATCGTACCGAACATGAAGATCTCGATGTCGTCCGGATGCGCGCCAAGCGCCAATATCTTCACTCTCATCCCTCCCGGAAATGGAAAACGTGCCCAACGGAATTCTGCTCGCTCTCATCGCCTATGCAAGCTATTCGTGCAGCGACGCGGTTGTCAAAAGCCTGGGCGGGCAGTTCAACGTCTTCGAGATCGGCTTCTTCTCGACATTGTTTGCCGGCTGCTTTCTGCTCTTTGCCAGGCCGCCAAGCGAGCGTTGGCGCGATTTCTGGCGCACGACACGGCCTTGGGCGGTACAGGCCCGCGCCTGGGCCGGCATCGCCTCCGGCGTGCTCAGCGTCTACGCCTTCACCACCATCCCGCTGGCGGAAGTCTATGCGCTGATCTTCCTGGCGCCGCTGTTCGTCACCATCCTGGCCACGCTCGTCCTCAAAGAGAAGGTCGGCCCATGGCGGTGGCTGGCGGTCGTCGCTGGCTTTGCCGGGGTGATGCTGGTCGTCAGGCCTGGGTTTCGCGAGTTGCATCTTGGTCATCTGGCGGCGTTCATCATCGCCTTCCTGGCCGCCACCAATGTCATCCTGATGCGTTCGCTCGCCGCGCAGGAAAAGCGCACGACGATGCTCGGCGTGCTGATCGGCTACGGCCTGCTCTTCAACGGCGTCGGTGCGGCGGCTACCTCGTTCTCGCTGCCGGATGGCAGGCAATGGGCGTGGCTGGTGCTGGCCGGCGCCTTTACCGCCGGCGGTCAGTTGCTGCATCTGCTGGCGGTCAAATACGCGCCGGCCAACCGCATCGCGCCAACGCATTATTCGCAGATCGTCTGGGCGGTGGTTCTAGGCGCACTGTTCTTCAGGGAATATCCGGATTTTCTGTCGCTGGTCGGGCTTGCCGTGGTCGGCGGTTCCGGTCTGCTGACGATAGTGCGCGAGGAGGTGCGGCTCGGCACGGTGCGCTGGAACCCGTTTGCGCGGACCCGACTTTGAGCTGGTACCAAGCTTGCGCGGCGACCGCCACCGCTGATATGCGATCGCTGCCAACTGGCTGCACATCATAGGACAATGACGACAAAACCTTTGCCGGACCTGCCGGTCTCCGCGGTCTTGCCGGCGCTCAATGAAGCGCTGAGCCATGATAACAGCGCCGTGCTGGTGGCTCCGCCCGGCGCCGGCAAGACGACGCTGGTTCCGCTGACGCTGCTCGATGCGCAATGGCTCGGCGCCGGAAAGATCATCCTGCTCGAGCCGCGCCGCCTCGCCGCCCGCGCTGCCGCCCGCCGCATGGCCGAACTGCTTGGCGAAGAGCCCGGTGAAACCGTCGGCTATGCCATGCGCATGGAAAACCGGACTTCCGCGAAGACCAGGATCGTCGTCGTCACCGAAGGCGTGTTGTCCCGCATGATCCTCGACGATCCCGAGCTGCCTGGTGTCTCGGCGGTGTTGTTCGACGAGTTCCACGAACGTTCGCTCGACGGTGATTTCGGGCTGGCGCTGGCGCTCGACGTGCAGGGTGCGCTGAGGCCCGACCTCAGATTGCTGGTCATGTCAGCGACGCTCGATGGCGCGCGTGTCGCAAAATTGCTTTCCGGCGCGCCGGTGATCGAGAGCGCAGGCCGCGCCTTTCCGGTCGACATCCGCTATGACGAGCGGCCGGCCGGCGTCACCATCGAGGATGCCATGGCCAGGGTGATCCGCTCGGCGCTTGCCGGGGAGGAGGGCAGCGTGCTTGTCTTCCTGCCCGGCCAGCGCGAGATCGAGCGCACCGCCGAGCGGCTGGCGGGCAAGGTCGGCGCCGACACCGACATCGTGCCGCTCTACGGCATGCTCGACAACAGGACGCAGGACGCAGCGATCAAGCCGGCGCCGCCCGGCCGTCGCAAGGTCGTGCTGGCGACGTCGATCGCCGAAACCTCCATCACCATCGACGGCGTGCGGGTCGTCATCGATTCCGGCCTGTCGCGGCTGCCGCGCTATGAGCCGGCCAGCGGCCTGACGCGGCTGGAGACGGTGCGTGCTTCCCGCGCTTCCGCCGACCAGCGCGCCGGCCGGGCCGGGCGCACACAGCCGGGCGTCGCTATCCGGCTGTGGCGGGCCGAGCAGACAGCGGCACTGCCGGCCTTCACGCCACCGGAAATTCTCGAAGCCGATCTCTCCGGCCTGTTGCTCGATTGCGCGGCGTTCGGCGTTGCCGATCCGACGAGCCTGTCCTTCCTCGACCCCCCGCCGGCTCCGGCGCTCAACGAGGCAAGGGCGCTGCTGCGCGCGCTCGATGCCGTCGATGCGGCAGGGCGCTTGACGGAGGCCGGTGCCGCGATGCGCAAGCTGGCTCNTGCGCGCGCTCGATGCCGTCGATGCGGCAGGGCGCTTGACGGAGGCCGGTGCCGCGATGCGCAAGCTGGCTCTGCCGGTCCGGCTCGCCCACATGGTCGCCGAGGCGGCAAGGACCGGCCAGGCGCTCGAGGCGGCGATGCTGGCCATGCTGCTCACCGAGCGCGGCCTTGGCGGCGATGGTGCCGATCTCGAACGGCGGCTGATGCGCTTTCATGCCGAAAGATCGCCGCGTGCCACCGCTGCCCGGCAGCTGGCCGAGAGGTTGGCAAAGCAGGCTTCACCCTCCCCCTCGACGGGAGGGTCGGCGAGCGAGCCGAGCGCAGCGAGACGAGGGAGACGCGGGGTCGCCGATGGCGTGCCCGAACCGACCCCACCCCGGTCCGCTACGCGGATCGACCCTCCCCTCAAGGGAGAGGGCAGCACCGCCGGCGCTCTCCTCATCCATGCCTGGCCGGACCGGGTCGCTAAAGCTCGCGGCGAGCGTGGCCGCTTCGTGCTTGCCAACGGCTCCGGCGCCATGCTCGACGCCTCCGACCCGCTGGCCGGCGAGACCTGGCTCGTCGTCGCCGATCTGCAGGGTAAGGCGCAGAACGCCCGCATCACCGCGGCGGCGGCGCTCGACGAGGCCGACATCCGCACCGCGCTGGCGGAAAAGATCGAGACTCGCCGCGAGGTGAGCTTCGACCGCGATAGGCGCGCGGTGCGGGTGCGCGAAACGGTTCGGCTCGGCGCCATCACGTTGTCCGAACGCATGCTGCCGGCGCCGACCGGTGCCGACGCAGACAGCGCCATTCTCGACGCCTTGCGCGAACACGGCCTGTCGCTGCTGCCGTGGAGCAGGGAAGCGGAGACGTTGCGGCAGCGGCTCGGCTGGCTGCATCGCGGCCTCGGTGCGCCATGGCCCGATGTCTCCGATGCGGCGCTCGTCGAGCGCCTCGACGACTGGCTGCTGCCGTTCCTTTCCGGTGCCGCATCCTTTGCCGCGATCGATCCCAGCGTGCTTTCGCAAGGCCTGATGACGCTGGTACCGCACGAATTGCAGCGCAAGATCGACACATTGGCGCCGACCCATTTCGACGCGCCGTCGGGCAGTCGGCTGCCGATCCGCTATGACGGCGAATGGCCGGTACTGGCAATCCGCGTGCAGGAGCTGTTCGGCCTCGACCGGCATCCCGCGATCGCCAACGGCACTGTGCCGCTGACGCTCGAATTGCTGTCACCGGCGCGCCGGCCGATCCAGACGACGCGCGACCTGCCCGGATTCTGGCGCGGCTCCTGGGCCGATGTGCGGACAGACATGCGCGGCCGCTATCCCAGGCATGTCTGGCCGGAGAACCCGCTTCTCGCCGCCGCCACGAGCCGCGCCAAACCGCGCGGTACCTAATGATTCCCGGACTGTTATCCCGAACGGAAGGCCAGCTTCGGCGCTTTTTCGGAAAAGACCTCCGGCTGTTTCCCCTCTATAATCATTGGCCATGATAAACATCCTGCACGCACCCGACTTCCAGCAAAGCCAGCGGCTGCGCCTCAACACGCTGATCAGGTTGCGCTGGCTTGCCATCGTCGGCCAGAGCCTGACCGTGCTTGTCGTCGCTTACGGGCTGAAATTTCCGCTGCCGGTCAGCATGTGTTTTGCGCTGATCGCTTGTTCGGCCTGGATGAACCTTTTGCTGACCTTCCGCTATCCGGCGGCGCATCGGCTTACCCCGCCCTCGGCCTTTGCCATCCTGACCTTCGACAGCCTGCAGCTTGCCGGCCTGCTCTACATGACCGGCGGCCTCACCAATCCGTTTTCGCTGCTGATGACCGTGCCCGTCGTCGTCTCGGCGACGTCGCTGCCGCTACGGCTGACCGCCATGCTCGGCGCGCTGGTGATCGTGGCGGCGACGCTGCTGGTCTTTTACCACCTGCCGCTGCCCTGGCATGAGGGCGCGCCATTGGCGATGCCGTTCATTTATGTCGCCGGCATGTGGATGGCGGTGTTCTGCTCCATCGCCTTTACCGCGATCTATGCCTTCCGGGTGGCCGAGGAGGCGCGGCTGCTTGCCAACGCGCTTGCCGCCACCGAACTGGTGCTGCAGCGAGAGCAACATCTCTCGGCCCTCGACGGCCTCGCCGCCGCCGCCGCGCACGAGCTCGGCACGCCGCTCGCCACGATCGCGCTTGTCGCCAAGGAGATGGAGAAGGCGCTTGGCGAAGATCCCAAATACGGCGAGGACGTGAAGCTGCTGCGTTCGCAGAGCGAGCGCTGCCGCGAAATCCTGAAGCGCCTGACCAGCCTGTCCTCCGAGAGCGAGGTGCATCTCTCGCGCCTGCCGCTGACCTCACTGGTCGAGGAAGTGACGGCACCGCACCGCGATTTCGGCATCTCGATTAAGCTTCGGCCGGGCGAGCGCATCGGCCCGGAACCGGTGGGCCGGCGCAATCCCGGCGTCATCTACGGCCTCGGCAATCTGGTCGAGAACGCCGTCGACTTCGCCCGCAAGAATGTCACCGTGCGCTGGAGCTGGAACGAGGCCGTTGTCAGCTTCACGATCATCGACGACGGGCCGGGCTTTCCGCCCGAGATCATCGACCGCATCGGCGAACCCTATATGTCAACGCGACAAGGCACCGAAGCCGGCGGCGGCCTCGGCCTCGGCCTATTCATCGCCAAGACCTTGCTCGAACGCTCCGGCGCGACGCTCGATTTCCGCAATTCGAGCGAGCCCGGCGAGGGCGCTATCGTGCAGATATCGTGGCCGCGCAGCGTCTTCCTCAATCCCGAGCAGGCTTCGGCCACCATGTTCGACACGGCCTAAATTGGACAATAGCGTTGCGAAACTATATTTGCGTAAAAATCAGGCAGCAGGATTTTCAGCACGATGAGTACTGACGAAACGATTGGCGCAATGGTCGAAGGCGAGGACACCTCGCTGCTGATCGTCGACGACGACAAGCCGTTCCTGACGCGGCTTGCCCGCGCCATGGAAACCAGGGGTTTTGTCGTCGAGACGGCAGAGAGCGTCGAGGAAGCGGTTGCCAAGGCGCGCGCCAATCCGCCGGCCTATGCGGTGGTCGACATGCGGCTGGCCGACGGCAACGGCCTCGACGTCGTCGCCGCGATCCGCGAGAAGCGCGACGATGCCCGCGCCATCATCCTCACCGGCTACGGCAACATCGCCACCGCGGTGACGGCGGTGAAGCTCGGCGCTATCGACTATCTGTCGAAGCCGGCCGACGCCGACGACATCTTTGCAGCCCTGACCCGCACGGCGGGCGAACGCGCAGCACCGCCCGAAAATCCGATGTCGGCCGACCGGGTACGCTGGGAGCACATCCAGCGCGTCTATGAAATGTGCGACCGCAACGTCTCGGAAACCGCGCGCCGGCTGAACATGCATCGCCGCACGCTGCAGCGTATCCTCGCCAAGCGCGCGCCGCGCTAAAAGGCTCTGACTGCAGGCTTGCCCGGCCAGCGCTGTTTGCGCATCATCGCTTGGCGGTGTCGGACCTTGCCGCTGATACGACGGAGGCGACATGCAGGACGAAAAGCGGCTGGTCTCCATGCTGCGCGAATTCCTCGACAGCGAGGCGGCCGGCGGCCTCATCCTGATGGCTGCGGCGGCCCTGGCCCTGATCGTCGCCAATTCGCCGCTGGGCGAGGCTTATTTCTCCGCCCTCCACGCCTATCTCGGACCGCTCAGCGTCTCGCACTGGATCAATGACGGCCTGATGGCGGTGTTCTTCCTGCTGGTCGGCCTCGAGATCAAGCGCGAGATGCTCGACGGCCAGCTCTCGACCTGGCCGCGCCGCGTGCTGCCCGGCATCGCCGCCGCCGGCGGCATGGCGGTGCCGGCACTGGTCTACGTCGCCATCAACCGCAACAATGAAGCCGCTCTGTCCGGCTGGGCGATCCCGACCGCCACCGATATCGCCTTTGCGCTCGGCGTGCTGTCGCTGCTTGGCGGCCGCGTGCCGGGCTCGCTGAAGATATTCCTCACCGCGCTCGCCATCATCGGCGCCGTGCTCATCATCGCGGTGTTTTATACCAGCGGGCTGTCGCTCGCCTATCTCGGCGCCGCCTTCGCCGTCATCGCGCTGCTGGTGGTGCTCAACCGCATGCGGGTGCTGACGTTGCTGCCGTACGTCTTGCTCGGCATCGTTCTGTGGGTTTTGGTGCTCAAATCGGGCGTCCATGCGACGCTTGCCGGCGTCGCGCTGGCCCTCACCATTCCATTGAAGATATCGCCGGGCAGCGGCCACGATCTCGACCATTCGCCGCTGCACCGGCTCGAACACGGCCTGCACAAAGTCGTCGCCTTTTTCGTCATCCCGATTTTCGGCTTTGCCAACGCCGGCGTCTCGCTCGGCGGTCTCAGCGCTGCCGCCCTGGCCGAGCCGCTGACGCTCGGCGTCGCCGCCGGCCTCGTCGCCGGCAAGCTGGTCGGCGTGTTCGGGTCTTCTGCGCTTGCCATCCGGCTCGGCTTCGCCGATCTGCCGGTCAATGCCGGCTGGCTGCACATGATCGGCATTTCGCTGCTCTGCGGCATCGGCTTCACCATGAGCCTGTTCATCGGCCTGCTCGCCTTCGCCAGCGACGTCGCTCTGCAGGACGCGGTCAAGGTCGGCATCCTCGCCGGCTCCTTCATCGCCGCGCTCCTCGGCGCCACCGTGCTGCTGGTGGCGCCGGCGGCGGACGGGACGGACGAGGCGGAAGAATAGTCGCGCCGCCACTTCCGGCCTTCAGGCCACCTTCTCCCGCATCTGGACCCTACCCGTGCGCAATCATGACGTGGCGGACGGCTGTGTAATCCTCCAGCGCATAGAGCGACATGTCCTTGCCGTAGCCGGATTGTTTCAACCCGCCATGCGGCATCTCGTTTGTCAGCATGAAGTGGGTGTTAATCCAGGTGCAGCCATATTGCAGGCGGGCGGCCGTCGCCATGGCGCGCGAAACGTCCTTGGTCCACACCGATGACGCCAGGCCATAGTCAGAGTCATTGGCCCAGTTCACCGCCTCGTCGACTTCGGAAAAACGGGTGACCGAGACCACCGGGCCGAACACTTCGCGGCGCATGATCTCGTCTTCCTGCAGCGCGCCGGCGACGACGGTCGGCTGGTAGAAGAAGCCGGAGCCCTCGCCCGGCTTGCCGCCCGTGGTAATCTCGATATGCTTGAGCTCAGAGGCGCGCTCGACGAAGCTCGAGACGCGATCACGCTGGCGACGCGAAATCAGCGGGCCGATCTCGTTCTCGGTATCGTCGGGGCGATCATACTTGATGGTCGAGACCGCAGCGGAGAGGTCGGCGACAAGCTTGTCGTAGATCTTCTTGCCGGCGTAGATGCGGCAGGCGGCGGTGCAGTCCTGGCCGGCATTGTAATAGCCGAAGGCGCGCAGGCCGTTGACCACCGCACCGAGATCGGCGTCATCGAAGACGATGACCGGCGCCTTGCCGCCGAGCTCGAGATGTGTGCGCTTGACCGATTTGGCGGCGGCCTGCAGCACCTTCTTGCCGGTGGCGACGTCACCGGTGATCGAGATCATGTTGACCTTCGGGTGGTTGATCAGCGTGTTGCCGACACTGTCGCCGCGGCCGAGCACGACGTTGACGACGCCTTCCGGCAGGATATCGGCAAGGATTTTCGCCAGCTTCAGCGCGGTCAGCGGCGTCTGTTCCGACGGCTTGAAGACGACGGTGTTGCCGCCGGCAATCGCCGGCGCCAGCTTCCAGGCCATCATCATCAGCGGATAGTTCCACGGCGCGATCGACGCGACAACGCCGATGGCGTCGCGGCGGACCATCGAGGTGTGGCCGGGAATGTATTCGCCGGCGACCTGGCCGGGCATCGAGCGGACCGCACCGGCAAAGAAGCGGTAGCAGTCGACGATCGCCGGGATCTCGTCATTGAGCACGGCATTGATCGGCTTGCCGCAGTTCAGCGCCTCGAGCGTCGCGAAATCCTTTGCCGCGGCCTCGATGCGATCGGCGATCTTCAGGAGATAGCCGGCGCGCTGCGCCGGTGTTGTGCGGGACCAGGTGACGAACGCTTTTTCCGCGGCAAGCACTGCTGCCTCGATCTGCGCCGGGCTGGCCTCGGGCAGGTTGACGATGGTCGCCCCGGTCTTCGGGTTGAGGATCGGTTCCTCGGTCTCGGTGCCTTTTTCGAATTTCGAGCCGATCAGCATCTGCGTGTCCATGGAAGTCTCTCCCTTATGAACGAGATCATTTGCCCGAACCGGCGATCTGGTCGCCGTCGCGGGTCAGGTAATAGGCAGCGAGGATGGGAAGCAGCGTCACCAGCACCACGACCATCGCCACGACATTGGTGACCGGACGCTGGCGCGGACGGATCAACTCTTCGAGCATCCAGATCGGCACCGTTTGCTGCTGGCCGGCGGTGAAGGTGGTGACGATGACCTCGTCGAAGGACAGCGCAAAGGCCAGCATGCCGCCGGCCAGCAGCGCGGTTGCGATGTTGGGCAGCACGACATGCCGAAAGGTCTGGAAACCGTCGGCGCCGAGGTCCATCGACGCCTCGATCATCGAGCCGGACGTGCGGCGGAAACGGGCGACCGCATTGTTGTAGACGACGACCACGCAGAAGGTGGCGTGGCCGAGCACGATCGTCCAGAACGAGAACGGGATTTCGGCCAGCGCGAACGCCGAGCGCAGCGCGATGCCGGTGATGATGCCGGGCAGCGCGATCGGCAGGATCACCAGCAGCGAGATGGTTTCGCGGCCGAAGAATTTTGTGCGGGACACGGCGGCGGCGCACAGCGTGCCGAGGACCAGCGCGATGGCGGTCGAGATCGCCGCGACCCGTACAGACAGCGACAGCGCCTGCCAGACGTCGGGGCGGTTCCAGGTGATGGCGAACCATTGCGTGGTCAGGCCCGGCGGCGGCCAGACGAAGCTCTTCTCCTCGGTGGTGAAGGCATAGACGAAGATCAGCAGAATCGGCAAATGCAGGAAAAGCAGGCCCCCGGTGGCAGCGAGCTTCAGGCCGATCGGCGCGGATTGGCCGCGGTCAGAGCGCATCGAAGGCCCCCATGCGCTTGGCGCCCCAGAGATAGAAGCCCATGATGACGATCGGCACCACAGTGAAGGCGGCGGCGAGCGGGATGTTGCCGGCGGTGCCCTGCTGCGAATAGACGGCCTGGCCGATGAACAGCCGCGAGGTGCCGATGATCTGCGGAATGATGTAGTCGCCGAGCGTCAGCGAGAAGGTGAAGATCGAACCGGCGACGATACCCGGCAATGCCAGCGGGAACAGCACGTTGCGGAAGGTCTGGCCGGGTGACGCGCCGAGATCGGAAGAAGCCTCGACCAGATTGCCCGGCACGCGCTCGAGGGCCGCCTGCACCGGCAGGATCATGAACGGCAGCCAGACATAGACAAAGACGATGAAGGTGCCGGTGGACGATACCGACAGCGAGTTGCCGCCGACGATCGGCAGCGACAGCCAGGCATCAAGCAGCCACAGAAGATGCAATTTGGCCAGCAGCCACGTCAGGATGCCTTCCTTGGCGAGGATCAGCTTCCAGGCATAGATCTTGACCAGGTAGCTCGACCACAGCGGCAGCATGACGCCGAGATAAAACAACGCCTTCCAACGGCCGCGCGCATAGCGCGCCGCGTAATAGGCGATGGGAAAGGCAATGACCGCCGACGCAAACGTCACCAGCGCCGCCATCGTCACCGTGCGCAGGATGATGTCGAGATTGGCGGCCTGCAGCAGGTCGCCATAAGTCTTCAGCGTGAACTCGCGGTTGATGAGGCCGGAGAACTCGTCGATCGAGAAGAAGCTCTGCAAAAGCAGCGCGAACAGCGAGCCGATATAGACGATGCCGAGCCAAAGAACCGGCGGCAGCAGCATGAGCAGAAGCAGGAGTTGGGGCCGGCGCCAGAAGAGGTCGGAGAGCGCGCCGCGCAGGCCGCCGCTTCCCGGCAGGATGGCGGGGGTCGTGGCCCGCGGCATGGCGGCGTCCAGGCTCATCCCAGCTCGTCCATCAGATGCAAATGCTCGCGGTTGAAGGTGAGCACCACCGCCTCGCCTTCCCTGGGCAAGGCAGCACCCGCCGGCACGATGGCATGCAGCCGCAAGCCTTCGGCATCGAGCGCCAGTCTTATCGTCGCGCCGAGATAGTTGGTCGACACCAGGCGAGCCGCAACGCCGTCGCCCTTGGCCGCCCGGCCGATGCGAATGGATTCAGGGCGCAGGCTGCCCCAGCGATGCTGGCCGGCATAGCGCTGGACGAAATCCGGCGGCAGTACGTTGGACGAGCCGACGAAATCGGCGACGAAGCGGGTCTTGGGGCGCTGGTAGATGTCTTCCGGCGTGCCGATCTGCATGATCTTGCCGTCGTTGAAGACGGCGACGCGATCGGCCATCGACAGCGCCTCGCCCTGGTCATGGGTGACGAACACGAAGGTGATGCCGAGCGCCTTCTGCAGCGATTTCAACTCCTCCTGCATGTTCTCGCGAAGCTTGAGGTCGAGCGCGCCGAGCGGCTCGTCGAGCAACAGCACCTTGGGCTGGTTGACCAGCGCACGGGCGAGCGCGACGCGCTGGCGCTGGCCGCCGGAAAGCTGGCCAGGGCGACGCGCGCCGTAGCCGGGAAGCCGCACCAGCGCCAGCGCTTCTTCCGCCGCCTTTTGCCGCTCCGGTCTGCCGACGCCCTTGACCATCAGCCCATAGGCGACGTTGTCGAGCACGTTGAGATGCGGGAACAGCGCATAATCCTGGAACACGGTGTTGACGTTGCGGCGATAGGGCGGCACGCCCTCGGCGCGTTCGCCGAAGATCGAGATCGAGCCCGCCGTCGGCTGCTCGAACCCGGCGATGAGGCGCAGGCACGTCGTCTTGCCCGAGCCGGAAGGCCCGAGCATGGCGAAGAACTCGCCCGGCACGATGTCGAGATCGACCGCGTCGACGGCACGCACGCTGCCGAAATGGCGGGAGACTTTTTGGAAAGAAACGGCGAAGGTCATGGGTTGTCCTGATCTGTCAGGCTCATCAAATTCAGGGTAGCGCTGCCCCTCATCCGCCTGCCGGCACCTTCTCCCGTAGTGGACGGGGAGAAGGGAGGCGCTCCAACGCTGGCGACCCCCCGTTCTTCACGGGGAGAGGGTAAGGGTGAGGGGCAGCGCCGAGCTTCGTAGGTGAGACGAACTCACCGTCCGCCGATGACGCCGATATAGTCCGACACCCAGCGGTAATAGGGCACGCACTGGTCGTTCTGGGTGGCGCATTTCGAGACCGGCGTCTTCCAGAACTTGATCTTGTCGAAATTGTCGTAGCCGTTGGTCTTGCAGCCCTCTTCGCCGAGCAGTTCGTTGCCCTTGCAGGCGGCGGGCACCACCGGCAGCGAGCCGAACCAGGCGGAGACGTCGCCCTGCACTTTCGGCGACAGCGAATGCTCAATCCACATGTAGGCGCAGTTCGGGTGGGCCGCATCGGCCTCCATCATGGTGGTGTCGGCCCAGCCGGTGACGCCCTCCTCGGGAATGGTCGAGGCGACCGGCTTCTTTGCCGCGATCAGCGTGTTGACCTGATAGGGCCATGAACCGGAGGCGACGACGCCTTCGTTCTGGAAATCGTCGACCTGGATGGCAGCGTCATGCCAGTAGCGTCCGACCAGCGTACGCTGGACGCGCAGCAGGTCGAGCGCAGCCTTGTACTGGTCCTCAGTCAGTTCGTACGGATCCTTGATGCCGAGCTCCGGCTTGTGGGCCATCAGGTAGTTGGCGGCATCAGCAATGTGGATCGGCCCGTCATAGGCCTGGACGCGGCCCTTGTTCGACTTGCCGTCGGGTAGCTTCATTTCCTCGAACACGATGTTCCAGCTCTTCGGCGCCTCCTTGAACACTTCGGTGTTGTACATCAGCACATTCGGCCCCCATTGGTACGGCACGCCGTAATGGACACCGCCGACGGTGAACCAGGGCGCATCCTTCAGCCGGTCGTCGACCGTCTTCCAGCTCGGGATGAGGTCGGTGTTGATCGGCTGGACGCGCTTGCCCGCAACCAGGCGCAGCGAGGCGTCGCCCGAGGCAGTGACAAGGTCGAAACCGCCTTCGTTCATCAACGAAACCATCTCGTCGGAGGTGTTGGCGGTCTTGACGTTGACCTTGCAGCCGGTTTCCTTCTCGAACGAGGTGACCCAATCATAGCCCTTGTCGGTTTCGCCGCGCTCGATATAGCCCGGCCAGGCGACGATATTGACCTCGCCTTCACCCTTGCCCAGCTCCTTGACCTGGGCGATGGCCTGGCCGGAGAAGGTCAGCGCGACCGTCAAGGCAGTGCATGATTTCAGCAATGAATTCATCGTCGATCTCCCATTTTGCATGACCTCGAAACCGGTTTCGGTTTTCGGAAAAGGTCATGCGCCCGTTCAAACGTTGGATGCGCGGCTCTAAGGGGCCGTGCTCCTGCGGCAGCTTTGTTCCCTGGCTCAAAAGTGCTGCGAAATTTCCGGTTTCGCAAATTCATTTATCAGAAAGCCGATATCGGTTTTTCCGATACATCACCGGCCGATCTTCTCGGGCCGTTGGCGCACCATGCGCTGCGACTGGGCAAGTCCGATGAAGTCGCGCGCCGCCTGCGGCAGGCCGGAGCCGCGCCGCCAGACCATGCCGACCTGGACGACCGGCAACGATCCCGAAATATCGCGCGATTCGATGCGGTCGCCTTCCAGCGACCATGGCCGGTAGACGAGGTCCGGCAGCAGCGCCACGCCGGCGCCGGTGGCGACGAGACTGCGCACCGCTTCGACCGAGCGGGTGCGGAATGCGACGTGCGGTTTGGCGCCGATCGCCGTCAGCAGCTTTCCGGTATTCTCCTCGATCTCGTCGACGGTCAGCATGATCAGCGGTTCCGAGGCGATATCGCCGATGCCGATGATGTCGGCACCGGCCAACGGATGGCCGAGCGGCAGCCACAGCCGGTAGGCCGAGACTTCGAGGATTTCGGACTGCAGCGCGGTGCGGTCGCGCAGGTTCGAGGTGACCATGACCGCAATGTCGAGCTTGCCGCCGATCAACAGGTGCTCGAGATAGTCGCCATTGTCCTCGATCGCCGAGACCTCGACACCCGGATAGGCGCGGCGGTAGCGGGCAAGAAGATCGGACAGCACATAGCCGGCGACCAGCGAGGTGACGCCAAGTTGCAGCCGCCCGCTTGCCGCGATCTGTTCGCCGAAGAACGCGCGGCGCGCATCGGAAACGTCGGCAAGGATCTTCCTCGCATGGCGCAGGAACTGGTGGCCCTTGTGGGTGATGTTCAGCCCGCGCGGGTGGCGCTCGAACAGCTCGACGCCGAGATCGTGCTCCAGCTCCTTGATCGCCTCGGTGACCGAGGATTGCGAGATCGACAGATTCTGGGCGGCGCCCGACACCGTGCCTTGCTCGGCGACGGCGATGAAGAACTGCAATTGGCGGATGGTGAAAGCCATGGCCGGACTAAACACGGCAGAGGCGGCGCTGGGAAGTGGGTGCTGGTGCCGTTCTCCCGATAGAGCTCAGTCCTCGCTTCCGCCATCCGCAATGCTGAGCCGCGCGCCGGCCTGGGCAAGGGCGGCGGCGATGTCATGCGGCAGCGGACGGTCGGTCGCGAGTTCGGAAAAGCCGTCGAAGCCGCAGACCTGAACCAGACCCTGCCGGCCGAATTTGCTGTGGTCGGTGACGACAAGCGAACGCTGGCCGCGCGACAGCACCATGCGGGCGAACTCAGCCTCTTCGAGGTCATAGTCCATGACACCCGTGATGGCATCGACCGCGCCGGTCGAAATCACCGCGTGGCTGACGGAGAAGCGGCTGACGAATTCGATGGCTGAGACGCCGAAAGCAGCACCGGAATCGCTGCGCAGCTCGCCGCCGGCCATATAGACCTTGTTGCCGTTGACGGTGGCCAGCGTGCGGGCGATGTCGGAGGAATTGGTGACGACCGTCAGCCGCCGGTGGCCGAGCAGCTCGCGGGCCAGGAAGCTCGTGGTCGTGCCGGTGTCGAGCATGATCGACTCGCCGTCGCGGATGGTGGCAGCGACCATGCGGGCAATTGCCCGCTTGGCATCGGCGTTCTCACGCATGCGCCGCTCGAACGGCGCTTCGCCGGCAATCGACGGCAGGCCGACGGCGCCATGCATCTTGAGGATGGAACCATCGCTGGTCAGTGGCTTGACATCGCGGCGTACCGTCTCCAGCGAGACGCCCAGCCGGTCAGCCAGGCTGGCAATGGTGACGGTGCCTTCCTCCTTGAGGAGGCGCAGGATTTCGCCATGCCGCTTCGAGTGGCCCATCGGTTCCAACCGGTCGAATTGTTGCACCATTGACCGTTTCTACGGCATAAATGCCACTTACTCCAAGATATTTCGCAAAATTCGGGCAAAAAAGCAGAAAACACCACAATTTCGCGTTGACAACGTCTCCAGCCTGGCGCGACATTATCGCTGTGACAAGCTCGGAACGGAGGCCGACGGCTGAGCCGCACGAAAAATTGCCTGCCTGAACGCCTGGGAAATCCTCGGGTGCGAGGGAACCGAAAATTAGGATCCGCGGGGGCGGATGCCGGCGTCGAAGAACCCGGCACAAAGGGGCTCGTCGGTGCGGTGCGGGATACCGATCCCGAGATCTGCACCGACGAGATCTTCGCGTTGCCTCCATTCCTCCGTCCGATTGTCATCGCTGGCCAGCCATGACATGCGTGGAAAATTGACCCAATGTTGGACGAGATCGTGACTGTCGAAGACCGCATCCGCGCGCTGCCTTGCTGGACCGGCAGCATCGACATTGCGCCGCTGCCGGGCGGGTTGAGCAATGCCAATTACCTGGTCAAGGACGCGGCCGGGCGGCACGTCGTGCGCATCGGGCAGGACTATCCGTTCCACCATGTCTTTCGCGAGCGCGAGATGATGACCGCGCGGGCAGCACACGCGGCAGGCTTCGCTCCGGCCGTCCGCTACACCGGACCCGGCGTCATGGTGACGGAGTATCTCGGCGCCAAGGCCTATGTCGCGCAAGACGTGCGCGCCGATCTCGGCCGCGTCGCCGCGTTGCTGCGCGGTTTCCACCGGGAGATGCCCGGTCATGTCTCCGGCGCTGGCTTCATGTTCTGGGTATTCCACGTCATTCGCGACTATGCGCGCACGCTGGAGGAAGGCGGCAGCCGCAAGCTGGGCGAATTGCCACGCCTGCTGACGCTGGCGGACGAGCTCGAGCGCGCGCAAAAACTGCTGCCGATCGTCTTCGGCCACAACGATCTTCTGCCGGCTAACATAATCGATGACGGTCACAGGCTATGGCTCATCGATTTCGAATATGCCGGCTTCAACACCGCGATGTTCGACCTTGCCGGCGCGGCTTCCAATGCCGGCATGAGCGACGAGGAATCCTTCGCCTTCCTGACCGCCTACTTCATGAAGGAGCCGGACGAAGCGATACGGCGCTCGCACGCCGCCATGCAATGCGCGTCGCTGCTGCGCGAGGCGATGTGGGGCATGGTTTCCGAGCTCTACCTCGATGCGCCCGGCGTCGACTACGCCGCCTACGCCGACGAAAACCTGGCGCGGCTCGAAGCCGCCCTGGAAAACTACAGGACAAAATACGGGATGCGGCCATGACCTTGCCCGCCCACGCCGGCATCGTCGTCATCGGCGGTGGCATCATCGGCTGTTCGACGGCCTATCATCTGGCGCGCGACCACAAGGCCGAAATCGTGCTGCTCGAACAGGGCAAGCTGACCTCGGGCTCGACCTGGCATGCTGCCGGGCTGGTCGGTCAACTGCGCTCGTCGGCGTCGATCACGCGGGTGCTCAAATATTCGGTCGATCTCTACAAAGGGCTGGAAGCCGAAACCGGCCTTGCCACCGGCTGGAAGAAGACCGGCTGCCTGCGGCTAGCCACCAATGCCGACCGCTTGACCGAGTATAAGCGGCTGGCAACGACGGCAAAGAGCTTCGGCATGGATATGCATCTGCTGTCGCCGGCCGAGGTCAAGGAAATGTGGCCGCTGCTGGAAACCGGCGACCTCGTCGGCGCTTCTTGGCTGCCCAGCGACGGTCAGGCAAGCCCTTCCGACATCACCCAGTCGCTGGCCAAGGGCGCGCGCATGCACGGCGCAAAATTGTTCGAGGAGGTGCGGGTCACCGGCTTCGAAATGAGAGACGGCCGCATCACCGCGGTGAAGACCAGCAAGGGCGATATCGCCTGCGACAAGGTGGTGAACTGCGCCGGGCAATGGGCGCGGCAGGTGGGTGCGCTCGCCGGCATAAACGTGCCGCTGCAGCCGGTGAAGCACCAGTACATCATCACCGGGAGGATCGACGGCTTGGCGACCGATGCGCCGACGATTCGCGACCCCGATCGCCGCACCTATTTCAAGGAGGAGGTCGGCGGGTTGGTGATGGGCGGCTACGAGCCGAACCCGCAGGCCTGGACGACCGGTCTGCCCGGCGGCGATGTGCCGGACGATTGGGAGTTCCGGCTGTTCGACGATGATTACGATCATTTCGAGCAGCATATGAGCCAGGCGATCGAGCGTGTCCCGGCGCTCACCAATGTCGGCGTCAAGCAGATGATCAACGGTCCGGAGAGCTTTACGCCGGACGGCAATTTCATCCTCGGTGTGGCGCCGGAATGCCCCAATATGTTCGTCGGCGCCGGCTTCAACGCCTTCGGCATTGCATCCGGCGGCGGCGCCGGCTGGGTGCTGGCGCAATGGGTGGTCGACGGCGAGGCGCCGCTCGATCTGTGGGTGGTCGACATCCGCCGCTTTTCCGATCTGCACCGCGACCGGCAATGGGTCCGAGACCGCACGCTGGAAGCCTACGGCAAGCACTACACGATCGGCTTCCCGCACGAGGAATATGTCAGCGGCCGGCCACGCATCGTTTCGCCTTTATACGAACGGCTGCAAAAACATCGCGCCGTGTTCGGCTCGAAACTTGGCTGGGAGCGGCCGAACTGGTTCGCGCCGGAAGGCATCGAGCCGAAGGACCTCTATTCGATGGGCCGGCAGAACTGGTTTTCACCCGTCGGCGACGAGCACCGCCACGTGCGCGAAAAGATCGGCATTTTCGACCAGTCGTCTTTCGCCAAATACGAAATGACCGGTGCCGACGCGCTGAAGGCGCTGGACTGGATCTGCGCCAACGACGTTGCCAAGCCGGTCGGCCGGCTGACCTACACGCAGCTCCTCAACACGCGCGGCGGCATCGAGGCCGATTTGACCGTGGCGAGGCTCGATGAGGAGAAATTCTACATCGTCACCGGCACCGGTTTCCGCACGCATGATTTCTCCTGGATTGCCGATCATATCGGCAGCGAGTTCGACGTGACGCTGACCGACGTCACCGAGGAGTTCGGCACATTGTCGCTGATGGGGCCGCGCGCCCGCGACGTGCTGTCAGCGGTGACCGATGCCGACGTCTCGAACGCCGCCTTTCCGTTCGGCCATGTTCGCGAGATCGCCATTGCCGGCCACGTCATTCGGGCACTGCGCGTCACCTATGTCGGCGAGCTCGGCTGGGAGCTGCATGCGCCGATCGCGGCGACGGGCGAGGTTTTCGACGCGCTGATGACGGCGGGCGCTGTCCACGACATTCGCCCGGTCGGCTATCGGGCGCTGGAATCGCTGCGGCTGGAAAAAGGTTACCGCGCCTGGGGCGCCGATATCACGCCCAACGACACGCCACAGGAGGCCGGCCTCGGCTGGGCGGTGAAGCTCAGGAAGAACACCGATTTCCTCGGCCGGCGGGCGCTTGAAAAGCTCGACGGCGCGGCGCTCAGGAAACGTTTTGCCGGCTTCACAGTCGATGATCCGGATATCGTGCTGCTCGGGCGTGAGACCATCCTGCGCAATGGCGAGGCCGTCGGTTATCTCACCAGCGGCGGCTATGGCTACACCGTCGGCAAGAACATCGGCTACGGCTATGTGCGCAATGCCGATGGCGTCGGCGATGATTTCCTCACCTCCGGCGATTACGAGCTGGTGGTGGCGATGGAACGGACGCCGGCTAAAATCCACCTCGAGCCGCTTTACGATCCGGCGGGAGCAAAGGTGAAGGCCTAGAGCCTTCCGGTTTCAGCCTCAGTTCACGATGAGCACCAGCCCCCGGCTGGGCACCGTATCGGCCTCGCCTGGCATCGAGACATAGGGCGGCGTCTCCTCGGCGCGGGTGACGGTGCCTTGCGCCTCGAGCTCGGCGATCCGCGCGGCAAAACCCGCATCCCACAGCGTGTTCTTCACCGTCAGCACGATCACCCCGCCCGGCCGGCAGATGCGGATCAGCTCGTCCAGACCCTCGGCCCCGACATGGCCGGACGTGAAGACGCCGGCTGAGATGATCCCGGCATAGGCATCGTCCACGAAAGGCAGCGGCGCGCCAAGCGCCAGGCAATGAAGGGCCGAATAGACGCCTTTGCGCGCGGCTTGCGCCAGCATGCCTTCCGAAATGTCGAGCGCCTCGACCTGCGGATAACCGGTGATGGCAAGCCATTCGCCGATGAGCCCGGTGCCTGCGCCAGCATCGAGGAGAGGAGCGGCGCCGCGCGGCAGATGGCGGGCCAGCAAGGCAAGGCAGATGGTCGGATGGCGATAGCCGGCCGCCGACATGTCGGCGTCATAGGTGCCGGCCCAGCTGTCGTAGAGCGCCGCGACGTCTTCCGGTCGCTTCGCCGCATAGGCTGCGGCGAGCGCGCTCTGCTGTTTGCTGTCCGTCATCGCTTTCCGTCGCCTGGTATCGATCTGCGACGCGATCATAGCCAAACGGCGAAAACTGTGGAACCGTCGTCGCGACAATAAAGACTGGAAAAGGAGCGAAAGCCATGGCGGACGACCAGGCACGCGCCGCACTTGCGGCCATTCCGATGCTGGCCGGTTATGACGGCCCGCTGGAACGGCTCGGCGGCCTGACCAACCTCGTCTTCAGGGGTAAGGATTTCTGCCTGCGTATCCCCGGCAAGGGTACCGAGGAATACATCAACCGCGCCAACGAGGCAGTGGCGGCGCGGGAAGCGGCGAAGGCCGGCGTCAGCCCGGAAGTGCTGCATGTCGATGCCGAGACCGGCGTGCTGGTGACCCGCTTCATCGCCGGCGCCGAGACGATGTCGCCGGAAAAATTCAAGACCCGACCGGGCAGCCCGGCACGCGCCGGCAAGGCCTTTCGCAAACTGCACACATCCGGCGCGGTGTTCCCCTTCCGCTTTGAACTGTTTGCGATGATCGATGATTATCTGAAAGTGCTGTCGACCAAGGACGTCGCCCTGCCTGCCGGCTACCACGATGGGGTCCGCGAAGCGGAAACCGTGCGCTCGGCACTTGCGGCTCATCCTCTGCCAATCGTCGCCTGCCACTGCGATCCGCTCTGCGAAAACTTTCTCGATACGGGCGACAGGATGTGGATCGTCGACTGGGAATATTCCGGGATGAACGATCCGCTCTGGGATCTCGGCGACCTCAGCGTCGAAGGGCAATTCGACGCCGGGCAGGACGAGGAGATGATGCTGGCCTATTTCGGCGGCGAGCCGAGACCGGCGGAGCGCGCCCGCATCGTCATCTACAAGGCGATGTGCGACCTGTTGTGGACGCTGTGGGGCTTGATCCAGCTTGCCAACGGCAATCCGGTCGACGATTTCCGCGCCTACGCCGACGGCCGCTTCGCGCGCTGCAAGGCACTGATGGAGACGCCGGAATTTTCACGGCATCTCGCGGCGGTGCGCCAGGGTTAGTTCACACCCTTCGGCACGTTTTCGGGCGGCACCGTGTCGACCACCTTCTGGCGGTGGAAGATGAACAGGCCGGCCAGCACGACAATGGCCGAGCCGACCAGGATGCGTGGCCCAGGCACATCGCCGAAGAAGGCCGAGCCGAAGACCACTGCCCACAACAGCAGGCTGTAATGCAGCGGCGCCAAGGTCGAGGCAGGCGCAAGCTTCAATGCCCTGGTGATCATCAGATGCGCGCCGCAGGAGACAATGCCCAGAAGCAGCATGGCGCCGAAATCGAGCGAGGACGGCGTCTTCCAACTGCCGATGGTCAACGCAGCGCCGACCAGCAGCGTGCCGATGGTTTGCCAGGTGACCAGCGAGGTGTCGCTGGTGCCGCGCAGTCGCCGGTTGAGGATGATGGCGAAGGCAAAGGAAATGCTGCCGGCGAGCGCGAACATCGACGACAGCGACAACGCCGCCGAAGACGGCTTCAGCATGATCAGCACNCTTGCCGACCAGTGCGAACAGCGAGGACTGCGAGAACGCAGCCGAAGAGGGCTTCAAGATGATCAGCACGCCGCAGAAGCCGACCAGGATAGCCGCCCAGCGGCGCCAGCCGACCCTTTCGCCGAGTAAAAAGTGCGACAGCGCCGCGACGTAGATCGGCCCGGCCATGTAGAAGCTCATCACATCGGCGAGCGGCAGATAGACGACTGCCGCGTAGAACAGCGCCGTGTCGAGCGTCGTCATCACCACGCGCAGCAGCTGCAGCTCCGGCCGCTCCATGCGAAACAGCTTGGCCGCACCCTGATGTGCAATCATCGGCCCGAGTATGAAAAATGCGCCGATCGAGCGGATCAGCACGACCTGGCCGACGGAAAAACTGGCGACCAGCCACTTGCCCATCGCGTCGTTCAGCGCAAACAGGAAATCGCCGGCGAGCATCAGCAGGATGCCGGCCAGCAGCACGTTCCTGATGGTCGAATTCTGGGCTGCAGGCTGCGCCATTCCGTTACCGGTTCCTCGCCGTGGATACGGTGACCCGCGTCGTAGTCGCTAGCAGCGGCCGTGACGAGGCGAAAATCGAGAATTCGGTAAGACCAGCGCCGGAAATCGGCTGGACTAAGCGTGGCGCCGGTTCACGGTGCCCGGCCTTCCGGCGATCGAAAGCCGCGTGTCCTGCCGGCTGCGCTCGGCCACCACCTTGCCCCTGGCAATGACCCAGAGACGCTCGGGGCGCAGGCGCAGCGCCTCGACCGGGTTGCCGGCATCGAGAACGATCAGGCTGGCGCGCTTGCCGACGGCCAGGCCAAGGTGGTCGAGGCCCATGATGGCGGCATTGACGTTGGTGACCATGTCGAAACAGCACGCCATCTCGGCCGGGCTCGACATCTGCGCGACATGCAGGCCCATGAAGGCGACGTCGAGCATGTCTGCGGTGCCCAGCGAATACCAGGGGTCGAGCACGCAATCCTGGCCCCAGCCGACGCGGATCCCGTGCGCCAGCATTTCCTTGACCCGCGTCAAGCCGCGGCGCTTGGGAAAGGTGTCGTGGCGGCCCTGCAGCATGATGTTGATCAGCGGATTGGGGATCGCCGAAACGCCGGCCTCGGCGATCAGCGGCAACAGCTTCGAGACGTAGTAATTATCCATCGAATGCATCGAGGTGAGGTGCGAGCCGGCCACTCTGCCCTGCAATCCAAGCCGCTGCGTCTCATAGGCAAGCTGCTCGACGTGGCGCGACAGCGGATCGTCGGTCTCGTCGCAATGCAGGTCGACCATCAGGCCGCGCTCGGCCGCGATCTCGCAGAGCTCGGTGACGGAGCGCGTACCGTCGGCCATGGTGCGCTCGAAATGCGGGATGCCGCCGACGACATCGACGCCCATGTCGAGCGCGCGGGTGGTGTTGTCGCGCGCCGTCGGCGAGCGGTAAAACCCGTCCTGCGGGAAGGCGACCAATTGCAGGTCGATATACGGCGCAACCGTCTTCTTCACGTCGAGCAGCGCTTCCACCGCCAGCAGGCGATCGTCGCAGACATCGACATGGGTGCGGATGGCGAGCAGGCCCATCGACACCGCCCAGTCGCAATAGGCAAGCGCACGGTCGCGCACCGCCTCGTGGGTCAGAAGCGGCTTCAGCTCGCCCCACAGAGAAATGCCTTCGAGCAACGTGCCCGAGACATTGATGCGGGGAATGCCGAGCGAAAGCGTGGCGTCCATATGGAAATGCGGATCGACGAAAGGCGGCGAGACCAGATTGCCATGGGCATCGATCGCCGTGCCGGCGCTGATGTTGAGCTCAGGCTCGATCGCCGCGATCGTCTCGCCGACGATGCCGATATCGGCGATCCTGCCGTCGGGCAGCGTCCCGCCGCGCACCACAAGGTCGAAATCCATTTATCGCCACCTCGTTGAAGAATGATGCCTATTCCGGCACGTACCGCACCGCACCCTTGGCAGCACTGGTTGCCATCGCCGCATAGGCGCGCAAGGCCATCGTCACCTTGCGCTTGCGCTTTTCCTCGGGCTTCCAGGCAGCCGTTCCCTTCGCCTCCATCGCCGCGCGACGGGCGATGAGTTCCGCGTCGTCGACAGCCAGCCGGATGGTGCGGTTGGGGATGTCGATCTCGATCGTATCGCCTTCCTGCACCAGTCCGATCGTGCCGCCTTCCGCTGCTTCGGGCGAGGCATGGCCGATCGACAGGCCTGATGTGCCGCCGGAGAAGCGGCCGTCGGTGACCAGCGCGCNCGTGTCGCCTTCCCTGACCAGCCCGATCAGCCCGCCTTCCGCCGCTTCCGGCGAGACGTGGCCGATCGACAGGCCGGAGGTGCCGCCGGAAAAACGCCCGTCGGTGATCAGTGCGCAGGCTTTGCCGAGACCCTTCGATTTAAGATAGCTGGTCGGATAGAGCATTTCCTGCATGCCGGGGCCGCCGCGCGGCCCTTCATAGCGGATGACGACGACATCGCCGGCCTTGACCTCGTTCGACAGGATCGCCTTGACGCTGGCGTCCTGGCTTTCGAACACTCTTGCCGGACCGGTGAATTTCAGGATCGATTCATCGACGCCGGCAGTCTTCACGATGCAGCCGTCGAATGCGAGATTGCCTTTCAGCACGGCGAGGCCACCATCCCTTGAGAAAGGATGTTCGGCCGAGCGGATGACACCTTTCTCGCGGTCGAGATCGAGATCATCCCAGCGGCGGTCCTGGCTGAACGCGACTTGCGTCGGCACGCCGCCGGGTGCCGCCAGGAAGAAATCGCGGACATTCTGGCTGGTGGTGCGCGAGATATCCCAATGGTCGAGCGCTTCGCCGAGGCTCGCGGTGTGCACCGTCGGCAGGTCGCGGTTGATCAGCCCGGCGCTATCTAGCTGGCCGAGGATCGCCATGATGCCGCCGGCGCGGTGGACATCCTCCATGTGGACGTCGGCCTTGGCCGGAGCCACCTTGCAAAGCACCGGTACCCGCCGCGACAGCCGGTCGATGTCCTCCATGGTGAAGTCGACCTCGCCCTCATGTGCTGCGGCAAGGATATGCAGCACGGTGTTGGTCGAACCGCCCATGGCGATGTCGAGCGTCATGGCGTTCTCGAAGGCGCCCTTCGAGGCGATGCTGCGCGGCAGCGCGGTGTCGTCGTCCTGCTCGTAATAGCGCTGGGCGAGATCCACGATCAGATGGCCGGCCTCGACGAACAGGCGCTTGCGGTCGGCGTGCGTCGCCAACGTCGAGCCGTTGCCGGGTAGCGAGAGGCCGAGCGCCTCGGTCAGGCAGTTCATCGAATTGGCGGTGAACATGCCCGAGCACGAGCCGCAGGTCGGGCAGGCCGAGCGCTCGATGATCTTGACGTCCTCGTCGGAGATCTTGTCGTCGGCGGCGGCGACCATGGCGTCGACCAGGTCGAGCGCCTGGCTCTTGCCGGCGAGCACCACCTTGCCGGCCTCCATCGGTCCGCCGGAGACGAAGACAGTCGGGATGTTGAGGCGCAGCGACGCCATCAGCATGCCCGGCGTGATCTTGTCGCAATTCGATATGCAGACCATGGCGTCTGCGCAATGCGCGTTGACCATGTATTCGACGGAATCGGCGATCAATTCGCGCGACGGCAGCGAATACAGCATGCCGTCATGGCCCATGGCGATGCCGTCGTCGACGGCGATGGTGTTGAATTCCTTGGCGACGCCGCCGGCCTTCTCGATCTCGCGGGCAACCAGCTGGCCGAGGTCCTTGAGATGGACGTGGCCCGGCACGAACTGGGTGAAGGAATTGACCACGGCGATGATCGGCTTGCCGAAATCCGAATCCTTCATCCCGGTGGCGCGCCACAGGCCGCGGGCGCCGGCCATGTTGCGGCCATGGGTGGTGGTGCGGGAACGGTAGGCGGGCATTGAACTGTCCTTGCTGTCTGCGTCGCACCCAAAGGTGCGGAAAACCGGAATTGAGCCGCAGGTCTTATAGACGCCACGCTCTGGTCTGGCCACAATTTTGCGCTGCCCCAGGTAGCGGAACGAGCGGCCAGCCAACGACGCAGCCGGTCCAGACCGCAAAAAAGTCAGAGGTGCTGTCGGATCGTGTTTTGCTCGAGCGTCCTTGGGCAGACGGCAGGAGCGGGGCATCAATCACCAGCCGGCCGTTTCGAAAGCAAACAAACCAGCCCGAGGAGCAAGAGAATGCAAAAGATCACCACCTGCCTGTGGTTCGACGACCAGGCCGAGGAGGCCATGAACCACTACGTTTCCATCTTCAAGAATTCGAAGGTGCTGAGCGTGATGCGCTGGCCCAAGGGCAGCGGCGATCGTGAGGGCAAGGTGCTGATGGTCTCATTCGAGCTCGACGGCGTTCCGTTCCAGGCCCTCAACGGCGGCCCGCAATTCAAGTTCACCGAGGCGGTCTCGCTCTCCATCGACTGCAAGACGCAGGAAGAGGTCGACTATTTCTGGGACAGGCTCATCGCGGGCGGTGGCGAGCCCAGCCAGTGCAGCTGGCTGAAGGACAAATTCGGCCTCTCCTGGCAGGTCGTTCCCGAGCAGCTGCCCAAATTGCTGTTGGACCCCGACAGGGAAAAGGCCGGCCGCGTGATGCAGGCGATGATGCAGATGACCAAGATCGACGTCGCCAAGATCGAAGAGGCGGCCAAGGCGTGAACGAACGCGATCTTCCCTTCTCCCCCTGTAAGGGACCTGTTGCTCATGACTGCGCAACAGGTCCGCAAGGGGAGAAGGAAAGCGCCGCATCAAGCCGCTCTGTCGCGGACCTGGTAATCCTTCACCGCCGCGAAGCGGATCGCCTTCCAGCGTTCGGCTTCGTAGTTTAGCGAGAAGGCGTGCTGGGCGAGGAACACTGGATCATTGTCGAGGTCGCGGGCGATGTCGCCGCGATGCGCTTCGATGAAGCGCTGGAGTTCGGCCCTGTCGTCGGCCGATATCCAGCGGCAGACGGAAAAGCGCGACATCTCGAAATCGACCGGCAGCGTGTATTCGAAGTTCAGCCGCTCCTTTAGCACGTCGAGCTGCAAAGATCGGAAGAGCACACGTCTGAACTCCNCGCCTTCCTCGGCCATCTGATGCAGCGCCTCCTTGAGTTTCTTGGCTTTCATAGCGTCGCCGAGGCGAACGCGGCGCAGGATCTCAGGCGCGAAATTCGGCACGCCGCGAAACAGGATCTCCTCGCCCTCGGTCAGCGTGTCGCCGATGCGCAGCGTGCCGTGGTTGGGGATGCCGACCACATCGCCGGCGAACGCCTCGTCGGCGGTGACGCGGGTGCGGGCGAAGAAGAATTGCGGCGCCGACAGGCTCATCGGCTTGCCCGTGCGCACCAGCTTGGCCTTCATGCCGCGCTCGAGCTTGCCGGAGCAGACCCGGACGAAGGCGATGCGGTCGCGGTGGTTGGGGTCCATATTGGCCTGGATCTTGAAGACGAAGGACGTCATCTTGTCCTCGGTCGCCTCGACCTTGCGGCTGTCGGCCTCCTGCGCACGCGGCGGCGGCCCATAGGCGCCGAGCGCCTCGATCAGGTCGCGCACGCCGTAATTGCGCAGCGCCGAGCCGAAATAGACCGGCGTCAGATGGCCCTCGCGGAAGGCATCGAGGTCGAGCGGGCGGCAGGCTTCGCGCGCCAGCTCCAGCTCTTCGATGAAAGCCTCGCGCTCGTTCTCCGGCAGCAGGCCGGCAACGCGGTTGGAATCGGGGCCGTGGACCGGCGTGCGCTCCTTTTCGGCGTCGCCCTTGCGCACCGCGTTCAGCGCCAGATGGTAGGTGCCGGAAAAGGTCTTGCCGCGGCCGATCGGCCAGGTGATCGGTGCTGTGTCCAGCGCCAACTTCTGCTCGATCTCGTCGAGGATATCGAACGGGTCGCGGCTTTCGCGGTCCATCTTGTTGACGAAGGTGATGATCGGGATGTCGCGCAGCCGACAGACCTCGAACAGTTTCAGCGTGCGCGGCTCGATGCCCTTGGCGGCGTCGATGACCATGACCGCACTGTCGACCGCCGACAGCGTGCGATAGGTGTCGTCGGCGAAATCCTCGTGGCCTGGCGTGTCGAGCAGGTTGAAGACAGTGTCCTCATATTCGAAGGTCATCACCGAGGTGACCACCGAAATGCCGCGCTCGCGCTCGATCTTCATCCAGTCGGAGCGGGTCTGGATACGATCCTTCTTGGCCTTGACCTCGCCGGCAAGCTGGATCGCGCCGCCGAACAAAAGCAACTTTTCGGTGAGCGTGGTCTTGCCGGCGTCGGGGTGCGCGATGATCGCGAAAGTGCGGCGGCGCGATACCGCTTCTGTAATCATTTCGGACATTTTTCAGGATTTCCGTGTGAGGCCGGGCTTCTAGCAGCGGAGTGCAGTGCTGTCGACCTCTCCGGCTGCCGCAGCCGCCGGTTCACGTCCCGACGTCAGGCCGGTTCGGCGGCATGGCTCTCGAAGGCCACCTCGGGAATCCACTCGGCAATTGTGGCGCCGATCTTGTCGGCATGGTCCTCCTGCAGATAATGCGCGCCGGGTCCGAGATCGATCAACCGGCAGTTCTTCAGGCCAGCCGCGAATTCCCGGGCCGCCTGCGGCGAGACGAGGGCGCCGGGATCGCCTGAGAAAAGCAGCTTCGGGTAGGAGGAAGCCCGGAGCGCCCGATGGTCGTGCTCATTGATGGCAGCGACATCGGCAGGCTGGCCTTCGATAGGCAGTTCGCGCGGCAGCCGCAGGATCGGCTTGCGCGATTGCGGTGTCGGGAACGGCGCCCGGTAGGCGGCCATTTCCTCATCGCTCATCGTGCGCAGCACAGCGGCCGGCAGCACCTTTTCGACGAAGACGTTGTCTTCCAGAACAAGCTTCTCACCGACGCCAGGAGTGCGCATTGCCTTGAACAGTTCGCGCGCCTGTGGACGCTGGTGGAAATCGTCCCAGCTCTCGAAGGGGGGGATGAATTCCATGAAGGCGAGGCCGAGCATCCGCTGCGATCGCCGGGCTGCGAGATGGAAGGCGAGTGCGGTGCCCCAGTCCTGCGCGACGACCACCATATCGGCGACGCCAAGCGTCTCGATGAAAGCATCGAGATAACGGACCTGGTCGAAGAAGCGATAGTCGATGTCCGGCTTGCCGGACTGGCCATAGCCGATCAGGTCGGGCGCTATGCAGCGGCCGAACGGCGCCACATGCGGGATGATGTCTCGCCAGATGTAGGACGACGTCGGGTTGCCGTGCAGGAAGAGCACCGTCGGACCGGCAGTGCCTGCCTCCACATAGGACATGGTTGAATCGAGTACCGCGACTTGCGAGCGCGGCAACATTGTGCGGGATTGCTGCTTTTCGAGTTTCGGGTTCATCGGATCAGCTCCTTTTTGCGAAGACTGTTTTGAAGACGATATTCTTGAAACGCTCGAGCGGTTCGGGACTGCGCTCCACCTTCATGCACAGCATCGCGCCTTGCCAGGAACTCAAAAGGAAATCGGCGAGATCCTCGGCATCGAACGCGTCGGTGATATCGCCGGCCGCCTGGCCTTCGGCGATGCATTCGGCAAAGGGCTTACGCCAACGTTCGAAAATGGCGACGAGTTGCAGCCTCAGCGCCTCACTGTGAGCCGCCGTCTCGAGGCTGAGATTGCCGATCATGCAGCCCCGTGCCCAATCATGCGCCTCCAGCTTCGACGTGATGATTTCGAGATAGCGGCGCAAGCGCCCGACCGGGGGCGTGCCGTCTCGGGCGAGGGCCTGCTCCACCAAGCCGCTCACATAGGCGAAATAGCGGTCCAGCACCTCGCCGGTGAACGCCTCCTTGGAGGCAAAATGATTGGTGAAGGACCCCGGGCGGGCATCGGCCGCGGCGACGATGTCGCGTACGCCGGCGGACGAATAGCCGGAATTCCAGATGGTTTTGAAACCGGCGTCGAGAAGTTTTTCGCGAAGTGAATGTCTGGCCATATCGATACAATACGTACGTACGTATTAAAGTCAAGAAGCATATTTGATACCGCGCGCTCTTGGCAGAACCCACGGGCAATGGCATCGCGGTGGTGGCGTTGGAACGAGGAGTGAAGCATGACAGAGGCGAAAGAAGTGATTGTCACCGGCGCCGGCATCATGGGCGCCTCCATCGCTTGGCACCTGACCAAGGCCGGAGCAAAGGTGACGGTCATTGCCGGCAGCGGCGCCGGCGGCGTCGCGACGCCGAATTCCTTTGCCTGGATCAATGCCAGCTGGGGCAATCCGGAGCCCTATTTCCGGCTGCGCATTCGGTCGATGGCCGAATGGACGCGACTGGCGAACGAGGTGCCCGGCATCCCGTTGCAATGGTGCGGCGGCCTGTGCTGGGACCTGCCACGTCCCGAACTTGAGGCCTATGCGGCCGAGCACTCCGCCTGGGGCTACGGCATCGAGCGTGTCGACCGTGCCGGAGCTGCGCGCATCGAGCCCAATCTGACCGAACTTCCCGATTTCGCCCTTTATGTCGCCGAGGAAGGTGTCGCCGAGCCGGTCGCCGCCACGCAAGCACTGCTGGCCGACGTCGAACGGCGCGGCGCGCGGCTGCTGACAGGAGTTACCGCGACCGCGCTTGTGCGGGCCAACGGCCAGGTCTCCGGTGTCGACACATCCGCCGGGCGGATTGTTGCCGACGAGGTGGTGATCGCGGCCGGAGCCGGCTCTCCGGCACTAGCGGCAACAGCCGGGATAGAACTGCCGATCGGGACACCGCCCGGCCTGATCGTGCATTCGCGCCCCTACCAAAAGCTGCTCAATGGCCTGGTGATCGGCGACCGACTGCATATGCGCCAGACCGCGGAAGGCCGCACCATCGCCGGCTCGGATTTCGGCGGCGCCGATCCCGGCATGGATGCCGCGGCGACCGCCCGCGACCTGTTTGCGGCGATGAAGGCCATGCTGCGCGGCGCAGATGGGCTGGAACTCGATTTCCACACCATTGGCTACCGGCCGACGCCGGTCGACGGCTTTCCGATCATCGGCCGCGCCGAAGGCGGGGGCGGCGTCTACGTCGCCGTTATGCATTCCGGCATCACGCTGGCACCGGCCGTCGGCCTGTTCGCCGCCCGCGAGATCCTCGACGGCGATCGCGATCCGCTGCTTGATCCCTACGGGCTGGCGCGGTTTACTCAATAACCGGGCGGGCGGCGAAAGCCGCCGGCCAGCGGCTCGATTGCCCTGGCGATCCCGAGCAGGCGCGACTCCGACCAGCGTTTGCCAACAAGCTGTAGTCCGATGGGCAGGCCATTGCTATCCTGTCCGCGGGGCAGCGACAGTGCGGGATGGCCGCTGTAGTTGAACACCGCGCCATAGGCCGGCAGCATCCAGTAGCTTTGCTCGCTATCGTCGACCTCGATCGGCGTTCCCGGCTCGCAATGCGGGAAGGCGGTGACCATTGCGACCGGGCACAGCAAGGCGTCGCAACCGTCGAAGAACCGATCCCACGCCAGGATGGAGCGGTCGCGGCGGGCGAGCGCCTCGAACCAGCGCGAGACCGGCGTCGGCTTCTCCGGTGGTTCGGGCTGCGCCGCCTCCAGCATCATGCCGATCAGGACGCCGCCCTGCTCCAGGTCGTCGTGCAGGTCGAGCTCCGGCAATTTGGCTTCCTCGACGATGGCGCCCGCGGCCTGAAGCTCTTTTGCCAGACTTTCGACCACCGCGCTGATCTCGCCGACCACCGGAAAGCCCGGAAAGGACGGCGCGATGGCGATGCGCAAATTCCTGAGATCCAACTCCGGCATGCTTTCGACCGGTACCGGCGCAAGGTCGGTGTCGCTTCCATCCGGCCCGGCAATGAGGCGGTAGATCAGTACCAGGTCTTCGACGCTGCGCGCCATCGGTCCGAGGCAGGAGATCCGCCGGACGCTGCGCGGCGCGCCGCCTGGATCGGGGAAGGCGCCGGCGAGCGAGACGCGGTGCTCGGTCGGCTTGAGGCCGTAGACGCCGCAAAAGGCAGCGGGCAGCCGGATCGAATCCTGCATGTCGGTGCCGACCTCGAACGGCGTCATTCCAGCGCTGAGCGCCGCCGCCGCACCGCCACTGGAGCCGCCGGCGGTGCGCTGGAGGTCCCAAGGATTGCCGGTACGGCCGAACAGCGGATTGCTCGACTGCCAGTCACTAAGCATTGTCGCCACGTTCGTCTTGCCCACCAATATGCCGCCTGCCGCTTTCAGCCGTGCAACGACTGGACTGTCTGCCCTCGCGGCATAGTCGGCGAAGGCCGGGAAGCCGACAGTGGTTCTCATGCCCGCGGTTTCGTGCGTGTCCTTCAGTGTGAACGGCACGCCGTGCAGCGGCCCAAGGGCTTCGCCGCGCGCCTGCGCTTCGTCGGCCTTGCCGGCGCGCTGCCGCGCACCTTCCCGATCGAGGGTTACGACGGCATTGACCGCCTCATTGTGCCTGTCGATCTGCGCCAGATGCGCGTCCAGCGCTTCCACAGCGGAAATCTTGCGGTCACGAATGGCGGCAACCAATTCTGTGGCGGAGGAAAAGGCGAGGTCCATGACCAATACTCCGGCTTGCCAGCGGCGCCAGCCTCACCAAATGGCGGGCAACGGCGCGTCTTCAAGCCGAGTTCAGCATTCGAGGACAGGCGGTGCTTGATCGGAATTGCGCTGCCTGTTGCAATCGACGCTGTCCTGCGACGCGTAGCGAGGAATCTACACGGCCAGCGCCAGCTTTGCCGCGGCGGGCACAAACGGACGAATGCTCATGCCGTCTCTGCCGATGGTGACGAAGCTCGAGGGCGGAATCGCCTGCCAGTCGCTGCCGTCGCCGTCGAAGGGTTCCGACACGACGCAACGGCCTCCGCCATTGCGGAAGGCGGACGTGTAGAGCGTCGGCGCGTGGCCGTCGCTCGTATAGCGCACCGCGTAAAGCGATTGTCCGTCGGAAAAAGCCGCCGTCAATTTCAGCGCCGGCTCGAAGCCGCCGCGGCGCGAGGCGTCGATGACGCGGCTGGTGGCACGCGATACGGCGCCCTGCGGATCACCTGCCAGGTCCTCTTCGGTCATCATCAGAAAGAACAGTTCCGAATCCGTGGCGCCCTCACGCTGGTCGAAGGCGGCGTCGGAGAGCGAATTCTCCAGCGCGCGACGGATCTTTTCGAAGCCGCCGATCTGGCCATTGTGCATGAACGACCAGCGGCCCGAAATGAACGGATGACAGTTCATGCGGCTGGTGGCGCCACCGGTCGAAGCACGGACATGGGCGAGGAACAGGCCTGACTTGATCTGCCGGCACAGGCTTTTCAGATTGGGGTCCGACCAGGCCGGCAGGATGTCGCGATAGAGGCCGGGCTCCGGTCGGTCGCCATACCAGGCCAAGCCAAAACCATCGCCATTGGTCGGCGATTTGGCTTCCTGGGCGCAGTGGCTCTGGGCGATCAGCGAGTGGCAGGGCGCCGTGACGATGTCTTCGAGAAAGACGGCTTCGCCGAGATAGGCGGCCCACCGGCACATAGCGCCTAACGTCCCCTGTTATGCGTCCGCTCGTAGAGCTCACGGATGATGCCGCTTGCCGTGGTCTCGAACAGAAACGGCAAGAAAGCATGAATGAGCGCGGCAAAAGCCGCCATGAACAATCGCGACGAGAACCATGCGGCGAAAGCCATATGGCCGAAATAACTCTCGCCGACCGCAGCCGGGTGAGAGGTGAAAAGTCTTGCGAGCCGTGCGGTCATGTCGGTCCCTCCTGCCAGCATGAAGAGCCGACGATGAATATCCTGGCATGGGTGTTCGGTTCATCGGTCCCAAATTGTCCTTGTGAAAGGCTGAATTTTGGGACAAACATCCCACATGACGCCGGAAATCGACGAAATAGACCGGAGATTGCTGGCCGAGCTGCAGCGCGACGGCACGCTGTCCGTCGACCAGCTCTCGGCAAGAATATCGCTGTCGCGCAATGCCTGCTGGCGCCGGGTCAAGCGGCTGGAGGAAGACGGCGTCATCACCGGCCGCGTGGCGCTGGTCGACGCCGACAAGCTCGGGCTCGGCCTTTCCGTGTTCATCCTGATCCGCACCTCGAATCACGATCCCGACTGGCTGCAAAAATTCCGGGCGGCGGTGACCGGCTTTGCCGAGATCACCGGCGCCTACCGCATGTCCGGCGATCTCGACTATGTCTTGCGCGCCCGTGTCGCCGACGTCAAAGCCTATGACCGGCTCTATCAGCGGTTGATCGCCAAGGTGGCGTTGTCGGACGTTTCGGCCTCGTTCGTCATGGAAGAGATCAAGGAGACCACGATCGTTCCGATGGAACTGCGCTGAGGCGGAACTGCGCTGAAAGAAAGCCGTTGATAGCATTGTCGCCGAGTTGACTGGACCGGCGTTCGCGACGATAGGATCAGCCTTATGCGCGCAGCACTTTATCCCACCTCCGTCATCGGTCCGGCTGTCGGCTTCGTCAGGCTGCCGCATGGCGAGGGATTGCCGCTTCCCGCCTATGAGAGCTCGGGCGCCGCCGGCATGGACCTGCGCGCCGCCGTCCCGGACGACAGGCCGCTCTTGATCCTGCCGGGAAAGCGCGCACTGGTGCCGACCGGCCTGGTCCTGGAAATTCCCGAGGGCGTCGAAGGCCAGGTCCGGCCGCGTTCGGGCCTCGCCTTCAAGCACGGGCTCACCTGCCTCAACACGCCCGGCACCATCGACAGCGACTATCGCGGCGAGGTCAAGGTGCTGCTGATCAATCTCGGCGACGAGGATTTCGCGGTAACGCGCGGCATGCGGATTGCCCAGATCGTCTTCGCCCCGGTGACGCAGGCGACCGTCGAGGAGCGCACATTGGCCGGCGGCACAACGCGCGGCTCCGGTGGCTTCGGATCGACCGGCACGGCCTGATGAGCGCGGCGAAATGAAGATCCCCAAGCTCGTCATCTTCGATTGCGACGGGGTTCTGGTCGACACCGAGAACCTGGCCAACCGGCGCCTCGCCGAATGGTTGAGCGCGGCAGGCTTTCCGGCCAGCTTCGAATATTGCCGCAAGAATTTCTCCGGCCGCAGCATGGTCTCGGTGCAGAAGGAAGTCGAGGCGACCGGCGTCAGCCTCGGCGCCGATTTTGTCGAGCGCTGGAACGCCGGCCTGCCGGACCTGTTCGCGCATGGCGTCGAGGCCATCCCCTACGTTCGCGAGTTCATCGAAACCGTGCACGCCGCCGGCATCGCCACCTGCGTCGCCTCGTCGGCACGGGTATCGAAAATGCACATCACACTCGGTCTGACCGGGCTGCTGCCGCTGTTCGAGCATGCGCTGTTCAGCTCGACCATGGTCTCGCGTGGCAAGCCGTTCCCCGACCTCTTCCTGCATGCGGCAGCGACGATGGGCTTCGCGCCCGCCGATTGCATCGTCATCGAGGACAGCGTCGCCGGGACGGCAGCCGGCATCGCCGCCGGCATGCGCGTCTATTCCTACCACGGCGACCCGCTTTCCGACCGCGACGGACTGAGCGAAGCCGGCGGCATCCTGTTCGACGACATGCGTGAACTGGCCGGGCTGGTGCCGATCCACTAATCGCCTTTGCGCAGGCTGTACGCGCTCGATCTCAGACCGGGCGTGACGCTCCAAGTACTCGGTCGACCGTGTCGCGTATAAGACTGCGCAGATTGGCCGGCCTGTCGAGATGACTGACGACAAGGAGTCCGTCCGCCGCCACCGTTAGCGCGTCCGCGGTGCGGTCCGGATGGGAATTTGCGTCCGCGATCAGCAGATCCCTTAGGATGCCCCACTTCCAGTGACGATGCTTATCGATCGCCTGGCGAACCGGGCTGCTGGGATAGGGGTATTCGGCAGCGGCATTCTGGAACGGGCAGCCGCGGTAGCCCGGCTGATCCGCCGCATCGGCGATGAGATCGAATATGGCAAGGATCATCTGGCGAGGTGGCCGCCGGCCAAGTCTCGCGATGGCCGCCCGTCCTCCCTTGCTGACCTCCTCGATGTAGGCGCGGACGAGGTCGTCCTTGGCCGCGAAGTGATGATAGAACGTCGCCTTGGCAACGCCGGCTTCGGCGATAATGCGGTCGATGCCGACTGCACGGACCCCCTCCAGACAAAACAGCGCGGTCGCCGTATCGAGGATGCGGCGGCGCGCAAGGCTTTCGGGGCGATCGTTGATTCGGGCTGTGGACATGCCTTGACTGTATAGCAGACAGGTCTGTATATCTACACATGTAGACAGACAGGTCTACCTGTTAACGAAGGAAGGCGAAACATGGCTTCGATAGTCAGGGAAATCATCGTAGATGCTCCACCGGAAAGCGTATGGGCGACAGTCGGCGACTTCGCCGGCGGCGCCCAACGGATAGCCCCAGGCGTTTTCGTCGACTGCCGGGTGGAGGAGGGCGACGTGCGGGCCCTTATGTTCGCCGACGGCAAGATTGTGCGAGAGCGGCTCATCGCTCGCGACGAGCAGAGCCGGCGGATCGTGTGGGGATGGCTCGGCGACGAGGTCACCCACGATAACACTTCCATGCAGGTCTTTGCCGAGGGCGAGGGCCGGAGCCGCCTGGTCTGGATCCACGACACTCTGCCCGACGAACTCGGCGCGTGGCTCGCAGCCGCCATGGATCACCTGGTGCCGGTTTTCCAGCAGACCCTGGCGACCGAAGCCAAGCCAACATAGTGAGGCAACGCCAGGTGTTTCCCCTTGGCCGCAAAATGCTCTAGCTTGCGCGCGCCCGACATAACGAGCGCGCGCATGACCTTCTCCCTGCTTCGTTTCATCTTTGCCTGCCTGCTGCTGCCTTGTCTTTGGACGGGCAGAGCGGAGGCCGTCAGCTTGCCGGAGCTCGGCAGCGCCGTCCCTGGCCACGGCGATGTCACCTATCTCGATCTCGCCAGGATGGTCATTCCCGATCTGGCCGCGGACAAGGACGGCTTTTTCCGGGGTTCGATGCCGATCGAGATGCGCCACATCGCTGGTCCGGACTACGACGGCTCGCCGCCGGCGACGTCGGGTCTTTCCAACGCCGGCGTGCTCGGCATCAAGGCCGGCGGCAAGGAGCGGCTGACCATGCTGTTCGATCTCGGCGACTCGCCTGACAGTGCCGAGGGCTATGCCGTGCTGGCACTCTACGACATCACCGGCAAGCCGGCCCTGCTCGACGCGGTCAATGTCGCTGTCGACCGCATCACCTATCTTCGCGATCCGGGCAAGCTGCCGATCGGGCCTGGTGACGACGCCATCATCAGCATGAGCATGCATTTCAATTCGAGTCAGGGCTATGGGATCACGCCGCTGATCATGGTCCGCAGCGACAGGTTCGAGTTGATCGACATGATCTATACGTTCGACGAAAACCTCTGCACCAACCGAAGGACCCAGAATGCGGCGTTCCAGGCGATTGCCGACGGCCAGCCCTATGCAGCCATCAAGGTTACGGTGACCGACGCGACGGTGCCGGGCGAAGAAAGCTGCGACGGCCAGCAGCCGCCAGCGGCGTCTTCGCGCGACATTTCCGTCACCTATCATTGGGACAAAAACGCTTCGCACTACGTCAAGGATTCCGACGCGCTGGACCGATTGGCAGATGAGAACGCCAAACGCTTCTGAGCCAACCGCATTTGTTTGCCCGGCGCGTTCCGCCGGGCTAGAATTTGCCTCACATTCTGCACTGGAGGGGAGCATCCATGGATAAGGGCAAGATTTTTCGCGACCTGCATGCCTCGATCTTCGTCATGGCCAATTCCTGGGACGTCGGCACGACCAAGCTTTTGGCCTCGTTCGGCTTCAAGGCGCTGGCGACGACCAGCGCCGGTTTTGCCTTTTCGCGCGGCCTGCCCGATGGCGCGGTGACGTTCGAGGCGATGATCCATCATTGCCGTGAAGTGTCGGCGGCGACCGGGCTGCCGGTTTCGGCGGACCTCGAAAAGGGCAAGGGCGACAGCGCGACAAGCGCCGGCGAGACGATCTTCGCCGCCGAGGCCGCTGGCCTTGCCGGCTGCTCGATCGAGGACCATACCGGCGAGCCGGACAAGCCGATCTATGATTTTTCGCATGCCGTCGAGCGCGTCGCGGCGGCGGCGGAAGCGGCACGGGCGCTGAAATGCGATTTCGTCTTCACCGCGCGGGCCGAGAATTTCCTGTGGGGCAAGCCCGACCTCGACGATACGATCAAGCGGCTGCAGGCGTTCGAGAAGGCCGGCGCCGACGTGCTCTATGCACCAGGGCTGAGCGACATCGAGACGGTGCGGACCGTCTGCTCGGCGCTGACCAAGCCGGTCAACGTCATGGCCAGGCCTGGCTTCACCATCGCCGACCTGGCCATGGCGGGGGTAAAGCGCGTCTCGCTCGGCCCATGGCTCACCAATTTCGCCTTCGGCATGCTGGAGACCGCGGCGCGCGAGATCCAGCAGGACGGCACGTTCGGCTTCACCCGCGCCGCCATGCCGTTCGGCAAGCTGCAGGCGCTGTTTGCCAAATCTTCAGCCTAGGTAGGCCCCGGCGAATGACGCTCACCGTCGTCGACATGCACACCGGCGGCGAGCCACTGCGGATCGTCACCGGCGGCTACCCCGACATTCCCAAGGGCACGATTCTCGAAAGGCGTGCCTATGTGCGCGACCATCTCGATCATCTCAGAAAGATCCTGATGTTCGAGCCGCGCGGCCATTACGACATGTATGGCGCGCTGCTGGTGGAGCCTGACCTGCCGGGCGCCGACCTCGCGGTGCTGTTCATGCACAATGAAGGCTATTCGACGATGTGCGGCCACGCCATCGTCGCGCTCGGCCGCTATGCCGTCGACGAGCGGCTGGTGGCGCCACGCGAGCCGATGACGACGGTCAATATCGAGGCGCCATGCGGGCTGATTTCGGCTGCGGTCGAGGTAAGGGATGGCAAGGCCGGTGCGGTGTCATTCGAAAGCGTGCCGGCGTTTCTGTTTGCCCGCGACCAGCGGATCGAGCTGCCGGGCTACGGCGCAGTCGGCTTCGACATCGCCTATGGCGGCGCCTTCTATGCGCTGGCCGACTGCCGCCAGTTCGGGCTGGAATTCGGCAGGAACCGGGTGCGCGATTTCGTCGATGCAGCGACGGCGCTGACCAATAAGCTCAAGGCCGAATTGCCGCTGTCGCATCCCGACCATGCCGATCTCGCCTTTCTCTACGGCACCATCCTGACCGACGGACAGGATGCGATCTCCGATACGCCGACCAAAAACATCTGCGTTTTCGCCGAAGCCGAGGTCGACCGTTCGCCGACCGGCTCGGGCGTCACCGCGCGGCTGGCGGCCATGCACGCCAAGGGCCAGATCGAGATTGGCCGGACACGGCTGTTCGAGAGCATCGCCGGCTCGCGCTTTTCCGGCGCGGTCGTACGCACGGCCAAAGCCGGGCCGCATGACGCCGTCATCGCCCGCGTCGGCGGCCGCGCTTACTACTCAGGGCGGGCCGAATTCATTGTCGAGGACGACGACGAACTGGGGCGCGGCTTTCTGCTGCGCTAAGCATCATCCCGCGCCGAGATCGCCTTGTGCAGGTGCACCATCATGGCGGCGGCGAACAGCGGCGTCAGAAGGTTGAGCAGCGGCACGGCGAGGAAGGCGGCGACAACCAGCCCGGCCAGGAACACGGTGACCGCGTGCTTCCTGCGCAGCGCCTTGGCCTCGGCCTCCGGGCGAAAACGCATGGCGGCGAACTCGAAGAACTCGCGCCCGAGCAGATAACCGTTGACGACGAAGAAAGCGGCGATATTGATGCCTGGCACCAGCAGAAGCAGCAGGGCGACGATGTTGCCGAGGATGACGACGCCGAAGAACCTGATCGCCAGCACCAGCGAGCGCAGCGCCGGCACGACGCGGCCGGGCGGATCGTTGGGATAGTCGGTGCGCTCGACGACTTCGGCGACGTCGTCGAGGAACAGGCCAGCGATGATCGCCGTCACCGGCGCGATGAGCAGCGCCAAGCCCAGCGCAAGGCCGATGCCGGCGACGACGGCGCCCAGCCATCCGGCCCAGGAGGGCAGGCTGGGCAGCCATGCATCGATCCATGGCCAGGCCAGCCAGTCGAACAGGCCCCTGATCCCGAACCAAAGTGCCGCCAGCGTCAGCAAGGTCAGCCCCAGCGTCTTCACGAACACGGAACGGAATTCGGGCGAGAACAGCCGGCTCAAGGCGGCGCGGGCGGCGTCGAGGATCACGGCGTTTCCAATTCCATGTCAAACATGCCCGTGGCTGATATCTCCGAATAGGCGGAGACAGCGTAGGCTGCAAGCGCCCTAGCGCGCGACCTTCGCCTGGGGAATGGTCATCGCCGCCACGCCGACGACGACCAGGGCCATTCCCCACCACGCGCTCGGACCAAGGCTTTCGCCAAGGAACACGGCTCCGATAGCAACGCCGATCGGCACCCGCAGATAGGCTTGCGAGGTGGTGCCGACGGAGCCCAGCGTGTGGAGGAGACGGAAATAGATGCAAAAGGCCAGCGCGGTTGAAAACACCGAAAGCCCGAGCAGCGCAAGGATCGAAGCTGTCGACGGCGCCAAGGTCCATGGCTGGTCGAACGCAAGGCTCAAGGGGATCAGCATCGCGGCGCCGCAGAGCATCGAACCGGCGGCCGGCACCATCGGGTCGAGCCCCCTGAAGCCGCGGCCGAAAACGGCCGCGCCGGCATAGCAGATCGTCGCCGCGATCACGGCAAGTTGCGGTAACAATTGCTGTCCGAGGCCGCCAAGCGCCGGGGCGCCGACAACGAGGCATATTCCGGCTATTCCCGCCGCGACGCCAAACAGCTTGAGCATGGTCGACGGTTCGTGGGGGGTGATGAGGGCGGTCAGCAAGAAGGTAAAGATCGGCGAGGTCGCATTGAGGATCGTGGCCAGCCCGGCATCCAGCGAGCGCTCGGCCCAAGCGATCAGCGTGAACGGCACGACGCTGTTGAGGCATGCCTGGAATGCAAACCGGCGCCAGCTTGTGGCATCACCCGGCAAGGTCAGCCCGCGCCAGCGGATCAGGGCAAGCAGGATGCCACCCGCGATCAGGGTTCGCGCGGCGATCAGCGTCACCGGCGGGATCGTCGCAACGCCGATCTTGATGAAGCTGTAGGATGCACCCCAGAGCACTGCCAACACGACGAGCAGCACCAGCTCGATCCTCGTGTCGGTTTTCATAGACATGGCCGGCGGGGACCTCTGGGCATCGCTCATCTCAGCCATGCTTGTAAGCCAGGCACGCGAGAAATGCTTCGGCCGCCATCCAACGATGGTGGCTATGCTGACATTCGTCGGATCGCCGCATTGTCGACTAGGCAAAGCCGCATCAAACCGCTAGACCCGCCCGCGCCCGGCATGGCAGAAAGCCGGTGGGTTTTTGGCGGAGACATGAATTGATGCCGGACTATGACGTGCTTTGTATCGGAAATGCCATCGTCGACATCATCGCCCAGTGCGATGAGGCGTTCCTGGAGACCAACGGCATCATCAAGGGCGCGATGAATTTGATCGACCCGCGGCGCGCCGAACTGCTCTACAGCCGCATGGGCCCGGCCATTGAAGCCTCGGGCGGCAGCGCCGGCAACACGGCNGGCGCGCCGAACTGCTCTACAGCCGCATGGGCCCGGCCATTGAAGCCTCGGGCGGCAGCGCCGGCAACACGGCGGCGGGCGTCGCCTCCTTCGGCGGTCGCGCCGCTTTCTTCGGCAAGGTCTCCAACGACGCGCTCGGCAAAATCTACGCGCATGACATGCATGCCCAGGGCGTCGCCTTCGACACCAGGCCGCTCGATGGCGAACCGCCGACGGCGCGCTCGATGATCTTCGTCACGCCGGACGGCGAGCGCTCGATGAACACCTATCTCGGCGCCTGCGTCGAGCTCGGCCCGGAGGATGTTGAGGCCGACAAGGCGTCGGGCGCCGCCGTCACCTATTTCGAGGGCTATCTGTGGGACCCGCCGCGCGCCAAGGAAGCGTTCCGGCAGACGGCGAAGTTCGCCCATGCCGCCGGGCGCGAAGTATCGATGACATTGTCGGACTCGTTCTGCGTCGACCGTTACCGCGACGAATTCCTCGACCTGATGCGCTCCGGCACCGTGGATATCGTCTTTGCCAACAGCCACGAGATCAAGTCGCTCTACCAGACCGCGTCCTTCGACGAGGCGCTGGCGCAGATCCGCAGGGACTGCAAGATCGCCATTGTCACCCGTTCGGAAAAGGGCTCGGTCATCGTCCGCGGCCACGAGACCGTCACCATCGAGGCGACCAGGATCCGCGAGCTGGTCGACACGACAGGCGCCGGCGACCTCTACGCCGCCGGCTTCCTCTACGGCTACACGCAAGGCCGCGGCCTGAAGCAGTGCGGTGATCTCGGCTCGCTGGCCGCCGGGCTGGTCATCCAGCAGATCGGCCCAAGGCCACGCCAGAATCTGCGCCGCGAGGCCGAGCAGGCGGGGTTGATTTAGCGCCCTTCACCTGTCAACGGGGCGGTAGGCGCGAGGGCCTATACTAGGCACAGAGCCATCCACGCGCCATCGAAAGGGGGTAGGCTCGCGCCAGCGTGGCGCCGGTCGACAACATCATGCCGCAGGACCTGCTGGCCAGCGGCCAGCTCAACCTGTCACGGAAGAGCGCTTCAAAGCCAAATTGACTTCACTACGAATGTAAGTTGAAAAGCCCAATATCTCCAAATCCTGGCGGGAAAGCCAAGCCCGCGCGTTCTTGACATCCAGCGTCTTGATCGGACAAATATTGGTCAGGTTTTTGGCTGCCAGACGAGATAACCCAAGCGCAATAAAACTAATCATAGTTTTATCCGAAGCACCAATTTCTAGGTAGAGCGCGATTGACGGCATGCTCTTACACAGTTCACCGTGCCCGCTAACTTTAAGCGCCTCACTGAGAAGCGCGTTGTAGCAGCCAAAAGCACGCACATAGTTAAAGCGGAGCTCCTGCTCTACCAAATCGAGCGTACTGCGTATCGTGGTATCGATCTTCTCATTTGGATAAAAGCTCGTACGACCGTCGACTAATTCGGAAATCGACATGCCCTGCATCCATTTAAGGAGCATCAACGCAAAGAACCTATTCTGTTTAATACTTCCGGTCCTTCGCAGAAGTGTCCCATGACATAGCGCCAGCGCAGCCACGTAGGAATCGAAAGCTTTCGTCTCTCTCGGATGCTTTAATAATAATTCTCGCGCGGCGAGTTCCCCTCCTCCATCAATTATTCCAACAAAGCTGTCGTATAACCGCTGTTGTCGATGAGCTGAGATTGTAGGCGAAGCGGCAATAACGTCAGCTGAAAGCGGCACAAGCTGATCTGCTATGGCGAGAGAGTTCTCCAGTTGCTCCCTTAGGGGAGCGTCACGGGCAACATTGGCCCGATCCAGAGTTACTCCAATACGACCGCGCTTGTAGTCAGCAAGAAGCTTGACAAAAATTGTCTCAAGCCCTGCATCTGAAGTGCCCGGCATCAAGAACTGACTATCTTGAATCACGGCATCCAAATCGTTAGTGCGCGTATGAATGGTATGTTCAATTGCTGGCACAATTTTTGCTGATTTAGGTGCGGCAAGCGGCTGGTGTGTCCATTTGTCGTAGTCAATTAAATAAATATTGCCCTGGAACTCGCGACGTAACCTACCTGCCCTCCCAGCCAGGTTCCAAAAATCCACGGATTCCAGCGCAACTCCCTTCATGCGCTGTGGCAAGCACATAAAGAGGTTTCTCGCCGGAAGATTGACGCCCGACAATAACGTACTTGTGCATACGATATACCTCAGCGCTCCACTTATAAAAGATTGTTCTATGGCGTTTCTCAGTACAGTTGGTATGTTTCCATAGTGAAATGCAACGCCGTTTTTCACTGTGAGCGCCAGGATATACTTAGGGTGGACAGCCTCTTTAGCTAACTCGGCCAGCGCATCCAAGTCTCCTGACTGCCCGTCCGGCGTACTCTCGGAACGGAGATCGGATATCTGAAAGGCTATCTTTTCAGCATCAGCCTGGCCATTCGCGTAGACGATAGACTGCTTATCCGCACCAAATTTCTGCGCGATATGAACCAAGCACTCAACACGAGAGGAAAGTTGCTGCCCAATTTCCGCGACGCCAACCTCAGCACCCCCGCTGGCGGATTGCGAATAGACCTTCACCCGGCCAAGCTTTGGTGAAGTGACCGTCATATTGATGAAATTCTGAGAAACTGTGACCTGCTCGGTGGCTTGAATGGAAACGTCCTTTCGGCCGGTCATCCCAGAAAAAACGTTAAGATTTGATACAGTCGGGCTCGCAAACAGGAGCTGAACGGATGGACCGCGAATAAGGATATCGTCGATTGCGGATTGCAGTATTATTCCTCTATCCCCGTCCTGCACCGAATGGGCCTCATCAATTACCAGGAAATCCACGTTCTTGGTCGGATGGTTTAGTAAGAGCAGTTGAAGGCGCTCTTGGGTGAGCACATAGACAGCCTTTTCAGGGAGCGGATCGCCTTCCTCCAGCGGAACGGTAACAACTTCAACATCTGACAGGCCTGCCGCTGCCAGCGCATCAGAAAGATCCCCGTGAACCTGCGTTATCAGAGCTCTCGTAGGGACGATGTAACACGCAGAAAATAAAGGCCGCTTTGTCAAGCTCTGAGCAATGAAGGCCTGAAGTATAAAGGATTTTCCGGTGGAGGTTGGCGCAGAAATAGCGATAGATTCTCCGGTGGACAAAGCGCGCCAAAGGGTCACCTGAAAATCTGTTAAAGCTACTGCCGCTCCGGCTATTTCTACCTCATTTGCTGCCCGCCTAACGACTTCCTCCTCAGCAATCGCCCAAGAGGCCTTGGATAAGGCCGAATTGATCCCCGGCTCGGTCGCAAGGCTTGGAAAATTACCAAGCCGAGTTAAGACAGCCCTCACAGACGCTTCGAGGCCGTCGATCTCACCTCGAAATAGATCGTAAGTGTAGGTTGCAATTCTATAAGCAGCCAATCTCTGAGCGGCCAACTCAGAGCAAGCCAAAATTGCTGCCGCCTCGATATACCGGCAGGCATCGGCCTTGCTTATCGCAACAGGCGGAGACCGTTCCAAATGAAGCGTCTGCACGAGCCAGTTCTGCTCCAATGCACCGAGAGCCTGTGCTAGCACCGGATTTTGCCAGACTTTATCTATCAGTGCGCCAATCACGATTTCCAACCAATACGGTTCTGGAATTCAATCCTCAAATCCTCAACGGAAGGCACTGGTATAAAGAACACCTCCATTCGATGATGTGAAATGCCTGCCGCCTCTAGGTTCGAGGCGAGGCTTGCAGCGGCGGATTTCAAAGCCTCCTCCAACAGTTCCCTAAATCGCAGCTCTAATGTCGCCGAATCGCAGTCTTTTAGCTTCGCAAATCCGTCGAAATCGAAACCGATTAAACACGCAGAGGCGTCCGTCTTCTTCTGATACTGTTGGCTGAGCGGATCAAGAAATTCGACCACTTTAGTTTGATCTCCAGGAGACAACCCTGAGAAACTGATGTAACGTCTGACAAGATTTATGTCTTCTTTCAGTTTGTCATATTTAAGTGTACTGGATATTGACGTAACCGCGCTGCTCATAGCTCCTGATATCGTTGCATGAAACTTCGCCTCGCCCCAAAAAAAGATTAGACCGTCAGTAGCGGGATCGTATTTTACATGTATTCCGTCTGACCCATGGACCGGCATTTGCCCGCTGGTCTTAAGCGACATTTTGGCCAGAATTTGGGGCGCTTCGAGTATCCATTCTATCAATAGATACAAAATTAGCTCGCCACATTCGCCATTGCGGCTTGTGGATTTTTGCGCTTTTATAAATAAGTCTGCCGCATCATCTCTCAGTTTATTATAAGCAATCATCATTTGTTGAGGGGAGAACGTCGCAGCGCTTTTGTGAACCAGGTCGATCTCCGAGCGGCTCATAGCAAAATTGCAAATGTAACCTCTAATGTTATCGAGCAATTCTCCTGTACACGGCTTTCCGTTCCTAAAAGGAAGATAGTGGGCTCGAATCTGAACATTTTTGTCGGTGCATTGGATTGTATGTTCTAGGGTTTTTATGAGAGCCTTTAAGTGGCTGAAATCGTTGGACATCGACGCAATCATTTGATCGAGCCGCGCCTTATCTTCCTCCTCCTCTAACTGCTTGTCCAAAAAGCTTACCAATGACAATAGGTGTTGAGACTCATCCCTATGAAGCTTGAACTGCCCCGGTCGCGAACGCAAGCTGTGCAGTCGAAAGAGCAACGTGTTTTGCTAGGTGACCTCGGATTTCGCCAAAATCTCAATGCCTTTAGGCGAGGTCGCCAATTTGATGAGATGGCTCTGTATTCACGCAAGTGATGTATGAAAAACGTACTCTACTGCCGTTATTTCTGATTACGCAGAAGCAAGTCGTGCCATAATCGGCATCAATGACTTCAAAATGGTGAATTCCGTTCCCGACCTTCTCCGTGCACTCTGGGTGTCGCATGAGAAGCGCTTCAAGATCTGCAGCGTCTACATCAGAAACGACGCTGTTTGCAGGATATCTCGATAGCATCGAACGAAAATGGGTAATTGCATCTTGTCGCTTCGAAAAATGATGACCGTTTAATATGACTGGCTTACTCTTAGCCATTCAACTGCCTTTCAACGAGACATATAACTAAAGGCTACGCCGACTATTTTCTCAGGTCGAGCGCTCAACATCCAAGCGTCCGTTTTGCGAACCGCTCCTCAAGCCCCCGCGCTATACGCCGCGATCGCCGCCATGTTGACGATGTCTGAATCCTTGGCATTCAGCGAGACGATCTGAACCGGCTTGTTCAGGCCGACCAGCAGCGGGCCGATGACGGTCGAGCCGCCGAGCTCCTGCAGCATCTTGGTCGAGATCGAGGCCGAGTGGAACGCCGGCATGATCAGCACATTGGCGGGGCCGGTCAGCCTGATGAACGGATACTGCGCCATGGCGCGGGCGTTGAGCGCCACGTCGGCGGCCATTTCGCCGTCATACTCGAAATCGACGCGGCGCTTGTCGAGGATGCGCACCGCTTCCTGGACGCGCTCGGAGCGCTCGCCCTGCGGATGGCCGAAGGTCGAATAGGCGAGCATAGCGAGCCTCGGCTCGTAGCCCATGCGGCGGGCGAAGCCGGCGGCCTCCTCGGCGATGTCGGCGATCTGTTCAGCGTTCGGCATGTCGTGCACGGCGGTGTCGGCGACAAGCACGGTGCGACCCCGCGCCAGCACGATCGACACGCCGATGACGCAATGGCCGGGCCTTGCGTCGATGACGCGGCGGATGTCGTCGAGCGCCGTCGAATAGTTGCGGGTAACGCCGGTGACGATGCCGTCGGCATCGCCCAGCGCCACCATGCAGGCGGCGAAATGGTTGCGGTCGTTGTTGATCAGCCGCTGGCAGTCGCGGAACAGGAAGCCTTTGCGCTGCATGCGCTCGTAGAGATAATCGGTGTAGACGGAGTTGCGCCGCGACAGCCGCGCATTGATGATCTCGATGCCTTGCTTGCCGAGGTCGATGCCGGCATTCCGGGCGTTTTCCTTGATGATGTCGTCGCGGCCGAGCAGGATGGCGGTGCCGAGCCGCTGGTTCACATAAGAGACGGCGGCGCGCATCACCTGCTCCTCCTCGCCCTCGGCAAAGACGATGCGCTTGGGCTGGCGGCGCACGCGGTCGTAGATGCGCTGCAGCGTCGAGGCGATCGGGTCGCGGCGGGCGGAAAGCTCCTGCGCGTAGCGGTCGAGATCGAGGATCGGCTTGCGCGCGACGCCGGAGTCCATCGCCGCCTTGGCGACCGCGATCGGGATCGCCGAGATCAGCCGCGGGTCGAACGGCACCGGGATGATGTAGTTGGGGCCGAATTTCGGCCGGTTGCCCTGATAGGCGGCGGCGACGTCGTCGGGCACGTCCTGGCGCGCCAGCTCCGCCAGCGCCCGGGCGGCGGCGATCTTCATGTCGTCATTGATGGTGGTCGCCCGCACATCCAGTGCGCCGCGAAAGATGTAGGGGAAGCCAAGCACGTTGTTGACCTGGTTGGGATAGTCGGACCGCCCCGTCGCCATGATGGCGTCGGTGCGGATCTCGGCGACCTCCTCCGGTGTGATCTCGGGGTCGGGATTGGCCATGGCGAAGATGATCGGGTTCTTGGCCATCGACTGCACCATCCTGGTGGTCAGCGTGCCCTTGGCCGAGAGGCCGAGGAACACGTCGGCGCCGTCCAGCGCCTCGGCCAGCGAGCGCGCGCCGGTTTTGACGGCATGCGCCGATTTCCACTGGTTCATGCCTTCGGTGCGGCCCTGGAAGACGACGCCTTTGGTGTCGCAAAGGATGATATTCTCAGGCGCAAAGCCCATCGCCTTCATCAATTCGATGCAGGCGATGCCAGCAGCACCGGCGCCATTGCAGACCATTTTCGTGGTCTTCATGTCGCGGCCGGTGATTTCCAGCGCGTTAATCAGCCCGGCGGCCGAGATGATGGCGGTGCCGTGCTGGTCGTCATGGAACACCGGTATGTCCATCAATTCGCGCAGCCGCTGCTCGATGATGAAGCATTCCGGTGCCTTGATGTCCTCGAGGTTGATGCCGCCGAAGGAGGGGCCGAGAAAGCGCACGCAGTTGATGAATTCGTCGGCATCCTCGGTGTCGACCTCGAGGTCGATGGAATCGACATCGGCGAAGCGCTTGAACAGCACCGCCTTGCCTTCCATCACCGGCTTCGAGGCCAGCGCGCCGAGATTGCCGAGGCCGAGGATAGCGGTGCCGTTGGAGATGACGGCGACCATGTTGCCGCGAACCGTGTAGTCGAAGGCGCGGCTCGGGTCCTCGGCGATGGCGAGAACCGGCACCGCGACGCCCGGCGAATAGGCGAGGCTGAGATCGCGCTGCGTCGCCATCGGTTTTGTGGCGACGATCTCCAGCTTGCCCGGACGGCCCATGGCGTGGAATTCCAGCGCCTCCTGGGCGCTGACTGAGGGCCCGTTGCTTTCGGTTTTCTTGGCCATGGTACTCTTGGTTTCCTCGCCCGTACGGCACCGCTTGAGATGGGTGCGCATGCTTTCTTTTGTGGAAGGTTCGGGATTAAGGCTACACTTCGCCGCTGTAAACCGCCAAGCATGGCTTGGAAAATTTTGGAAGCAGCTTTTTGAACGACGAGACGCCCATTCGAAGCGACAACGCCACGCCGGCCTTCGCGCCGGCGACGCCGATGATGGAGCAGTACATCGAGATCAAGGCGGCGAACCCGGATTCGCTGCTGTTCTACCGCATGGGCGATTTCTACGAGCTGTTCTTCGACGATGCCGAGAAGGCAAGCCGGGCGCTCGGCATCGTGCTGACCAAGCGCGGCAAGCACCAGGGGCTCGACATCCCGATGTGCGGCGTGCCGGTGCACGCCGCCGACGATTATTTGCAGAAGCTGATCGGCCAGGGGTTCCGCGTCGCCGTCTGCGAGCAGATCGAGGATCCAGCCGAGGCCAGGAAGCGCGGCGGCAAATCGGTGGTGCGCCGCGATGTTGTGCGGCTGGTGACGCCAGGCACCATCACCGAGGACAAACTGCTGGCGCCGTCGGAATCGAGTTTTCTGATGGCGCTGGGACGGGTCAAGGGCGGCGCCGAGCATTCCTTCGCGTTGGCCTGGATCGAGATCTCGACCGGTGTCTTCCGCGTCGCTGAAACCACCGTCGACCGGCTGCTCGCCGACGTCTTCCGTGTCGATCCGCGCGAGCTGATCGTCGCCGAACCGGTGTTTTACGACCCGGAGCTGAAACCGGTGTTCGACGTGCTCGGCCGCGTCGCCAGCCCGCAGCCGCCGTCGCTGTTCGATTCGGCTTCGGCCGCCGGCCGCATCGCCCGCTTCTTCGAGGTGGCGACGCCTGACAGTTTCGGCTCGTTTTCGCGCGCCGAGCTGTCGGCGATCTCAGGCGTCATCGCGTATGTCGAGAAGACGCAGAAAGCGGAGCGGCCGCCGCTGTCGCGGCCGGAGCGCGAGGAGCAGGGATCGACACTGTTCATCGACCCGGCGACGCGCGCCAATCTGGAGCTGCTGCGCACGCTGTCCGGCAGCCGCGAGGGGTCGCTGTTCAAGGCGATCGACCGCACGGTGACCGGTGGCGGCGCAAGGCTGCTCGCTGACCGGCTGATGGCGCCGCTGACCGACCCGGCGGCAATCGCTGCAAGGCTGGATTCGGTGTCGTTCTTCCGCTCCGAGACGCGCCTCTGCCAGGCGGTGCGGGCCAGCCTGAAGAGCGTCGCCGACATGCCGCGCGCGCTGTCCAGGCTGGCGCTCAACCGCGGGGGTCCGCGCGATCTCGGCGCGCTGCGCGCCGGTTTCGAAGCGGCCGGCGCCATCGCCGGACTGTTCGGGCAAACCGCCTTGCCCGCCGAACTGGCGGCGGCGCTAGCGGCCATCAAGGCACTGCCCGGCGCGCTGGCGACGCATCTGGCACAGGCGCTCAGCGACGAGCTGCCGCTGCTCAAGCGCGACGGCGGCTTCGTCCGTTCCGGTTACCACGCCGAACTCGATGAGATGCGGGCACTGCGCGACGAGTCGCGAAAAGTGATCGCCGGGCTGGAGCGCTCGCTGATCGACGAGACCGGCATCCGCTCGCTGAAGATCAGGCACAACAATGTGCTGGGATACTACATCGAAGTCACCGCCAACCACCATGCGCTGATGACCGGCAGCGACGGCGCCAAGGCGCGCTTCATCCACCGCCAGACCATGGCCAACGCCATGCGCTTCACCACCACGGAACTCGCCGAGCTGGAATCGAAGATCGCCAATGCCGCCGACCGGGCGCTGGCGATCGAGCTTGCCGCTTTCGAGGCGCTGACGGCGGAAGTCGTCGGCCAGGCCGACAGGATCCGCGCCGGCGCCGAAGCGCTCGCCGCGCTCGACGTTTCGGCAGCCCTTGCCTTGCTTTCCGAAAGCGAGGCCTGGTGCCGGCCGCTGGTCGATGCGAGCCTTGCCTTCGAGATTTCGGGCGGACGCCATCCGGTGGTCGAACAGGCACTGCGGCGTTCCGGCGAAGGCCCGTTCGTCGCCAATGATTGCGATCTGTCGCCGCAAGGCGATGCCAAGGCCGGCGCGATCTGGCTGCTGACCGGCCCCAATATGGGCGGCAAGTCGACCTTTCTCAGGCAAAACGCGCTGATCGCCATCCTTGCCCAGACCGGCTCCTTCGTGCCGGCGGCATCAGCCCATATCGGCGTCGTCGACCGGCTGTTTTCGCGGGTCGGCGCCTCCGACGATCTGGCGCGCGGCCGCTCGACCTTCATGGTCGAGATGGTCGAGACAGCGGCGATCCTCAACCAGGCCGGCGAACGCGCACTGGTCATCCTCGACGAGATCGGCCGCGGCACCGCCACTTTCGACGGCCTCTCGATCGCCTGGGCGGCGGTCGAATATTTGCACGAGAAGAACCGCTGCCGGGCGATCTTCGCCACGCATTTCCACGAGATGACGGCGCTCGCCGGAAAACTGCCGCGGCTCTCCAACGTCACCATGCGGGTCAAGGAATGGGAGGGCGACGTGGTCTTCCTGCACGAGGTCGGCAAGGGTGCCGCCGACCGTTCCTACGGCGTCCAGGTAGCGCGGCTTGCCGGCTTGCCGGAAGCCGTCGTCGGCCGGGCCAAAGAAGTGCTGCACCAGCTTGAAGCCGGCGAGGTCTCGGGCAAGGCCAACCGTCTGGTCGACGACCTGCCGCTGTTTTCCGTGGCGGCGAAGCGGGAAGCGTCGAAGCCGGCCAGGAGTGATGGGCTGGGTGAAGCGCTAGCGGAGATCAATCCCGACGAGATGACGCCACGCGAGGCGCTGGAAGCGCTGTACCGGCTGAAGGGGATGGTGGGGAAGTAGTGCTCGTCCGATAGCGCTCTACGGCGCCCTCCTCTGTCCTGCCGGACATCTCCCCCTCAAGGGGGGAGATTGGCAGTTTCGCTGACAGCGCTTTTTCCTTCGACGTTCGAAGTTGGCGAAAGCCGATGCGAGATCCAATCTCCCCCCTTGAGGGGGAGATGTCCGGCAGGACAGAGGGGGGTGTGACGGAACGCTGCTTTGGCTTGCCTTCCGCCCCACCCCCTCAAATCATCGCCAGGCCCGACTTCCGCCTCGGCGGTGGGAAGGCGCGGTCAATTTCGGCGAAATCTTCGCTCGTGAGCTCGATGTCCAACGCCGCGACATTCTGCCGGATATGCTCCGGGCGGCTAGCTTTGGGAATCGCGATCACCCCGTCCTGCGCCATCACCCAGGCAAGCGCGATCTGCGCCGGCGTCGCACCGTGGCGAGCGGCGATGGCATCTAACCTGGCATTGCGCGCCAATACCCCCTGATCGACCGGCGAATAGGCCATCAGCGGCATACCGCGTTGCCGGCTCCACGGGGCGAGGTCGAACTCGACGCCGCGCTGCGACAGATTGTAGAGCACCTGATTGGTCTGGACGTTGCCGCCGGCCGGCAATCGGACCAGCTCTTCCATCTCGCCGGTATCGAAATTGCTGACGCCCCAATGGCGGATCTTGCCGGCTGCCTTCAACGCTTCGAATGCCTCGACCGTTTCCGTCAAGGGCACGCTGCCCGGCCAATGCAGCAAATAAAGATCGATGCGGTCGGTGGCGAGATGCCTCAGGCTGTTCTCGCAGGCCCGTTTCACGCCGGCGCGCGAGGCATTGGACGGCAGCACTTTGGAGACCAGGAAAACCTCGTCGCGGCGACCAGCGATGGCCTCCGCCACCACCTCCTCGGCACCGCCGCTGGCATACATTTCGGCGGTGTCGATCAGCGTCATGCCGAGATCCAGCCCGAGCTTCAGGGCATTGGCCTCGTCGGTACGGCGGCGGCCGTCTTCGCCCATCTTCCAGGTGCCCTGGCCGAGCACCGGCACGGCTTCGCCGCAGGGCAGGGTGGTCGTTCGTATCGTCGATGGCATGGCATGCTCCAGTCCGAGGCCCGGATAGCACCATAGCCGCCAAGGGAAATCCAGGTGAAGCAGAAATCCCGGTGAAGTCTCTCGCCTGGATTCCCGACAGCGTGAAGCCCTACTTCACCGGATGGGCAGCGAGCCAGTCCTGCATCTGCTTGATCTCGGCTTGCTGCGCGGCTATCACTGCTTCGGCCAGCTTGCGGATTTCCGGATCCTTGCCATTGGCGAGCTCGACCTTGGCCATGTCGATGGCAGCCTGGTGATGCGGGATCATGCCGCGGGCGAAATCGACATCGGCATTGCCGGAATATTCGATCGCCATCATGTCGGTATGCATCTTGTCCATCGCCGCCTTGTAGCCCTCGGTCGAGGGGCTCTGCGCGCCCATGGCGCCCATGTCGTGCTTCATCTCCTCGGCTTGTGCAGGAACGCTTTCGAGGAAAACAGCAAGCAGCATTCCCGCCGCCATCATCAGCAGCACGATCTTCTTGGCCAAGGTCATTCATCGTCTCCTTTTTTGAACAGGGTGTATCTGGAAGTTTTACTCAGAGTTTCAATGTCCTGAGCCGCAATGCGTTGGCGATGACCGAAACCGAAGACAGGCTCATCGCCGCCGCCGCAATCATCGGCGACAACAGCGTGCCGGTGAGCGGATAAAGCACGCCGGCAGCCACCGGCACGCCAAGCACATTGTAGAGAAAAGCGAAAAACAGGTTCTGGCGGATGTTGCGGATCGTCGCGCGGGCCAGCGTCCTGGCCCTGACGATACCGTTGAGATCGCCCTTGACCAGCGTAATCCCCGCACTTTCGACCGCAACATCGGCGCCGGTGCCCATGGCGATGCCGACATCGGCGGCGGCAAGTGCCGGCGCATCGTTGACGCCATCGCCGGCCATGGCGACGCCGGCACCGCCGGCGCGCAACTCCTCGACCAGCGCGTTCTTCTGTTCGGGCAAAAGCCCGGCATGCACCGCGTCGATGCCGAGCTTGGCGGCGATGGCCTTGGCGGTGCGCTCATTGTCGCCGGTCGCCATGACGATCTTCAGCCCGCTGTCATGCAGCGCCTTGATCGCCTCGGCGGTGGTCGCCTTGATCGGGTCGGCGACGGCGACGAGGCCGGCGAGCTTGCCTGCGACAGCGACGAACATCGCGGTCTTGCCGTCGGACTGCAGCGCCTCGGCACTGGCCAGGACCGAAGCCGTATCGATGCCGAGATCGGCCATCATCGCGGCATTGCCAAGCGCCACCTTCTGTCCCGAAACCGTGCCGGAAACACCCTTGCCGGTGACAGCCTCGAAACCGCTCGCGTCGGGGACCTTCACCCCGCGTCCGCGGGCGCCGTCAACGATCGCCTCGGCCAGCGGATGCTCCGAGCCTTTTTCCAGCCCGGCGGCGAGCGCCAGCAACTCGTCTTGCGCCATGCCTTCGACGGCAACGACGTCGGTCAGTCGCGGCCGGCCTTCGGTCAGCGTTCCCGTCTTGTCGACGATCAGCGTGTCGACCGAGGCAAAGCGCTCGAGCGCCGCCGCTTCCTTGATCAGCACGCCGGCATGCGCGCCGCGCCCGGTAGCGGTCATGATCGACATTGGGGTCGCAAGGCCCAGCGCACATGGACAGGCGATAATCAGTACCGAGACCGCCGCGACGATGGCAAACACCAGGCTGGGTTCCGGTCCGACGATCGCCCAGGCGATAAACGCAATGATCGCGACCAGCACGACGGCCGGGACGAAGTAGAACGAGACGCGGTCGGCCAACCCCTGGATCGGCGCGCGTGAACGCTGCGCCTTGGCGACAAGCTCGACGATCCGCGCCAGTGTCGTCTCGGCGCCGATCTTTTCGGCGCGCATGACCAGTGAGCCATTCTTGTTGAGCGTGCCGCCGGTGAGGTTGTCGCCTTCGGTCTTTTCGACCGGCAGCGGCTCGCCCGTGATCATCGATTCGTCGACGGAAGAGCGCCCTTCAAGCACAATGCCGTCGACCGGTACAGCGTCACCTGGGCGGATGCGCAGGCGGTCGCCGGCCTTGACAATATCGAGCGGCACGTCGTTTTCGGAACCGTCCGCGCCGATCAGCCGCGCCGTCTTCGGCGCCAGGTCGAGCAGCGCACGGATCGCCGAGCCGGTTTTCTCGCGGGCACGCAATTCCAGCACCTGGCCGAGGAACACCAGCGCGACGATTACCGCCGCCGCCTCGAAATAGACCGGCACGGTGCCGTCATGGCCGCGGAACTGGTGCGGAAAGAGGCCTGGAAACAGTGTGGCGACGACACTGTAGAGATAGGCGGCACCGACGCCGAGCGAAATCAGCGTCCACATATTGGGGCTGCGATTGAGGATCGAATCCCAGCCGCGGTGGAAGAACGGGAATGCCGCCCACAGCACCACGGGGCTCGCCAGCGCCAGCTCCAGCCAGACCTTCGCGCGGTCGTCGATGAAGGCCTGGAATGTCAGGCCGAGCATCGGTGCCATGGCGATGACCAGCAACGGCACGGACAGCACCGCGCTCACCCAGAAGCGCCTGGTGAAATCGACCAGTTCGGGGTTAGGCCCCTCGTCGCCGGTCGGCACGCCCATCGGCTCCAGCGCCATGCCGCAGATCGGGCAGGAGCCGGGCTTGTCGCGGATGATTTCGGGATGCATCGGGCAGGTGTATTGCGTGCCCTTGGGCATCGCCTGCGGCGCCGGCTTGTCGCCGAGATATTTTGCCGGCTCGGCCTCGAACTTCGCCTTGCAGCCGGCGGAGCAGAAATAGAAGCCTTGGCCCTCGTGGCGCAAAAAGTGCTTGGCCGTGGCGCGATCGACGCTCATGCCGCAGACGGGATCGGTTGCGGTCAGATATTTTTCAGGTTCGGCGACGAATTTCGAACGGCAGCTTTCGCTGCAGAAATGATAGCGATGGCCGTCATGCCCGGCGGTCGGCTTGCCGGCGGCCGGATCGACGGTCATGCCGCAGACCGGATCCCGGACGACGGCGTCCGCGGCAGGCGAGGCGCTCTTTGCCGAGCAGCAGCTGCCATGGCTGTGATGATCGTGGTCGGAATGCGTCATGCCGAAAGCCCCTGTATTTCGATGTTGCAGCGGAGGTAGTGCTTCCAGTAACTGGAAGGTCAAGGGCCGATTTTCGATTTTTCGCGGCCAGGCCCAAACCGAACCGGCTGCGGGCACGAGACGATCGTCCCGTCGGCGGCCGCGGAGAACGCGTCCGTCCGCCCCATACCCAGCGCCGCGAAAACGCGCTATAGACGCCGCCGAAACGGCGAGGCCGAACGGCATTTATGGCAAGAATATCCCTGAAGCTCGAGGAACTGATCGACGGCGAAGCCTTGCGCCGCGAGATGACCGAACTGACCGCGGCCACGGCAGGCGACGGTTCGGGCAAGGCCGCGCGCGGCGGCGTCCTCAAGCTGCTCAAAAGCCGGCTCGCCGACGGGCGCACTGTCGCCGAACGCATGCTGATGGACGACGGCAGCGGCACCGCCTGCGCCGCCCGGCTGTCGCATCTGATGGATGAGATCATCCGTGCGCTCTACGATTTCGCTGCCACCCATGTCTACCGCGTGAAAAACCCATCGTCGGCCGAGCGCATGGCGGTCGTTGCCGTCGGCGGCTATGGCCGCGGCACGCTGGCGCCGGGCTCCGACATCGACCTGCTGTTCCTGCTGCCCTACAAGCAGACGCCATGGGGCGAGCAGATCGTCGAATATATGCTCTACATGCTGTGGGACCTCGGGCTGAAGGTCGGCCACGCGACGCGCAACATCGACGAGTGCCTCAGGCTGTCGCGCACCGACATCACCATCCGCACCTCGATCCTGGAGGCGCGGTTCCTGTGGGGCGAGCAAAAGCTCTATGACGAGCTTCTGCAGCGCTTCGACCACGAGGTGGTGCGCACCACCGGCCCCGAATATGTCCAGGCCAAGCTTGCCGAACGCGACGAGCGTCACGCCAAGGCCGGCGAGAGCCGTTACCTGGTCGAACCTAACGTCAAGGACGGCAAGGGCGGCCTGCGCGACCTGCAGACGCTGTTCTGGATCGCCAAATATTTCTACCGGGTGCGCACCGGCGAGGAACTGGTCGACAAGGGCGTCTTTACCGACGCCGAATACAGGGAATTCCAGAAGGCCGAGGACTTCCTGTGGGCGGTGCGCTGCCACATGCATTTCCTCACCGGCAAGGCGGAGGAGCGGCTGCATTTCGACATCCAGCGCGACATCGCTGAGCGGCTCGGCTACACCACCCATCCCGGCCTGTCGGCGGTCGAGCGCTTCATGAAGCACTACTTCCTCGTCGCCAAGGATGTCGGCGACCTGACCCGCATTTTCTGCGCCGCGCTGGAAGAGGAGCAGGCCAAGCATGTGCCGGGCTTCAACCGCATCTTCCTCACCTTCTCGCGGCGCAAGCGCAAGCTCGCCGGCACGGCCGATTTCATCGTCGACAACCACCGCATCAACATTGCCGACGACGAGGTGTTCGAGCGCGATCCGGTCAACCTGCTCAGGCTGTTTTGGTTTGCCGACAAGCACGGCCTGGAATTCCACCCCGATGCGCTGAAGCTTTTGACCCGCTCTCTCGGCCTCGTCGGCAAGGCGCTCAGGCGCGACGAGGAGGCCAACCGGCTGTTCCTCGACATCTTGACCTCGGACCGCAACGCCGAGCTCAATCTGCGGCGAATGAACGAGGCCGGACTGCTTGCCAAGCTGATCCCGGACTTCGGCAAGATCGTCGCCATGATGCAGTTCTCGATGTATCACCACTACACCGTGGACGAGCATTTGATCCGCTGCATCGGCGTGCTGGCCGAGATCGAGCGCGGCGACGGCGAAAAGGTGCATCCGCTTTCCCACGCGCTGATGCCGGGGCTGAAGAAGAGCCGCGAGGCGCTCTATGTCGCCGTGCTGCTGCACGACATCGCCAAGGGCAGGCCTGAGGACCATTCGCAAGCCGGCGCCAGGATCGCGCGGCGCATCTGCCCGCATATGGGGCTCTCGCCGGCCGACACCGAAACGGTCGCCTGGCTGGTCGAGAACCACCTCGTCATGTCGATGACGGCGCAGACCCGCGATCTCAACGACCGCAAGACGATCGAGGATTTTGCCGCCATCGTGCAGTCGGTCGAACGGCTGAAGATGCTTTTGGTGCTTACCGTCTGCGATATCCGTGGCGTCGGGCCGGGGGTCTGGAACGGTTGGAAAGGCCAGCTGCTGCGTACGCTCTACTACGAGACCGAGCTTTTGTTGACCGGCGGGTTTTCGGAGGTGTCGCGCGCCAAGCGGACGGCGGCGGCGCGCGAACAACTGGCCGAGGCACTTGCCGACTGGCCGGAAAAGGCCCGCAAGCGTTATGTCGGCCAGCACTACGAGAACTATCTGCTGGCGGTCGATCTTCCCGACCAGCTGCGCCATGCCGAATTCATCCGCGAGGCCGATCACGCCGGCAAGAAGCTCGCCACCATGGTCAAGACCCACCAGTTCGAGGCGGTGACCGAGATCACGGTGCTGGCGCAGGACCATCCGCGCCTGCTCTCGGTGATTGCCGGCGCCTGTGCTGCGGCCGGCGGCAACATCGTCGACGCGCAGATATTCACCACTTCGGACGGCCGCGCGCTCGACACCATCCTGATCTCGAGGGAGTTCGACCGCGACGAGGACGAGCGTCGCCGTGCCGAGCGCGTCGGCCGGCTGATCGAGGACATGCTGTCGGGCAAGAGCTGGCTGCCCGAAATGATCGAGAAGCGCACCAAGCCACGGCGCGGCGCCAAGGTCTTCCGCATCCCGCCACGCGCCGAGATCCGCAACACCCTGTCGAACCGGTTCTCGGTGATCGAGGTCGAAGGACTGGACAGGCCGGGCCTTCTGTCGGAGATCACCGGCATGTTGTCGGACCTGTCGCTCGACATCGCCTCGGCCCACATCACCACCTTCGGCGAAAAGGTCATCGACACGTTCTACGTCACCGATCTCACCGGCCAGAAGATCGACAGCCCGTCGCGCACGGCGACCATCCGCAACAGGCTGATCGCGGTGCTCGAGGGCACGGCGTCCGAGCGCGGCAAGACCAAAACGGCCGCCGAGTGACTGTTACCTTCCATTTGCCCCAATCCCACAGGCAGTCTTCAAGCGCATGAGCCTTATCAAGAAATTCGCCACGGTCGCTTCCGGCACGCTGATGAGCCGCGCCCTCGGCTTTGGCCGTGAGATGCTGATGGCTGCCGCACTCGGCACCGGGCCGATCGCCGACGCCTTCAACGCCGCCTTCCAGTTTCCCAACACCTTTCGCCGGCTGTTCGCCGAAGGCGCCTTCAACGCCGCCTTCGTGCCGCTGTTCGCCAAAGAGATCGAGACGCACGGCACCGACGGCGCCAAGCGCTTTTCCGAAGAGGTGTTCGGCGTTTTGTTCACGGCGCTTCTGGCGCTGACCATCGCCATGGAACTGGCGATGCCGCTGATCGTGCGCTACCTGGTGGCGCCGGGCTTTGCCGACACGCCGGGAAAATTCGAGATGACGGTGGCACTCGCGACCGTCATGTTCCCTTACCTGATCTGCATGTCGCTCGGCGCCATGATGGCCGGCATGCTGAATTCGCTGCGCCGCTATTTCGCCGCCGCGGTGGCGCCGGTGTTCCTCAACGTCATCCTCATCGCCGTGCTTGCCTATGCCTGGTACAAGGGTTCGGACGCCCGCACCGTCGGTTTTGGGCTGGCCTGGGGCGTGTTGGCGGCCGGCCTGGTGCAGCTGGCGATCGTCTGGGCGGCAGTGCGCCATGCCGGCATTTCGATCGGCTTCCGGCGGCCGAAGATGACGCCCAGCGTCAAGCGGCTGCTGATCCTGGCGCTGCCGGCGGCGATCACCGGCGGCATCACCCAGATCAATCAGCTGATCGGCACGGCGATCGCGTCGGCGCAGGACAGCGCGGTGTCGTCGCTGGCCTATGCCGACCGCGTTTACCAGCTGCCGTTGGGCGTCGTCGGCGTCGCCGTCGCCATCGTGCTTTTGCCGGAACTGTCGCGGGCGCTGAAATCAGGCAATCTGATCGAGGCGGCCAACCTGCAGAACCGCTCGGTCGAGTTCACCCTGTTCATGACGTTGCCGGCGGCGGCCGCCCTGCTGGTCATGTCCGAGCCGATCGTGCGGCTGGTCTATGAGCGCGGCGCCTTCGCCGCCAACAATTCGACGCCGACGGTCGCGGCAATCCTGGCGATCTTCGGGCTCGGCCTGCCGGCCTTCGTGCTGATCAAGGCGTTCACGCCAGGCTATTTCGCCCGCGAGGACACGCGCACGCCGATGATTTTCGCCGCCATCTCGGTGGCGGTTAACATTACGACGGCACTGACGCTGTTCCCGACGATGGGCGCGCCCGGCATTGCCGTTGCCTCCGCCGTCGCCGGCTGGGTCAATGCGACGATGCTGCTGGCCGTGCTGATCCGGCGCGGCCATTGGGGCCGCGACGTGCCGCTCATGAAACGCATTCCGCGGCTGGTGCTGTCGGCGGCGGTGATGGCGGCGGCGCTCTATTTTGCCGAACACTGGTTCGCCGCAAGGCTCGGATCCGGCTCGCCGCTGGTGATCAAGGCGGTAACGCTGCTTGCGCTGGTCGCCGGCGGGGCGCTGCTTTACTTCGTCACCGCGTTTGCCACCGGGGGTGCGGATTTCGGCATGATCCGCCGCAATATCGGGCGTAAAGGCTCCCAGCCGGTCAAGGAGCAATCTCCGGATTCGTGAGGCGGAAAATTCGTCAGCGCCAATTTTGTTCTTGCTTTGTGCCGGCAGCTATGCTACTAATTTGCGTATGGTGCTGATTCGCATCGACGACCCCGCCGTAAGGCGGGTTTTTGATTCTGGTCGGCGCCATCCCCTTCAAACAGCCTTCTGTGGCGTCTTGCTCGGCCACGGCCAAAGTCCTGCGCGGCCCAGCCAACACCCCTCTTGATCGTCTCCTTGCTCTCGTCCATAAGCGCGCCGTCGCAAGACTTTCGCCGCGCGCGAAACGGCCCTCCACAAGCCAGGGAAACACCATGCCCGACCTCAACCAGCTCGCCTTCAAGCCACTCGTCTTTTCCGGCGTCCAGCCGACCGGCAATCTGCATCTCGGCAATTATCTCGGCGCCATCAAGAAATTCGTCGCCCTGCAGGACACTTCCGACTGCATCTATTGCGTCGTCGATCTGCATTCGCTGACCGCGCAGCTCGTCTATGAGGATCTTCAGGACCAGACGCGTTCGATCACCGCGGCGTTTCTCGCCTCCGGCATCGATCCGACCAAGCACATCGTCTTCAACCAGTCGCGGGTGATGCAGCACGCCGAGCTTGCCTGGATCTTCAACTGCGTGGCGCGCATCGGCTGGATGAACCGCATGACGCAGTTCAAGGACAAGGCCGGCAAGGACCGCGAGAACGCCTCGCTCGGCCTGCTCGCCTATCCCTCCCTGATGGCCGCCGATATCCTCGTCTACCGCGCCACCCATGTGCCGGTCGGCGACGACCAGAAGCAGCATCTGGAGCTGACCCGCGATATTGCGCAGAAATTCAACAACGACTTTTCGGACCGCATCGCGGCGCTTGGCGTCGGCGTCGAGATGCAGGTCGGCGAAGAGACGGTGAACGGCTATTTCCCGCTGACCGAGCCGGTCATCGGCGGCCCGGCGGCGCGCATCATGTCGCTGCGCGACGGTTCGAAAAAGATGTCGAAGTCCGACCCGTCGGACCTGTCGCGCATCAACCTGACTGACGATGCCGACGCCATCTCGAAGAAGATCCGCAAGGCCAAGACGGCCCCGGAGGCTTTGCCCGGCGAACTGGACGGGCTTGCCGGCCGGCCGGAAGCGGAAAACCTCGTCGGCATCTATGCCGGCCTCGCCGAAATATCGAAAGAGGCGGTGCTGAAGGAATTCGGCGGCCAGCAGTTTTCGGTGTTCAAGCCGGCGCTGGCCGATCTCGCGGTGGAAAAGCTGGCGCCGATCGCCGACGAGATGCGCCGCATCTCCGGCGACCGCGCCTATGTCGACGCGGTGCTGCGGGATGGCGGCGAGCGTGCCGGCACATTGGCCGAAGCGACGATGAAGACCGTGCGCGACATTATCGGCCTGCTGCAAGGCTAATTTATGTCGCGCAAAGTGTGCAGCGGTTTTGCGATAACGACATGCATAAAACAAGAACCTGAAGCGCGTCGCATGAGGCCGGTCGAACGCGACGCGCTTTAAGCTGCACCAACATCGCCACAGCCGCCGGTCGCTTGCGGGCGGGCTGTGGCGGTGGCAGATTGCGGCCGAAACCATCGAGCAGGGTGAATATGGTCTCCAAACGCCTCAGCCGCGAAGCCGGTCATCGCCGCAAGTTCCTGGCGATCATCGACGACACGCCGGAATGCGAGCGCGCCGTCGCCTACGCCTCGAAGCGGGCGCAAAGCACGGGCGGCGTGCTGGTGCTGCTCTATGTCATCGAGCCGGATGATTTCCAGCACTGGCTGGGCGTCGAGAAGATCATGCGCGAGGAGGCGACCGCCACGGCGCGCGCCGCGCTCGACAGCTACGCCAACAAGGTGCGCCAGAAGCTCGGCATCGAGCCGGAACTGGTGGTGCGCGAAGGCAAGCCGACCGAAGAGATCCACAAGCTGATCGAGGAAGACCAGGACATCGCCATCCTGGTGCTGGCGGCAGGCGCCGGCAAGGAAGGGCCCGGGCCGCTGGTCGGCGCGGTCGCCGGCAAGGGCGCCGCCTTTCCGATTCCAGTGACTGTGGTGCCGCAGAACCTGTCGGACGAGGAGATCGACAGCCTCGCCTGAGATGTGCCGATATTCAGGTGAGGCCGGCCTACAAATGGCGGCTTCCTGCGCTTCCGGTGCTCACGTACCAAAAGTACGCTCCGCTCCGGTTCTCGGAAACCATCATTTTCGGCTCGGCCTGACCTGAATCTCAACACATCTCCAATTGTTTCAGCGAGCTAGCAAAACATTCCACCAGCCAGCCGTTCCCCGCGATGCCTTTCGCTTGAATGTCGGGCGGATAAAGCCTAATTAGAATTATTCCAAACTAGCTGCCCGAAACGGGCACGGAGATGGCCATGTTCATCCAGACCGAGTCGACGCCAAACCCGACAACGCTGAAATTCCTGCCCGGCAAGGAAGTGCTGCAAGAAGGCACCGCCGATTTCCGCGATGCCGACAGTGCCGCGACGGCTTCGCCGCTGGCCGGCCGGCTGTTCGAGATCCCCGGCGTCACCGGCGTCTTCTTCGGCTATGATTTCATCACCGTGACCAAGGACGGCCCCGACTGGCAGCATCTGAAGCCGGCTATCCTCGGCGCCATCATGGAGCACTTCATGTCCGGTGCCCCGGTGATGGCCAAGGCCGGCCCGGCCGCCGAGACCAGCCAGACCGGCGAATTCTACGACAAGGCCGACGAGGAGCTGGTCGTCACCATCAAGGAGCTGCTCGACACGCGGGTGCGCCCGGCGGTGGCCCAGGACGGCGGCGACATCACCTTCCGCGGCTTCGAGAACGGCACCGTGTTCCTGCACATGAAAGGCGCCTGCGCCGGCTGCCCGTCGTCGACGGCGACGCTGAAGCACGGCATCCAGAACCTGCTCCGGCACTTTGTGCCGGAAGTGCAGCACGTCGAACAGGTCTCCTGACGCGCCGTTCCATCGTCAACGTCGATAGACAACAAAAAACCGGGCCAAAGTGCCCGGTTTTCTGTTTGCGACGTCTGTGTTGTTGCCTAGACGGTCCGCGTATAAAGCTCTTCTTGTTTGACCATGATCTTGTCCGAAAACCGGGTCCCGCTTTTCGGGACATGGTCTTACAGCACAATGACCTTGGCGCCGACCGAGGTGCGGTCGTAGAGGTCGATAATGTCCTGGTTCATCAGCCGGATGCAGCCCGACGACATCGCCTTGCCGATGGAATTCCATTCCGGGCTGCCATGCAGGCGGTAGCCCATATCGCCGCCCTTGTTGAACAGGTACATGGCGCGCGCGCCGAGCGGGTTCTTCAACCCCGGCTCCATGCCGCCGGCAAACTTGGCCAGCTCCGGCTGTCGCCTGATCATCTGCGAAGGCGGCGTCCAGGTCGGCCATTCGCGCTTTAGTGCGATACGGGCGGTGCCGTGCCATTCGAAACCTTCACGGCCGACGCCGATGCCGTAGCGCATCGCTTCGCCGTCGCCCATGACGAAATAGAGGAACTTGTTCTGCGTATCGACGATGATGGTGCCCGGCTTTTCCCTGGTGTCGTAGTCGACGATCTGCCGGCGGTATTTGAACGGCACCTTTTCGATCGGGATGCGCGGCAGATGATAGCCGGCATCGGTCACCGCACCGTAGTTGTTGGTGAAGATCTGCGAGCCGATGGTGCTGCAACCGGCGACAGCCGTCGACAGCGCCAGGGCCGCGACGATTGCAAGTGACTTCATGCGCATGAAAAGGTCCGATGCCCTGCCCAAACTACAGCGGCTCGAGTCGGCCGCTTTTTCATCTTCATTCATGCTGGCATTTGCTTTGCTTGCCAAGCGGGCGATGCCTATATCCATGGGCTTGCGTGCCGGTAAACCAGCGACTATGGCATTTCGGCAACAGCCCCCGCAGGATTATGCTGCAAAATCAATGGGCCAAGAACAAGAACCAGGAAACGAGGAAATCACCATGAATGTCGGTGACGCTGCCCGGCGCTCTGGCCGGCCAGCCAAGGCCATCCGTTACTACGAGGAGATCGGCCTGATCAGGCCTGAGACGCGGCCGCTGCAGGAGATAATCCTGACAAGCCTGGTTCACTAGGCCGGGTTCAATAAAGAACGCCGCGAAGCACCGTCCAAGCCAGAAGCGCGAACGTGCCGATCACCACCAATGCACCAAGGACCGTGCCGATCCTTTCAGGCAGTCCATCGGGGCGACCAGGATCGTCGGCCATTCAACTATCGATCATGACGTAGGCGGCACCAAACACGGCAACAATGATTGCCCCAAGCACCGCCCAGCCTCTGATGGCCGAGCGGATTTCCTCCGGTGTCGCCGATTTGCGTCCGTCATCTAATGCTCCTCGTAAAAAATCCCGTGGCCGACATTGAAAGCGCAAGCTGCCGGCGCTGCCAAGACCCGCAGCGGACTCTTTGCGCAAAAGCTTAGGAACGTGCGCCGTCCGAGAGCAAGCGTTACCAGCCTTCGACACTCCGCAAAGCACGGGCGGCCGTCATGATCCCGGTGGGCGATACCGGATCGACTTCGCTTTCCCAAGCGCGTCCATCGTCTCTTCGACACTTAACAGCACGGTGGTCTCGTACGAGCTGAGCGCGCCTCCCGCACCGATGGCGAGCATGACAGAGGCCATGGACACGTTGTCCGGCGCCTCCCATAGGTTCCAGCCATCGTACTCTCCGAAGGCATACCAGAACCCGTGCAGCTTTCCGCCGACCGACTCGATGTAGGAACGGGCAGCCTCGCGTCTGTCCTCGGGATTATCCATCAAGCGCGCCCACGTTTCGGGCCTGTAGCTGAATCGCGTGAGATACATCGGCATGGTTCGTCTCCTCCCAGAGCTACCCCCACGAATGTAGTAAAGCGCCCCAATCCGGGAGAACGCGAGTCGTTTCCGAGGCGTAGTACCGCTGGCTTAGTTGCGGGACCGCTAATAGACCTGTTTCAATTGCCTTTCCCAAGGGGAGTAAGGTCAATGGCCGCATATCTCATTGCCGATGTCGACATAACCGACGCCGCCGTTTTCGAGGAATACCGCCGGGACGTGCCTGCAACCGAAGCCCGCTACGGGGGAAGGTACATCGCTCGTGGCGGAGCCACCAAAGTGCTGGAAGGCGATTGGGAGCCTCATCGCCTTGTCATCGTCGAATTTCCCGACATGGCCTCGCTCCTCGCATGGTACGACTCTCCGGAATACGGCCGCCTCAAAGCCATCCGCGAACGCTGTGCAAAGACGAGGATCATTGCTCTGGAGGGCATGATGCCGGTTAGTTAGAGGGGTTTGTCAACCGGATAATCGCCCCAAAAAACCGGGTTCAAACCGTGAACAAAATCTGACATGGTGCGGCCATGCCTATCATCTCACCTCTACCCCTCAACCCCCTTCTCGACGGTCGCCAGTCGGAGCGTGCCATGCTGGTCAGGCGTGGCGTGCAGCGGCTGCTCAAGCAGATGGGCGCGCATGTCTTGCCCGAACTGTCGCTGGCCACCGGGCGCCGCGCCGATCTCGTAGCGCTGACCCGCCAGGGCGATATCTGGATCATCGAGATCAAATCCTCGATCGAGGATTTCAGGGTCGACCGCAAATGGCCGTACTACCGGCTGCATTCCGACCGCTTCTTCTTCGCCACCCATCCCGGCGTGCCCGCGGAGATCTTTCCGGAAGAGTGCGGCTTCATTCTCTCCGACGGCTATGGTGCCGAGGTCCTGCGCGATGCGCCCGAGCACCGGATGGCGGCGGCGACGCGCAAGGCGCTGATGCTGAGGATCGCGCGCGCCGGTGCCGCGCGGTTGCTGGCGGCGGAGCTTGCCGGGGTGTCGGTGCCGGCGCTGGAGGGTGAGAGCGAGTAGGGGGTTTCCCTCTCCGTAGTCATGGAGGCTTGCGCTGCCCCGGCTGCCGCCACCTTGCATAAGAGACGATGTATGACTGCGGTGTTCCGCAAGGAACGCCAACAGCCGGCTGTAGCCTTCGTCTTCCCAGTGCAGGTCGAGATTGGAAATGAAACCCGGCACGAAGACGAGATCGAGCGATCCCTGGCCGACCACCTGATAGGCGATCCGCACGTCGCCGCTGAGCGCGTAGCGAGTTTCGATCGGCCTCACGAGGTTTGTCCGCCCGACCCGACGATTTCTTATCGCCGGATCATAGCAGAGCCGCGAGACTTGCGGCAGATGAAACCTTAGAGGGTGTGAATGTAGGCCCGCGGCGCCTACTTCTGTGACGCAGCCGTAGTCTCGGTGCTCGCTCCGCCGACGCTAAAACCTGCGCCCTCCGGCGCGCCCGGCCGCTTGATGTGTGGGGAGGCCGCGACGACAAGCTCGTTGAAGCCTTCGCCGCCGCTGTCGAGCATCTCGAACAATTGCCGGCGCATCCTCGGCTCCCAGAACTTGTTGATGTGCTCGGCGACGCCGGCAATGCCTTGCTCGCGCGGCTTGGAGTGGAAAAAGGCAGCGATCTGGTTGGCCATGCGAACCAGCTTTTCGCTGGTGTTCATGAGGTGGCCTTCGTCATGCGACATGCTTGGCAACTCCGGAAACCACGCGGTCAGGATGAGTGAAAATATCGAAATCATCGCCGCGCACCAGCGCCACCAGCGTCATGCCGGCGTCGTCTGCGGTGCGGATGGCAAGTGCCGTCGGCGCCGAGACGGCGATGATGAAGGCAGCACCGATCGCCGCGGTCTTCTGCACCATCTCGACCGAAACGCGCGACGTCACGACGACGGCCCCCGACCTGCCGTCGATACCGGCTTTGGCCAGCGCGCCGGCCAGCTTGTCCAGCGCATTGTGACGGCCGACATCCTCGCGCGCCATGACGATGCCCTTGCCGGGCAGGTAAAAACCGGCGGCGTGGACCGCGCCGGTCTCGGCGTGCAGCGGCTGCACCTTCGACAAAAGCTTGACCGAGCGGACGATGTCATCGGCCTGAAGTGTAAGTTTCGACGCACCGACCGGATCGACCGAGCGCATCGCTTCCTCGATCGATTCGATGCCGCACAGCCCGCAGCCGACCGGGCCGGCGAGCCGTCTGCGACGCGCCTCGAAACGGGTGTTGGCCTGGTCCTTCAGCCGGATCTGGATATCGATGCCGGCGCCGTGATCCTCGACCTCGATGGCTTCGATTTCGTCTGGCGAGGCAATGATGCCTTCGGTCAGCGAGAAGCCGAGCGCGAAATCCTCGAAATCGGCCGGGCTTGCCATCATCACCGCATGCGTGGTGCCGGCAAAGGAGAATGCTACCGGCGTCTCTTCCGGCACCATGCGGTTGGCGGCCGCGGTGCCGCCGGCGCGGCGCGCGAGGCGGCTGATCTGGGTGACAGCACGACGTTTGGGCATCACGCGGCACCCCCCTCTGGCCTACCGGCCATCTCCCCCTCAAGGGGGGAGATTGGCAGTTCAGACGTAAGGCACCCTTCGACGCTGGTGATTGGCGAAAGCCGAGATGACATCCAATCTCCCCCCTTGAGGGGGAGATGGCCGGTAGGCCAGAGGGGGGTGCTCCGGCACGACGCCAAAACGCTACTCCGCTGCTTGTAGCGAGGCGATGCGGCGGCTTTGCTTTGCCTGCTCGTCATAGTCGCGCTGCCATTCCGACGGGCCGTTGGATGCACCCACCTGCACCGCGGTCACCTTGTATTCCGGGCAGTTGGTCGCCCAGTCGGAGAAGTCGGTGGTGATGACGTTGGCCTGGGTGTCGGGATGGTGGAAGGTCGTATAGACGACGCCCGGCGACACCCGGTCGGTGATCAGCGCGCGCAGCGTCGTCTCGCCCGAGCGGCTGGTCAGCCGCACCCAGTCGCCATCGCGCAGGCCGCGATTTTCGGCATCATGCGGATGGATCTCCAGCCGATCCTCGCTGTGCCACACGACGTTCTCGGTGCGCCTGGTCTGCGCGCCGACATTATACTGCGACAGGATGCGGCCGGTGGTCAGCAGCAGCGGGAAGCGCGGCCCGGTCCTCTCGTCGGTCGCGACATATTCGGTGCGGATGAACTTGCCCTTGCCGCGCACGAAGCCGCGAATATGCATGATCGGCGTGCCTTCCGGCGACTTCTCGTTGCAGGGCCACTGCACCGAGCCCACCCGGTCGAGAAGGTCGAAGGAAACGCCGGAGAAGCTCGGCGTCGTCTTGGCGATCTCGTCCATGATCTCGGAGGGATGCGTGTAGTTCCAGCCGAGGCCGAGCGCCTTGGCGAGCTCCTGCGTCGTCTCCCAGTCGGCATAGCCGCATTTCGGCTCCATCACCTTGCGCACCATGTTGATGCGGCGCTCGGCATTGGTGAAGGTGCCGTCCTTCTCGAGGAAGGTCGAGCCGGGCAGGAACACATGCGCGTAGTTGGCCGTCTCGTTGAGGAAGAGGTCGTGCACGACGACACATTCCATCGCGGCGAGACCCGCGGCGACATGCTTGGTGTCGGGGTCCGACTGCAGGATGTCCTCGCCCTGTACATAGAGCCCCTTGAACGAGCCGTCGACGGCCGCGTCCAGCATATTGGGGATGCGCAGGCCGGGCTCGTCGTCGAGCTTGACGCCCCACAGGCTCTCATAGATGGCGCGCACCGCGTCGCCCGAAATGTGGCGGTAGCCGGGAAGTTCGTGCGGGAACGAACCCATGTCGCAGGAGCCCTGCACATTGTTCTGGCCGCGCAGCGGATTCACGCCGACGCCCGGCCGGCCGATATTGCCGGTCGCCATGGCGAGGTTGGCAATGGCGATGACGGTGGTCGAGCCCTGGCTGTGCTCGGTCACGCCGAGGCCGTAATAGATCGCGCCGTTGCCGCCGCGCGCATAGAGCCGCGCCGCGCCGCGTATGTCGTCGGGATCGACATTGGCGAGCTGACCGACGACCTCCGGGCTGTTTTCCGGCAGTGCCACGAACGATGCCCAGTCCTGGAACTCGTCCCAGTCGCAGCGCTCGCGGATGAACGCCTCGTCGAACAGGCCTTCGGTGACGATGACATGGGCAAGTGCGGTCAGCATGGCGACGTTGGTGCCCGGCTTCAGCGGCAGATGGAACTGCGCTTCGACATGGGCCGAGCGCACGATATCGGTGCGGCGCGGATCGAGCACGATCAGCTTGGCGCCCTGGCGCATGCGCTTTTTCATACGCGAGGCGAACACCGGATGCGCATCGGTCGGATTGGCGCCGATCAGCAGGATGACGTCCGTCTGCTCGATCGAATCGAAATCCTGCGTGCCGGCGGAGGTACCGAAGGTCTGGCCCAGGCCATAGCCGGTCGGCGAATGGCAGACGCGGGCGCAGGTATCGACATTGTTGTTGCGGAAGCCCTGCCGGACCAGCTTCTGGACGAGGTAGGTCTCCTCGTTGGTGCAGCGCGACGAGGTGATGCCGCCGATCGACGTGCGGCCGTACTGGTACTGGATGCGGCGGAATTCATTCGCCGTATGGGTGAGCGCCTCTTCCCACGACACTTCGCGCCACGGATCGCTGACCCGCTCGCGGATCATCGGCTTCAGGATACGGTCCTTGTGTGTCGCATAGCCATAGGCGAAGCGGCCCTTGACGCAGGAGTGGCCGTGGTTGGCCTTGCCTGCCTTGTAGGGCATCATGCGAATGACCTCGTCGCCCTTGACCTCGGCCTTGAATGAGCAGCCGACGCCGCAATAGGCGCAGGTGGTGACGGTCGAGCGCTCGGGCAGGCCTTTCGCCAGCACGGTTTTCTCCCTCAGCGCATCGGTCGGGCAGGCCTGCACGCAGGCCCCGCACGACACGCATTCGGAATCGACGAACGCCTCGTGCATGCCGGCCGAGACCCTGGATTCGAAGCCGCGGCCCTCGATGGTCAGCGCGAACGTGCCTTGCACCTCTTCGCAGGCGCGCACGCAGCGCGAGCAGACGATGCATTGCGCCGGATCATAGGTGAAATAGGGGTTCGATTCATCGCGGGCGATGTAGTCGATGGTCAGCGAGCCATGGCCGGGCGCCACGCCGTTTTCTTGCTCGACGTGGTTGCGGCCGTCCACGCCATAGCGGTTCTCGGTCAGGCCGACCGTCCTGACGACCTTGTCGAACTCGCTGGCGCCGGTGCCGGCCGTCTCGCCCCACGCAGCCGGATGGTCAGAGACATAGAGCTCCATCACGCCGCGACGAATGGCGTTCAGCCGGTCGCTCTGGGTATGCACGACCATGCCTTCGCCAACCGGCGTCGTGCACGAGGCCGGCGTGCCGCCGCGCCCGTCGATCTCGACGAGGCAGACCCGGCAGGAGCCGAACGAGTCCAGCATGTCGGTGGCGCAGAGTTTCGGGATTTCAACGCCCGCTTCCATCGAAGCGCGCATGATCGAGGTACCCGCCGGCACCGTCACCGGCTTGCCATCGACGGTCAGCGTCACCTGCTGTTCCGCTTCGGAGGCGGGTGTGCCGTAGTCGATTTCCTGGACCAGCGATTTGATGTCGAATGCCGCGTTCATGCCTGTCCGCTCCTATTCCGCTGCTTCGGCGACCGGCGTCGGCCGAAAGTCGTCCGGGAAATGGTTGAGTGCACTCATCACCGGATATGGGGTGAAGCCGCCGAGAGCGCAAAGCGAGCCGAACTTCATCGTGTTGCAAAGGTCGGTGACCAGCGCGATCTGCTTTTCCGGTTCGATGTTCTCAGCGAGCCGGTCCAGCACCTCGACGCCGCGCGTCGAGCCGATGCGGCAGGGCGTGCACTTGCCGCAGCTCTCGATGGCGCAGAATTCCATGGCGAAGCGCGCCTGCTTCAGCATGTCGGCGCTGTCGTCGAAAACGACGATGCCGGCGTGGCCGATCAGCCCGTCCTTGGCCGCGAACGCCTCGTAGTCGAACGGCGTGTCGAACAGGGCGCGCGGGAAATAGGCGCCGAGTGGGCCACCGACCTGCACCGCTTTGACTGGGCGACCCGTTGCCGTGCCGCCACCGATATCGTCGACGATCTCGCCCACAGTTATGCCGAACGCCGCCTCGTAGAGACCAGCATATTTGACGTTGCCGGCGATCTGGATCGGGATGGTGCCGCGCGAACGGCCCATGCCGAAATCCTTGTAGAAGGCGGCACCCTTGTCCATGATCACCGGTACCGAGGCCAGCGAAATGACGTTGTTGATCACCGTCGGCTTGCCGAACAGGCCCTTATGCGCCGGCAGCGGCGGCTTGGCCCGCACCTGTCCGCGCTTGCCTTCGAGGCTGTCGAGCAGGGCGGTCTCCTCGCCGCAGACATAGGCGCCGGCGCCGACGCGCACTTCCATGTCGAATGAATTGGGTGACCCGAGCACAATGACGCCGAGCACGCCGGCCCTGCGGGCGATCTCGACGGCCTTCTGCATCACCGCCACCGCATGCGGATATTCCGAGCGGATATAGATGAAGCCCTTGGTCGCGCCGGTGGCGATGCCGGCGATCGCCATGCCTTCGATCAGCACGAAGGGGTCGCCTTCCATGATCATGCGGTCGGCGAACGTACCGGAATCGCCTTCATCGGCATTGCAGACGATGTATTTGCGGTCAGCCGACGTATCGAGGACCGTCTTCCATTTGATGCCGGTCGGGAAGCCGGCGCCGCCACGACCGCGCAGCCCGGACTCGGTCACCTGCTTGACGATGTCGGCCGGTGTCATCGCCACCGCATTCTGCAGGCCGTTCAGCCCGCCATGCGCCTTGTAGTGATCGAGCGACAGCGGATCGGTGACGCCGCAACGTGCAAAGGTCAGCCGCGTCTGTTTGGCCAGGAACGGGATCTTGTCCGGTGCGCCCAGCCAGCGCTTGTGATGGCCACCGGTGAGGAAGCCGCAGTCGAACAGGCTTTTGACGTCGGATGGCTTCACCGGCCCATAGGCGACGCGGCCATTGGCCGTCGCCACTTCGACCATCGGCTCGAGGAAATAGGCGCCGCGCGAGCCGTTGCGCACGATCTTGGCCTCGATGCCGCGCTCGGCCAACTCCGCCCGAACCGCCTTGGCGACCCTTTCCGCACCCAGCGCCAGCGCGCCGGAATCGCCGGGAATATAGATACGCGGGATCATGAGCGCACCTCGGCAACGATTTCATTGAGCTTTTCGTCGTCGAGCCGCCCGATCACCTCGCCGTCCAGCATCGCCGATGGCGAGCAAGCGCAAAGGCCAAGGCAATAGACCGGCTCCAGCGTCACCGAACCGTCGCGGGTTGTCTCGTGGAAACCGATGCCCAGCATTGATTTGAGCTTGGCGGCAATCGCATCCGAGCCCATCGACTGGCAGGCTTCCGCCTGGCAGAGCTTCAGCACATGGCGGCCGGCGGGCTGGCTGCGATAATCGTGATAGAAGGTGACGACGCCATGCACCTCGGCCCTGGAGATGTTCAGCGCCTCGGCAATCACCGGCAGCGCGTCCTGCGGCACATAGCCGAACTCTTCCTGTATGCCGTGCAGGATCGGCAACAGCGGGCCTTCGAGGCCTTTCAGCTCGTGGATGATCGCCGCCGTGCGCGATGCGATCTCGGTACTTGCAGGCTGCATCGTCATGCAGCGCCCTCCCTGGTCGTGGCGGTCTTCCGCTAAGTGCTTAGGAAATCAGAGGAAACCCGCTAAATCAATAAAGCCGATCCGTTGCTCGATAGAAATTTTCTATCGATCTCGATCACCAGCGTTATCTAGCCTAGCGGCGGGCGCGGAAATCGTCCGCCAGCGCCATTGCCTCGTCCAACAGCGCCGAGACCAGCGGCGTGTGCGGTTCGCGCGGCGCCGCCACCAGCCCGACGGTGTGGCTGGCATCCGGCTCGACGATCGGGATAGCCCGGATCGGCTCGGAAAAGCCGAACGTTTCCGCAAGGTTAAGCGGCATGATCGACGACCATTTGCCGGTGCGGATATGTGAAAACAGCACGATCATCGAGTTGGATTCCAGTGTCGGCCGCACCTGCACGCCGGCTTCGGCCAGATGCTGGTCGATGATGCGGCGGTTCTGCATGTCCGGCGTCAGCAGGCAGAGCGGCAGCTGGGAGAGTTCCGCCCATGTCACTTTGTCGCGGTCGAAATAGGGGTTCCCGACAGCGGTGATCAACTGGTAGCGCTCGTCGTAGAGCGGCACGCTGGTGACGCGTCCGAGCGGCTCGTTGTCGAGATAGGTGATGCCGGCGTCGATGTCGAAATTGCCGAGCAGCGACAGCACCTCGATCGAGGTCCGCGACAGCACCGAGAAGGTGACGCCGGGGTGCTTTGCCCGAAACGGCGTGGTCAATCGCGCCACCATGGCCAGCGCCGTAGGGATCGCGGCGATGCGGATGCGTCCTGACAGGCCGTGGCGTGCCGCCCGCATCTCCTCGCGCATGGTCCTGCTGTCGCCGACGATGCGGCGCGCCCACACCAGCACCTGCTTGCCTTCCGGCGTCAGCCCCTGGAAGCGCGAGCCGCGCAGCACCAGCATCACGCCGAGCTGGCCCTCCAGCTGCTTGATGCCGGCCGAAAGCGTCGGTTGGGTGACGCCGCACACCTCCGCCGCGCGGCCGAAATGTTCTTCCCTGGCGAGTGCTATGAAGAATTCCAGCTTGTCGATCATGCCGTCGGGAGCCTGTCACGGACGCTATGTCCGATCTTAGCGCGCAAGGTCGGGGAAATCGCCTTCGGCCGCAAGCCGCCTGTGCAAATCGCCCGCATCCACATCTTTCAGCCGGCTTACTGTTTCCCGCGATGGAACGCGGCGCTATGTGGATGGGACGGGGTCGTGGACTGGACACGACGGGAGACCGAAACATGCTGGGCTGGTTCCGCAAGCTTTTGCCGCGCGAAGATCGCTTCTTCGACCTGTTCGAGCGGCATTCCCGCACTGTGGTCGGCGGCGCTGAGGCACTGCAGCAGCTTTTGCAGGGCAACGACATCGACCGCTGGTGTCAGACGATCATCGATCTCGAGGACGAAGCCGATCAGATCACCGCGGAAGTTCTGCTGGCCGTGCGCCGCTCCTTCATCACGCCCTTCGATCGCGGCGACATCAAGGACCTGATCCAGTCGATGGATGATGCCATCGACATGATGCACAAGACCGTCAAGACGGTAAGGTTGTTCGAAAAGAAGGAATTCGACCCGCTGATGCAGGAAATGGGGGCCGTCATCGTCGAGGCCGCCAAGTTGGTGGCCGAGGCGATCCCACTGCTCGGCAAGGTCGGGGCGCATACGGTGCGCCTCAACGCCATCGCCGAGGAGGTCATGCGCGCCGAAGGCCGGGCCGACGACCTGCACGAACAGGGCCTGAAGGACCTGTTCAAGCGGCACGGCCGCAGCGATCCGATGGCCTATCTGATCGGCAGCGAGATCTACGGCCAGCTGGAAAAGGTGGTCGACCGCTTCGAGGACGTCGCCAACGAAATCAGCGGCATCGTCATCGAGAACGTATAGTGGAAGCCGCGATAGCCTTTCCGGTGCTGGTCGGCCTTGTCGCCGTCGCACTGTTCTTCGATTTCCTCAACGGCCTGCACGATGCCGCCAACTCCATCGCGACAATCGTCTCCACCCGCGTGCTGAGGCCGCATTATGCGGTGTTCTGGGCGGCTTTCTTCAATTTCATCGCCTTCATGTTCTTCGGTCTCCACGTGGCGGAGACGCTGGGAACCGGCATCATCGACGCCAGCATCGTCACGCCAGCAGTGATCTTCGCAGCACTTGTCGGCGCCATCGTCTGGAATATCGTCACCTGGCTCGTCGGCATTCCGTCCAGCAGCTCGCACGCGCTGATCGGCGGCTTGGTCGGCGCCGGCGTTGCCAAGGCCGGCACCGGCGCCATCGTCTGGGCCGGATTGGGCAAGACGACGGCGGCCATCGTGCTATCGCCGGCGGCAGGCTTTCTGCTGGCGCTCGTCTTGATCCTCGCGGTCTCCTGGCTGTTCCTGCGGCAGACGCCGTTCGCCGTCGACAGCACCTTCCGCGTCATGCAGTTCTTTTCCGCCTCGCTCTATTCGCTCGGCCATGGCGGCAACGACGCGCAGAAGACCATGGGCATCATCGCCGTGCTGCTCTATTCGCAAGGCATGCTCGGCGCGAATTTTTACGTGCCGCTGTGGGTCGTCATCACCTGTCAGTCGGCGCTGGCGCTGGGCACGTTGCTCGGCGGCTGGCGCATCGTCCACACAATGGGATCGAAGATCACCCGGCTGAACCCGATGCAGGGTTTCTGCGCCGAGACCGGCGGTGCGATCACCCTGTTCGCCGCCACCTGGCTCGGTATTCCGGTATCGACCACGCACACGATCACCGGCGCCATCATTGGCGTCGGCGCCGCCCGCCGCGTCTCAGCCGTTCGCTGGGGCATTGCCGGCAACATCGTGGTTGCCTGGATTATCACCCTGCCAGCAACCGCGGCGATTGCGGCTCTCACCTACCTCGCGGTCGGCCTGGCAAGGTGACAGACTGCGCGGCGGTGCGTGAACGCCGTATCTACCTGTCCACAAGGTTCAGGATGTTGCCGTCCGGATCCTTGAACCATGCGACCTTCATGCCCTGACCGACATGAACGTCACCCTCCAGTGTCAGGCCGGGCATGTCGTAATGCTCGAAGGCCACGCCCTTCGATTTCAACGCCTCAACGATTTTGCCGAGCTCGTCGCCGACCGTCCAGGTCACAGCCGTCGCCTTGTTGGTCCCAGCGAAATTCGAACGGTACACGTTGATGCTGGTATCGCCGCTTTTATAGACGATCAGTTCGCCACCTCCATTGTGCACCTCTTTCAGGCCGAGCGTCCCTTCGTAGAAAGCCCTGGCCTTGGCCAGGTCCTTCACTGCGAGATTGGCCGTTGCGTTGCTGTTTGCGAGCATGATCGTCTCCTTCCCTTGATGTCGTGCTCATGCTGCTCCTTCAGATAGGTCGTAGCGGATGGTTGGCGACCGTCGATCAGGCAAATCTGACAGCGTCGGTCCGTTTTCCGGGGCACACCAGGCCGGCTGTTGCTCCACGACTTGGTTCTCTCCGGAAACTGCACTATCTCAGGCGCGAGCTTGCATAAGGAAGATCTGATGTCCGTCACCAAGGAAATCGTCATCGAACGCCTGAAGACGGTCAACGGGCCGGATTTCACCGGCAATATCGTCGACCTCGGCATGGTTTCCGAGATTTTCATTGCCGATGCCAAGGTGTTCTTCTCGATCACCGTTCCCGCTGCGCGTGCCCAGGAGATGGAGCCGCTGCGTGCGGCCGCCGAGCGTGTCGTCAAGGCGATCCCCGGTGTCGCCGGCGCCGTGGTCGCGCTGACGGCGGAAAAGAAGGGCGGCGGCATGGAGGCGCCGGTTCCGCAAAGACCGGCTCAGAGGCCCGCTCCGCCGGCCGCACCTGCTCGTCCAGCGCCGCAGGCGCCCGCCTCGCACAGCCAGGGCAAGCGCGGCGTACCAGGCATCGACGCCATCATCGCTGTTGCTTCCGGCAAGGGCGGCGTCGGCAAGTCGACCACCGCCGTCAATATCGCCCTTGGCCTTGCCGCCAACGGGTTGCGGGTCGGCGTGCTCGATGCCGATATTTATGGCCCGTCCATGCCACGCCTGCTCAACATTCATGGCCGGCCGCAGACCGTCGACGGCAAGATCCTGAAGCCAATGCAGAACTATGGCCTCAAGGTCATGTCGATGGGCTTCCTCGTCGATGAGGAGACGCCGATGATCTGGCGCGGGCCGATGGTGATGTCGGCATTGACGCAAATGCTGCGCGAAGTCGAATGGGGACCGCTCGACGTGCTCGTCGTCGACATGCCGCCCGGCACCGGCGACGCCCAGCTGACCATGGCCCAACAGGTGCCGCTGGCCGGCGCCGTCATCGTCTCGACGCCACAGGACCTGGCCCTGATCGATGCGCGCAAAGGCCTCAACATGTTCAGAAAGGTCGACGTGCCGCTGTTGGGCATCGTCGAAAACATGAGCTATTTTCTCGCCCCCGATACGGGGAAACGCTACGACATCTTCGGCCATGGCGGCGCGCGCCGTGAGGCCGAGCGCCTCGGCGTCACCTTCCTTGGCGAAGTGCCGCTCGAGATGGGCATCCGCGAAAGCTCCGATGCCGGCACGCCGGTGGTGGTCTCGAAGCCCGATAGCGCCGAGGCGAAAATCTATCGCGACATCGCCGCCAAGGTCTGGCACCGCGTCAATGAAGAGCGCGGCGCGGCCGAGGCTGCAGTGCCGAGCATCGTGTTCGAGTGATGCGGATGTCCCTCCCCAAGTCGGCCCCTTGAGGGGAGGTGGCCGCAAGGGTCGGGTGGGGTCCGCGACGACATGCTCGAACTTTTCCGGGATAGCGGGCTGACAAACCACGATCCCCTCTGGCGCGGAGGCAGATGTGTGTCTATCGCACCAAAGTGCGGATTCGGATGGCGCGTGCCCTTGCCTGCTCCCGCGCGTTGTCATATCGATTTGTCATACAAATACGGAGACCACGATGGCAGGCGCCCCCACCAGCAAGAAAAAATTTCGCTCGCAAGAGTGGTTCGACAATCCCGACAATCCGGGCATGACAGCACTTTATCTGGAGCGCTACCTGAATTACGGGCTGACGCGGGCCGAACTGATGTCCGGCAAGCCGCTGATCGGCATCGCCCAGACCGGCTCGGACCTGTCGCCCTGCAACCGCCATCACATCGAACTGGCCAAGCGCGTGCGCGAGGGCATCGTCTCGATGGGCGGCATTCCTTTCGAGTTTCCTTGCCACCCGATCCAGGAAACCGGCAAGCGGCCGACAGCTGCGCTCGACCGCAACCTTGCCTATCTCAGCCTGGTCGAGGTGCTCTACGGCTATCCGCTCGACGGCGTGGTGCTCACCATCGGCTGCGACAAGACGACGCCGGCCATGCTGATGGCCGCGGCTACCGTCAACATTCCGGCTATCGCGCTTTCGGTCGGCCCGATGCTCAACGGCTGGCACAAGGGCAAGCGCACCGGCTCCGGCACCATCGTCTGGGAATCGCGCCAGCGCCTGTCGGCCGGCGAGATCGGCTATGACGAGTTCATGGACATCGTCGCCTCCTCGGCGCCGTCGACCGGCTATTGCAACACGATGGGCACCGCTACCACGATGAATTCGTTGGCCGAGGCGCTCGGCATGCAATTGCCGGGCTCGGCCGCAATCCCCGCCCCCTATCGCGAACGCGGCCAGATCGCCTATGAGACTGGAAAGCGCATCGTCGACATGGTGCATGAGGATCTGAAGCCCTCCGACATCATGACCCGCAAGGCCTTCGAGAACGCCATCGTCGTCAACTCGGCGATCGGCGGCTCGACCAATGCGCCGATCCACCTCAACGCCATCGCCCGCCACCTCGGCGTGCCGCTCGACAACAACGATTGGCAGAAGGTTGGCCTCAACATTCCGCTCATCGTCAATCTGCAGCCGACCGGCGAATATCTCGGCGAGGACTATCACCATGCCGGCGGCGTGCCGGCTGTGATCGCCGAACTGATGAAGGGCGGCATGCTGCCCTATCCGGAAGCCATGACCGCTAACGGCAAGACCATCGGCGACAATTGCAGCGGCGCCGTCAACGAGAACCTCGACGTCATCCGCACGATTGCCGAGCCGCTGAAAGCCAATGCCGGCTTCATCAACCTCAAGGGCAATCTGTTCGATTCGGCGATCATGAAGACCAGTGGCATCTCGCCCGAATTCCGCGAACGCTATCTGTCGAACCCGAAGGACCCAGAAGCGTTCGAGGGCAACGCCATGGTCTTCGACGGCCCCGAGGATTATCACGCCCGCATCGACGACCCGGCACAGGGCATCGACGAGCACACCATCCTGTTCATGCGCGGCGCCGGCCCGATCGGCTATCCCGGCGGCGCCGAAGTCGTCAACATGCAGCCGCCTGCCTATCTGATCAAAAAGGGCATCCACGCGCTGGCCTGTATCGGCGACGGTCGTCAGTCAGGCACGTCGGGCTCGCCGTCGATCCTCAACGCCTCGCCGGAAGCCGCCATCGGCGGCGGCCTGGCGCTGCTGAAGACCGGCGATCGCGTCCGCATCGACCTGCGCAAGGGTACCGCCGACATCCTCGTCAGCGACGACGAGATCACGCGGCGCCGCGCCGAGCTGCAGAACAATGGCGGCTATCACTATCCGAAGCACCAGACGCCGTGGCAGGAAATCCAGCGCGGCATGGTCGACCAGTTTTCCGAAGGCATGGTGCTGAAGCCGGCGGTGAAGTACCAGGATGTGGCTCATACAAGCGGCGTGCCGAGGGACAATCACTGACCAGGGTCCGTCGCACGAGCCGTCAGGTCGCCAGCGTAACGGTCACCTCATTTCTCCCCGTTAACAGCCCGCTAACGGGGAGAAATGCCCGCCACAGAGTTGGACGCGGTCATTTGTCAAAAGCGATTGCTCCCGCGAGAACGGGAATGCTTGACAAGCGGGCGTGACAAATCCACGATCATCGTAAGGGGTGCATCGCGACGACCCCGTGAGGCGTCAGCCCAACGTTCGCGTCCAAGCTTCTCTTTCAAGGAGGTGGACGCCATGCCGTCAACAACCGCTATCACTGTATCGCAACTGTCTCGTCTGATTGGGCTGCCGGGTGCGCCCGCAATCATCGATGTCCGCACCGATGATGACTACAACGCCGATCCGCGCCTGTTGCCGGGCTCAACCCGGCGTGACTTCAAGGCTGTCGCCACCTGGGCTGGCGAATTCACTGGCCAGCAAGTGACGGTCGTCTGCCAACAGGGAAAAAAGCTCTCGCAAGGCGTGGCCGCATGGCTGCGGCACGAGGGCATTGCCGCCGAATCGCTCGAAGGCGGGTTTGAGGCATGGCGCGATGCCAAGGGGCTTTTGGTTCACACCGGCAAGATACCGCCCGCCGATGCCAAGGGCCGCACCGTTTGGGTGACGCGTACGCGCCCGAAGGTCGATCGCATCGCGTGCCCCTGGCTGATCCGACGCTTCATCAATCCTCACGCGGTCTTTCTCTTCGTCGAGCCGGCCGAAGTGGCGGCCGTCGCCGATCGCTTTCAGGCCGTGCCTTTCGACATCGAGAACGTGTTCTGGAGCCACCGCGGCGAACGCTGCACCTTCGATACCATGATCGAGGAGTTCGGACTAAAATCCGAAGCGCTCGATCGCCTCGCCACGATCATACGCGCTGCCGATACTGCGAGCCTCGATCTTGTCCCACAGGCGGCCGGGTTCCTGGCCGCCTCGCTTGGCCTGTCACGGATGTTTCGCGACGATCTGGAGCAGCTCGAGGCCGGCATGCTGCTTTACGATGCGTTCTTCCGCTGGTGCCGCGATGCCACCGAGGAGACGCATAACTGGCCAGCCGCCGGCACGGGCAATCTCGGCGCGGGCAAGCCTTCGTGAGCGCCGTCCTTTCGAAAGAGCCGCCGGAGATCCAAGAGCCGGTTGTGCCGAGCTTCCGGCAGGCCGTGAAAGTCTGGGCGAAAATCGGCGTGCTCAGCTTTGGCGGCCCGGCCGGGCAGATCGCACTCATGCACAAGGAATTGGTCGAGGAACGGCGCTGGATCGGCGAACAGCGTTTCCTGCATGCGTTGAACTACTGCATGCTGCTGCCTGGCCCCGAGGCCCAGCAACTTGCCATCTATATCGGCTGGTTGCTGCACAAAACGGTCGGCGGCCTTGTTGCCGGCATTCTCTTCGTCGTGCCGGGCGCGCTTGTCATGCTCGTCCTGAGCAGCCTCTATGCGCTCTATGGCGATGTACCACTCGTCGCGGCGCTGTTTTTCGGGGTCAAGGCGACCGTGCTCGCCATTGTCATCGAGGCGGTGATCCGGATCGGCAGACGCGCGCTGAAAAACCCCGTCATGGTGTCGATCGCACTCGCCGCCTTCATCGCCATCTACGCGTTGAGCGTGCCGTTTCCGCTGATCGTCCTGCTTGCCGGCCTGGCAGGCTGGATCGGCAATCGTAGTGCGCCGGCATTTTTTTCCGGCGCTTCGCATGGCAAGGGCGATGTTCCCGACATCAAGGGCGTGGTCGATCTGATGTTCGAGCGCGGCGAACTGACCCACGTCAGGCCGACACGATGGCACGCGCCGCGCATCTTGGCGATCTGGCTGCCGATGTGGCTGGGGCCTGTTCTGCTGATCTGGGCTGTCACCGGCCCTGCCAGCGTTTGGACGCAAATCGGTGGCTTCTTCAGTGTCATGGCGGTCGTCACCTTCGGCGGTGCCTACGCAGCCCTTGCCTATGTCGCGCAGGCAGCGGTCGAGTACTTCGGCTGGCTGGCACCCGGTGAAATGGTCGACGGCCTCGGACTTGCCGAAACCACACCGGGTCCGCTCATCCTGGTCTTGCAGTTCGTCGGCTTCGTTGCCGCGTTCCGCCAGCCGGGCTTGCTGGCGCCGCTGCTTGCCGGACTGTTTGGCGGGCTGTTCACGCTGTGGGCGACGTTTACCCCATGTTTTTTATGGATATTCCTTGGCGCGCCTTACATCGAAGCGCTGCGCGGCAACAAGGCGCTGTCGGCGGCGCTCGGTGCGATCACCGCCGCCGTCGTCGGCATCATCATGAATCTCGCCCTGTGGTTCGGCTTGCACGTCATCTTCGGCGAAGTGCGCAATGTCGGGCTTGGAATGGACGTGCCGGTGCTTTCATCGATAGACTGGCGCGCGGCGCTGCTTTCCTGTGCCTCGATGATCGCCATTCTGAAGCTGAAAATCGGCATGCTGCCGACGCTTGCCGGATCGGCGCTGGCCGGCGTCTTATTGCTGGCGGCGAGCGGGTAACGCCTCAGCCGCCCATTCTGCCGCGCGGCAGCTTGATCATATCGCCGAAACGGGCGCGCAATTTGTCGTCGACGGGCTTCGGCACATGGCGCGGGAAGCGTTCGGCAAGCACGCGTTTCTTCTCGATGATCGCCCGCTGCAAGATGTCGGGCCTGCCTTTCTCATTCCATTCCTTCGGCGAAAAGCGGTCGCCGACGGCCGGGTAGAAATATTCGGTCTGCATCAGCCGCAGCGTCTGCTCGTTGCCGAGATAATGGCCCGGGCCTTTCAGGCAGACATCGGCGATGGTGTCGATGGACAGCGACTCGTCCGTCACCTCGATGCCACGCACGCAGCGCAGGCAGTGGCCGAGCATGTCGTTGTCGATGATCAGGCTCTCAAGGCAAAAGCCGAGCAGCGAGGCGTGCATGCCGGCCGATTCGTAAACCAGGTTGAGGCCGGCAAGACCGGCCATCACGTCGGTTATGCCCTTTTCGTACCCGGACTGAATGTCAGGCAGTTTCGAATCCGTCATGCCGGCGGCCGAACCGCCCGGCAGGTCGTAAAATTGCGCCATCTGCGCGCAGGCCGCGGTCAGCACCGCCTGCTCGGCCGAACCGCCCGACATGGCGCCGGTCCGGAGGTCCGAGACGAACGGCCAGGTGCCGAAGATTGCCGGGTGGCCCGGCTTGATGGCGTTGACATAGATTAGGCCGACCAGCACTTCGGCGACCGCCTGCACCACGGCACCGGCAATCGCCGCCGGTGCCGTCGCACCTGCCTGGCCTGCCGACAGCAGCAGGATCGGAATGCCGCCCTCGACACAGGCTTCGAGCACGCCGCAGGCGTCCTCGGCAAACTTCATCGGCGGCACGACGAAACAGTTCGAATTGGAGACGAAAGGCCGCGCGCGAAAATTCTCTTCGCCGCCGGCGATGGCATAGAGCATGTCGAGCGCCGGCTTGACGTTCTCACGCACGGTAAACGAGGTGCCGACATGCTTCGACGTGCCCATGACGCAGGCGTAGAGCGTGTTGAAATCCATGTCGAGCGGGTCGGGGATGTCGCGTGGCACCATCGGCCGCTGGAAGAAATGGATGTTGTCGAGCCCCTCGACCAGGCGCGCCGCATCGTAAATGTCCTGCAGCAGCGACTCGCGATACTCACGCTTTTCGACATCGACAAGATGCACCGCAGCACCAGCCGTGCCGTAATGCACACGCTTGCCCTGGATCACCATGTCGTGCTTCGGATCCTGGCCGTGCAGGGTGAAATGCCGCGCCGCTTTCTTGATCGTGTCGAGCACCAGAGCGCGAGGAAAGCGCAGGCGGCCGTCCTCGCCAAGCGTTGCGCCGGCCTTGGTCAGTGCCTCAATGCAGGAGGGGATGGCGTTGGCGAAACCGACCGTCTCCAGAAGGGTAAGCACGGCCTCGTGGATACGTTCGCAATCATTGCCGCTGAGCGGGCTGTAGCTTCCGCCTTCGAGGCCGGCACGCACCGGCTTGACGTCGTCGGCAAGCGGTGCCGCTCGCATGGCGCGGCGCGCCTCGCGCCCGCCGGACCGTCGCGAACGCTGGTCTGCGGACACGTCCTGCTTCTCATGGGCCACCGGCATGAAGGCACTCCAACTTTAGCTGCGAAGCGGGCGCGGCGGTTGGTCCACCATCTGCCTGCTTCGTCCCCTATGTACTCCGACTATGCCGCCGGCATTGGCACAGCCTATGTGCCAGCCGGTCCCGTCGCATATGCCAAGGAGCTAAAGAACCGGAGTCGCGCTACATGCGCCAGGCTCCGGTCGGGGAAGGGAGATCAGGCCGCTGCCGGCCTGCGTCCAGCTGCCGTCGCCAGTTCGCGGATGCCGGGTTCGATGTGCTGCAACGCGATCGAGGAAATGCCCAAGCGCATGAAACGCGATGGCTTTTCGGTGCGGTCGAAGAAGCGGTCGCCAGGCTCGATGATGACGCTGCGCGAGGCCGCGGCCTCCGCCAGCCCACGCGAATCGGTGCCGCGCGGTCCCTCGAGCCAGAGCGACGTGCCGCCGGCCGAATCGGTCGAGCGCCACTCCGGCAGGAAGGCGGAAATCGCATGGACCAGACGCTTGCGCCTCTCGTCGAAGGCGCTCGACAGCCGCCGCACCAGCGCCTCGTGATGGCCGAGCGACAGGAACAATGCGACGGCGCGCTGGTTGTTCGCCGGCGGGTGGCGCAGCATGAAGCGGCGTAGCGCCCGAAGCTCGGAAATCAGCCCGGCCGAGGCGACGATGTAGCCGAGCCTGAGGCCGGGAGCCAGCGTCTTCGACATCGAGCCGACATAGACGACGCGGCCGGAACGATCGAGGCTCTTCAGCGCCTGCTGCGGCGCCTCGTCCAGGAGCTGACTGTCATAGCCGTCCTCGATGATTATCTGGTTGTAGCGGTTGGCCCGCGCCAAGAGATCCTGTCGCCGCTCTGCCGACAGCGGCACCATGGTCGGGCAATGGTGGCTGGGGGTGACGAAGACGAAGCCGGCATCATTGGGAATGGCCGAGGTTACGATGCCGGAGTGGTCGACCGGAACCGGCTGGATGTCGGCGCCGGCCAGCCGGAAGATCGAACGTGCATCCGGATAGCCCGGGTCCTCCATCGCCACCTTCGAGCCCTTGGTCATCAACAGCGTCGCCAGCATGTAGAGCGCGTTCTGCGCCCCCAGCGTCACGATGATTTCGTCCGGATTGGCGAAGATGCCGCGCCGCGGCAGCAGCCGTGCCTGGATCTGCTCGATCAGCAGCGGATCGTCACGGTCGACCATGTCGGACGCCCAGTTGCGGATTTCGAGAACGGCCAGCGCCATGCGGTTGCACTCGCGCCATTCGGCGGTCGGGAACAGCGCCGGGTCGAACTGGCCGTAGACGAAGGGGTAGGACGACTTGATCCAGTTGTCGTGCTTGGCCGGCGGTGGCATGTCGCTCGCCGCGATCTGCCGGCGCGCCTTCCAGTCGATCTCGTTGGCCTGGTCGGGCGCTTTCTGGTGCGGCTTGGCCGGCGTCGCCAGCACTTCGGGATTGACGAAATGGCCGCGGCGCTCGCGCGCCACCAGGAACCCCTGGTCGACCAGCTGCTGGAAGGCCAGCACCACGGTGCCGCGCGCCACGCCGAGTTTTTCGGCAAGAATCCGGCAGGACGGAAGCGGCATGGAAGCCGCGATCTGCCGGTCGAGGATGGCGGCGACGATCGCCTGACGGATCTGCGCCTGCAGGGTCTGACCGGATTCCGCCGAAATCCGGAACAGGCCGGACCATATGGCCGTGTCGTTTCGCTGTGGCATGGGAGATGTTCCTCGATGGCCAGCTTTTTTCACTTGGCTGGACCAGTCGAATGTACCGGTGGCACAAGGTGTTGCGCCAATCAATTTTTCTGATCGCTGGGATTTATGCCAGTGATCCTTTGCGCCGGCCCACGCTGCGCTGCGGCATCGCTGCGCATTGAAACGGATGGAATTCGACCCGATAGTTTGCCGCGACGACACGCGCCGGAAACATCCGGCCTGATAAGATGCATCTCAAGAGACCGGAGCGAAGCAGTGGATCAATCGTCCTTTCAAAAGCAGCTCAATGCGTTGCGCGATCATCGTGCGGTCAAATCGGGCTCGATGCGCGAGGCTTTCGCTGCCGATCCGCAGCGCTTCGAGAAATTCTCCGCCAGCGACGGCGACCTGCTGCTCGACTGGTCGAAATGCGCGGTCGATGCGCGGACGATGGAGTTGCTGGAGAACCTAGCTGAGGCCGCCGACCTCGAAGGCCGGCGCGACGCGATGTTTGCTGGCAACAAGATCAACGTCACCGAAGGCCGCGCCGTGCTGCACACGGCGCTGCGTAACCTTACCGGCAAGGGCATCGTGCTCGACGGCCAGGACGTGAAGGCGGAAGTCCTCGGCGTACTCGACGCGATGGGCGCCTTCGCCGACGCGGTGCGTTCCGGCAAGGCGGCCGGCGCCACCGGCAAGAAGATCACCGACATCGTCAACATCGGCATCGGCGGCTCCGACCTCGGCCCGGCCATGGCGACGCTGGCGCTGGCGCCCTATCATGACGGTCCGCGCGCACATTACGTGTCCAATATCGACGGTGCCCATATCCACGACACGCTGAAGGGTCTTTCCGCCGAGACCACCCTGTTCATCATCGCCTCCAAGACCTTCACTACGGTCGAGACGATGACCAACGCCGAGACGGCACGCAGATGGGTCGAGAAGGCGCTCGGCAAGGAAGCGGTCGGCAAGCATTTCGCTGCCGTCTCGACGGCGCTCGACCTGGTCGCCAAATTCGGCATCGCGCCCGATCGCGTCTTCGGCTTCTGGGACTGGGTCGGCGGTCGTTATTCCGTCTGGGGTGCGATCGGCCTGCCGGTGATGATCGCCATAGGCCCTAAGGATTTTCGCGCCTTTCTCGACGGCGCCCATGAGATGGACGAGCATTTCCGCACCGCGCCGCTGGCGAACAACCTGCCGGCGCTGATGGGGCTGATCGGCTGGTGGCATCGCGTGATCTGCAAATATCCGGCTCGCGCCGTCATCCCCTACGATCAGCGTCTGTCCAGGCTGCCGGCCTATCTGCAGCAGCTCGACATGGAATCGAACGGCAAGAGCGTCACCCTGGATGGCGGCGCTGTAACGACGCCGACCGGCCCGCTGGTCTGGGGCGAGCCCGGCACCAACGGCCAGCACGCCTTCTTCCAGCTTCTGCATCAGGGCACCGATTTCATTCCGGTCGAATTCCTCGCCGCTGCCGTCGGCCACGAGCCGGAACTGAAGCATCACCACGACCTTCTGCTTGCCAATTGCCTGGCGCAGTCGGAAGCCTTCATGAAGGGCCGCACGCTGGAGGAAGCCCGCGCGCAGATGCTGGCGAAAGGCATGAAGCCCGCCGATGTCGACAGGATTGCTCCGCACCGCGTCTTCTCCGGCGACCGCCCCTCGGTGACGATCCTCTACAGGAAGCTCGACCCACATACATTCGGACGGCTGATTGCGCTTTACGAACATCGCGTCTTCGTCGAAGGCACGCTGTTCAACATCAACTCCTTCGACCAGTGGGGCGTCGAGCTCGGCAAGGAACTGGCGACCGGGCTGCTGCCCGTCGTTGAAGGCAAGGAGAATGCCGCAAAGCGGGATGCCTCGACTGCCGGACTGGTGGAATACATTCACCGCTTGCGCGGCCCGGAGTGAAAAGCTTGGCGGACATCAAGGGAATATTGTTCGACAAGGACGGCACGCTCGTGGATTTCAACGCGACATGGCTGGGCATCGCCGACTTCATGGCGATGGATGCGGCCGAAGGCGATCGCTGGAAGGCAGACAGGCTGCTTGCGGCGGCGGGCTTCGACTTCGCCACCAGGCGCTTCAAGCCGGATTCTATCTTTGCCTCCGGGACCAACATGGACGTCGTCGAACTGTGGTTTCCGCGGCTGTCCGACGAGGACCAGATGCTTGCCGTCGCCCGCTTCAATGCCATCACCTCGGCGCAAGGATCGGCGATGGCCGTGGCGCTGCCGGGTGTGGTCGAGACGCTTGGGCTGCTTCACAGAAAATCCTACCGGCTTGGCGTCGCCACCAACGACTCGACCAGCGGCGCGGAAAAGACCTTGGTCACGCTGGGCGTCGCGCAGCTTTTCGAAGCCGCCTATGGTTACGACGCGGTGGCCAATCCAAAACCGGCGCCGGATACGATCCTTGCCTTTTCGGATCTGACAGGGCTCAGGCCGGCGACGATCGCAATGGTCGGCGACAATCGTCACGATCTGGAGATGGCGCGCGCCGGCGGCTGCGGCCTGGCGATCGGCGTGCTGTCCGGCACCGGCACACGTGAATCGCTGTCACAGATCGCCGACGTCATCCTGGATTCGGTGGCTGATCTGCCCGATTTTCTTGCGGCCCGGGTCAGCGAGACGGTCTAGACTCGTAGTTATCTGGTCCGAACGAGAACACGCCGCTCGGTTTCATCGCCGCATTCCTGCCCTCGCCGACATCCGGCACCTCGTATTCGGCCAGCAGGCGAAGCCGCGAGCGCGGCAGATAGGCGCGGCCCGGATCGCCGATCAGCACGGCGATGCCGGCAGCAAGGCAGCGGTCGAGGAAGGGAACGACCCGGCCGGCAAGATCGCGGGCGTAAAACAGGTCGCCGACCACCACGATGTCCACCGGTGGCGGCGGACCGCCGGTGATGTCGTCGCCAACGATCATGATAGCGACGCCGTTCGCAGTCGCATTGAGGCTGAGCGCAACCACACCATTACGATCGATCTCGGCCGCGACGACCGCGCTGGCTCCGGCTTTCGCCGCAGCGATGCCGACGAGGCCCGAGCCGGCGCCGAGGTCGAGCACGCGACGCCCGGCCACGGTCTCCGGCCGGTCGATTATGTAGCGGGCAAGCACCGCGCCGCCGGCCCAGACATAGGCCCAGTACGGTGGCTCCGGTTCAGGTTCGTCTTCTTCGGTCCCATGTTGGTTCCATTCGAGAAGCCGCCTGAGGCCGCTTCCCGGATGGGCGGTGTAAAGCCGGATTTCGGGAAGCGCGGGCACGGGGGCGATCCGCATGTGCGCCCGGATGAACTCTGCCGGGTCTGGCCGCGAACCTATATCCACGGCGTTAGAGCCGACGATGCAATCGCTCAAGCTGCGCCTAGCCCCGCAACGCTCGTCGCAGGATCTTGCCGACCGGTGTCTTCGGCAGTTCGGTGCGGAACTCGATATATCTGGGGCGCTTGTAGCCGGTCAGGTTCTCGCGGCAATAAGCCGTCAGCATCTCGGCGGTCAGTGCCGGGTCCTTTTTGACGACGAACAGCTTTGGCACTTCACCCGAATGCTCGTCCGGCACGCCGATCGCCGCCACCTCGAGTACGCCCGGATGCTGCGCCACCACCTCCTCGAGTTCGTTCGGGTAGACGTTGAAGCCGGAAACCAGGATCATGTCCTTCTTGCGGTCGACGATCTTGGTGTAGCCGCGCTCGTCCATGAAGCCCATGTCGCCCGATTTGAAGAAGCCGTCCTCGGTCATCACCTTGGCGGTCTCGTCCGGCCGGTTCCAGTAGCCGGCCATCACCTGCGGTCCGCGGATGCAGATTTCGCCGACCTCGCCGAGCGGCAAATTGTTGCCATCGTCATCGCGGATGGCGATCTCGGTCGAGGGCAGCGGCAGCCCGATCGTGCCGGTGTAGACTCCGTCGCTGAATTTGTTGGCGGTCGCCCCCGGCGAGGTTTCGGAGAGTCCGTAGGCCTCGCTGATCGGGCAGCCGGTCAGCGCCTTCCAGCGCTCTGCGATGCCCTTCTGCACTGCCATGCCGCCACCCAGCGTCAGGATCAGCGGCTTGAAGTCGAGCCTGCGAAAATCCTCATTATTGAGCAGCGCATTGAACAGCGTGTTGAGGCCAGGAAAGATGTGGATCGGGTATTTCTGCAGCTCCTTGACGAAGCCGGGAATGTCGCGCGGATTGGGGATGAGCACGTTCTGCGCGCCCTGCTGCATTCCCATCATCGCGTTCACTGTGAGCGCAAAGATATGATAGAGGGGCAGCGCGCAGAGGAAGTTCATATGCGCCGGTTTCGGCTTGACCGTGTAGGCGTCTTCGACCCAGAGCGCGTTCTGCGCGACGTTCGCCAAGACATTGCTGTGCAAAAGCATCGCGCCCTTGGAGATGCCGGTCGTACCGCCCGTATATTGCAGGAAGGCGATGTCGCCGGCCACGACCTCGGCGGATTTGAAGGTCACGCCGGCGCCGGCCTTCAATGCGGCGTTGAATTTGACATGGCCGGGCAGCGACCATGCCGGCACCATCTTCTTGACGCGGCGCACGACGAAGTTGACGATCGTTCCCTTGAGCCCGCCGAGCATGTCGCCCATCGTGGCGACCACGACATGCTTGACCGCGGTCCTGGCGATCACCGCCTGCAAGGTGCAGGCGAAATTTTCGAGGATGACAATGGCTTGAGCGCCGGAATCCTTGAGCTGGTGCTCAAGCTCGCGCGGCGTGTAGAGCGGATTGATGTTCACCACGACATAGCCGGCGCGAAGCACCGCCATCATCGCCACCGGATATTGCAGCACGTTCGGCATCATCAGCGCGACACGTGCACCCTTCTGCAACCCCTTTGATTGCAGATAGGCGCCAAACGCAGCCGACTGTCGCTCGAGATCGGCATAGGTGATCGATTTGCCCATGCAGACGAAGGCCGGCCGGTTCGCAAACTGCTTGCAGGCGGCGACGAGAAAGTCACCGATCGAGCTGGAGGGCAGGGCGCCGATCTCGGCCGGCACGATCTTTGGGTAACTCTGGAGCCACGGTTTTTCAGGCAGGCCGGCGGTCAGCGAGGTGATCGCCTTCGGCAATCTTCTGGCTGAAGCTGCCGCCTGTTTGGGCGCTGGCACTGCCTTCGCCGCCGGCTTGACGGTGGGGTACTTTGCGGCAGGCGCCGCCTTGCCGGCTGCCGGCTTGGCAGTCTTTCCAGCCGTGATCTTCGTCGCCGGCTTCGCACTTGCCTTCGCGGTAGTCTTCGGCTTGGCGGCGGCCGCTTTTGGCTTGACCGCTTTCGATATTGCCTCGGCCTTTGCTTTCGCCGCGGTTGTTGTCTTTGCCGGTTTCGCCACCTGTCGCTCCCTCAATCATTCTTATTGTTCGGCACGCTTGAGTGCCACCGCCGCCCCTGACAAACAAAGGTATCCCACGCTTGCCGCAATGTCCGGAGCCTGGGGAATCCACCACGCTGTCCATCTATCTATGTATTGCCACTAGCAGCGGCCGTGCAAGCCTCGCCCACCTGGCAGTGCGGCAAGACTTGCCATCAAAGCTCTCGGCCGCGACCGGTTTTCGGACGCGCATCTCTTGAACCGAACGGCTCGATTCCCCGAATTGGCGGCATCGCCGATCAACAAAAAATTGAAGTCGCTAATAATGTCGTGATCTGCGCATTTGGCTCGTTTTTTCCACAATTCGCCGCATGCCGGATTTTTTTTCTGCTTCCCGTGGGTTAGGCAAACAAGCAGTTCCAAAGCCAGAAAAACGGTGCTTATATGCGGCCTTCGCGAGCCTGATAGAGGGGCTTGGAAGAACATCAGGGAGTGCTCAATGAAAAAGAAACTGACTTTTGCAGCCGCGTTGCTGGCTGCAAGCGTCCTCGGCGGCATGGCCAATGCAAAACAACTGGTCTATTGCTCGGAGGCATCGCCGGCCGGCTTCGACCCGTCGCCATGGAGCGGCGGCAACGACTTCGACGCTTCGTCGCGCACCATCTATTCGCGCCTGGTCGAGTTCGAGCATGGCAAGACCACCATCTCGCCCGGCCTGGCGGAGAGCTGGACGGTTTCCGACGACGGTCTCGAATACACCTTCAAGCTTCGCCCGGGTGTGAAATTCCAGACGACGGATTATTTCACGCCCACGCGCGACCTCAACGCCGACGACGTGATCTTTTCCTTCGAACGCCAGTGGAAGAAAGAAAGCCCATGGTACAGCTACCTGGAAGGCACCGGCTGGGAGTATTTCACCGGCATGGGCTTCCCCGATCTGCTGAAGGAAATCGTCAAGGTCGACGATCTGACGGTGAAGTTCGTGCTGAACAAGCCTGAAGTCGCCTTCCTGCCGGACCTCGGCATGGATTTCGCTTCGATCGTTTCCAAGGAATATGCCGACCAGCTCGACAAGGCCGGCACCAGGCAGCAGTTCACCCAGAAGCCGGTCGGCACTGGTCCGTTCCAATTTGTCGACTATCAGGTCGATGCGGTCGTACGCTATGCGGCATGGGACGGCTACTTTGGCGGCCGCCAGAAGATCGACGATCTGATCTTCGCCATCACGCCCGATCCGGCCGTGCGCGCGCAGAAGCTGAAGGCAGGCGAGTGCGATATCATGTCATACCCGGCGCCGGCCGACATTGCCGGGCTGCAGGGTGACGCGAACCTGAAAGTCGACGAGCAGGAAGGCCTGAACATCGGCTATCTCGCCTACAACACGACGCTGCCGCCCTTCGACAAAGTCGAGGTCCGCAAGGCCCTCAACATGGCGGTAAACAAGAAGGCGATCATCGACGCGGTCTATCAGGGCGCCGGCGCGCCGGCCATCAACCCGATCCCGCCGACCATGTGGTCCTATAACAAGGACATCAAGGACGATCCCTACGATCCGGAGGCGGCCAAGAAGATGCTGGCCGATGCAGGCGTCAAGGATCTGTCGATGAAGATCTGGGCTATGCCGGTCAGCCGCCCCTACAACCCGAACGCCCAGCGCGTCGCCGAGTTGATCCAGGCCGACTATGCCGCCGTCGGCGTCAAGGCGGAGATCGTCAGCTACGAATGGACGGAGTATCGCCAGCGCGGCAAAGCTAAGGATCGCGACGGCGCCTTCCAACTGGGCTGGACCGGGGACAATGGCGATCCGGACAACTTCTTTTTCCTGCTCGGTTGCGATGCCATCGGCCAGTCCAATTATGCGATCTGGTGCAACCAGGAATTCGAAGCCCTGCTGAAAAAAGGCAAGGCGACGACGGACGTCGCCGAGCGCACCAAGATCTACGAGGAAGCTCAGGTGGTGTTCAAGCGTGAGGCTCCGTGGCTGACCATCGCCCACTCCAAGGTCTTCATGCCGATGAACAAGAAGGTGTCGGGCTTCGTTATGGACCCGCTCGGCATTCATCGGTTTGACGGCGTCGACGTCACCGAATAAGTCCTGAGAAATTGAACGGCGGCGCTGGACTTCCTGCGCCGCCGTTCTATGAAGCAAGATGCTCCGTTATCTCCTCCACAAGCTCGCTTTGATCATCCCGACCGTGTTCGGCATATCGCTGGCGGCGTTCGCTTTCGTCCGGCTTCTGCCCGGCGATCCCATTCTGGCCCTGGCCGGCGAGCGCGGCGTCAGCCCCGAACGCTACGCCCAACTCATCGAGCAGTTTGGCTACAACCGGCCTTATGTCATCCAGTACCTGGAATATATCGGCAGGGTCCTGACCGGCGATTTCGGCATATCGATTGCCACCAAGCGGCCAGTGCTCGGCGAATTCCAGGCGCTGTTTCCAGCCACGCTGGAACTGGCGACGGTGGCGTTGATCATCGCCGTCCTGCTCGGCATTCCTGCCGGTATCTTCGCCGCGGTCAAGCGCGGCTCGTGGTTCGACCAGGCGACGATGGGTGTCGCGCTGACCGGCTATTCGATGCCGATCTTCTGGTGGGGGTTGCTGCTCATCATCTTCTTCTCCGGTTATCTCGGCTGGACGCCGGTTTCCGGCCGCATCGGCCTGCAGTATTTCTTCAGGCCGACGACCGGGTTCATGCTCATCGACAGCCTGATCTCCGGCAGGAGCGGCGCTTTCAAATCCGCCGTCAGCCATTTGATCCTGCCGTCCATCGTGCTGGCGACGATCCCGCTTGCCGTCATAGCGCGCCAGACTCGCTCGGCGATGCTCGAGGTGCTGGGCGAGGACTATGTCCGCACCGCGCGCGCCAAGGGCCTGGCGCCGCGCCGTGTCATCGGGCTGCACGCTTTTCGCAACGCGCTGATTCCGGTGGTCACCACCATCGGACTGCAGGTCGGCACGTTGATGGCGGGCGCCATTCTTACCGAAACCATTTTTTCCTGGCCCGGCATCGGCAAATGGATGATCGACGCCATCGGCAAGCGCGACTATGTCGTCGTTCAGAGCGGATTGCTGATCATCGCGCTGATCGTCATGGCGGTGAACCTGATCGTCGACGTGCTCTACGCCGTCATCAATCCGCGCATCCGGGTGCAGTGAGATGACCGACGAATCCGCCGCCGAAGCCACCGCTGCCTCCATCCCGACAGGCGGCAGGCAACGCGCCTTCGCCGAGTTCTGGCACTACTTCTCGATGAACACCGGCGCGGTCATCGGCCTTGTCGTGTTTTCGGCGTTGGTGCTGGTGGCGGTCTTTGCGCCGTTCGTCGCGCCGCATTCGCCCGACGAGCAGTTTCGCGATGCGCTGCTGGCGCCCCCTGCCTGGCAGCAAGGCGGCAAATCGATGTTCCTGCTCGGCACCGATGCGGTCGGCCGCGACATGCTTTCGCGGTTGATTTTCGGGGCGCGTTTCTCGCTGTTCATCGGCCTGGTGGTGGTCGTCTTCTCGCTCACCAGCGGCATCGTGCTTGGCGTGCTCGCCGGCTATTTCCGCGGCTGGGTCGACACGCTGATCATGCGCATCATGGATATTATCCTGGCCTTCCCGTCGCTGCTTCTGGCGCTGGTGCTGGTGGCGATCCTCGGCCCCGGGCTGTTCAACGCCATGCTGGCGATCGCGCTGGTGCTGCAGCCGCATTTTGCGCGTCTCACCCGCGCCGCCGTGATGGCCGAAAAGAACCGCGAATATGTCATCTCCGCCAAGGTGGCTGGTGCCGGTCATCTTCGCTTGATGGTGAGGACGATCTTGCCGAACTGCCTGGCACCGCTGATCGTGCAGGCCACCCTGTCCTTCTCCAACGCCATTCTCGAGGCTGCGGCGCTCGGCTTCCTCGGTGTCGGTGCGCAGCCGCCGACGCCGGAATGGGGCACGATGCTCGCCTCGGCGCGCGAGTTCATCCTGCGCGCGCCTTGGGTAGTGACCTTCCCCGGCCTTGCCATTCTGATCACTGTGCTTGCCATTAATCTGATCGGCGACGGCCTGCGCGATGCCTTCGATCCCAAGCTGAAGAGGTCATAATCCAATGCCTCTTCTCGAGATGAAGAACCTGACCGTTTCCTTCGACACCGCCGCTGGACCATTCATGGCGGTACAAGGCATCGACCTGTCGGTCGAACCGCGCGAGGTGTTGGCGATCGTCGGCGAATCCGGTTCCGGAAAATCAGTGGCAATGCTGGCGGTGATGGGGCTTTTGCCCAACACGGCGACGGTGAGGGCGGACCGCATGGCCTTCGACGGCATCGACCTGCTTAAGCTCGGCCCGTCCGAGCGGCGCAAGATTGTCGGCAAGGACATCTCGATGATCTTCCAGGAGCCGGTCGCCAGCCTCAACCCGTGCTTTACCGTCGGCTTCCAGATTGAGGAGGTGCTGCGCTTTCACATGGGCATGGACCGCGCCCAGCGCCGGGCACGCGCCATCGAACTGATGAAGTTGGTCGGCATCGCCGACCCTGAGGAACGGCTGGGCTCCTTCCCGCACCAGATGTCGGGCGGCCAGTGCCAGCGCGTCATGATCGCCATCGCCATCGCCTGCAATCCCAAGCTTTTGATCGCCGACGAGCCAACCACCGCCCTCGACGTCACCATCCAGAAGCAGATCCTCGATCTGCTGGTCGGCCTGCAGGCCAAATACGGCATGGGCCTGATCATGATCACCCACAATATGGGGGTGGTTGCCGAGACCGCCGACCGTGTCATCGTCCAATACAAGGGCCGCAAGATGGAAGAGGCCGACGTGCTGTCGCTGTTCGAATCCCCCAAGAGCAATTACACGCGCGCGCTTCTGTCGGCGCTGCCGGAAAACGCCGTCGGCGACCGGTTGCCTACTGTTTCCGACATGCTGTTCGAGCCGGCCCCATCTGTAGTCGCAGCCCGATCCGCGGGAGGAACCGCCACATGAGCGTGACGGTAGTCGAAGGCAAGAACATCGTGCGCGACTATCATGTCGGCGGCGGGCTTTTCCGCCCCTCCCGTACGGTTCACGCGGTCAAGGGTGTTTCGTTCAGCGTCGACAAGGGCAAGACGCTGGCCATCGTCGGCGAGAGCGGCTGCGGCAAGTCAACGCTCGCCCGCATCATCACCCTGGTCGACCCGGCGACCTCCGGCGAGCTTTTCATCGACGGCAAGAAGGTAGACATCGCGAGGGACGGCCTGTCGAAGGAAATGCGCCGCAAGGTGCAGATTGTCTTCCAGAACCCCTATGGTTCGCTCAATCCACGCCAGAAGATCGGCGACGTGCTTGGCGAACCGCTGCTCATCAACACCGACAGCACGGCCGGCGAGCGGCGCGATCTCGCCATGAAGATGCTGAAAAAGGTCGGTCTCGGCCCCGAGCACTACAATCGCTACCCGCATATGTTTTCGGGCGGCCAGCGCCAGCGCATCGCCATTGCCCGCGCGCTGATGCTCAACCCCAGCCTCCTGGTGCTGGACGAGCCGGTCTCGGCACTTGATCTTTCGGTGCAGGCGCAGGTTCTGAATCTGCTCGCCGACCTACAGGATGAGTTTCAACTGACCTATGTTTTCATCAGCCACGACCTGTCGGTGGTGCGCTATATCGCCGACGATGTGATGGTGATGTATTTCGGCGAAGCGGTCGAATACGGCTCGCGCGACGAGGTCTTCGCCGACCCCAAGCACAGCTATACCAGGACGCTGTTCGCGGCGACGCCGCGTGCCGACGTCGCCAGCATCAAGGCAAGATTGGCGAAAAAGAAGGCCGCCTGATCCGGCGAGGTTTGCCGGCCGGCTACCGCTTCTCGATCCCCGGAATGCCGGAGATCTGCTCGGCGAGAAAGTCGACCAGCAGCCGCACCCGGGCAATGCCCGCACGCTCCGGAACGATCAGCATGCTCAGCGGGACGGGAGGCGGAAAATAGCCCGGCAGGATAATTTCCAGCCGGCCGGCCGCCAGAAGATCGTCGACAAGCCAGTGGTGGGCGGGTGCGATACCGCGTCCGGCGACAAGGGCTTTGCGCGCAGCAAGCCCATGGTCGACCCGAAATCGGCCGCCAAAGGGCACCGCAAAGCGCTCGCCGCCCGGCCCCTGCAGGGCGAGCGTGTCGCTTCCCGCGATGTTCGACATCCGAATGCCTTCATGGCCAGGCAGATCCTGCGGGACAGCCGGTCTGCCCCGGGCCGCCAGATAGGCCGGCGCCGCCACCAGCAGACGCCGGGACTGACCGAGCGCCCGCAGCTTCATCGAGCTGTCGGTGAGCGGACCGAGGCGAAGCGCGATGTCGACGCCCTCCCGCACAAGGTCGATGCGCTCGTCGGTTAGGCTGAGATCGATGCCGATGTCGGGATAACGGTCCTGAAAGGCGAAGATCAGCCGGCTGACGTGCAAGACGCCGAGCGCCGCCGTGCAGGATATCCGGATCGTGCCAGCCGATGCGCCGCGCGTGCCTCGCGCCTCATCGCCGGCCTGCTCAACGAGGCGCAGGATCTGGACGCTGTCGGCATAGTAACGGCTGCCTTCATCGGTCATCGTGACACGCCGGGTGGTCCTGCTGAGCAAGGGCACGCCGACGGCCTCCTCGAGCTCCCGCAGATGCCGCGTGACCGTCGACTGACCAACTCCGAGCTCGCGCGCCACCGCCGAGAGGCTGCCGCGCTCGGCGACGCGAACGAAGGTGCGCATGCGCTCGAGGGTGACGTCCGATTTATCCATTATTCGGCATTATCTTATACATTTCCTACATATAGTGGATTAGCCGACGGCTGGCTACCTTTGGTGTCTATCGTCCTTCTTCGGAGTAGACCCATGAAAGTCCTGCTTGTTTTTGCTCATCCTGAACCGAATTCGCTCAACGGCGCACTGCGTGGCGTCGCCATCAGGGAGCTCGAGACCCAAGGCCACGAGGTGCGGGTGTCTGACCTCTATGCCGATGGCTGGAAATCCGAGGTGGACCGTGCCGACTTTCCGTCGTGGCCGCCCGAAGCACGCTTCCTGCCGGCCGGCGCCTCCAAAAAAGCTTTTGCGAGCGGCACTCTGACCGATGACGTCAAAGCGGAGATCGACAAGCTGCTATGGGCCGACACCCTGATCCTCCAGTTTCCCCTGTGGTGGTACGCCATGCCGGCGATCCTCAAGGGCTGGGTCGATCGGGTGTATGCCTACGGCTTCGCCTATGGCGTCGGCGAGCACAGCGATAAGAGGTGGGGTGACCGCTTTGGCGAAGGAACGCTCGCCGGCAAGCGCGCGATGCTAATCGTTACCACCGGCGGCTGGGAGGAGCATTATTCCGCCCGCGGCGTCAACGGCCCGATCGACGACCTGCTGTTCCCGATCAACCACGGGATTCTATACTATCCGGGCTACGACGTGCTTCCGCCGTTCGTGGTCTACAGGGTGGACCGTTTCGGGGAGGCCGATTTCGAGCCTGTCGCGGAGCGACTGCGCGAAAGGATGCAGACGCTCGAGACAATCCAGCCCATTCCTTATCGGCAGCAGAATGGCGGCGATTACCTGATCCCAAGCATGCAGTTGCGCCCCGGCTTGGAGAACCCGGGTGCGACCGCCTTCGCCCTTCACGAGGATCGCGCCGGCGCCGCCGGCCAGCCCGATCAGGACAGCCGGGCAATGATGGTGCGAAGCGCCTCGCCGAAGCGCCGGACTTCCTCGATCGTATTGTAATGCACCAGCGAGGCGCGGACGGCGCCGCTGTCCATGCTGAGGTTGAGCCGCTTCATCAGGCGCGGCGCATACATGTGGCCGTCGCGAATGCCGATCTGCATCTCGGCCATCTCCTCGACGATCCTCTGCGGCGACAGCGTGCCGATGTTGAAGCAGAAGGTCGGCACGCGCTCGCGGAGGCGTGCCTCTTCGGCCACGCCGTAGATCGTCGCGCCGCAATCTTTGAGCACCGCCAGCATTTCGCGCGCCAGCACCTGCTCGTAATCGCGAATGGCATTCATACCGGCGACGATGTTGTCGCGGCGCGATCGGTTATTGGCTGGAGCGAAATTGCGGCCGATCGATTCGAGATAGCGCACCGCGGCATCCATGCCGGAGACGTTCTCGTAGATGAAGGTGCCGGCCTCGATCTTATAGGGCGGCTCGTCGGGAATGAAGTCCTCGCGGAAGGTCGGCAGACGCTTCAGCGTTTCGAAGCGGCCCCACAGGAAGCCCATATGCGGCGAGAAATTCTTGTAGCCGGAGCAGACCAGATAGTCGCAGTCCCATGCCTGCACATCGATCAGCCCGTGCGGGCCGTAATGCACGCAGTCGAGGAACACTTCGGCGCCTGCCGCATGCGCGATCCCAGCCACTGAAGCAACGTCGACGATCGAGCCGATCGAATGCGCCGTCACCGTGCAGGCCACGAGGCGGGTGCGCTCGGAGACCAGCGGGCGCAAATCGTCGACATGCAGATTGCCGTCCTCGCGCATCCGCCACCATTTGAACTTGGCGCCGGCGGGTGCCAGCGCCAGCCACGTCGCGATATTGGCATCGTGATCCATGTCGGTGATGACGATCTCGTCACGCTCCCCGTTTGGTCGCTCAGAAAGCATCTGGCCGATGCCGAGGCTGACCAGGCGGATGAACGAAGTGGCGTTCATGCCGAAACAGATCTCCGCCGGGTTGGTGGCGTTGATCAGCAAGGCCACGCTTTCGCGCGCGCCGGCGACGGCTTGATCGACGGTGACGCTGCGGCCGTAGCGGCCGCCGCGCTGCACATTATGCGCGACCAAATGGTTGGTGACCGCGTCGAGCACACTTTGCGGGATCTGCGCCCCGGCGGCATTGTCCATGAAGATGAAGTCGCCGGCCTGCTGCAAGGCGGGAAACATGGCGCGGATCGTCTCGACCGGGAAAGCTGCGGCATCGCCCGTTTTCGAAATCTGATGCTGGTTCAAGGTCGTCTCCTGCGAAGTGCGCTGACAGATTCAGCGGGTCTTTTCGGTTTGAAATCGGCGTTCAAGGAGGCTGACGAGACGGACCATCGGCCAGAGAAAGATGAGATAGACCAGCGCGGCGCCGATCAGCGGTGAGGGGTTGGCATAGAGCGATTGCGCGTTGGTCGCTTCCTTCAGCAGTTCGGGCAGCGCCACGGTGGAGGCGAGCGAGGTGTCCTTGAACATCGAAACGCAGTTGCTGGTCATCGGTGGAATGACGACGCGGATCGCCTGCGGCAGCACGACCTTGCGCAAGGTCAGCAAGAACGGCAGGCCGAGCGCCTGCGCCGCCTCGAACTGGCCGCGCGGAATGCTTTCTATGCCGGAGCGGAACACCTCGGCCGAATAGGCCGCCATGATGATGGCGAACGCCATCACCGCGGAAGTCCAAGACGACAGGCGTATGCCGAGAAACGGCAGCGCATAGTAGATCAGGATCAGCACGACCAGCACCGGCATCGCCCGGAAAATGTCGATGTAGCCGACAGCCAGCAGCCGAAGCGGCTTTGGCGCATAGAGCCGTACCAGGCTGATCGCGAGGCCGACGGGAATACCGATGCCGATGCTCATGATTCCGAGCAGCAGCGTGTTCAGGAAGCCGCGCAGCAGTGCCGGCAGGCTGGAGATCATGACGTCGGCGTTGAAGAAGGTGTCCAGCAGCGACATCGCAGCATTCCCGAAACGTTTGGCGTCCCGCGACGCTCGAGCCCGAGCCCGAAATCCGAAATCGTGCCGGCATCGAAAGCCGGCACGACATTTAAGCGCGAACTGCCGCTCAGGCCTTCGGCATAGGCATTTCCTTGACGGTCGAGGAATCGGCCGGTGCGTCGCTGCCGAACCATTTCTTGTGGATCGCGGCCAGCGTGCCATCCGTCTTCATCGCGGTCAGCGCGTCGTTCAGCTTGCCGAGCAACGGGTGGTCCTTGGTCATCATCAGGCCGTACTGCTCGCCGGTCTTGATGCGCTCTTTTACGGCGAGATCCTTCATCCTGGTGAAAGAATATTCCAGGCCCGGAATATCGCTGACCGCCGCATCGACGCGGCCGGAGCTGAGATCGAGCAGCAAATTCTGCTGCGTGTCGTAGCCCTTGACGTCACTGAACCCGTCCGCTTCCTGGTGCGCCTTGACCCAGGTTTCGCCGGTCGAGCCGGACAGCACGCCGACGATCTTGCCCTTGAGGTCGGCCTCGGCCTTGATTGGGCTATCGGCCTTCGCGGCGATGCCCATGTCGGAATCATAGTAGGGTTGCGTGAACGACTGCGACTTCAGCCGCTCCGGCGTGATGGTGATCGACGAAATGGCGACGTCGATGCGCTTCGAGGTGGTGGCGGCGAACAGCGCCTGGAAACCGAGGTCGGCGATGTCAGTGGTCATGCCGATACGCTTTGCCGCTTCGTTGATGATGTCGACTTCGAAACCCTCGAATGTACCGCTCTCGTTCTTGTATTCAAAAGGCGGATTGGTCGGATAGGCGCCGACATTCAGCGTGCCTTCGGCATAGGCCGGGCCGCCGGCGATGCCGATGGCGGCAGCAACAAGAAGCAGGTTGCGACGGGTGAAGTTCATTTTCGTTCCCTCTGGTTGTGATCGGACGGGTTTGGCCCCGCACGGTTTTGATACGCCAAGTAACCGGACTGCCGGAAAGCCCTCCCGGCACGGCAGTCGTAAGACATCGGATGCTATCCAAAGTACCGCGCTTTTCAAGGCGAAAGTTTTAAGCTTAAAAAATTGCCGCGTGTTGCCATCAGTCCGGAATAACCGCCGTGGCCTGGATCTCAACCTTGGCGCGATCTTCGACCAGCGCCATCACCTGCATGGCGGCCATCGCCGGAAAATGCCGGCCGATCACCTCGCGATAGACCTCGCCGATCCCCTTGAGGTTGGCCAAATATTCCGCCTTGTCGGTAAAGTACCAAGTCATCGAGGTGATATGCTGCGGCATGGCGCCAGCCTCGGCGAGCACGGCGACAATATTGGCAAGCGTCTGTCTCACCTGGCCGACAAGATCGTCGGTCTCGAAGCGGCCCTGTCCGTTCCAGCCGACCTGCCCGCCGACGAAGACAAGCTGCCCACGCGCGGCGACGCCATTGGCGTAGCCGACGGGTTTCGCCCAGCCTTCCGGCTGCAGGATGGTGTGCATATCAAAGCCTCCCAATGCTCAAATCCGGTCGCTCAAAACTCAAAGACGATCAATTCTTCCACACAAACTCCGGTCTCAGGCCGCTCCCATCACTTGCCGTGCAATCACCACCTTCTGCACGTCCGACGCTCCCTCGTAGATGCGCAGCGCCCGGATCTCGCGATACAGTCTTTCGACGATATGGCCCCTGCGGACGCCGTCGCCGCCATGCAGCTGCACAGCCCTGTCGATCACCTCCTGCGCCTTGTCGGTAGCGAACAGCTTGGCCATGGCGGCTTCGCGGGTAACCCGAGCCGCGCCCATGTCCTTGGTCCAGGCGGCGCGGTAGACCAACAAGGCGGCGGCATCGACATCCAGCGCCATCTCGGCGATGTGGCCCTGCACCATCTGCAGCTCGGCCATCGCTGCACCGAACAGCCTGCGCTCGGCCACTCTTTTGATGCTTTCGTCCAGCGCGCGCCGGGCAAAGCCGAGCGCAGCTGCCCCGACCGTCGAACGGAACACGTCGAGCACCGACATGGCGATGCGAAAACCATCACCGGGTTTGCCGATCAGCGCCGAGGCTGGAACGCGGGCATTGTCGAAAGACAGCCGGGCGAGCGGGTGCGGCGCGATCACCTCCAGCCGCTCGGCGATGGTCAGGCCCTTTGTCTCGGCCGGCACGATGAACGCCGAAAGCCCCTTGGCACCGGGCGCTTCGCCAGTACGGACAAAGACAACATAAAAGTCAGCGATACCGCCGTTGGAGATCCAGGTTTTTTCGCCGGATAGGATATAGCTATCGCCGTCACGCGTGGCCGTCATTTCCATATTGGCAACGTCCGAGCCCGAACGCGCCTCCGACAGTGCGAAAGCCGAAATCGCCTTGCCGGCCCGTGTCTTCCCCAGCCAGTGCTGCTGGTCTGGCGTGCCGAACAGGCTGAGCGCGCCGGTGCCGAGCCCTTGCATGGCGAAGGCGAAATCGGCCAGCCCGTCATGCCGGGCCAGCGTTTCGCGCGTGAGGCACAATGTGCGCACGTCGAGTGCTGCAGGGTTTTCGGTGTCGAGCGCTGTCGGTTTCAGCCAGCCATCCCGGCCGAGCTTGGCCACCAGCTCGCGGCAGGCTGCGTCGACATCGTCATGCGCGACCGGCAGGTTCTTGGCGCACCATGCCTCCAGCCGCTCTGCCAACTCGCGGTGATGGTCCTCGAAAAACGGCCAGGTGAGGAAGGAACGGTCAGGCATTTCTGCCTCCACAGTTCTCCGGCCCTGGCGCTCCACGGCGCCCCCCTCTGTCCTGCCGGACATCTCCCCCTCTAAGGGGGAGATTGGCGGCTTCGCTGCCACTGCTCTCCCGGCGATGTTGGAGATTGGCGAAAGCGGGCCTGACATCCAATCTCCCCCCTTGAGGGGGAGATGGCCGGCAGGCCAGAGGGGGGTGCTGTCTTGCCAGCGTGCCCATGGAAGCGATCATCCTCAATCCCCCTCGAACACCGGCTTCTCCTTGGCGACGAAAGCCTTGTAGGCCCGTTCGAAATCGCGGGTCTGCATGCAGATCGCCTGCGCCTGCGCTTCCGCTTCGATAGCCTGGTCGAGGCCCATCGACCACTCCTGGTTCAGCTGCGTCTTGGTCATGCCGTGGGCGAAGGTTGGGCCGGAAACGATGCGCGCGGCCATGTCGAGCGCGTCGGCCTCGAGCGTTGCGGCATCGACCAGCCGATTGTAGAAGCCCCAGCGCTCGCCTTCCTCGGCGCTCATCGTGCGGCCGGTATAGAGCAGTTCGGCGGCGCGACCCTGGCCAATGATGCGCGGCAGGATCGCGCAGGCGCCCATGTCGCAGCCGGCAAGGCCGACGCGGCTGAACAGGAAAGCCGTTTTTGCCTGTGGCGTGGCGATGCGGATGTCGGAGGCCATGGCGATAATCGCGCCGGCGCCGACCGCCACGCCGTCGACCGCCGCAATAATCGGCTTGCCGCAATTCAGCATCGCCTTGACGAAATCGCCGGTCATGCGAGTGAAGGCGAGCAGCGCCTTCATGTCCATCTTGACCAGTGGGCCGATGATTTCGTGGACATCGCCGCCCGAGCAGAAATTGCCGCCATTGGGAAGGAACACCACCGCATCGACGTCGTCGGCGTAGACAAGGTCGCGAAAAGTGTCGCGCAATTCGGCATAGCTGTCGAAGGTCAGCGGGTTCTTTCGCTCCGGCCGGTCAAGCCGGATCTTTGCGATTTTGCCTTCGACCTGCCAGAGGAAATGCTTCGGCTTGCGGCCGGCTATCTTTGCCATTCCCGTCCCTCCCAATTGCTGCGGAAGGAGGTCAGCATGCCGGTCAGCCGGCGCGCCTCGTCCTCGCTCACATTGCCCAGCAATTCGCCGACCCATTTTTCATGCGCGGCGGCGATCACGCCGAAAGTCTTCGATCCCTCTTCCGTCAGCCGTACCATCGAGGTGCGGCGGTCGCCATTGCGTCGGGCTCGCATCACCAGCCCTTCCGAGACCAGCCGGTCGATGATGCCCGTGACATTGCCGTTGGACACTAGCAGGAAGCGCGACAGGTCGCTCATCAGCATGCCCTCGGGCGCCCTGTAGAGCGCGGCCATCACGTCGAAGCGTGGCAGCGTTGTGTTGAATTCTTGCCGCAAGCGTTCGCGCAGCTCGGCCTCGATGGTGCGCGAGGCGCGCAGCAAGCGTATCCACAGCCGCAGGCGGTCCTTGCCGGGTCCGGACGGGGCGGGCAGGGGACCGGCTACCATGTCTCACCTCCGGAGATCGAAATCGTTTGTCCGGTGATCGACCCGGCGGCGTCGCTACACAGATAGAGCACGGCGGCTGCAATTTCCTCTGGCTGGATGAAGCGGCCTTGCGGGTTGGTCTCGGCAAGGCTTGTCCGCGCCTGCTCGGCCGAGCGGCCGGTCGTTTCGACGATGCGCCGAACGGCGCCTTCCAGCATTTCGGTTTCGACGAAACCCGGGCACACCGCATTTACGGTCACGCCGGACTTCGCGGTCTCGACGGCGAGTGCCCGCATCAGACCGACGACGCCATGCTTGGCTGCGACATAAGCTGCAACATAGGGATAGCCTTTCAGTCCGGCGGTGGAAGCGATGAAGATGATACGGCCCGTCTTGCGCGCGGCCATGCCGGCCAGCGCCGGCTTCACCGTCAGGAACACACCGGTCAAGTTGACGTCGAGCGTGCGCTGCCAGTCTGCCAGCGAGGTCCGCTGCGCCGAGGCGCTGCCGGACATGCCGGCATTGGCAACGACGACGTCTAACGGTCCGCGTGCCGCTTCCGCGTCCTCGTAGAGCGACGCCATCGATGCCTCGTCGGTGACGTCGGCGGCAATGGCGAAGATGCGCTTGTTCTGAGCGGCGACCTCGGCAAGCGGCTCCACGCGCCGGCCACAGATGGTCACATCGATGCCTGCGCCGGCCAGCGCCAGCGCGATCGCCCGGCCGACGCCGGAGCCGCCGCCGGTGACCAGCGCATGTCGCCCTGAAATCGCTGCGGCGGAACTCATACTTTCAACCCCGCCGCCGCTTCGCGCTCGGCCAGCCGGTAGAGTTGGTCGCGGCCGGGCAGATAGGGATCCGGCCATTTGACGCCGCGATCGCCAAGCGTGACCGCCGCATGCAGCGTCCAATAGGGATCGGCAAGATGCGGCCTTGCCAGTGCGACGAGGTCGGCGCGGCCGGCCATCAGGATCGAGTTGACATGGTCCGGCTCGTAGATATTGCCGACCGCCATGGTCGCCATGCCGACTTCGTTGCGAATGCGGTCGGAAAATGGCGTCTGGAACATGCGGCCATAGACCGGTCTTGCCACGGCCGAAGTCTGGCCGGCCGACACGTCGCAGATGTCGACTCCGGCTTCATGCAGCTGCCGCGCGATCTCGACCGCATCGGCCGGCGTCACGCCCTCGATGCCGAGCCAGTCATTGGCGGAGATGCGCATCGAGATCGNCCGCCATAGGAGTCGGTGCGCCGGTTGGTCAAGGGTGTGATGAAGGAGGACAGGAGATAACCGTGCGCGGCGTGGATTTCGAGCATGTCGAAGCCGCAGCGCGCCGCCATCTCGGCCGAAGCGACGAACTGCTCGCGCACCGTATCCATGTCGGCGCGGTCCATCGCCTTCGGCACCTGGTTCTGCGGCGACCACGGCACGGAAGATGCCGCCATGACGGGCCAATTGCCCGAGGTCAGCGGCACGTCGGTTCCCTGCCAGCCGAGCCGGGTCGATCCCTTGGCGCCGGAATGGCCGATCTGCGCACAGATTTTGGCTTCGGTTTCGGCATGAACGAACTCGACCAGCCGCTTCCAGGCGACCTCATGCTCGGGCGCATAGAAACCGGGGCAGCCTGGCGTGATGCGGCCTTCCGGGCTGACACAGGTCATCTCGATGTAGAGGAGAGCGGCGCCGCCCTTGGCCCGTTCGGCATAGTGGGCGAAATGCCAGTCGGTCGGACAGCCGTCGACCGCCTTGTACTGCGCCATCGGCGAGACGACGATACGGTTCTGCAGCGCCATGTCGCGCAGCCGGAACGGCGCAAACATCGGCGCGCGACGCAGACTGTTGCCGCCAGCACCGGCCTGACGTTGGAACCATTCCTCGGCGCCGGCCAGCCATTCGGCATCGCGCAGCCGCAAATTCTCGTGACTGATGCGCTGCGAACGCGTCAGCAGCGAATAATTGAACTGCACCGGATCGAGGCCGAGATAGCGCTCGACCTCCTCGAACCATTCGAGCGAATTGCGTGCCGCCGACTGCAGCTTCAGCACTTCGGTGCGGCGGGCGTCCTCATATTTGCGGAAGGCTGCCTCGAGGTCCGGCTCGGACTCGACATAGTCGGCCAGCGCCACCGCGCTTTCCAGCGCCAGCTTGGTGCCGGACCCGATCGAGAAATGCGCGCTCGCCGCCGCGTCGCCCATCAGCGCCAGGTTTTTGTAGGACCAGCGTTCGCACAAGACGCGCGGGAAATTGATCCAGGCCGAGCCGCGGATATGATTGGCATTGGTCATCAGCGCGTGGCCGCCGAGATGGCGGGCAAAGATGCGCTCGCAGACAGCAATCGATTCCTGCTGAGACATCGCGCCGAAGCCGAAGCGTTGCCAGGTCTGCTCGCTGCATTCGACGATGAAGGTCGCGGTATCGCTGTCGAACTGGTAGCCATGCGCCCAGACCCAGCCATGTTCGGTTTTCTCGAAGATGAAGGTGAAGGCGTCGTCGAATTTCTGACGGGTGCCGAGCCAGACGAACTTGCATTTGCGGACATCGATATCAGGCTTGAACACGTCGACGAAGGCGCCCCGCGCTTTCGAGTTCAGCCCATCGGCGGCGACGACCAGATCGTGCGTCTCCATATATGGCTTGGGATCGGCGATGTCGGTCTCGAAGACCAGCTTGACGCCGAGTTCGCGCGCCCGCCGCTGCAGCAGCGTGAGTAGCCGCTTGCGGCCGATGCCGCAAAAGCCGTGACCGGTCGAGACCGTGCGCACGCCGTCATGGATAACGGCGATATCGTCCCAATAGGCAAAATGCTTGCGGATCCAGACGGCGCTGACCGGGTCGTTCCTGGTCAGGTTCTCCAGCGTTTCGGCCGACAGCACGACGCCCCAGCCGAACGTATCGTCGGCACGGTTGCGCTCGAACACCGTCACCTCATGCGCCGCATCCCGGAGCTTCATCGAGATGGCAAAGTAGAGGCCGGCTGGTCCGCCGCCGAGAACCGCAACTTTCATCGTGCGATCTCCTCTTCGCTTCTGTTTGTCGAGTTTACGCCTGAGGAAAATTAATTCAAGCTTGAAGTTTCAAGATTGAAACAATCCGCCCGGATAACTCGCCTTGCCGGCAGTCGGCTCCGCAGGCCAGGGACTCCCGGGCTATTTTTCCGGGTTCTTCGGACTCCACAGCACCGTTTCTGCATCCTTTTCATAGGCCATGCCATTGGGATAGCTGATCGCTTCCAACTGCAAGCCCCAAGGGGCCTGGAAGTAAAGGATGGCCTGGCCGGCGGCGGGGCCTTCGGTAACCGGCAGCGGTCCCATTCGCGTCTTGACGCCCTTGCCGTCAAGATAGGCTTTTGCGGCGGCGATGTCGTCGACATAGAAGGCGATATGGAAGCCGCCTATGTCGCTGTTGCGAGGCGTCAGGTCCTTCTGGTCCGGCGCGGTGTATTTGAACAGCTCGATGTTCGACCCGTGTCCGCAGCGGACTAGGGTGATCTCCTCGATCACCGCCTTGGGATCGACGCCCAGCAGATCCTGCATGAATGTGCCCTTGTCGTCGGCGAACGGGCCGAACGACATCGCCTTCTTGCAGCCAACCACTTCGGTGAAGAAATCGACCGCCTGCTGCATGTCGGGGACGGTGACGCCGGTGTGGTCGTGGCCACGCATGCCGGGTATGGACTGGCGCAAGCGGTGCCGATGCTTCCCAGCACGGTGGCTGCAAGCGTCGCATATCGGATCGCATTCTTCATATCAGTCATCCTCCATAGCAGACATTTTGCCGGGCGCACGCCCGAGGCCCGCTCTTCGGCGTGCGAATAGGATTGTGCTTCATGCCGGCGCCTTTGGGGCGGGAAGCAGCCAGGCGTCATCGATCTCGGGCAGGGGAATGGCGGCGAGGAGGTCGCGCGTGTAGGCCTGCCGCGGGTGCTCGAACAAAGTATCCGTCGCGCTGGCTTCGACGATCGCGCCTTCGCGCATGACGATCACTTGTCGGCAGAGCCTCCGGATCACCGACAGATCGTGGCTGATAAAGGCAACGGTCAGGCCCATTTCGGCGGCGAGTTTTTCCAGCAACGTCAGGATCTGCGCCTGGGTCGACACGTCGAGGCCGGAGACGATTTCGTCGGCCAGCACGAATTTCGGCGACAGCGCCAGTGCGCGGGCAATGCCGACGCGCTGGCGCTGGCCGCCCGACACTTCGTGACGGTAGCGGCCGGCAAAGCTCTGCGGCAGGCCGACGCGCTGCAGCGCCTCCGCGACGCGTGCCTTGAGATTGTCGCCAAGCCCGTTCTGCTTGAGGGGTGCTGCAATGATGCTGAAGATGGTGCGGCGCGGGTTGAGCGACGACATCGGATCCTGGAAGATCATCTGCAGATTGCGGCGCAGCGGCCGGAGCTCGGCCTCAGGCAGATGTGTGATGTCGCGGCCGTCGAACATGACGTTGCCGGCACTGGGCTCCAGCAGGCGCACCAAGGCACGGCCGAGCGTCGATTTGCCGGAGCCGGATTCGCCGACGATGCCGGTCACCGATCCCCTTGGCAGGTCGAAATCCAGGCCTTTCAGGATCTCGGCCAGCGGCGCCCGGCCGATCAGCGGTTTGCGCGTCATGTCGGGCAACGCAACCTTCAACCCGCGCACGGAAAACAGCGGCTCAACCATGCGGTCGCCTCCATGCCTGGTCGGCGGCGGCGATCTCCGCGGCCAGCCCGGCCAGCACCTTGTCGTCGACCGGCTTCAGCGAGGCGAACGGATCGGTGTAGCGCGGCGTCGCCGCCATCAGCGCCAGCGTATAAGGGTGCTGGGGTGCGGCGAACAGCGCTGCGGTATCGGCCTCTTCCACCACCTTGCCAGCATAGAGCACCGAAACTTTCTGGCTGATCTTGGCAACCACACCGAGATCGTGAGTAACGAACAGGATCGCCGTGCCGTGCTCGCGCTGTAATTGCGCGATCAGCCGCAAGATCTGTTTCTGCACGGTCACGTCGAGCGCGGTCGTCGGCTCGTCGGCGACGATCAGCCTTGGTTCGGCTGCAAACGCCGCGGCGATTAGCACGCGCTGCCGCATGCCGCCGGACAGCTCGTGCGGATAGCATTTGAGCACGCGCTCGGGGTCGCGGATCTGCACCTCGTCCAGCAATTGGCGGATGCGTGCATCGGCCTTCTCACCGCTCCAGCCGAGGATGCGCACCAGCCGGTCGGTCATTTGCGGGCCGATGCGCCGTGACGGATTGAGCGCCGTCAGCGGGTCTTGCGGGATCAGCGCCGTGCGCGCGCCGATCAGGGTGCGCCTTGCCTTGGGTGCCAGCCGGCCCAGATCCTCGCCTTCGAGCAGCATATTGCCTTCGACGATGCGCACGCTCGGTGGCAGCACGCCGAGCACGGCCTTGCCGATCATTGTCTTGCCGGCGCCGCTCTCGCCGACCAGCGCGCGGACTTCTCCGGGCTCGACGGCGAGCGACACCGAGCGCAGCACGCGCAAGCCATTAGGCAGCACCGCGCTAAGGTTGCGTATGTCCAGGCAGGGTTTCGCAGGCGCGTTCATCGCAGCACCGGATCGAAACGCGCCCTGAGGCCCTCGCCGAACTGGCTGAACGACAGCACCGTCAGGATCAGCGTGACCAGCGGGAACACCAGCACCCACCAGGCCTGATGGATCGACAGGCGGCCCTCGGCGATGATGCCGCCCCAGGTCGGGTCGTCTGTCGAGATCGACAGATTGACGAAGGACAGGATCGCCTCGACGATGACGGCAATGCCCATCTCCAGCGACAGCAGCGCCACGATCGACGGCACCACATTGGGCAGCACCTCGCGCAGCATGATGCCGATGCGGCCATAGCCGGCGATGCGGGCGTTCTCGACATAGTCCATGCGCGACTGACCCATGGTCTCGGCGCGGATCACCCGGCAGAAGCGCGTCCAGTCGATGACGGCGATGGCGATGATGACCGAGCTCAAGCCGGTGCCGAGCACGGCGACCAGAAGGATGGCAAACAGCACCGGCGGAAACGCCATCCAGACATCGACGATACGCGAGATGATGCGGTCGGCCCAGCCGCCGAAATAGCCGGCGATCAGGCCGAGCGTCGAGCCGACCAGGCAGGCGGCAAAGGCCGCCGCGAAGGCGACGATGAAGGCGATGCGCGCACCGAAGATCAGCCGTGACAACAGATCGCGACCGAGGCTGTCGGTGCCGAGCCAGTAGCCGGGCTCGGCACCGCCCAGCCAGAACGGCGGCAGGCGCTCCAGCATCAAATCCTGCGCCAGTGGGTCCTGCGGTGCGACCAGCGGCGCAAAAATTGCGGCCAACAGCGCAATCAGCAGCCAGCCGCCGGCCAGCCACAGGCGGGCGCGCGAGCCATGTCTTGAAATGCGGGCCTCATCCATGGCGCAGCCTCGGATTGAGCAACGCGTACATCATGTCGACGGCAAGGTTGATCAGCACGAACAACAGCGCGAAGACCAGCACGATGCCCTGGATCAGCGGCAGGTCGCGATTGATGACGGCATCGATCGCCATATTGCCGAGACCTTCATAGGAAAACAGCCGTTCGACGATGACCGTGCCGCCGATCAGGAAGGTAAACTGCACGCCGACCAGAGTGAGCGTCGGCAGCGCCGCGTTCTTCAACGCCTCGCGCAGGATGACCTGCGTTTCCGAAAAGCCCTTTACCCGCGCCAGCACGACATAGTCGAGGTCGAGCACTTCCTTCAGCGACTGTTTCAGCAGCTGCGAGATGATCGCGGCCAGCGGCAGCGCCAGCGCGATCGCCGGCATCAGCATGTGTGCCAGCAGGTCCCTGGTCAGGTCGAAGCGCAGTCGCACGATGCTTTCGAACAGATAGAATTGCGTGGCGAAGGGCAGGTCGAGTTGCGGCGACACTCGGCCGGAAATGTCGAACACCGGCACCAGCACGCCGAACAACAAGATCAGCACCAGACCCCACAGGAAATCGGGAATTGAGAGCGCCGCACCACTGGCAATGTCGATGCCGGCCTCGACCGCGGTGCCGCGCTCGCGCGCGCCGAGGATCGCCATCGTGCCGCCGATCGCCACCGCCATCACAAGCGCGACGGAGGCGAGCTCCAGCGTCGCCGGGAGGCGATTGAAGACCAGCCCCAGCACATCCTGCCGCAGTGAGATCGACGTGCCGAAATCGCCTCTGACTACGCCGGACAGCCAGATGAAGAATTGCTGGACGATCGTCTTGTCCAGCCCGTACAGCGCGCGCAGCCGCGCGATGTCGGCATCGGTGGCGCCGGGCGGCAGCATCATCGCGATCGGATCGCCGGGGGCGACGCGGATGACGATAAAGACGACGACGGCCACGCCGAACAGCGTGATCGCCATCGTCAGAAGACGGATCAGGAATCTTTGCAGCAGCATGGTCGCCTGTATGCCTGGCGGAAAAGGCGCGCCGTCGTTGCAGACGGCGCGCGTTAGTCCCGGGCCGATCTCAGGCCGGGCTCATCAGCGCCGGCAACAGCGCGCCCGACACATGCTGCACGACATTGACGCCCTTGGCATGCACGATCGGCTGCGCATACTGGATCAGCGGCAGCACATAGGCCTGCTCGGCGATGTATTTGTCGACGGCCTTCCAGCCGGCGATGCGCTTGGCCTCGTCCTTCTCGCCCCATAGCGGGTTTATCATGTCGATCAAGTCCTGGCTGTCCCACACCGAATGCGGGCTCGGGCCATACATGGCAAAGCCGGTCGAAGTGGTGGGGTCGCCGATGGCGTTGCCCCAATTGTAGAAGGCTGCCGGCGCCAGCTTGTCGGCGGCGCGCAGCTCGTAGTGCTTGGCGATTTCGTAGACCTCGATCGTCGCCTCGATGCCGACCTTGCGCCACATGCCGACGATCGCCTGGATCATCTCGTAATCCTTGGGCTTGAAGCCCTTGGTCGTCTGGATCGTGAACTTGACCGGCTTTTCCGGCGAATAGCCGGAGGCGGCCAGCAATTCCTTGGCCTTTTCCGGGTTATGTTCGACCTTGATCGACGCATCGTAGGCAGCGTATTCCGGCGTCTCCAGCGTACCGATCGGCTGGCCGTAGCCGCGCAACAGCCGGTCGACCAGCAGCTTCTTGTCGACCGCCATCACCGCCGCCTGGCGCACGTTCTTGTCCAGCATCACATCGATGTCGTTGAAAAAGATCATGCCGATGTCGGAAACGTTCTTGCACGAGCCGGCAAGCCCGTCCTTGGCGATCAGGCGGTCATATTCCTCATAGGGGATTTCGAGCGTCACCTGCGAGGAACCGGACTCGATCTCGGCGACGCGGCTCGCCGCATCGGTGACGAACTTGATGGTCACGTTTTTGAAGGCCGGCTTGCCACCCCAATAGTTAGGGTTGGCCTTGAGCCGCAGGAAGGCGTTGCGCTCGAATTTGTCGACCATATAGGGCCCGGTGCCGATCGGAGCCTTCTCAAAACCCTCGGCGCCGACCTTCTCGTAATAGGCTTTCGGCATGATGTAGCCGGTCAGGAACGACATCCATTTGAAATACACCGGGTCGAATTGGACGACATCGCCGGTGATCTTGTTGCCGTCGATCTTGAAGTTGTTGACGTTCTTCCAGACGAACTGGATCGGGTTGCCGGTCTTCTCGTCGCCCGCCCGCTGCAGCGACCAGACCACGTCTTCGGCCGTAAATGGCGAGCCGTCATGCCAGGTGACGCCCTCGCGCACCGTCATCGTGATCTTGCTGCGATCTTCGTTCCAGCCCCATTCGGTGAGCAGGCCGGGCGCGAAGGAAAGGTCCGGCTTCTGCGGGATGAACTGGTCGAACACCGATTGGTAAAGGCCCTGGATGGTCGGGTTGACTGCCGAAGGCCCGGTGGTCGGGTCCCAGGACGGCAGGTTGACATTGTAGGCGATGGTCAGTTCGCCGGCTGCCTTGGCTTGTTGCGGCAGGCCGAGCGCCGTGGCGCCAAGTGCGGCCGCGCCATATCCGAGCAATTCTCGTCTGTTGATTGTCATGGTCGTTCCCCTGTTGCTTTTATGCGCGGTGTCGTTGTCAATCGGTGGGTTCAGGCTCCTTGGGCAACCGCGCCTTGTCCTCCTTCACCCTAGATGAAAAATGGACCCTACCTCCCGCCAAGCTGTTGCGCGAGCATGAAGCCCGAGCCCGCACCGGTGCCGGCGCCCGGCCATGTTGCCGCCCCGGTCAGATGCAGATTGCCGACCGGCGTGTTCCAGCCGGCGTAGCCGCGCGCCGGCCGGAACAGGAAATTCTGCGCCAGATGATGGCTGCCGCAGATCTGGTCGCCGCCGACAAGGTTGGGGTTCTCGCGTTCGAGGTCGATGGGCGAGAACACGGCGCGGCCGAGGATCTTCCGGCGAAGGCCGGGCGCATAGCGCTCGATAATGTCGAGGACGCGCTCGGCGTAGTGCTCCCTAGCCTCGTCCCAGTGAGCCGCCGCGATCGCGCCCGCCGCATCGCTCACAATCTCGGCCGGCAGCATGCGCACCTGCACCCACAGCACATGCTTGCCGTCCGGCGCACGCGAGGGATCGACCGCGGTCGGCTGACCGACGACCAGCACCGGTTCATCCGGCAGCATGCCGGACATCGCCTGCTGATAGGTTCGCGACATGGCATCAAGCGACGGCGACAGATGCACATAGGCGAACTGCCGAAGCTCGGCGCCGGCGCGCCAGTCCGGCAGATCGTCGAGCGCCAGATGGATCATCATCGTCCCCGGCGCCTGGCGAAAGTTTTTCATGGCCGTGTCGAAAACGGCGTCGCGCGAACCGTCGGGCAACAGCTTCCCAGTCAGCGCCTTGGGCGCGACACTGGCGATGACGGCCCTGGTGGCGGTGTGGATCTCGCCGGAAGCGAGCCGCACGCCGGTCGCCTTGCCGGCGGACACCGTGATTTCGGCGACGTCAGCCCCAGTGACGATCTTGCCGCCGGCCGCCGTGAGCATGCCCGACAAAGCGCGGATGATGGTGTCGGCGCCGCCCTTGCCGAGCACCATGCCGAAGCACTGGTTGGCCATGGATTCGAGGTAAGGAAACACCGCGCCGCCGGCGATGTCGGGGGCGAAGTCGAGATGCATGCCCCAGGTGGCGAGCGTCGCCCTGACATGCGGCGACTGGAAAGTCTCCTCGAGCCACGCGCGGGGTGAGGAAAGCAGCAGCCGCCCGGTATCGAGCGCGCCGGCAAAACCCTTCTTGCGCCACAGGTTCCAGGCAGTGCCGGCGAGCGCTCGAGCGCTCATCGGCGAGCCCAGCAGCCGGAACAGATGCTCGGCCTCGGCCGGGAATGCCGCAACCAAGCGGCGCCATGTGGCGACGTCGATTGCGGAGAAGGCGGCCATTCGTGCAGCGGTCGTTTCCAGATCGCTGCTGACACCGAACCAGCGGCCGTCGGGGAACGCACTGGCAAAACAGTCGGCCACCGGCACGAATTCCAACCCGTGGGTTTTCAATTCATTTGCATATTTCTTGTGAAAGGCCGAGCCGGCAAAAAGGCTCAGATTCATCGCGCCGAAATCGTGCCGGAAACCCGGCAGCGTGAATTCGCGCGTCTGGACGGCGCCGCCGATCGTTGCGTTGCGTTCGAAAACCGCTGTTTTCCAGCCTTTGAGCGCCAGATGCGCGGCGCATGCCAGACTGTTGTGGCCTGCCCCGACAAATATGGCGTCGAACTCGCTCACATCCCACCCAACCCATTTCCTTTATGCTTAAAGATAATTGCAGATGCATATGTTTTCGTCTAGTAGGATATTAAGGGCCGCAACGAGCCTTCAGAGCCATCCAAGAAGAGGGAACAGAGACCATGGACACGCAACAACTCCTCGGCGAAGTCGCCGGCCAGCTTCTTTCAGGCGCCATCCAGGTGGTCGACCTGACGGCGCCGCTCGGGCCGAACACGCCGCTGATCAAGCTGCCGCCGGAACTGGCGGTCGACACGCCGAAGATCGAGATCCATGCCATCTCCGCCTATGACAAGAACGGACCTTGGTGGGCGTGGAACTGGCTGAAGCTCGGCGAGCATTCGGGCACGCATTTCGACGCGCCCAATCACTGGATCACCGGCAAGGATTATCCGGACGGCGCCACCGACACCATTCCGGCGCAGAATTTTGTCGGACCCGTCAATGTCATCGACTGTTCGAAGCAAGCGGCCGCCGATCACGATTTCCTGCTCACCGTCGACCATATCAAGGCGTGGGAAGCCGAGCACGGGGCTATCAACCCCGGCGAATGGGTGGTGATGCGCACCGACTGGTACAAGCGCAACGGCTCGGAAGCCGAGTTCCTCAACGCCAATGAGACCGGTCCTCACACGCCCGGCCCGACCGCGGAAGCCATCCAGTATCTGATCGGCAAGGACATCAAGGGCTGGGGCAGCGAGACGATCGGCACCGATGCCGGCAAGGCCGGCGGCATGGAGCCGCCATTCCCGGCGCACAGCCTGATGCACAAGGCCAATCGCTACGGCCTCGCCAGCCTGTGCAACCTCGACCGGCTGCCGCCGAAAGGCGCGATCCTGATCGCCGCACCACTCAAAATCGAGCACGGCACCGGCAGCCCGATCCGCGCGTTGGCGTTGGTGCCAAGGCAATAGGGTAGCTGCGGTCTTCGGGAGAAGATCATGTGCGCAGGCAGCGTTGTAGTGACGAATTGGGAGCGGCAGCCTTGCAAAGCTGGGGCTCTACGGCGCCCCCCTCTGTCCTGCCGGACATCTCCCCCACTTGGGGGGAGATTGGCAGTTTCGGCGCCCCGCTCATTCCTGCGACGTTGGAGAGTGGCGAAGGCCGCGGTGACAGCCGATCTCCCCCCAAGTGGGGGAGATGTCCGGCAGGACAGAGGGGGGCGCGAAGGAACGCCAACCCGCGCAAATGAATTCCACCTTCCGCTCACCGGGAGCACGCATCGATGAGCGCTCCTGATCACATCATCGTCGGCAGCGGCATCAACGCGCTGGTCTGCGCCGCGATGCTTGGCGGCAAGGGGGCGAAGGTGCTGGTGCTCGAGCGCAACGACCGCATCGGCGGCTGCATGCGCACAGAAGAAATCACCGCGCCCGGCTTCATCCACGACGTGATGGCGACGACCTTCGTTCTGTTCATCACCTCGCCGGCCTATGCGGCGCTGGGCAAGGATCTGGCGCGGCACGGGCTGGAGTTCTGCAACACCTCCACGCCGACCGGCGTGCTGCGTCCGGATGGCAGCCATGCCATCCTGCGCACCGATCGCGCCGCCAATGTCGCGGCGGCCAATGCGCTTGCCGCGGGCGACGGCGACCGGCACGGCAGCGATGTCGGCGAGATCGAGCGCAATGCCGGCCTCCTGTTCGGGCTGCTCGGCGGCAGCCTGTGGTCTTACCCGACGGCAAAGCTGCTGGCGGGCGAGGCATGGCGGCGCGGCCCGCGTGGCCTTGCCGCCTTTGTCGGCGACGCGCTGGTGCCGGCGCGCGGCTGGCTGGAAAGCACCTACCAGTCGGAAACCATGCGCGCGCTGTGGGCGCCCTGGGTGCTGCATGCCGGCCTCGGGCCCGAAGATGCGTTTTCGGGACAGATCGCCAAGGTCATCGCCTTCGCGCTTGAGGCGGCCGGCGCGCCGATCGTCAAGGGCGGTGCCAGGAACCTGCTGTCCGCCTTCGAAGCCCTGATCAGGGAACGTGGCGGCGAAATCCGCACCGGCGCCGACGTCGCGGCCATCGTCCAGAGCGGAGGCCGTGCAACCGGCGTGCGGCTGGCTTCCGGCGAGATCGTGACCGCCAAGAAGAGCGTGATCTGCTCGGTCACGCCGACCCAGCTTTACGACCGGCTGCTCGGCAGGGATGCTGCAAAGGACGACGCCGAAGCAGCGCAAAAATACCTCTACGGCAAGGGCAATTTCCAGATCCACTATGCCTTGGACAAGCCGCCGGCATGGCGCGGCGAGGGCCTGGACAAGGTCGCGCTGCTGCATCTGACACCCGGGCTCGACGGCGTGTCGAAGGCCTGCAACGAGGCCGTGCGCGGTATGTTGCCGGAGGTGCCGACCATCTGCGTTGGCCAGCCGCATGCGCTCGACCCGTCGCGCTGTCCGGACGGCAAGGCGATCCTGTGGCTGCAATTGCCCGAGGCGCCACGGCATATCAAGGGCGATGCCGCCGGCAAACTGCAGACACCAGCGGACGGCCGCTGGACCGAGGCGCTGCGCGAAGCCTATGCCGACCGCGCCGAAGCGATCCTCGCCAGTCATATCGAAGGATTCAAGGACAGCGTCATCGCACGCCGCGCCTATTCGCCGGCCGATTTGGGAGCGATGAACATCAACTTGGTCGGCGGCGATCCCTATGGCGGCTCCTCGGCTATCGACCAGTCGTTCTTGTGGCGGCCGTTCAAGACGAGCCGCAATCACGATACCGGCGTCAAGGGCCTCTACCATATCGGCGCCTCGACCCATCCGGGTGCTGGCTTGGGCGGCGGCTCCGGCTTCCTCCTGGCGGGGAGGCTGTGATGGAACAGAAGGTTGTGCGCCAGCGCATCTCGACACTGGGCCAGATCGGCCTGCAGCAATTCGCGCCCTATCTGATGAACCGCATCATGGGCCGCTACAATGCCACCTTGCGAGATAATTTCCGCAAGCAGGGCCTGACCATTCCGCAGGTGAGGACGCTGGCCGTCCTGTCGGTCACCGATGGCGTCACCGTCAACGATCTGTCGGTCTATACCGTCATCGAGCAGTCGACCTTGAGCCGTACGCTCGACACGCTGGAGGGACAAGGGTTTGTGCGGCGCGAGCAGGGGGTTACCGACAGCCGTATCCGCCATGTGTTCCTGACCGACGATGGCCGCGCCGAATTCGCGCGCGCCTGGCCGGCCATGCACGACGCTTTCGAGACGATGTTCGACGACATCGACGATGCCGAATACGCGGCGCTGATCGCGACGCTGCAAAAGATGCTGAAGAACATTCGCAAGCACGACATCTGATCTTACGCGCCGCCAGATTCCTGGCGGCAACGGAAGGAGCCCAAAATGGCCGAACGGTCTTTTGCCAAGGAAGTCGAAAAGCTCAGACTCGGCGCCGGCGAGGAGTTTTCCGGCGAGGGCATTCTGGCCATCACCAAGGCGCTGCTGCAATGCGGCGTCGGTTATGTCGGCGGCTATCAGGGCGCGCCGATCAGCCATTTGATGGACGTGCTGGCCGACGCGCAGGATATCCTGGGCGAGCTTGGCGTGCATTTCGAGGCAAGCGCCTCGGAAGCCACCGCGACCGCCATGCTGGCGGCATCGGTGCACTATCCGATCCGCGGCGCGGCGACCTTCAAGTCGACGGTCGGCACCAATGTCGCGTCCGACGCGCTGGCCAACCTGGCGTCCGGCGGCGTCACCGGCGGCGCACTGATCATCGTCGGCGAGGATTACGGCGAAGGCTCCTCGATCATGCAGGAACGCAGCCACGCCTTCGCCATGAAAAGCCAGGTCTGGCTGCTCGACCCGCGACCGAACCTGCCGTCGATCGTCAAGGCGGTAGAGGACGGCTTCGAGCTGTCGGAAATATCCAACACGCCGGTCATGCTGCAGGTCCGTATACGCTGCTGCCATGTGCACGGCCATTTCATCGCCAAGGACAACAAGCGCCCGGCGATGACGGTGGCGGATGCGCTCGAGGCGCCGCGCCGCGACACCGGCCGCATCGTGCTGCCGCCCGCGTCCTTCCTGCACGAGAAGGAGAAGGTGCAGAAACGCTGGCCGGCGGCGGTGGATTTCATCCGCGCCAACAAGATCAACGAATTCTTCGGCCCGGAGCACGGCGCGGTCGGCATCGTCATGCAGGGCGGCATGTACAATTCCGTCATCCGGGCGCTGCAGCGGCTCGGCCTCGCCGACACCTATGGCGACACCGACGTGCCGCTCTATGTGCTGAACGCCGTCTATCCGCTGGTCGATGACGAGTTCCTTTCCTTCTGCGAGGGCAAGGAAGCCGTGCTCGTCGTCGAGGAAGGCCAGCCCAACTACATCGAACAGGCCTTTGCCGCGATGCTGCACAAGGCCGGGCGCGGCACCAAGCTCGTCGGCAAGGAACATCTGCCGATGGCCGGCGAATACACCGGCCAGGTGATGCTCGACGGCATCGGATCATTCCTGCGCGCCACCATCCCGCATCTGCTGCCAAGCGAGGTCCGCGCCCCGAACAAGATCGGCGACGGGCTCGATACCGCCGACCTGATCAATGTCGTCCCGGGCCGTCCGCCCGGCTTCTGCGTCGGCTGCCCGGAACGGCCGATCTTCGCCGCGACCAAGCTGGTCGAACAGGAGTTGGGCAAGCACCACATCGCCTCCGACATTGGCTGCCACCTGTTCTCGATCATGCCGCCCTTCGAGCTCGGCGCCACCACCATGGGCTACGGGCTTGGGCCGGCCTCGGCCTCGGCGTTCAATTCGCCCGATGCCAGGCGCCGCTCGATCTCCTTCGTCGGCGATGGCGGCTTCTGGCACAACGGCCTGACCTCATCGATCGGCAATGCGGTGTTCAACAAGAATGACGGCGTCATCGTCATCGTCGACAATTTCTATTCGGCCGCGACCGGAGGACAGGACATCCTGTCGTCCCGCGCCGGCAACAAGACGAAGTCGACCAAGCATCCGATCACCGAGGCGGTGAAGGGGATGGGCGTCAAATGGCTGCGCCACATCGACCGCACCTACGACGTAACCAAGATGCAAGACGCGCTGCGCGAAGCGCTGACGACGGACGAAAAGGGCCCAAAAGTCATCGTCGCCTCGTCCGAATGCATGCTCAACCGGCAGCGCCGCGAAAAGCCTCTGGTCGACAAGGCGATCAAGGGCGGTAAGCGGACGGTCAAGCCGAAATTCGGCGTCGACGAGGATATCTGCACTGGCGATCACGCCTGTATGCGGCTTTCCGGCTGCCCGTCGCTATCGGTGAAGTCGCTGGACGACCCGCTGCGCGACGATCCGGTCGCGCATATCGACGAGAGCTGCGTCGGCTGTGGCAATTGCGGCGAGGTTGCCGACGCGGCGGTGCTCTGCCCGTCCTTTTACCGCGCCGACGTGGTGCACAATCCGAGCCGCCGGGACCGTTTCCTGGAAGCGGCGCGCCGCGCCATGATCGGCCTCTTGCAGCGGCGCCGTGAAAGCCGGCGCCTGACATTCGCCGATGCTTGACGCTGTCCCATCAGCCCGTTCCAAGGCCGGCGCGCCGGACGACGAGCGCGTCATCAAGCTTGCCGTGCTGGCGGTCGGCGGCCAGGGCGGCGGCGTGCTGGCCGACTGGATCACCGACGTCGCCGAGCGCAACGGCTATGTCGCGCAGTCAACCTCGGTTGCCGGTGTCGCCCAGCGCACCGGCGCAACCATCTACTATGTCGAAATGTGCCGCGACACCGGCCGGCTGCCGGTCTTCGCGCTGTCGCCGTCGCAGGGCGACGTCGATATATTGATCGCCGCCGAACTGATGGAGGCCGGCCGCGCCATCATCCGCGGCTTCGTCACGCCGGAGCGCACAACGGTGATCGCCTCGTCGCACCGCATCGCCGCGGTCTCGGAGAAGATCGAGCCTGGCGACGGCCGCGCCTCGTCCTCCAAGGTGCATGCCACGGCGGAAGCCGCGGCCAAGCGCTTCATCGCCTTCGACATGGAGAAGATCGCCGCCGACAACGGCTCGATGATCTCGGCCAGCCTGCTCGGCGCGCTGGCCGGCTCCGATGCCTTGCCGTTCACACGCGAGAGCTATGAGCAGGCGGTCAGTGCCGGCGGCCGCGGTGTGAAGGCCAGCCTCGCCGCCTTCGGCGCCGCCTACGATCGGGCGCGCGGCATCGCGAGTGCGCCTTCGGGCGACAAGACTGAACAGCCGGCGGCCGCTGAAACCGGCTCGGGCGCGGCGACAGAAGTCAGCGGCCCGGAAAGGCTGTTGAAGGGCTGGCAACAATTGGCGGCGCGCGTCGCTGCGCTGCCTGTGCCACTGCACGACATGGCGCTTCGCGGTCTGAAAAAGGTTGTCGACTATCAGGACATCGCCTATGGCGGCGAGTATCTCGACCGGCTAGACCGGGCCGTCGTCCTGGACAATGCCGAACATGACTACGCGCTGTCGATCGCCGCGGCAAAGCATTTGGCCAATGCGATGTGCTACGACGACATGATCCGCGTCGCCGACCTGAAGACGCGCTCGAGCCGCGACCGACGCGTACGCCGCGAGGTCGGCGTCAAGGACGGCTCGGTCCTGCAGGTGACCGAATATTTCCATCCGCGCATTGAGGAATTCTGCGGCACGCTGCCGGCCGGGCTCGGCAGCTACATCGAAAGCCGGCCGAAGCTCGCCGCCTTCCTCGACCGCCGCATCAATCGCGGCCGCCACATCCGCACCGACAGTTTTGCCGGCTTTGCCGCATTGTGGTTCATCGGCGGCCTGCGCCGCTGGCGCCGCCGCCTGCTGCGCCACAAGGTCGAGACCGCGCATCTCGAGCGCTGGTATGCGCTGGCTCTCGGCCAAGTCAGAGAAGACTATGCGCTGGCCGTCGAGATCCTCAACTCCCGCCGGCTGATCAAGGGTTACAGCGACACCCACGCCCGCGCGCAGTCGAAATTCGACCGGGTGCTGTCGGCGCTCGACCTGCTCAAGGGCCGCCCGGACGCCGCCGACTGGATCAGGCGCCTGCGCGAAGCCGCGCTGAAGGACGAGAAGGGCGACATGCTTGACGGCGCGCTGAAAACCGTGGCGTCGCTGGGTGACACCTCGCCGAGCTGAGGCGCTCGTTCAACCCCGGCTGCAACTCAGTCTGTTGCCCATGTCGCCTTCGACGCGGCAGTCTGCAGGGCAATTCTGAGGCCAATGATCTCGGCGATCGCAGCCTCCAGCACCAGGACGATCGTTTCCTTTGCCACATCATCGAAATTTTCGGCGACATAGCTCAGGTCGCTTAGGACATCGTCTTCCTCTTCCATGATTTTCACCCCCTGTTGAACGTCAGGCCGGAACGGCCGACGATGAGATAGGCTTTGGGCTGGATCGCTGGAACGCGTTTCTTTCACGCTATCATCACGGAAGTGAGGCTATCCAGCCCGCTTCGCTAGGTCTTGTCGCCGCCTTGGTTGTCTGCCTGTTTTGTAGTCTTCATGCCTATGGCAGCAGCAAACATATCGGCTCCGGGACAAAATAACGCCCGCTTCCCAAGGGTGATTTGCCAAATCGCCGCGGTCATGTGAGGTCATGTGAAATGAGCGTGTTGCACTCATTGCCTACTGTTGTACCTTCAATGTTCTGGAGGCGCGGGTTTGATGCTGCTTGAGCGAGAGGACCCACTTGGAACTTTGTTGGCCGCGGCCGAGAGAGCTGCTGCCGGACATGGCGGGACCGTGCTGGTGCATGGCGAGGCGGGCCTAGGCAAGACCTCTCTGCTGCGCGAATTCGCGGAAAACGCCGACCGGGACTGCCGGGTGCTGTGGGGCTGGTGCGAGGCGCTCTTCACGCCGCGTCCATTGGGCCCTCTCCAGGACATGGCGCACTTGCTCGACCCGCGCGTGGCAGCGCTGCTTGAGGAGACCGCAGCCCCGGAGCGGCTTTTCCCGGCATTGCTGAACGCGCTGCAGCGCGCCAAGGGCACGACCGTGCTCATCTTCGAGGACATGCATTGGGCGGATAATGCGACGCTCGACCTCGTAAGATATCTCGGTCGCCGCGTCTCCCTGCTCCGCACCATGCTGGTGCTCAGCATGCGCAGAGAGGACTTGAACGCCGATCACCCGCTGACCCACGTGCTCGGCGATCTTCCCGCCGCCTCCGTACGCCGCGTGACGCTTAAACCGCTGTCTCCCCAGGCGGTTACGATGCTGGCCGAACAGGCCGGCCGTTCCGCCGACGGGCTTTACCGCATTACTGAGGGCAATCCCTTCTTCGTTACCGAGCTCCTGTCCAGCAGCGAGACCGAATCGGCGCGCGTGCCCGATTCCATACGCGACGCGGTGTGGTCCCGCCTGTCGCGCCTGACGCCTGGAGAGCGCGACGTGCTGGAGGTCATGAGCATCATGCCGGGCAGCGTTGAGCCGTGGCTGATCCGGGCCCTTCTCGGGGACGAGACCGAAGCGCTCGTGGATCGATGCGTCGACCGTGGATTGCTGCGGCGGGACGATCAGGGCGCGCTGACATTTCGCCACGAGCTTGCTAGGGAAGCGACGCTCGACCGGCTCTCCCCCTCTCTGCAACGTTTGCTTCATTCCAAGGTCGAAGCGGCACTCTCGGAAGTTCCGGCGTCGCAGGCAAGCGCTCTGCTTTCGCGCCGCGTCCATCACGCCGGCGGCGCCGACAATGGCGAACGCGTGCTCGAACTCGCGCCACTTGCCGCCAGGCAGGCCGCCCGCCTGGGCGCGCACCGGGAGGCGGCCTCGCATCTGGCGACCGCACTCAGATATGTCGACCAAGCCCCGCCGGAACTGGCCGCGCAGTTGCACGAGGACTGGGCCTACGAGGCCGGCCTGGCGCTGCTTGTCTATGACGCCATCATCGAGGCCCGGCATCGCGCCATCGCTATCTGGCGGCAGCTGGACCGGGTCGACAAGATAGGGCTCAATTTGCGCTGGCTGTCGCGGCTGCACTGGCGGCGCGGCGAAGGTCCGCAGGCGGAAGAGTATGCGGACCAGGCCGTGCATGAAGTGGAAAGGCTGCCGCCGGGTCCCGAAGTGGCAATGGCCTACAGCACACGCTCGCAGCTCCACATGCTGCACTATCGTTTCGACGAGGCGATCGAATGGGGCGAGCGCGCGATCAGCCTGGCCGATCGGCTGGGTGAGGTCGAGACGCGCGTTCACGCCCTCAACAATGTCGGCACCGCGCTCATGTTCGCCGACCGTCCCGGCGGCCGTGAGCGGCTGGAGGAAAGCCTTGCCCTGGCGCTCGAGCACGGGCTCCACGACCATGCGGCGCGGGCCTATACGAACTTTGCGGAATGCGCGGTGGTGGCCAAGGACTTCGAGCTGGCGGAGCGGCTGCTGGCCGAAGGCATCGCATTCTGCACCAGGCACGACCTCGATTCGGCGGCGCAATACCTGCTCGGCCGGCAGGCGCAGCTTTGCATGGAACAGGGCCGGTTTCGCGAGGCCGCAACCATCGCTCAGGGCGTCATGAATGTGGAGCGCCTGCCGATGGTGATGCACTTGCCGGCGCTCACCGTGCTTGGCACGGTCCGCGTAAGGCTGGGCGAGACCGACGGCGTCGACCTTTTGCAGCAGGCCCTTGCGGAGGGGCAGACGACCGGCGAGCCGCAGCGTATCGTCCCGGTTCGCCTGGCGCTGACGGAGGCGGCCTGGCTTGCCGAGGATATCGGCGCCGGCCACGCGCAGCTTACCGAGCTGGCGGCCATGAACCTCGACAATTTCCGCCCCAGGGACCTTGGCGAATTGTCGGTCTGGTGGCGTCGATGCGGAATGCCCGGATCGCTGCCGGCGCTATCGGCGCCTATACCGTCGCCCTGGTCCGCCGAGCTTGTCGGCGACCCGCAGGCCGCCGCGGCGGAGTGGACGCGTTTCTCGCTGCCCTACGAGGCAGCACTTGCCCTCATGCAGGTTCGTGGGGCGGATGCCGGAACGGCGCTCGCTCGCGCCGTGGCGATGCTGGACGAGATCGACGCGCCCGCGGCCGCAGCGCTGGCGCGCAAGCTCGCGCAGCGTCAGGGCCTGTCAGGCCTGCTGCCGAAGGTGCAGCGCGGACCCTATGCGGCGGCCCGTCGCCATCCGCTCGGCCTGACACAGCACGAGCAGAAGGTGCTCGCCCTGATCGCCCAGGGCATCAGCAACAAGGAAGTCGCGCGACATTTGTCGCGCTCGCCCCGCACGATCGAGCATCACGTCTCCTCGCTGCTCGGCAAGCTCAACGCCGCAAACCGCATGGAAATCCTCCTGCGGCTGCGCGGCGAGCCGTGGCTCCTGACCGGCACCCATCCGTTGGAACCGCACCAGACGGGACCATGATTCCAGCCGATTCTGTCGGGATGGAACAGGCTCTGGGTAGTTCCCGCCGCGAAATTTCCGCGAAAACTGGGAAATCGACCGCCTAAAAATGGGTGGCGGTACCGATTTGCATGCCCGCCGCTCCGCGTAGGCTTCTGCTCGCAGCGTGGATGGACCTCCCAACACCACGACGCCTTCACGATCCGGGGGCGAAGGCGGGCAACGGCGGCGGTGCGGGGAACCGCCGCCGGCGTCCGGCGGCTGGGGCGCGACGGGAATTCCTCGCCGCTCTGTGATCGACGCAACGAACGGGAGGCTGCAATGTCAAATTCGCTTCTGCCGTCGACGGCCATGCTGCAATTCCTGGCGGCATATACGGTGATCATGATCACACCAGGCCCGATCGGGCTCGCGACCGGCAGCCTTGCCTCCCTGCACGGCTTTGGCAGGACGATTCCGCTCGTGGCCGGGATCGGCGCCGGAACCGCCGTGCTGGCGGTCCTGGTGGCGTTTGGCGCTGTTCATCTTTCCGGGTCGCTGTCGGTGCCGGCGGTCAAGATCGCCGGTGCGGCGGTCCTTGGCTGGATGGCCCTGCGCATCGCCAGAACGGCGCCGCCGGCCGCCGGCGACGAGCCTCAGAGACGGCAGGCCGGATTGTTTGCCGGCGGGTTTCTCATCAGCATTCTCTCGCCTGAAACCGCCACTTTCTTTTGCCGTCGCCTTCATGGGGCTGATGCTGCCGATCCGGAATTCGAACGAGATGCTGATGGTCGCGGCCATCGTCGCCATCATCGACATAGGCTGGTACGGATTTCTGGCCGTCGCCCTTTCGCGTCCGGTCGTGCGCGCTGCCGCGATGCGGCATCATCGGGTCATCTGCCGGGCGGCGGGGGTCGTGCTGGCAATGCTCGCGCTCGTCTCGGCGGCGTCGGCCTTTCCACTCGGCTGAGCGCTGGTTGAAGGAGGCGCGCGGGATAGGTCGTTTGGTGCCGCTTGCGTGACTCGAACACGCGACCCCATCATTACGAATGATGTGCTCTACCAACTGAGCTAAAGCGGCCCGGGAAGCCGAGCTTCCAGGATGGGCTGGGTGATAGACGCAACCAGCGTTTAATTCAAGATGGTAGCGTTGAATTCAAGATGGCAGCCGCGAATTCAAGGACGAGGCTTGGCAAATCGTATCGGTCCCGGGCCGGGCGCAAGGGCAGCAGCCGCGCCGATCCGCCATAGGCCGTGCGACGCCGTTTCGCACGGCCGCCCCGACCGCCACGTTGCCGCCGTGACCGGAAAAGCAGCGAAAAATGTTGATTCCTTTACCGAAAACCGCCGAAATGAGCTTTGCACCCCTCGGCAAGGCAGAATGCGGCCGCTCGCTTGTTGATTGATTGGTCGCCTGCGGCTAACGATCATGACAATGTGAGTGAAATTGCAGAGGGAATTTGCTTGGACGCGATCGAAAAAGCGATCCGCAATGCCTTCGAGAAAGGCAATGCCGACGACCGGGCGTTTCGCGAGCGGGTCTATCGATCGGCTTTCGCGGCACTCGACCGTGCCCTGCAGGCCAATCCAAACGTCACCGTGGAGGTCGCCATCAAGCGCCGCAAGGCGGTCCAGGCCAAGATCACCGAAATCGAATCGGAATTCCTGCCGGCGGTTCCCGACGTCGCCGCGCCGACCGACAGTTTGGAGACAGCACCGGCGGTGGAGCCTCCAGCTGAAACCGAAACCGAAGCCGAGCCCGTGCCGTCGCCCGATGTCGTCGTTGACGGTCCGGCGCAGCCGCCCGAATCCGATGCGCCTCGGTCGCGCGTCCTGCCGGTCGTCCCCGACATCATGCCCGATGCACCTGTTGCCGAAGTGCCGGTGATCGACATGGGGGCCTCGGCTCCGACCGAAGCCGACGTCGAAACCGACGATGCGGAAGTGACGCCCGACCGCGACGACCGGCGGGCGAGGCGGCGGCGCCTGCCTTTGACCGCGATCTTCCTCGGTGTGACGCTGCTCGCAGCCGCCGGCATCGGCCTTTATTTCGCCAACCAGACCGGCGTCTTCAAATCGGCAACCGAACTCGACACGGCGCCGCCGGAAGTGCCGCCAACGGTCGACGGCGACGATTTCACGCCGGATGACACCGCTTCGCCGCCAAAGCAGGGCGAGGAGGACCAGGCGCGCGACTGGATCAACGTGTTTTCGCCGGGCGACCCGACGCAGGTCAATGCGCCGTCGGACGCCAAGGCCGACGTTGTCCAGGACGAAAGCGGTTCCTTCCTGCGCATCCGCTCGGGCGCATCCGGCTCGGCCATCAGCTTCGACGTCGGGCAAGGCGTGCTGGAGAGGATCGCCGGCAAGCATGCCACATTCGACATCATCGCACGCTCCGAGGAGGGGCAGGAGACGCAGATTTCCGTCGACTGCAATTTCGGCGAACTCGGCGACTGTGGCCGCAAGCGCTATGCGGTCGGTCGCGAGCGCAATGAATATCTGTTCGACGTGCGCCTTCCCGACAAGCGTCCGGGCGCTGCCGGCACCATCGCCATCAATTCCGACTTCGACAAGCAGGGCAAGTCGGTCGACATCTACGAGATCCGCGTTTCAGTCCTTCCTTAAGTTAACTGTCCAGCAGCGCCTGCAGCGTCTCGATGCGGTCGGCTTCGGCTGCCGGCTTGTCCCAGCGCAGTCGTGAAATGCGCGGAAAGCGCATGGCGACGCCCGATTTGTGCCGCGTCGAGCGGTTGAGCCCTTCGAATGCCACCTCGAGCACCAGGCCTTGTCTGCGGTCGGCACGCACCGAGCGGACCGGGCCAAAGCGCTCGATCGTGTTGTCGCGGACATATTTGTCGATCTGCCTCAGTTCTTCGTCGGTGAAGCCGAAATAGGCTTTCCCCACCGGCACCAGCTCTTCCGATCCTTCCGGCCCGGACCAGACGCCGAATGTGTAGTCGGAATAGAAGCTCGAGCGCTTGCCGTGGCCGCGCTGGGCATACATCAGCACGGCGTCGACGGTGTGCGGATCGCGCTTCCATTTGAACCAGGGGCCCTTCGGCCGCCCGGCCACATAAGGCGAATCCCAGCGCTTCAGCATGACGCCTTCGATGACCGGATGCAGCGGCTTGCGGCGCAATTCCTCCAGCGCCTGCCAGTTGGTGAATTCGACCAGCGGCGACAGATCGAAGCGGCTCGGATCGAGTGTCCTCACAAAGGCCTCGAGCCGGCCGCGCCGTTCGCGGAAGGGAAGTCCGCGCACATCCTCGTCGCCGATCTGCAGCGCATCGTAGCAGCGCATGAAGGCCGGGTATTGCTGCTGGATCTTGGGTGACACGCTCTTGCGGTTCAGCCGCTGCTGCAGGTCCGAGAACGTGCCCGTCGCCTGCCTGGGGTCACCGACCAGAAGCTCGCCATCGAGGGCGCCGGAAAAATCCATCGCCTCGGCAAGATCCGGAAAGGCGCCGGAAACGTCGTCACCGGTGCGCGAATAGAGCCGGCGAATGCCGCCTTCGCAAACTGCCTGGACGCGGATGCCGTCCCATTTCCATTCGGCCGCGTAGTCGGCCGGGTCGAGCTTTTCGAGGTCGCCGTCACCGACGGCATTCGACAGCATCACCGGCCTGAACAGCGCCAGCGCCGTTTTCCTGGGTTTTTCCGCCTTGCCCTCCAGCCAGGCGAACAGCGCCGTATAAGGCGGCGTCAGCCCGTGCCAGAGTTCCTCGATCTCAGCGATATCGACCTTGCCGAAATCGGCCAGCGCCTGCTTGGCCAGCCGCGCCGAGACGCCGATGCGCAGGCCGCCGGTGACTAGCTTTATGATGGCAAAGCGCGCCGAAGTGCTGGCGCTGTCGAGCAGCCGGGCCAGCACCTGCGGCCCGTCGGAACGGCTCGCCGCCTGCAGCTTCGCCACCACCTCGGCCAGCGTCGGCTCGTGGTTCGCAATGTCGACCGGCGCTTGCGGCCAGACCAGCGACACGGTCTCGGCCAGATCGCCGACATAATCGTAGGAATAGCCGAACAGCACCGGATCCATGCGCTCGACGACCAGCGTGCGCAGCATTGCCGGCTTGACCGCGGCGATCGACAGATCGCCGGTAATGGCCGCCAGCGCCAGCCCGCGATCCGGATCCTCGACGCCGCGGAAATAGTCGGTCAAAAGCGTCAGCTTGCCGTTGCGCGACGGCGTCAGCACCAGCCGGTCGAGAAGCTCGGCGAAGCGGTTCATGAGTGGAGCGCCAAGGGGCCAGCCTCGCGTTCTGTCGCGCCCCCCTCTGTCCTGCCGGACATCTCCCCCACTTGGGGGGAGATTGGCAGTTTCGTCGTTGCCGCCCGTCCTGCAACGTTAGTGGTTGGCGAAATCCGGCGCGACATCCAATCTCCCCCCAAGTGGGGGAGATGTCCGGCAGGACAAAGGGGGGCGGCGTAGAGCTCTGCGCAGGTGACCATCGAACCTCGCATCCTCAATCGCCCTCGTCCTCATAGCCAACCAGATGCAGCGGCTTGGCGGCGATGCCTTCGAGTTCGCACCAGCGCACCAGCGCCTCCTCGCGGCCATGCGTCACCCAGATTTCTTCGGCGCCGGTCTCCTTGATCGTCGCGATCAGCTCGTCCCAGTCGGAGTGATCGGAGATGATCAGCGGCAGCTCGACGCCGCCCTGCTTGGCGCGCTGGCGGATGCGCATCCAGCCTGAGGCGAAGCACGACATCGGATCGGGAAAACGCCGCGCCCAGCGATCGGCGAACGCGGATGGCGGGCCGACGACGATGGCGCCGGCAAAGTCGCGTTTCGCACCGCTCTCGACGGTCGCCGGTTCCAGTGTGCCGAGATCGATGTCCTGGCTCTGGTAGTATTCACTGAGCTTGGCCAGCGCGCCATGGATGTAGATCGGCTTTTCGTAGCCGGCATCGCGCAGCAGGCGCATGACGCGCTGCGCCTTGCCGAGCGCATAGGCGCCGACCAGATGCGTGCGCTCGGGAAACTGCTCGGTCGATTTCAGCAGCCGCGCGATCTCTTCGGTATCGGGCGGATGGCGGAACACCGGCAGGCCGAACGTCGCCTCGGTGATGAAGACGTCGCATTTGAGCGGCTCGAACGGCTCGCAGGTCGCGTCCTTCTGGCGTTTATAGTCGCCCGACGCGACGATGCATGTGCCCTGGTGCGCGACCTTGATCTGCGCCGAGCCCAGCACATGGCCGGCCGGGTGAAAGCTGACGGTGACGCCGTCGAGCGTAATCGTCTCGCCGAGCACGGCGGCTTGCGTCGTTCCAGCAAAACCTTCGCCGTGGCGCAGCCCCATGATGTCGAGCGTCTGCTGCGTCGCCATCACCGAGCGGTGGCCGGAGCGGGCATGGTCGGAATGGCCGTGCGTTATCAGCGCCCGGTTGACCGGCCGCACCGGGTCGATGAAGAAATCGCCGGGCGGGCAATACAGCCCTTCTGGCCGGGGATGAAGCAGGTCGCTGGCGCGCATGGCCCCAAGATAGGCGCTAATTCCGGCGCGGGAAGCCTGTTGTAAGTCACTGCTGACTCCAGCATAGAGCGCAGGCCGGCCGCAAAACACCGGCGGAACCTGATCGCCATGAAACCGCTCCAGACCTCGTCCGGCGATTTGACCGCCGACCGCCGCGCCGACTATGCCGATATGCTCCATGCGTCCGGCGATCACGCGGCAGCGTCGGAATTGCTGCTCGGCGCGCTCGAACTGGCGCCGCAATGGCCGGCCGGCTGGTTCCGCCTCGGTGAGATGCAGGAGGCGGCGGGCGCGCCCGATCTCGCTGCGCAGGCCTGGACGACGGCGCTGCAGCTCGACCCGGCGGACAGGCTCGGCGCGGTGCTCAAGCTGCAATTGATCGGCAAGGCAGCGGCCGCCCAGGCGCCGCCCAGCGCCTTTGTCGAGACGCTGTACGACCACTATGCCGGAAGCTTCGAGGGTGAGCTGGTCGACAGGCTAGGCTATCGTCTGCCCGAATGTCTCGACCGAGCCATCCGGGCAGCACGGCCGGGCCGGTTTTCGCTGGCGCTCGATCTCGGCTGCGGCACCGGCCTCATGGGCCAGAGACTGCGGCCGATCGCCGATCGGCTGGAGGGTTACGACATCTCGGCCGGCATGCTCAGGCAGGCGCGTGCCAAAGGCGTCTACGATCTGCTCGTCAAGACGGACCTGCAGGATTTTTGCTATTCTGGCCCGAAAGCCGATCTGGTGATGGTGGCCGATGTGTTCATCTATGTCGGCGCACTCGACAGGGTGGTGAACAAGATTGCCGGAATGCTTGCCGGCGGCGGTCTGTTTGCGTTCTCCGTCGAGACGCTCGCCGGCGGCGACTCGTGTGGCAGCGGCGATTTCGCCTTGCAGCCGTCGCGCCGCTACGCGCATTCGCAAAGCTATGTAGAGCGGGTTCTGGACGCCAACGACTTTTCGGTCCTGTCGCTGCAGGCAACGATTATCCGGCAGGATCGCCGCGAACCGGTCGAAGGGCTGGCCGTAGTGGCAAGCTTGCTTTCCGGCAGCGTAAAATCTGGCTAAGACTCCTGCCGCTGCGCAGGAGAGCGGCAGCTGCGAAAGACAAGGAGCACGTTCATGCGCTGGAACATGATGGTCTTGGCGTCTTGCCTGGCGATGGCCGGCTGCGTCGGCAATTCGATGTCCGAACGGCAGGACGAAAACGTCCAGTCCTCGCTGCTATACGACAAGGTGCCTTGCGATCAATTGCTGGCGCAACGAAACGGCCTGGCGCAGCAATATCATTTGCCGGTGGACGCCAAGCCGTCTTTCTCCAACCCGGCGACGGGCTTTGGCCCGTTCACGCCGGACATCCGCTCAAAAGCCAAGCGTGACGCCGACCAGGCAAGCGGCAAGATCGACGCCATGAACCGGTCGATCAGCCGCCGCGAATGCGGCAAGCCGGCCAAGCAGAACAAGCTCGGTCTGCCAAGCTAGACGCCAGGTGATTTGCCCGGTTGGAGGTCGGTCGGCAGCGAATAGTGACCTAATCCGCCACCTTCCATTGCTCGCGCGAGGCGCTGGCGGGATAGACGCCGAGAATGCGCATTTCGCGCGAGAAAAAGCGCAACTCGTCGAGCGCCAGCTTCACCAGCGGATCGTCGGGATGGCCCTCTATGTCGGCGTAGAACAGCGTCGCTGTAAACGCGCCGAGCTGGTAGCTTTCCAGCTTGGTCATGTTGATGCCGTTGGTGGCGAAGCCGCCCATCGCCTTGTAGAGCGCGGCAGGCACGTTGCGGACGCGGAAGATGAAGGTCGTCATCATCCGGGCGTCGGCGGAGGGGCGCTCGGCCCATTGCTTGTTCTTGGTCAGCACGACGAAGCGGGTGACGTTGCTGTCGGTGTCCTCGACATTCTCTTCGATGATGTCGAGCCCGTAGAGGGTCGAGGCCAGCGCCGGCGCCAGCGCGGCCATGGTGCGGTCCTTCATCGCGGCGACCATCTTGGCGGCGCCCGCCGTGTCGCCGGCAACCGTCGCCTTCCAGCCGTTCTTGCGGATGTATTTGCGGCATTGGCCGAGCGCGTGGATGTGGCTGTGCACGGTCCTGATCTCGTCGCGCCTGACGCCGGGCAGCACCATCAGCTGGAAGTGGATCGGCAGGAAATATTCGCCGATGATGTGCAGCTTCGATTCCGGCAAGAGGTGATGGATGTCGGCGACGCGGCCAGCAATGGTGTTCTCGATCGGGATCATCGCCAGATCGGCCTTGCCGGTCTCGACCGCGTTGAAGGCGTCCTCGAAGGTCGGGCACGGCAACGGCTCCATCGACGGGAACATGTTGCGGCAGGCGGTGTCGGAATTGGCGCCCGGCTCGCCCTGGAAGGATATTTTGTTGGTCTTTTCAGGCATGCGCAGAGTCTCGGGAATTGGGGAAGAATTTCTTAGTTGGAAAGGAGTGCCCTGGCGCGTTCGAGATCGTCCGGCGTATCGACGCCAAGCGGCACCGACTGCACGATCTCCGCATCAATGCGCATGCCGGCCTCGAGCGCCCGCAACTGCTCCAGCCGCTCGCGGCGCTCCAGCGGCGACGGCCTCAACGCAACGAAGCGTTCGAGTGCGGCGCGGCGATAGGCATAGAGGCCGATATGATGGTAGAGCGGGCCTTCGCCCCAGGGGGCGGTGGCGCGGGTGAAATAGAGCGCCCTGAGCCGCGTCGCCGAGAGTGGCGAGCCGACCAGCTTGACGACGTTCGGATTGGTCTTTTCCTCGTCGCGGACGATCTCGACGCAGAGCGTGGCGATGTCGACCGCTGCGTTCTCGAAAGGCTTAAGCGCGGCGCCGATAACAAGGGGCTCGATGGTCGGCAGATCGCCCTGCACATTGACGATGGTCTCGACGCTGTTGCCAGGGTCGAGAATGGTCAGCGCTTCGAAGATGCGGTCGGAGCCGGTTTCGTGGTCCGCCCGCGTCATCACCGCCTCGAAATCATGCGCGCGCACCGCCTCCGCGACGCTTTGCGTATCGGTGGCGACGACGACCCGGCCGAGGCCGGCCTCGGCAGCACGGCGGGCGACGTGGACGATCATCGGAGTGCCGGCGATGTTGGCCAGCGGCTTGCCCGGCAGGCGGGTCGAGGCCATGCGGGCCGGGATCAGGATGAGGGTGGACATGAGGCGGGCAGAGGCTCGAAAAAGAGGAGGACAAAAGTGGCAAAAGGTCTCACTGGCAGCGCCCTTATAGGTGTTGCAACGCCGGAGCAAAAGACCTAGTTTCCGCGCGATTTGACCGCCTCGCAGGGTGGTTCACGATACCGACGGACGGAGTGGACGGATCAGTCCGCCGGAAAAGGGAGCCTGGGGCGTATGGATTCCAACGAAGTCAACAAGCTGCTCGCCGCTTTCCTCGGCACGGTGTTCATTGTCTTTTCCGTTGGCATCGTGTCCGACGCGCTGTTTGCCTCGCCGGCGCCGGAAAAGCCCGGCTTTGCCATCGAGGCGACCGAGCCTGCCGAAGGCGGCCCGGCCGCTCCCGCCGCGGAGGCCAAGCCGATCGCCGAGCTGCTGACCACCGCCAACGCCGAAGCGGGCGCCGCCGTCTTCAAGAAATGCCAGGCTTGCCACTCCGGTGAAAAGGGCGGCCCCAACAAGGTCGGCCCCGATCTCTGGGACATCATCGACCGTCCGGTCGCCGAGCATGAGGGCTTTGCCTATTCGGCCGGCATGAAGGAGTTTTCCAAGGGCGGCGCCGAGAAGTGGACCTACGACAACCTCAACCACTTCATCACCTCGCCGAAGAAGTTCGTGAAGGGCACCGCGATGGGTTTCGCCGGCCTGCCGAAAGATGAGGACCGCGCCAACGTCATCGCCTATCTGCGTACGCTGTCGGACAATCCGAAGCCGCTGCCGGCGCCCGGCGCCTCGGCCGAAAACGCGCCCGCCAAGCCGGCCGAAGGTGCAGCCCCTGCCAAGCCGGCAGAAGGCGCGGCGCCAGCCGCTCCGGCTGCACCCGCAAAATAACAAAACTGTAATGACATAATCCTTGAAAAAGCCGGGTTCAGCCCGGCTTTTTCGTTAGGAAAAATGCATATGCGACGACAAAGCCGCTCGGTTGCGGTTTTCAGCGGCGCCAAATGATCTAGATTGGGCCCAGACGCTATCGTGACGGCGCTATATCGCGAAGAGGAGAACGCATGACGGTTGGCCGAGCGCGGACGCTTCTGAAATCGGTGCTTATGCTGGCTGCTTTTGCCGGCGGCCTGCAGGCGGCCCTCGCGGACGAATGGCGCACGACCTCGTCGCTGATCGGCGAATCCAAATATGGCGACAACTTCCAGCACTACGATTACATCAATCCGGATGCACCCAAGGGCGGCACGCTGAATTCGGTTCAGCTCGGCACGTTCGACAGCTTCAATCCCTATATCGTGCAGGGTTCGCCGGCCGCAGGCTTCGCGCAGTTCGGCGGCGGCCTGCTCTACGACACACTGATGGAGCAGGCGACGGACGAGGGCAGCGTAAACCATCCGCTGATCGCCGATGCCTACAAATATCCAGCCGACTATTCCTCGGCGACCTATCGCCTCGATCCGCGGGCGAAGTGGCATGACGGCCAGCCGATCACCGTCGACGACGTGATCTGGTCGTTCCAGGTGCTGAAGGCCAACAGCCCGATGTACAGCCGCTATTTCGAAAACGTCACCGACGCGGTCGCCATCTCCGATCGCGAGGTCGAGTTCCATTTCAATCAGAAAGGCAACCGCGAGCTACCTCAGATCCTCGGCGGCCTCGTCGTGCTGCCGAAGCACTGGTGGGAAGGTACCGACGCCAACGGCAAGAAGCGCGACGTCACCAAATCCACGTTGGAGCCGCCGCTCGGCTCGGCCGCTTACAAGATCGCCAGCTTCAAGCCGGGATCCGAAATCATCTGGCAGCGCGTGCCCGACTACTGGGCGGCCAAGCTGCCGGTGAAGATCGGCCGCGAGAATTTCGACAGGCAGCGTTTCACCTATTTTCTCGACGACAATGCCGCCTGGCAGGCCTTCACCAAGGGCGGGTTGGACGACATCAAGCCGGAGAACAGTTCAAGGCGCTGGAACACATTCTATGACTTTCCGGCGGTCAAGGCCGGCGACGTGATCAAGAAGGAATTCAAGACCGCGTCGCCCGAACCGATGCAGGCCTTCATGCTCAACACCAGGCGCCCGCTGTTTAGGGATCGTCTGGTGCGCGCCGCGCTGATGTACCCGTTCGACTTCGAGACGATGAACCGGACCCTGTTCTTCGGTTCCAACACCCGCACCAGCAGCTATTTCCAAGGCACGGAACTGGCGTCGAGCGGCCTGCCGCAAGGCAAGGAACTCGAAATCCTCGAGCAGTACCGCGACAAGCTGCCGCCCGAACTCTTCACCGAGGAATTCAAGCTGCCGGTCTACGACACGCCGCAGGCGGAACGCAAATACCTCAAGACAGCCGTCGATCTGTTCGCCAAGGCGGGCTGGGTGATCAAGGGCGGCAAGATGGTCAACGCCAAGACCGGTGAACCGTTCAAATTCGAAATCCTCGGCTGGAACGACACCGATCAGGTCATCGCCAGCCCCTACATAGCCAATCTGCGCAAGATCGGCGTCGACGCGACGCTGCGCCTGATCGACCAGACCCAGTATATCAACCGCGTCACCCATTTCGACTTTGACGTGGTCACTTCGATACTCGGCCAGTCCGACTCTCCCGGCAATGAGCAGCGCGATTTCTGGAGCTCCAAGGCGGCCGATACGCCGGGATCGCGCAATTACGCCGGCATTAAGGACCCGGTCGTCGATGCGCTGGTCGATCGTGTCATCTTTGCCACCGACCGCGACGATCTGGTTGCCGCCACCCATGCGCTCGACCGGGTGCTGTTGTGGAATTTCTACGTCGTGCCGCAATATTACCGCGCCGTGGTCTGGCTCGCCTACTGGAACAAGTTCGGTATGCCGGAAAAGCAGCCCGCCTATAGCGGCGTCGACCAGAATTCCTGGTGGATCGATACGGTCAAGGAAAAAGCGCTGGCGGCCAAATACAAGAGTGGCAATTGATGGCGGCGCTGCCCCGTCGCGACTTCCTCGCCCTGAGCGGTGCCGCCGCGGCAGCTGCATGGCTGCCCGGCCGGGCTTTCGCCACGATCCCGACCGGCGTGAAACTGCACGGCCTGTCGGCCTTCGGCGATCTCAAATATCCTCCTGATTTCCCGCATTTCGACTATGTGAATGTCGACGCGCCCAAGGGCGGCATCTTCAATTTCGGCCCATCGCAATGGGTGTTCAACCAGAATCCCTACACCTTCAACACGCTGAACAGCTTCGTGCCCAAGGGTGACGCCCCGCCGCGCATGGAAATGTGTTTCGATTCGCTCATGACCGGCGCACAGGACGAGCCGGATTCCATCTATGGACTGCTGGCTGAAAGCGTGACGATCTCGGCGGACCGCAACATGTTCGAGTTCGCCCTGCGCCCGCAGGCGCGCTGGCATGACGGCTCGCCGCTGACCGCAGAGGATGCCGCATATACGTTCACCCTTTTCAAGGATCAGGGCCATCCCGATCTCTCGCTGCCGCTCCGTGAGATGACCCAAGCCGTCGCCGCCGATACTGGAACGCTGAGATTGACTTTTTCGGGCAAGCAATCGGAACGCACCATCCTGGATGTCGCAACGTTCCCGATCCTCTCCAAGGCATATTTCGCGATCGCCCCGTTTGACAGCTCCCGCATGAAGGCGCCGCTCGGATCCGGCCCTTACAAGGTCGGGTTGGTGCGTCCGGGACAGACAATCGAGTTCGAGCGCGTCGTGGACTATTGGGGCCGCGGCCTGCCGGTCAATAAAGGACAGTTCCATTTCGACAAGCTGCGCATAGAGTTCTATGGCGACCGTCAGGCGGCTTTCGAGGCTTTCAAGAAGGGCGAAGTCCATTTCCGCGAAGAGGCAACGTCGCGCGTATGGGCTACCGGCTACGATTTTCCGGCGCTCACCGCGGGCAAGGTGGTTAAACGCGAGTTTCCTTCCGAAAAGCGCCCGTTAATGTACGCGACAGCCTTGAACCAGCGGCGCGAACGGTTTCGGGACATGCGCGTGCGCCGCGCCATTGCGTTGTGCTTCGATTTCGAATGGACCAACAAATCGCTGTTCTACGGCCTCTATGATCGTTCGCAATCCAATTTCGAACGATCGGAATTCAAAGCCACCGGCGTACCGTCTCCTGACGAACTGACGCTGCTGGAACCGCTTCGCGACAAGCTTGCGCCTGAAGTCTTCGGCGAAGTCTATGCTCTGCCCCCATCCGACGGCAGCGGCCGTGACCGGAAATTGCTGCGCGCATCGCAAAAGCTGATGGCTGACGCGGGATGGAAACGGTCCGGTCAATTTTTCCAGAATGCCGCCGGCGAAACTTTCAGGTTAGAAATCCTTGCTGACGACGAAGGTTTGGTGCGCATCTATGGGCCGTGGGCGGAGAATTTGAAGGCCATCGGCTTCGACGCCTCAATCCGCCTGGTCGAGTCGGCACAGCACCAAGCCAGGCAGGCGAGCTTCGATTTCGACATGATAGCGATGGCGGTGCTGTTCTCGCCGACGCCAACACGGGAGGGAATGGACGGCATCTTCCATTCACGCTCGGCCAACCTGCAGGGATCGCGCAATCTGTCCGGCACGGCAGACCCGGCGATCGACATGCTTGTCGAGGCGATAGACCGCGTCAAAAACCGTCAGGAACTGACGACAGTGCTGCGTTCGCTGGATCGGGTCTTGCGCGCGCGCATGGACTGGATTCCTAGTTGGTATTCGGCGAATCACCGCGTGGCCTTCTGGGACATGTTCGGTTTCGACGAAACGAAACCCGACTACGGCTTCGCGATGGAAGCGCTGTGGTGGTTTGACAGGGACAAGGCGGCAAAGATTGGCAAAGGCTGAATTTCTTGCGGGCGTTGGCGCCGCCCCTCACCTGCCTGCCGGCATCCTCTCCCCGTATAGCGACGGGGAGAGGGGGGCTTTCATCGAGGATTTCGCCAACCACAAACATGGCAACAAAAGCGCCGAGACTACGGCCAGCCCCTTTCTCCCCGTCACTATACGGGGAGAAATGTCCGGCAGGACAATGAGAGGCGGCGCCGGCGTCGACAATTGGCCTGAAGCGATTGCCTCGGGGGCACCCCCAGCCACAGTGGTCCTCCCTAAGGAGGGTAAAAACTGATGGGCGCCTATATACTGCGCCGCATGCTGCTGATGATCCCGACCTTGTTCGGCATCATGGCGGTGTCCTTCGCCGTCATCCAGTTCGCGCCTGGCGGGCCGGTCGAGCAGGTCATTGCCAGGCTGACCAACCAGGGCGGCAGCGATCGCCTCGGTGGCGGCGGCGGTGATGCCGGCGGCGCCAATTTCGATGTGGCCGGCGACGTCGGCTCGAAATACCGCGGCGCGCAAGGGCTCGATCCGGAATTCATCAAGAAGCTGGAGAAGCAGTTCGGCTTCGACAAGCCGCCGCTCGAGCGCTTTGGCATGATGCTGTGGAACTATCTCCGCTTCGATTTCGGCGACAGCTACTTCCGCGACATTTCGGTGCTCGACTTGATCCTGGAAAAGATGCCGGTGTCGATCTCGATCGGGCTGTGGATCACGCTTTTGTCCTATCTGATTTCGATCCCGCTCGGCATCCGCAAGGCGGTCAAGGACGGCTCCACCTTCGACGTCTGGACCAGCGGCGTCGTCATCGTCGGTTACGCCATTCCAGGCTTCCTGTTCGGCATATTGCTGATGGTGCTGTTTGCCGGCGGCTCGTTCTGGGACTGGTTTCCGCTGCGCGGCCTCACCTCCGACAATTGGGACCAGCTGTCGTGGCCGGCCAGGATCGTCGACTATTTCTGGCACATGACCCTGCCGCTGACGGCGCTGGTGCTGTCGGCCTTCGCCACGACGACGCTTTTGACCAAGAATTCCTTCCTCGAGGAAATCCGCAAACAATATGTGGTCACCGCCCGCGCCAAGGGCCTGTCGGAGCGGCAGGTGCTCTACGGCCACGTCTTCCGCAACGCCATGCTGATCGTCATTGCCGGTTTTCCCGGCGCCTTCATCTCGGCCTTCTTCACCGGCTCGCTGCTGATCGAGAACATCTTTTCGCTCGACGGCCTCGGCCTGCTCGGCTTCAACTCGGTGGTGCAGCGCGATTATCCGGTGGTCTTCGCCAATCTCTACATCTTCTCGCTGCTTGGCCTGTTCGTCGGGCTGCTGTCCGATCTGATCTATACCTGGGTCGATCCGCGCATCGACTTCGAGCGGAGAGACGTCTGATGGCGCAGGCCACAGCCGAAACGGCGCCGCCTCGGATCGCGCGGCCCTTTCTGTCGCCGCTCAACCAGCGCCGCCTGCAGAACTTCAAGTCCAACCGGCGCGGCTACTGGTCGTTGTGGATTTTCCTGTTCCTGTTCGTGCTGTCGCTGGTTTCCGAACTGATCGCCAACGACAAGCCGATCATCGCCTCCTACAAGGGCGAGATCCTGTTTCCGGTCCTGGTCGCCTATCCCGAGGAGAAGTTCGGCGGCTTCTATGCGGTCACCGACTACCGCGACCCGGTCATCCAGGACGAGATCAACGCCAATGGCTGGATGATCTGGCCGCCNAGACGCGCTGCAACCAGTATCCGAAAGGCGAGGCAGACCCCAACTGCAACGTCGGCAACTGGAACTGGCTGGGCACCGATGACCAGGCCCGCGACGTGCTGGCGCGCGTCATCTACGGCTTCAGGATCTCGGTGCTGTTCGGCCTGGTTCTGACTGCCGGCTCGGCGCTGATCGGCGTGGCGGCCGGCGCTCTGCAGGGCTATTTCGGCGGCTGGACCGACCTTCTGTTCCAGCGCTTCATCGAGATCTGGTCGGCGATCCCGGTGCTGTATCTGCTCTTGATCGTCGCCGCCATCCTGCCGCCCGGCTTCTTCATCCTGCTCGGATTGATGCTGCTGTTTTCCTGGGTGGCACTGGTCGGCGTGGTAAGGGCCGAATTCCTGCGCGCCCGCAATTTCGAATATGTCAATGCGGCGCGCGCGCTCGGCGTGTCCAATATCACCATCATGTTCCGGCATCTGCTGCCCAATGCCATGGTGGCGACTCTGACCTTCTTGCCCTTCCTGCTTAGCGGCTCGATTTCGACGCTGACCTCGCTCGACTATCTCGGCTTCGGCCTGCCGCCCGGCTCCGCCTCGCTCGGCGAGTTGTTGAAGCAGGCACAGCGCAATCTCAACGCGCCATGGCTCGGCATTTCCGGCTTCGTCGTCATCTCGCTGATGCTGTCGCTGCTGGTCTTCGTCGGCGAGGCCACCCGCGACGCTTTCGATCCGCGCAAGACGTTCAGATGAGAGCGATGCGGGCTGGCATTCGGCATGTTATATTCCGGCCGATATCGAGCGAACCCGGACCCATGACGGTGTTGGCGTCGGTTCAGTCCGTCAAGCCGCACGTCGGGGAAGGAAAGGGTTATGAATAGGGTCATCCTTGAACACTACCCGGCATCGAAGCTCCCGGATGAACTGCGAAGGGGCACAGCTCCGAGCGCCTCGGTCAAAGTGACAGTGGAAGAGGAGGCCAACAGGCCTCTTGGCCGCGAACAATTGCTTGAACTCATGCGGAATGCTCAGGCCAACGCGCCGGGAACAAGCCTCGACGAGGCTGTCGCGCGTGTTCGTGCCCTCCGCGATGAGTGGGAGGATTGATGGCTGCAGTCCGGCTTTATGTCGACACCAACATTTTCATCTATGCCTTTGAAAACAACGATGCGCTTGCAAAAAAACTGCTTCAGCTCATTTCACTGAACGACGGCAGAAAGCAGACCGCGGACACGAGATTGAAAGAGACCTATTCTATCGCACCAAATCGTCTCGTCCCCCCTCAAATGGCAGTCAAAATTTCGATCATGCGACAGGAAATTTCCGCCTTGGACAGGGTTGTCGCGGAAGTTGAGCCATGACCGCCCCTCTCCTTTCCATACAAGACCTCAGCGTCGCCTTCACGCAAGGCGGCAACCAGTCGATCGCCGTCGACCATATTTCCTTCGACCTCGCCAAGGGCGAGACGGTGGCGCTGGTCGGCGAATCCGGCTCCGGCAAGTCGGTCACCGCGCTGTCGGTGCTGAAGCTGCTGCCCTATCCGACCGCCAGCCACCCCTCGGGAAAGATCCTGTTCCTCGGCGCCGACCTGCTGGCCACGGACGAGAGAGACTTGCGCCGTGTGCGCGGCAACAAGATCACCATGATCTTCCAGGAGCCGATGACTTCGCTCAACCCGCTGCACACGATCGAGCAGCAGATCGTCGAGGTGCTGAAATTGCACCAGGGCCTGGGGGATCGCACCGCCAAGGCGCGCACGCTGGAACTTCTGCACGAGGTCGGCATCCGCGAACCGGAGAAGCGGCTCGACGCCTATCCGCACCAGCTTTCCGGCGGCCAGCGCCAGCGCGTCATGATCGCCATGGCGCTGGCCAACGAGCCTGAACTGTTGATCGCCGACGAGCCGACGACGGCGCTCGACGTCACCGTCCAGGCGCAGATCCTCGAATTGCTCGCCGGCCTGAAAAGCCGCAAGAACATGTCGATGCTGTTCATCACCCACGATCTCGGCATCGTCAGGAAGATCGCCGACCGGGTCTGCGTGATGACCAAGGGCAAGATCGTCGAGACCGGCCCGACCAAGGAGATATTCGCCAATCCGCAGCACGCCTACACCCGGCATCTGCTTGCCGCCGAGCCGAAGGGCAAGCCGCCGGCGGCCAACCAGGCCGCCAAGCCAGTGATGGTCGGCAACGACGTCAAGGTCTGGTTTCCGATCAAGAAGGGCTTCTTCCGGCGCACCGTCGACAATGTGAAGGCGGTCGACGGCATCGACGTCACCGTGCGGGCCGGTCAGACGCTTGGCGTCGTCGGCGAATCCGGCTCCGGCAAGACGACGCTCGGCCTGGCGCTGGCCAGGATGATCTCGTCGACCGGGAATATCCAGTTCAACGGACGCGGCATCGATCAGCTATCCTTCAACGAAATGCGGCCGCTGCGGCGCGAACTGCAGATCGTCTTCCAGGATCCGTTCGGCTCGCTCAGCCCGCGCATGTCGGTCGCCGAGATCATCGAGGAAGGGTTGAAGATCCACGAGCCGAAACTGTCGCCCGATGCGCGCGACGAGCGTGTCGTCGACGTGCTGCAGGAAGTCGGCCTCGATCCGGCGACGCGCAACCGCTATCCGCACGAATTCTCCGGCGGCCAGCGCCAGCGCGTCGCCATCGCGCGCGCCATGGTGCTCAACCCGCGCTTCGTCATGCTGGACGAGCCGACCTCGGCGCTCGACATGAGCGTGCAGGCGCAGGTCGTCGACCTCTTGCGCAGCCTGCAGGCCAAGCACGACCTCGCCTATCTCTTCATCAGCCACGATCTGAGGGTCATCCGCGCGCTCGCCAATGAAGTCATCGTCATGCGCAATGGCAGGATCGTCGAAGCCGGACCTTCCGAACAGATTTTTGGCAACCCGCGGACCGACTATACAAAGGCGTTGATCTCGGCCGCCTTCAAGATCGAAACGGCGCCGGTCGGCATCGTTAGCGAGTAGATTTTCGCCAGAGATCATGCACAAAATCAAAACGCTGCCGCGCCCTTGCACGTCGGGACGCGAACGCTGTTGGTAAAAAGGAAAAACAATCCGCAATGGAAAAAGGCCGCATCCTGCTTGCCCTCACCGGTATTCATCCGCTGCGCTGGCGCGAACTGCTGTCGGCGGAGCGCGAAGTGGTGCTCGAGCCGAATGGCGCCGCCGATCCGTCGATCACCTATGCGGTGGTGTGGAAACAGCGGCCGAACCTGTTGTCGTCGCTGCCCAATCTGCGCGCCATCTTCTCGATCGGCGCCGGCGTCGACCACATCTTCGCCGATCCCACCTTGCCCGACGTTCCGGTCGTCAAGGTGGTGGCCGACAACCTGACCCAGTACATGACCGAATACGTCGTCTGGCGGGTGCTCGACCACCATCGCCAGGGCATGCTCTACCGCGCCCAGCAGCAGAAGAAGATCTGGCACGAACCGCAGCAGCGGCCGGCCAGCGACATCTCGGTCGGCATTATGGGGCTCGGCACGCTCGGCCGCGCGGCGGCGTCGGTGCTGTTGTCGCTCGGCTTTCCGGTCAATGGCTGGTCGCGCAGCGATCGGCCGATGCAAGGTGTCTCGACTTATGCGGGCGAGGCCGGCCTGATCCCGTTCCTCAACGCTACCGACATCCTGGTGGTGCTTCTGCCGCTGACGCCGCAGACGCACGGCATCATCAACCACGGCGTGCTGAAGGAGCTGCGCAAGCGCAACGGCCTCGGCGGCTCGGTGCTGATCAATGCCGGGCGCGGCAGGCTGCAGAAGGACGCCGACATTCTGCGCGCACTGGACGACGGCACGCTGAAGGAAGCCAGCCTCGACGTGTTCGAGGTCGAGCCGCTGCCGAAGACCAGCCCACTATGGAACCATCCTAAAGTGTTCGTGACGCCGCATGCGGCGGCAACTTCCGATCCGGTCCACCTGGCGCCGATCATGCTGCGCCAGATGGACGCCTTCGAGCGCGGCGAAGCGCTGGAAAATGTGGTGGACCGCGACGCGGGGTATTGATTTTTTGGAGCGCCGCTTCCCCGTCTCAGCCCCAGCCGAGCGGCACGTAGTCGATCTCCATAAACGCCTCGACCTCGGGGATCCAGCGGTCGCGGACGAAGGCGACGTGGTCGGGATGATCGTTGTAGCCGGAGTAAGCCCGCTGATCGGCGAACTCCATCGAGAAGCCGAAGCGGTACTCGTTCTTGGGGCTGACCTGCCGCAACTGCTCGAAATGCGTGACGCCCTTTATCGCCGTGAGGATCCTCTTGGCATCGGCGAGGAACCTTTTTTCCTCAGGCGAGTGCGGCGGGTGTTTTAGCGTGAACACGACGGTGTGACGGATCATTTTTTGCTCCTGCGATGTCTTCGTGTCACGCGCTGTCGGCCCAGGCGCGGATCAGGTTATAGGCGATCGCCCCTTTCGGCGGCGTCACCAGGCCGCCCGGATGTTCCCTGGCCAGCATCGACAGCACCTCGTCGCGAAAGAACCAGCGGCAGTCTTCCAGCTCGTTGAGGTCGGGGTGGATGTCGTCGTTGAGCGGTTCGCCGAAGCAGCCGATCATCAGCGAATAGGGAAACGGCCAGGGCTGGCTGGCGTGGTAGACGACGCGGCCGAGCCGGATGCCGGCTTCCTCCAGCGTTTCGCGGCGCACCGCCGCCTCGATCGTCTCGCCCGGCTCGATGAAACCGGCGAGCGCCGAATACATGCCGGGCCCGAAATGCCGGCCGCGGCCGAGCAGGCATTTTTCGCGCGTCGCCGTCAGCATGATCGCCACCGGGTCGGTGCGCGGAAAGTGCTCCGTACCGCAGGCCGGGCAATGCCGCTTGTAGCCGCCGGCCCGCATCTCGGCTTCGGTGCCGCATTTGCTGCAGAAGCGATGGCTGGCATGCCAGGCGAGCAGCGCCGCCCCTTGCGCCAGCGCGCCGGCCGCCGCTTCGTCGATCAGCCCCTGCATATAGACCGAGCGATAGTCGATCGCCTTGATCGTCTCGGGAAGCTGCTCGGGCTCGACCGCGGCCGGCACCGCCAGCACCGGGCCACTTTCGGAAAAACCGAGCAGGACGCCGTTTTCGAGCGATGCCTCGAGCGGCCGGCTTTCGGCCACGCCGAACCAGGGATCGAATGCGTCTTGCGCAAGCTTCAGATAGAGCCGGCCGCCATGCATCAGCAAAAGCCGAGTCGTCGGATCGGCGAGCGCCTTTTCGACGGAATCGTCGGCGCGGTTTTCGGATTGCCGGTCGATGATGTTGCCGGCGAAGCCGACGAACTGGCTCGGCTCGCGCAAGGGCGCGTCAAACAGGCTAAAGCTCATGCGGACTCAGGAAGGTTCAAGATGGACACGGGAGAGGCTTATAGCGCTGCCTTGATCTTTTCCGCAAACTTGCGAATGTCGGAGCGCTGGTAGGGCTCGCGCAGGCCGTGCCCCCACACCGGGCCGGGCCAGCCGGGATCGCCTTCCGAGCGCGCGATAACATGCACGTGCAACTGCCGCACGATGTTGCCGAGCGCGCCGGTGTTGATCTTGGTGCAGCCGGTCACCCGCTTCAGCGCCAGCGCCACCATGTTGGTCTCGAAGGTCAGCATCGCCTGGTCGAGCGGCGTCATGTCGTGGATTTCCTCGATGCCCGGCCGCTGCGGCACCAGCAGCAGCCACGGCCAGCGGCGGTCGTTCATGACGCGCAATTCGCACAGGCCGAGCCACATCAGCTGTTCGCTGTCGGCTTCCAGCTGAGCGTCAAGCGTGAATCCTGCCTTGAGGCCCGGCAGCATCGGCGTTTCCCTCGCATTTTGACGTTTTTTGAACTTTATCGACGCTAGAGCGGCTACCGGGGGGCCGCAAGGGGCAGCAAGCAACATTGGCCGTCGTGGCGCTGATTGTGCGCGAAGAACCGAGGACCAGGGCATTGCATACGGTTGGCGCTGCCCCGCCGAGGTCGACAATTTTGACCGCAGCCACATTTTGTTCTTGCTTTGTGCCGGCAGCTATGCTACTAATGTCGCTATGGTGATTATTCGCACCAACGACCCGCCCGCCGAGGCGGGTTTTTGGTTTCAGCTTTCGCCGTCGCGCACGACTCCTATCATCCGCACTTGCATTTCATCGCCGGATTGCCGATATGGAGGCCGGGAGGTTGGTGGTGGACGGTCCACTCGCCAACCGGGTCAGGTCCGGAAGGAAGCAGCCCTAACGAGCCCGGAACGGGTCATTGTTCCAGCCTCCCGCCTCTTCGCCTTTTGCCCCGACATTGACGGCGCCAAGCCGTGCGGGCGAAACTATGCGCAGGAATCGGCCGCCTCCAGTGGCAGCCCTTGGAGCTTAACGGGCGAATGAGCGAAGCCGGAAACGACGCCGGGAAATCGGACAAGCCTGCCGCCTATCGCGTGCTGGCGCGCAAATACCGACCGTCGAATTTCTCCGAACTGATCGGCCAGGAGCCGATGGTCCGCACCTTGACCAATGCCTTTGCCACCGGCCGCATCGCCCAGGCCTGGATGCTGACCGGCGTGCGCGGCGTCGGCAAGACGACGACCGCGCGCATACTGGCGCGGGCCCTGAACTATAAAACATCGACCGTCGACCAGCCTTCAGTCGACCTTGCCGTGCTCGGCGAGCATTGCCAGGCGATCATGGAAGGCCGCCATGTCGACGTCATCGAGATGGACGCCGCCTCGCATACCGGCATCGACGACATCAGGGACATCATCGAACGCGTGCGCTACGCCTCGGTATCGGCGCGCTACAAGGTCTACATCATCGACGAAGTGCACATGCTTTCCAACCAGGCCTTCAACGGCCTGCTGAAGACGCTGGAAGAGCCGCCGCCGCACGTCAAGTTCATCTTCGCCACCACCGAAATCCGCAAGGTGCCGATCACCGTCCTGTCGCGCTGCCAGCGTTTCGACCTCAGGCGCATCGATGCGGCAATGATCAAGGCCGACCTTGCCAGGATAGCGGGTCTGGAGGGCATCGAAGTCGAAGACGATGCGCTGGCGATGATCGCGCGCGCGGCCGAAGGCTCGATGCGTGACGCGCAGTCCATCCTCGACCAGGCGATCGCCCATGGCGGCGGCGCGGTCAGCGCCGAAGCGGTCCGCGCCATGCTGGGCCTGGCCGACCGTGCCCGCATCGTCGACCTGTTCGAACATGTCATCAAGGGCGACGTCGCCGCCGCGCTTGCCGAATTCCGTGCCCAGTACGATACCGGCGCCGATCCTGCCGCGGTGCTGACCGACCTTGCCGAGTTCAACCATCTGGTCACCCGTCTGCGCTTCGTGCCGGCTGCTGTCGACGACGCCTCGCTGTCCGAGGACGAGCGCCGGCGCGGCGCCGATTTCGCCAGGACGCTGTCGGTCAAGGTGCTGTCGCGGACATGGCAGATGCTTTTGAAAGGCATTCCCGAGGTGCAGACTTCCAACCGTCCAGTCAGCGCCGCCGAGATGGTGCTGATCCGGTTGGCGCATGCCGCCGACCTGCCGACGCTGGACGAGGCGCTGAGATCGCTGGAGAGCGGCGTTTCGCTGCCCGGCTCCGCGCCGCGCGCGAATGGCGCGCCGGCAAGCCCCGGCCCCGCAAGCCCCG